>NZ_FMHZ01000002.1:5788168-6466724 GCF_900090315.1 Micromonospora citrea | reverse complement strand
ATCGGCTCGTCGAGCGCGGCGGCCGTACCGACTACCGCTGGGCGGGCGGCGTCCGAACCGCCGCCCAGTTCCCGGTCGAGGAAGTCGGCGAGCACCGCGGGGGCCGGGTGGTCGAACGCCACGGTCGCGGGCAGCCGCAGCCCGGTCGCGGCGGAGAGCCGGTTGCGCAGTTCGACCGAGGTGAGCGAGTCGAAGCCCAGCTCCTTGAAGGCGCGGTGGGGGTCGACGTTCTCCGCGGAGCGGTGCCCGAGCACGCTGGCGACGTTCGTGGCCACCAGGTCGAGCAGGTGGTTGCGCCGCTCGGCCGGGCTGAGCATGGCCAGGCGGTCCCGCACCGACGCGGTGTCGGCCAGGCCCCGGCCCACCGCGCGGCGGGCCGGGGCGGAGGCGCGGACCAGGTCACGCAGCAGGCTGGGCACGGTGCCGCCGGCCGGCCGCGCGGTCGCCGGCGGCAGGTTCATGAGTACGAGGTGGGCGCTGCCGCGCCGCCGCGCCGCCTCGAAGAGCGCGACGCCCTGCTGGTCGGTCAGCGGGGCGCTGGTGGCGCGGATCGCCTTGCGGTGCTCGTTGCCGTGCAGGTGGGCGGTCATGGCGCTGCTGGTGGCCCACAGTCCCCAGGCGAGGCTGGTGGCGGGCAGCCCCTGCTGCCGGCGGTGCTGCGCGAGGGCGTCGAGGAACGCGTTGGCCGCCGCGTAGTTGCCCTGCCCCGGGGAGCCGAGGGTGGCCGCCACCGACGAGAACAGCACGAACGCCGACAGGTCCAGGTGCCGGGTGGCCTCGTGCAGCGCCCAGCCGGCGTCCACCTTCGGCGCCAGCACCGCACGCAGGGCGGACTCGTCCAACGAACCGATGGTCGCGTCGGCGATCACGCCGGCGGTGTGCACCACCGCCGTCAGCGGGTGCGCCGGGTCCACCAGTTCCAGCAGCCGGGTCACCTGCCGGGGGTCGGTGACGTCGGCGGTGCCGGCGGTGACCCGGGCACCGGCCTGGGTGAGCTCCTCGACCAGGTCCTGGTACTGCTCGGGGCCACGGCGCGAGGCCAGCAGCAGGTGCCGCGCCTGACCGGTGGCGACCAGGTGCCTAGCGAAGACCCGGGCGAGGGCGCCTCCCGCGCCGGTGAGCAGCACGGTGCCGTCGGGGTCGGCGGGCGCGGGAACCCGCAGCACGACCTTGCCGATGTGGCGGGCCTGGCTGATGTGTCGCAGCGCCTGCCGGGCCTGGCGCACGTCCCACGCCCGTGCGGGCAGCGGGCGCAGCGCGCCCTGCGCGAACAGGTCGAGGATCTCGGTCAGCATCTCGCCGATGCGCGGGTGCCCGGCCTCGTTGAGGTCGAACGCGCGGTAGGCGACGCCGGGGTGGTGGGCGGCGACCGTCTGCGGGTCACGCACGTCGGCCTTGCCCATCTCCACGAACCGGCCGCCGCGCGGCAGCAGCCGCAGCGACGCGTCGACGAACTCACCGGCGAGGGCGTCGAGCACCACGTCGACACCGGCGCCGCCGGTGGCCGCGCCGAACGCCTGCTCGAACTCCGTGGTCCGCGACGACGCGATCCGCTCCCCGGCCACCCCGAGACCCCGCAGCACATCCCACTTGCCGGGGCTGGCGGTCGCGTACACCGTCGCGCCCCAGTGCCGGGCGAGCTGGATGGCGGCCATCCCGACGCCACCGGCGCCGTTGTGGATCAGCACCGACTCGCCGGCCCGCAGCCCGGCCAGGTCACGCAGCGCGTAGTACGCGGTCAGGAACACCACCGGCACCGACGCGGCCTGCGTGAAGGACCAGCCGTCGGGGATCTTCGCGACGAGGTCGCGGGTGGCGATCACCTCGGGGGCGAAGGCCGGCTCGAACATGCCAAGCACCCGGTCGCCGGGCACCAGGTCGGTCACGCCGGGGCCGACCTCGACCACGACGCCCGCGCCCTCGCTGCCCATCACGGCCGCCGGATCCGGGTACATGCCCAGGCCGATCAGCACGTCCCGGAAGTTCACGCCGGCCGCGCGCACCGCGACGCGCACCTGGCCCGCGTCCAGGGCGACGGGCGCGGCGGGCACCATGCCGATCCCGTCGAGGGTGCCGGGGCTCACCGCGCCGACCCGCCACAGTCCGTCCGGCGCGACGAGTTCCTCGGCGGCCTGGCCGGTGGGCCGGCCCAGGCGCGGGGTGCGCACCTCGTCGCCGCGTACGGCCACCTGGCCGCCGGTGGCCGACGGGTCCTCGGCCACCGCGGCCAGCACCGCGAGGACCGCCGGGGTGAGCGCGCCGTCGACGTCGGCGAGGACGATCCGTCCCGGGTGCTCGGACTGCGCCGAGCGCAGCAGGCCCCAGACCGTCGCGCCGGCCAGGTCCCGCAGCGCGTCGGCCGGTGCGGCGAGCACCGCGCCGCGGGTCAGGACCACCAGCTTCGTGTCGGCCAGGGCCTCGGCGTCCAGCCAGGACCGCAGCACGTCCAGCACCTGGGCGGTGACCGTGCCCACCAGCTCGGGCAGCCCGGCGTCCGGCGTGTCCGCCCGGACCGGGAGCACCAGCGCGCGGGGCGCCTCGACCACGCCGCCGGAGACCGCCGTGACCAGGTCGTCGACGGTCGGGAACGCCGGCGTGGACAGCTCCGCCGGCACGTCGGCGTCGCCGAGCAGCACCCAGCCGCTGACGTCGTGCGCCGGCGTGACCCGCTCGGGCTGCCACGTCACCTCGAACAGCGCCCGCTCGGCGGGGTCCTGGCCGGCGGCTGCGGTCATCTCCCGCAACGCGAGCGCGTCCACCGACACCACGGGCGCGCCCGACTCGTCGCCGGCCACCAGCCGCACCCGGGAACCCGTGCGGGTCAACCGCACCCGCAGCACCCGGGCCCCGGAGGCGTGCACCTGCACGCCCTCGAAGGCGAAGGGCACCCGCGGCCCGCCGGAGCGGTCGGCCAGCAGCAGCCCCACGGGGTGCAGCGCGGCGTCCAGCAGCGCCGGGTGCACGGCGAACCGGTCGGTGTCGGCGATCGCCTCGTCCGGCAGCGCCACCTCGGCGTACGCGTGGTCGCCGGCGGCCCACAGCCGGCGTAGCCCCTGGAACGACGGGCCGTAGGTGAGGCCCCGCTCCGCCAGCGCCGGATACCAGCCGGCGAGGTCCACCTCGGGCACCCCGGCGGGCGGCCAGGCGCCCAGCTCCGGCTCGTCGGCGGCAGGCTCCAGCACACCGTCGGCGTGCCGCGTCCAGTCGGCGTCCGGGTCGCCGTCGGGCTGCGAGTGGACCGCCACCGACCGGACGCCGGAGCCGTCGGCCGCGCCGACGCGTACCTGCACACGGACGGCGCCGGACGCGGGCAGCACCAGCGGCGCGGCCACCGTCAGCTCGCGTACCCGCGACGCGCCCACCTCGTCGCCGGCGCGCACCACGAGCTCCACCAGCGCGGTGCCCGGCGCCAGCACCGCACCGCCGACCACGTGGTCGGCCAGCCACGGGTGCGTCGACACCGACAGCCGGCCGGTCAGCACCACCTCGTCGTCACCGGCGAGGCGCACCGCCGCGCCGAGCAGCGGATGCCCCGCCGCCCCGAGGCCCGCACCCGACACGTCGCCGCCGGCGGAGTGGTCCACCGCCGGCCAGAACCGCTCCCGCTGGAAGGCGTACGTCGGCAGGTCGACGCCGGTGGCGCCGGAGCCGGCGAACACCGCCGCCCAGTCGACGGGCACCCCGGCGACGTGCAGATCGCCGAGGCCGGTCAGCAGCTGGTGCGGCCCGTTCTCGTCGCGGCGCAGCGAACCGACCACGACGCCCGCGTCGACGGCGCCGGTGGCCTTCTCCAGCGCGTCCTGGACCACCACCTTCAGCACGGGGTGCGGGCTGACCTCGACGAATACCCGGAAGCCCTGCTCGATCAGCTGGTCCAGCACGGGCGCGAGCCGGACGGGTTCCCGCAGGTTGCGGTACCAGTAGTCGGCGTCGAGTTCGGCCGTGTCGATGGGCTCGCCGGTGACCGTCGAGTGGAAGGCCACCCCGGTCGAGCGGGAGTCGACCGTGCCGAGCGCGGCCACCAGGTCGTCGCGTACGGCGTCGACGTGGTCGCAGTGTGAGGCGTAGTCGACGGCGATCGCGCGGGCCCGGATGTCCCGCTCGGCGCAGTGCGCGAGCAGTTCGGCGACCGACGCCGCGTCACCGGAGACCACGGTCGCGGCGGCGCCGTTGAGGGCGGCCACGGAGAGGGTGCCACGCCACTGCGCGATGAGCTGCTCGGTGTCGGCGGCCGGCAGCGGGACGGAGACCATGCCGCCCCGGCCCGAGATGGCGAGCAGGCCACGGCTGCGCGCCACGACGAGCCGCACCGCGTCGGCGAGGGTCAGCGCGCCGGCCGCGCAGGCCGCGGCGATCTCACCCTGCGAGTGCCCGACGACGGCGGCCGGCACGATGCCGCACGAGCGCCAGAGCTGGGCGAGGGACACCATGACGGAGAACAGCACGGGCTGGACCACGTCGACCCGGTCCAGGGACGGCGCGCCGGGTGCCTGCCGGAGCACGTCGGTGAGGGACCAGTCCACCAGCCGGGACAGCTCCTCGGCGCACTCCGTCATCCGTTGCCGGAAGACCGGCGAGGTGTCCAGCAGGTCAAGCGCCATCCCCGCCCACTGGGAGCCCTGGCCGGGGAAGACGAAGACGACCTTCGACGCGGCGTCCGCGCCGGCCGGCGAACCGTCGCGGGCGGCGAGGGCGGCCAGCCGGGCGGCCGCGTCGTCCCGGTCGGCAGCCACGACGACCGCCCGGTAGGGGTGGTGGGCCCGCTGGGCGGCCAGGGAGAACCCGAGGTCGCGCAGGTCCAGGTCGGCGTCGCCGGCCAGCCGTTCGCCGATCCGGGCGGCCTGCGCCCCGAGCGCGCGGGGGCTGCGGCCGGAGACCAGCAGGGGTACGGCGGCGGGGCCGACCAGGCCGGGGACGGGCCCCGCCGGCGGGGTCGTCGCCGGGGCCGCCTCGTCGGGCGCCTGCTCGATGATGGTGTGCGCGTTGGTGCCGCTGATGCCGAACGACGACACGGCAGCCCGGCGGGGCCGGCGCACCGCCGGCCACGGCCGGGCCTCGGTGAGCAGGGCGACCGCCCCGGCGCTCCAGTCGACGTGGGGCGACGGCTCGTCCACGTGCAGGGTCGGCGGCAGCACGCCGTGCCGCATCGCCAGCACCATCTTGATCACACCGGCCACCCCGGCCGCGGCCTGGGAGTGGCCGATGTTCGACTTGATCGAGCCGAGCCAGAGCGGCTCGGCGTCGGCGCGGCCCTGCCCGTACGTGGCCAGCAGCGCCTGCGCCTCGATCGGGTCGCCGAGGACGGTCCCGGTGCCGTGCGCCTCGACGGCGTCCACGTCGGCGGCGGCGAGCCGCGCGTTGGCGAGGGCCTGCCGGATCACCCGCTGCTGCGACGGGCCGTTCGGGGCGGTCAGCCCGTTCGACGCGCCGTCCTGGTTGACCGCGGAGCCGCGCAGGACGGCGAGCACCCGGTGCCCGTTGCGCCGGGCGTCGGAGAGGCGCTCCACCAGCAGCATGCCCACGCCCTCGGACCAGCCGGTGCCGTCGGCGCCGGCGGCGAACGCCTTGCACCGCCCGTCCGGGGCGAGGCCGCCCTGCCGGGAGAACTCGGAGAACATGCCGGGCTGCGCCATCAGTGCCACCCCGCCGGCCAGGGCCAGGTCGCACTCGCCGCCGCGCAGCGCCTGGGCGGCGAGGTGCAACGCCACCAGCGACGAGGAGCAGGCGGTGTCGACGGTGACCGCCGGTCCTTCGAGACCGAACATGTAGGCGACCCGCCCGGAGGCGACGCTGCCGGCCGTACCGGTGAGCAGGTGTCCCTCGAGGCCGTCCAGGTCGTCGCGTCCGCTGGTGGCGTAGCCGGAGGAGGCGGCGCCGACGAAGACGCCGGTGGCGGTGCCGCCGAGGGCGGTGGGGTCGATGCGGGCGTACTCGAAGCTCTCCCAGGCGGTCTCCAGCAGCAGCCGCTGCTGCGGGTCCATGGCGAGGGCCTCGCGGGGGCTGATGTTGAAGAAGCCGGCGTCGAAGTCGGCCGCGTCGTAGAGGAAGCCGCCCTGGTCGGTGACGGTGCCGCCGGCCTGGTCGCCGTCGGTGCCGTAGAGCCGGTCGAGGTCCCAGCCGCGGTCGGTGGGGAAGCCGCCGATGGCGTCGGAGCCGGAGGTGACGAGCTGCCACAGCTGCTCGGGGGTGGCGACGCCGCCGGGGTAGCGGCAGGCCATGCCGATGATGGCGATGGGCTCGTCGGCGTCGGCGGTGACGACGGTACGGACGGTGGTGCCGGCGCCGGTGGTCCGGCCGAGCTGCGCGAACAGGTGGTCGGCGAGCCGGGCCGGGGTGGGGTGGTCGAAGGCCAGCGTGGCGGTCAGCCGCAGCCCGGTGGCGGCGCCCAGCCGGTTGCGCAGCTCCACCGAGGTCAGCGAGTCGAAGCCCAGGTCCCTGAAGGCGCGGGTGGCGGGGACCGCCTGCGCCGAGGCGTGACCCAGCACCGTGGCGGCCTGGCCGCAGACGAGGTCGACCAGCGCCTGGCGGGCGTCCGCCTCGGACAGGCCGTCGAGCCGCTCCCGCCACGACGCCCCGGCGCTCGGCCGGTCGCTGGCGGTGCGGCGTCGGCCGCCGCCGCGCAGCAGGTGCCGCATCAGCGGCGGTACACCGCTCGCCTCGCCGGTGACGTGGAGGCGGGCCGCGACGACGACCGGTTGGGCCGCCGGCAGGGCGGCGTCGAAGAGTTCGGCGCCCTCGGCCGGGGAGAGCTGGCTCATCCCGACCCGCCGCAGCCGCTGCTGGTCGTCGCCGTCGAGGTGCGCGGTCATCGCGCTGTCGGTGGCCCACATGCCCCAGGCGAGGCTGGTGGCGGGCAGCCCCTGCTGGTGGCGGTGCCGGGCGAGGGCGTCGAGGAACGCGTTCGCGGCGGCGTAGTTGCCCTGCCCCGGGGAGCCGAGGGTGGCCGCGACCGAGGAGAACAGCACGAACGCCGACAGGTCAAGGTGCCGGGTGGCCTCGTGCAGCGCCCAGCCGGCGTCCACCTTCGGCGCCAGCACGGCGTGCAGGGCCGGCGCGTCGAGCGAGCCGATCGTCGCGTCGGCGATCACCCCGGCGGTGTGGATGACGGCGGTCAGCGGGTGGGCCGGATCGATCCCGGCGACCAGGCGGGTGACCTGCGCGGGGTCGCTGACGTCGACGGCCACGGCGGTGACGTCGGCGCCCGCGTCGGTCAACTCCCTGACGAGGGTGGCGTAGTCGTCACCGCCGACCCCGTCGGGGTGGCGGCGGGAGGCCAGCAGCAGGTGCCGGGCCTGGCCGGTGGCGACGAGGTGCCGGGCGACCACGCCGGCCAGCGTCCCGGCGGCGCCGGTGACCAGCACGGTGCCCTCGGGGTCCACCGGGTTGGGAACGCGGAGCACCACCTTGCCGACGTGGCGGGCCTGGCTGACGTGGCGCA
Source organism: Micromonospora citrea (assembly GCF_900090315.1). Lineage (NCBI taxonomy): Bacteria > Bacillati > Actinomycetota > Actinomycetes > Micromonosporales > Micromonosporaceae > Micromonospora > Micromonospora citrea. The sequence continues at coordinate 6,459,286 of NZ_FMHZ01000002.1, read as the reverse complement.
GCGCCTGCCGGGCGTGGCGCACGTCCCACGCCCGCACCGGCAGCGGGCGCAGCGCGCCCCGCTCGAACAGCGCCAGGATCTCGGTGAGCATCTCGCCGATCCGGGTGCTGCCCGCCTCGTTGAGGTCGAAGGCGCGGTAGGTGACGCCCGGGTGCTCGGCGGCGACCACGGCGGGATCGCGCAGATCGGCCTTGCCCATCTCCACGAACCGGCCACCACGCGGCAGCAACCGCAGCGACGCGTCGACGAACTCACCGGCGAGGGCATCGAGGACCACGTCCACCCCTGCCCCGCCGGTGGCCGCGCCGAAGGTCTGCTCGAACCCCGTCGTCCGCGACGACGCGATCCGCTCCTCGGCCACCCCCAGGCCACGCAGCACGCCCCACTTGCCGGGACTCGCCGTGGCGAACACCGTCGCGCCCCAGTGCCGGGCGAGCTGGATGGCGGCCATGCCGACCCCGCCCGCCCCGTTGTGGATCAGCACCGACTCCCCGGCCCGCAGACCCGCCAGGTCACGCAGCGCGTAGTACGCCGTCAGGAAGACCAGGGGCATCGACGCCGCCTCGGTGAACGACCAGCCGGCGGGCATCCGGGCGATCCGCTCCCGCGCGGCGACCGCCTGCGGGCCGAAGGCGTACTCGAACATGCCGAGCACCCGGTCGCCGGGCGCCAGGTCGGTCACCCCGGGACCGACCTCGACCACCACGCCCGCGCCCTCGCTGCCCATCACCGCCGCCGGATCCGGATACATCCCCAGCCCGATCAGCACGTCCCGGAAGTTCACCCCCGCCGCCCGCACCGCGATCCGCACCTGACCCGCGTCCAACGCCACGGCCGGGGCGGACACGAGGTCGACGCCGTCGAGGGTGCCGGGGGCGACGGCGGCCAGGTGCCACGGCCCGGAGGCGGGCGGCGTCAGCTCGTCGCCCACCGGCCGCACCAGCCTCGGCACGAGGGTCCGGTCGCCGCGCAGCGCGAGCTGGCCGCCGGAGACCGACGGGTCGACGGCCGCGCCGGTCAGCACGGCGAGGACGGCCGGATCCAGGTCGCCGTCGACGTCGGCGACGACGACGCGCCCCGGATGCTCGGACTGGGCGGAGCGCAGCAGCCCCCAGACCGCCGCGCCGGCCAGGTCGGTGACCCGGTCGTCGTCCCCGGCGGCCACCGCGCCCCGGGTCACCACGACCAGCTTCGCGTCCGCCAGTTCGTCGGCGGCCAGCCAGGACCGCAGCGTGTCCAGGACGCCGGTGGTGACCGCGCGCACGGCCTCGGGCACGACGACGCCGGCCCCGCCGGCCGGCACGACCAGCAGCACCTGCCGGGCCGGGCGCCCGCTCGCCGCCAGCGCCGCCACGTCGGCGTGGACCGGCAGCTCCGGCAACGCGGCCGGCGCCGGCCCGCCCAGCACCGCCCATCCCGCGACGTCGTCGACCCCGACGACCGGCTCGGCCTGCCACGCCACGTCGAACAGCGACCGGGCGGCGGCGCCCCGGGGCGTCACGCCGGTCATCTCCCGCAGCACCAGGGAGTCCACCGACACCACCGGCGCGCCCGCGCCGTCGCAGGCGACCAGGCGTACGCCGGAGCCGTCGCGGGTCAGTCGCACCCGCAGCGTACGGGCGCCCGAGGCGTGCACCTGCACGCCCTCGAACGCGAACGGCACCCGCGGCCCGCCCGACGGCTCCCCCGCGAGCAGCAGCGCCACCGGGTGCAGCGCGGCGTCCAGCAGCGCCGGGTGCACGCCGAACGCGCCGGCCGCGCCGGCCGCCTCGTCGGGCAGCGCCACCTCGGCGTACACCTCGCCGTCGGTCGCCCAGACCCGACGCACGCCCCGAAACACGGGCCCGTACGCCAGGCCGTGCTCGGCCAGCCTCGGATACCACCCGGCGAGGTCCACCTCGGACGCGTCCGCCGGCGGCCACGCCCCGACGCCCGGCTCGTCGGCCGGCGTCGGTTCCAGCACACCGTCGGCGTGCCGCACCCACTCGGCGTCGGCGTCCTCCTCGGGCTGGGAGTGGACGGCGACCGACCGGGCGCCGGAGTCGTCGGCCGCGCCCACGCGCACCTGCACGCGTACCGCGCCGGACGCCGGCAGCACCAGCGGCGCGGCCACGGTCAGCTCACCCACCCGGGGCGCGCCCACCTCGTCGCCGGCGCGAACGGCCAGCTCCACCAGCGCGGTGCCCGGCACCACCACGGCCCCGGACACGACGTGGTCCGTCAGCCACGGGTGCGTCGACGCCGACAGCCGGCCGGTCAGCACCACCTCGTCGTCGCCGGCGAGCCGCACCGCCGCGCCGAGCAGCGGATGCCCCGCCACGCCCAGGCCCGCGCCCGACACGTCGCCGACGCGCCACGGCACCACCTCAGGCCAGAACCGCTCCCGCTGGAAGGCGTACGTGGGCAGGTCGATCCGGCGGGCGCCGGTGTCGGCGAACCACTCCCGCCAGGTCACCGGCACGCCGTGCACGTGCAGCTCGGCGAGGGCGTGCAGCAGCGCGTGCGCCTCCGGCCGGTCCCGGCGCTGGGCGGCGACCGCCAGCACGTCGTCGTCGGGCAGGACGTCGGCCGCCATCGCGGTCAGCACGCTCTGCGGGCCGATCTCCAGAAACGTGTCGGCGCCGGCGGCGCGCAGTGCGGCGAGCCCGTCGGCGTAGCGGACGGCCTCGCGGACGTGCCGCACCCAGTACTCCGGGGTGCGGATCTCGTCGGGGTCGGCGAGCGCGCCGGTCAGGTTCGACACCAGCGGCAGCGTCGGCGCGGCGAAGGCCAGACGCGCGACGATGCCCCGGAACCGCTCCAGCACCGGCTCCATCAGCGGGCTGTGGAACGCGTGGCTCACGGTCAGCCGACGGGTACGCACACCCCGGTCGCGCCAGACCCGCTCGACCTCGTCGAGGGCGTCGACGGCTCCGGAGACCACGACCGACGTCGGGCCGTTCACGGCCGCGACGCCGACCCGGTCGGTCAGCCCGGCGATCGCCTCCGTCACCGCCGCCTCGTCGGCGGCCACGGCGAGCATCCCGCCGCCGTCGGGCAGCGACTGCATCAGCCGGCCCCGCGCGGCCACGAGCAGGCAGGCGTCCTGGAGGGACAGCACCCCGGCCACGTGCGCGGCGGCGATCTCACCGATCGAGTGCCCGCCCACGAAGTCCGGCGCGACGCCGAGCGACCGGACCAGCCGGAACAGCGCCACCTCGACGGCGAAGAGTCCGGCCTGGGTGAACACGGTCTGGTGCAGCAGTTCCGCCTCGGCGGAGCCCTCCGGCGCGAACAGCACCTCCTTGAGCGGGCGCGGCAGCACCCGGTCCAGGTGCCCGCACGCCTCGTCGAGGGCGGCGGCGAAGACGGGGAACTCGCCGTACAGCTCCCGGCCCATGCCGGCGCGCTGCGCGCCCTGGCCGGAGAAGAGCACCGCCAGCGGACCCCGGTCCCCGGCCTGGCCCGTGACGACCGTGCCCGACGACTCCCCCGCCGCCACGGCCGCCAGGCCCGCCAGCAGGCCCGCCCGGTCGTCGGCGAGCACCACCGCGCGCCGGTCGAGCGCCGGGCGGGACACCACCGACGACCACGCCACGTCGAGCGGGCGCGCCCCCTCGTCGTCGGCGAGCCAGCGGGCCCACCGGTCGGCCTGGGCGCGGAGCGCGGCCGGCTGCGCGGCGGAGAGCAGCACCGGCGCGACGGCGCGAGGGCGCGACCCGGTGGCGTCGCCCTCGGCCGGGTCGGGGGCCGGCGCCTGCTCCAGGATCAGATGGGCGTTCGTGCCGCTCATGCCGAAGGACGACACGCCGGCCCTGCGGACGTGGTCGCCGCCCGCCCACGGGCGCGCCTCGTCGAGCAGGGACACGGCCCCGGTCGACCAGTCGACGTGCGGGGACGGCCGGTCGACGTGCAGGGTCGGCGGCAGCACGCCGTGCCGCATCGCCATCACCATCTTGATGACGCCACCGGCGCCGGCGGCGGCCTGCGGGTGGCCGATGTTCGACTTCAGCGACCCCAGCCACAGCGGCCGGTCGGCGGGCCGCCCCTTGCCGTACGTGGCCAGCAGCGCCTGCGCCTCGATCGGGTCGCCGAGGCGGGTGCCGGTGCCGTGCGCCTCGACCACGTCCACGTCGGCGGGGGTGAGTCGGGCGTTCTCCAGCGCCTGCCGGATGACCCGCTGCTGGGAGGGGCCGTTGGGGGCGGTCAGGCCGCTGCTGGCGCCGTCGGAGTTCACGGCGCTGCCCCGGATGACGGCGAGGACGGGGTGCCCGTTGCGCCGGGCGTCGGAGAGCTTCTCGACCAGCAGCATGGCGACGCCCTCGGACCAGCCGGTCCCGTCGGCGTCGGCCGAGAACGCCTTGCACCGGCCGTCGGAGGCGAGCCCCCGCTGGCGGGAGAACTCCACGAAGGCGCCGGGCGTGGCCAGCACGGTGACGCCGCCGGCGACCGCGAGCGAGCACTCGCCGTCGCGCAGGGCCTGGCCGGCGAGGTGCAGCGCGACCAGCGACGAGGAGCAGGCGGTGTCGATGGTGACGGCTGGCCCCTCCAGCCCGAAGGAGTACGCCAGCCGGCCCGACATGACGCTCGCGGCGGTGCCGGTGAGGACGTGGCCCTCCGCGCCCTCGGGCAGCTGCCGCAGCACGGAGGTGTAGTCCTGCCCCGCCGTGCCGACGAACACCCCGGTACGGCTGCCCCGCACCGACGTGGCGTCGATGCCGGCCCGTTCGAAGACCTCCCAGGTGACCTCCAGCAGCAGCCGCTGCTGCGGGTCCATGGCCAGCGCCTCGCGCGGCGAGATGCCGAACAGGGTGGGGTCGAACAGGCCGGCGTCGCGCAGGAAGCCGCCCCGGTTGCTGTAGGTGGTGCCGGGGTGGTCCGGGTCGGGATCGTAGAGTCCGTCGAGGTCCCAGCCCCGGTCGTCGGGGAACGTGCCGGTGGCGTCGACGCCGCCCGCGACGAGGTCCCAGAGGTCCTCCGGGGAGGCGACCCCGCCGGGGAACCGGCAGGCCATCCCGACGATCGCGATCGGCTCGGCGTCCCCGTCCTCCAGCTCGCTCAGGCGCCGGCGCGCCAGGCGGAGCTCGGAGGTCACCCACTTGAGGTGTTCGAGGAGCTTGTCTTCGTCCGCCATGACCCACCCGCCCAGAGCTTGCTATCGATCGGAATCTGCCGAATCGTTGACCACACCACCGCCGACGGACCGGCCTCGTGCACAGGTGGGTGGGAGACACGGCCGCTCGGCCACGAACCCGACACCTGTTCCTGATTCCGGTTGTCGTGCCTGCTCAGGCGCCCGCCACGCCGGGCCGTCCCGCCGACACATGCCCGCCACCGTGACTGGACGGTACTGAGCGCCCATCACGCGCCCAACCCCTAGAGAACCCCTGATCGACTGGCCCGTGAGGGCCGTCGCGGCGGGTCCCGGACGAAGCGGTGACCAGCATTGCGACGGCGCTCAGGCGGGCTGTCCGGCGACCGCGGGCAGGATGCGACGCAGCCGTCCCGGCGGCGTCGAGCGGCGACGCCACTCCCGTGGGTAGCCGACCGACACCTCTTCGAACCGCACCCCGTCGTACCAGGTGGTGCGCGGGATGTGCAGGTGGCCGTAGACGGCGACGCGGGCGTCGAAGCGGACGTGCCAGTCGGCGGTGGCCTCGGTGCCGCACCACTGCGCGAACTCCGGGTAGCGGAGGATCCGGGTGGGTTCGCGGACGAGCGGGAAGTGGTTGACCAGGACGGTGGGCAGGCCGCCGCGTTCGGCCGTGAGCCGACGCTCGGTCAGGGCCAGCCGCGCCCGGCACCAGGCGTCCCGCGTCGGGTACGGGTCCGGGTGCAGCAGGATCTCGTCGGTGCAGACCACGCCGACCTCGTGGGCCCGCGCCAGGGCCTGCTCCTTCGTGTACGTCCCCGGCGGCCGGAAGCTGTAGTCGTAGAGCAGGAACAGCGGCGCGATGAGGACCGGGTCGTCGCCCTGCGCATCCCAGACGGGGTACGGGTCCTCCGGGGTGACCACCCCGAGACCTCGGCAGAGCTGCACCAGGTGCTGGTAGCGCGCGTCCCCGCGCAGCTGCACCGGGTCCTCGCGGGGCGTCCACAGCTCGTGGTTGCCGGGGGCCCAGATCACCTTGGCGAAGCGGCGGCTGAGCAGTCCCAGCGCCCACTCGACGTCGGCGACGAACTCGCCGACGTCCCCGGCGACGATGAGCCAGTCGCCGTCCCGCTCCGGGCGCAGCCGCTCGACGATGGCCTTGTTCTCCGCGTGGACCACGTGCAGGTCACTGATGGCGAGCAACTGAGGCAGGCCGGATCCGGCCATGCGGACCTCCCGTCCATCCGGGGCACCGCACGCACCCACATCCGCACCGCTCGCCGCCGGTGGGCATGGCGAAACGGCCTGACAGGCTCCGACCCTACGGAGCCGGGTCCACGCAGGCACACCCCTAGACGGGCCGCGCGGACCCCTAGGCGGCCGTGACCTGGCCGACGCCGGTCAGGTCACGGCTTCCGGTGCCGTCGGGGACTCCTCGCGTCCGGTCGGGACCTGCGGGGTCCGGTCAGGACTTGCCGAACTCGCGCTGGATGATGTCGAACAACTCCTCCCGGCTCGCCGACTCCAACTCCTGCCCGGCGGCCGGCGCCGGCGCGACGGCGGCGGGTCGTCCCCGCCACCTGGCCACCAGGTCCTCCAGCCGGCCGATGACCGCGTCGTCGACCTGGTCGCCGGGCAGGCCGCCGAGGAGCTGGTCGAGGCGCTCGATCTCCGCCACGATCGGCAACGCCGGCTGCTCGGGCGCCAGTTCGGCCCGCAGGTGCCCGGCGAGCGCGTTCGGGGTGGGATGGTCGAAGACGAGGGTGGCGGGCAGCCCGATGCCCGTTGCGGCGGTCAGCCGGTTGCGCAGCTCGACCGCCGTGAGCGAGTCGAAGCCCAGTTCGAGGAAGCCACGGCTGGGCCTGATCCCGCTCGGCGTGGCGTGGCCGAGCACCGCCGCGGCGGTGCCGCGGACCAGGTCGAGCAGGATGCGGTCGCGCTCCGGTCCGGAGGCGGCGGCGAGCCGCTCGCGCAGCGCCGACGCCGCGCCGCGGTCCTCGCCCTTCGGCGTCTCCTCGGCTTGTGCGGGCTGTGCTTCGGGGATGTCGGTGAACAGACGCGACGGACGCAACGCCGTGAACGACGACACGAACCGATCCCACCGCACATCCGCCACCACCACATGAGACTCACCACCCTCCAACACCCGCTGCAACGCCGCCACCGCCAACTCCGGAGCCATCCCCGGCAAACCACGCCGACTCAACTGCTCCCCCGCCACCCCCACCGCCATACCCGCCTCAGCCCACGGACCCCACGCCACCGACGTCCCCACCAACCCACGCCCACGCCGGGACACCACCAACCCATCCAAAAACGCATTCGCCGCCGCATACCCCACCTGACCCGCCGAACCCCACACCCCCGCAATCGACGAAAACACCACAAACGCATCCAAATCCAAACCAGCAGTCAACTCATCCAACACCACCGCACCACCAACCTTCGCCCGCAACACCTCCTCCACCTCACCCACACCCACCTCACCCAACGACGTCAACTGCGCCGCACCCGCCGCATGCACCACCGCCCGCAACCGCTCACCACGACCCGCCAACTCCCCCAACAACCCCGCCACCGCACCCCGATCCGCCACATCACACGCCACCACCGACACCCGCACACCCAACCCCTCCAACCGCCCCACCAACTCACCCACACCCACCGCACCACCACCAGACCGCGACACCAACACCACATGCTCCGCACCCACACCCACCGCCCACTGCGCCACCCGACCACCCAACGCACCCGTACCACCCGTCACCAACACCGTCCCCGACAACCGGAAACCACCCGAACCCGCACCCACACCCGCCCCAGAACCCACACCCGTCGGAGAACCCGCACGCACCAACCGCCGCACAAACACACCCGACGACCGCACCGCCACCTGATCCTCACCACCAGCCGACGACAACACCCCACACAACCAACCCCACACACCCCCACCCAACAACCCCGGCAAATCCACCAAACCACCCCACCGCAACGGCACCTCCAAACCCACCACCCGACCCAAACCCCACACCGCAGCACCCGCGACATCGGTCAACTCGTCGGATCCGCCGACCGACACCGCCCCGCGCGTCAGCCACCACAGCCGGCCCGCCCCGCCGACGTCGGTCAGCGCCTGCGCCACGACCAGCGCCGTCGTCACCTCGGCGGCGGCCGGCACGGCGTCCGGCTCCGGAGAGGTGGACGGCTCCCGGGTGGTGGACGGCTCCCGGGTGGTGGACGGCTCCCGGGGGTCGGCCAGCGACAGCAGGGACACCACGTGGGCGTCCCTGTCGTCGGATCCCATCGCCTCCCGCAGCAGCCGCGCCACCCGGTCACGGTCAGCGCCGGCCGGGACCAGCACCGGTACCGCGCGGTCGGCACGGGCCGTCAGCTCCGCGGCCACCGGGTGGTCCTCCTGCCCGGGCGCCATCAGCAGCAGCCAGGTCCCCGCCAACGTCGCCGAGGCGGGCATGTCTGCCGTACGCCACGTCGCCCGGTACCGCCAGGAGTCGACGGCGGCCCGCTGCTGCGTCGCCCGCCGCCACCGGGCGAGCTTGGGCAGCAGCGCCGTGGACGGCTCGTCCGCGCCCACCGCCAACTCCTCGCCCAGCACGCCGAGGTCCCCGGACTCGACGGCCGCCCAGAACTGCTCGTCGGACGGGGTGACGGCACCCGCGCCGGGCGAGGCGGGCCGGGGATCCTCCAGCCAGTAGCGCTGCCGGTCGAAGGCGTACGTGGGCAGGTCCACCGCGCGCGGCCGGGCACCGGCCTGGCCGAGGTACGCCCTCCAGTCGACGGCCACGCCGGCAGCCCAGAGCTGCCCGACGGCATTGGTGAGGGTGGTGACGTCGGGCTGGCTGCGGCGCAGCGTGGCGACGTACCGCACATCGTCGGCCGTGTCCGCCTCGGCGGCCATGGCGGTGAGGACCGCGTCAGGGCCGACCTCCAGGAAGGTGTCCACCCCCTGCGCCCGCAACGCCGCCACACCATCGGCGAACCGCACCGGCTGACGTACGTGCCGCACCCAGTAGCCCGGGTCGGTCACCTCGGCGGCATCGGCCACCGCGCCGGTCACGTTCGACACGATCGGCACCTTCGGCGGCTGCCAGTCCAGCCCCGCCACCACCGACGCGAACTCGTCCAGCATCGGATCCATCAGGCGCGAATGGAACGCGTGACTGACCGACAACTCCTTGACCCGCCACCCCCGCCCACGACACGCCGCCACCACCGACGCCACCTCACCGGCAGCCCCCGACACCACCACCGACGCCGGACCGTTCACCGCCGCAACATCCACCGCCACGCCCACGAGTTCGATCAACTCGACGACCGACTCCTCCGACGCACCGACCGCCGCCATCACCCCACCAGCCGGCAACGCCTGCATCAACCGACCCCGCGCCGCCACCAGAACACACGCGTCCGACAGCGACAACATCCCCGCCACATACGCCGCCGTCACCTCACCGATCGAATGACCCGCCAAGAAATCCGCCCGCACACCCCACGAAGCAAGTAGCTCCCACAACGCCACCTCCACCGCGAACAACCCCGCCTGCGCAAACACCGTCTGATCCACCAGACCAGCGTCGGACGTGCCCGGCTCGGCGAACACCACCTCACGCAACGGACGCGGCAGCAGCCCTTCCAGGTGCCCGCACACCGCGTCGAAGGACGACGCGAACACCGGGAACACCCCGTACAACTCCCGACCCATGCCCACACGCTGCGAACCCTGACCCGTGAACAACACCGCCCGACGACCCGCCGACACCACACCCGACACCGCCGACCGACCCTCGGCGACAGCCGACAAACCCGCGACCAACTCGTCGACGTCCGAGCCCCACACCACCGCACGGTGCTCCAACGCCGCCCGCGACACCACCAACGACCACGACACATCCGCCACGGAAAGGCCGGAACGCTCCCGCACGAACGACGCCAACCGCGCCGCCTGACCCACCAGACCCCGCTCCGAACGCGCCGACACCACCCACGGCACCGGCACGCCCACGGCTGGCGCAACGGGTGCCGAGGCAGAGTCCTCCCCCGCCACGGACTCCACCACCACCGCCGAGGGCTTTTCCGCCACAGGCGCCGGCTGCACCGCCGACACCGGCTCAAGCTCAGCCGCCGGCCCCGGGTGCTCCAGGATCACGTGGGCGTTCGTGCCCGAGATGCCGAACGACGACACACCCGCCCGACGCGGACGCCCCACCCCCGGCCAGTCCCGCGTCTCGGTGACCAACTCCACCGCACCCGACGCCCAGTCCACATGCGACGACGGCTCGCCCACGTGCAACGACGCCGGCACCACCCCGTGCCGCATCGCCAGGACCATCTTGATGATCCCCGCCACGCCGGCGGCGGCCTGGGTGTGGCCGATGTTCGACTTCACCGAGCCGAGGAGCAGCGGCGCGGCCTCCCCACGCCCCTGCCCGTACGTCGCCAGCAACGCCTGCGCCTCGATCGGGTCACCGAGCCTGGTGCCGGTCCCGTGCGCCTCCACCACGTCGACGTCGGCGGCCGACAACCCCGCCGACGCGAGCGCCTGCCGGATCACCCGCTGCTGCGACGGGCCGTTCGGCGCCGTCAACCCGTTCGACGCACCGTCCTGGTTCACTGCCGTGGCCCGGACCACCGCCAGGACCCGCCGACCGTCCCGCCGCGCGTCCGACAACCGCTGCACCAGCAACATGCCCACGCCCTCGGACCAGCCGGTGCCGTCCGCGTCCTCCGAGAACGACTTGCACCGGCCGTCGGCCGACAGGCCGCCCTGGATCGAGAACTCGGCGAAGGTGGCCGGGGACGCCATGACGCAGACGCCGCCCGCGAGGGCGAGGTCGCACTCGCCGGACCGCAGCGCCTGCACGGCCAGGTGCAGCGCCACCAGCGACGACGAACACGCGGTGTCCACCGTCACCGCCGGCCCCTCGAAGCCGAACGAGTACGCCACCCGGCCCGACAGCACACTGGTCGCGTTGCCGGTGAGCAGGTGACCGCCGACCTCCTGGGCGCGGCCGACCGACCCGCTGGCGTACCCCTGGAAGCTGGCGCCGGCGAAGACGCCGACCGCGCTTCCCTTCAGGCTGGTCGGGTCGATGCCGGCGGACTCGACGGCCTCCCAGGAGGTCTCCAGCAGCAGCCGCTGCTGAGGGTCCATGGCGAGGGCCTCGCGCGGCGAGATGCCGAAGAACTCGGCGTCGAACTCGGTGGCGTCGTAGACGAAGCCGCCGGTGCGGACGAAGGACGTGTCGGACAGGCCGCCGCCGAGGAACGCGTCCCAGCCCCGGTCGAGGGGGAAGTCGGAGATGCCGTCGCGCCCCGTGGCGAGCAGTTGCCAGAACTCGTCCGGCGAACCGACGCCGCCGGGGAGGCGGCAACCCATGCCCACGATGACGATCGGGTCGTCGTCGACGACGGTGACCGTACGCCCGGCCGGCGCGTCGCCCGGTGCGCCGAGCACGGTCTCCCGGATGAAGGCGACCAGGGCGGCCGGCGTCGGGTGGTCGAAGACGAGCGTGGTGGGCAGTGCGAGGCCCGTCTCGGCGGTCAGCCGGTTGCGCAACTCGACCGCGGTGAGCGAGTCGAAGCCGAGACGCTGGAACGCCCGGTCCGGCGGCACCGCCTCCACGGTGGCATGGCCGAGCACCGCGGCGACCTGGCTCCGTACGAGGTCGAGCAGGGCGGCCTCGGCCTCCGACGGCGTAAGTGCGGCATACCGCTGTCGGAAGGCGGAAGCCTGGTCGGTGGGGCCGTCCTCGGTGCGGGCCGCCGCCTCGATGGCCAACTGCGCCTCGGGGATCTCGGTGAACAACCGAGACGGCCGCAACGCCGTGAACGACGACACGAACCGCTCCCACCGCACATCCGCCACCACCACATGAGACTCACCACCCTCCAACACCCGCTGCAACGCCGCCACCGCCAACTCCGGAGCCATCCCCGGCAAACCACGCCGACTCAACTGCTCCCCCGCCACCCCCACCGCCATACCCGCCTCACCCCACGGACCCCACGCCACCGACGTCCCCACCAACCCACGCCCACGCCGCAACCCCACCAACCCATCCACACACGCATTCGCCGCCGCATACCCCACCTGACCCGCCGAACCCCACACCCCCGCAATCGACGAAAACACCACAAACGCATCCAAATCCAAACCAGCAGTCAACTCATCCAACACCACCGCACCACCAACCTTCGCCCGCAACACCTCCTCCACCTCACCCACACCCACCTCACCCAACGACGTCAACTGCCCCGCACCCGCCGCATGCACCACCGCCCGCAACCGCTCACCACGACCCGCCAACTCCCCCAACAACCCCGCCACCGCACCCCGATCCGCCACATCACACGCCACCACCGACACCCGCACACCCAACCCCTCCAACCGCCCCACCAACTCACCCACACCCACCGCACCACCACCAGACCGCGACACCAACACCACATGCTCCGCACCCACACCCACCGCCCACTGCGCCACCCGACCACCCAACGCACCCGTACCACCCGTCACCAACACCGTCCCCGACAACCGAAAACCACCGGACCCAGAACCACCCGACGAACCCACCGAACCCGCCCGCACCAACCGCCGCACAAACACACCCGACGACCGCACCGCCACCTGATCCTCACCAGACACACCCGACAACACCCCACACAAACCACCCCACACAACCCCACCCCAACCACCCGACACATCCACCAACCCACCCCACCGCAACGGCAACTCCAAACCCACCACCCGACCCAAACCCCACACCGCCGCACCCGCCAGGTCGCCCGGGGTCTCCGAGTCGTCCACCGCGACGGCGCCGGAGGTCAGCCACCACAGGCGCGCGTCGACCGTCGCCACGGCCAGCGCCTGCGCCACCGCCAGTGCCTCGACCACGCCCGCGCCGGCCAGCGACAGCAGGGAGACCATGCCGGCGACCGGCCCGCTGGTCTCCCGTGCCTCGGTGAGCTGGCCGGCGATGCGGTCGCGGTCCCACTCGTCCAGCACCACCGGCACCACGTCGGCGCCGCGCTCCGCCAGCCCGGCGAGCAGCGGGTGGTCCTCCTGACCGGGGACGATCAGCACCAGCCACGTGCCGGTCAGGCCGTCGCGCGCGGCCACGGTCGCGGGCCGCCACTCGACCCGGTACCGCCACGAGTCCACCGTCGACTTCTGCCGGGCAAACCGCCGCCACTGCGCGAGCTTCGGCAGGACCTCGCTGAACGGCTCGTCCGCGCGGACGCCCAACTCGCCACCGATCCGGTCGGGGTCGCCGGACTCCACGGCCGCCCAGAACCGCCCGTCGAGCGCGTCGGCGTGGGCGTCCCGCCGGGTCGGGACGGCGGCCTCAGGCCAGTACCAGGTGTGGTCGAAGGCGTACGTGGGCAGGTCGACCACGCGCGGCCGGGCGCCAATCTGCCCGTGGTAGGCCGCCCAGTCCACCGCGACACCGGCCACCCAGAGCTGCCCGACGGCGGCGGTCAGCGCGCCGACCTCCGCCTGGTCCCGTCGCGCCGTCGGGATCCGCCGCACGTCGGCGACGATCTCCGCCACCATCGCGGTCAACGTCGCGTCCGGGCCGACCTCCAGGAACGTGTCGACACCCTGCTGCCGCAACGCCGCCACCCCGTCGGCGAACCGCACCGGCTGACGTACGTGCCGCACCCAGTACTCCGGATCCACCAGTTCCAACGGATCCGCGACCACACCGGTCACGTTCGACACGACCGGCACCCGAGGCACCCGCCAGTCCAGCCCCGCCACCACCGCCCGGAACTCGTCCAGCATCGGATCCATCAGGCGCGAATGGAACGCATGACTGACCGACAACTCCTTGACCCGCCACCCCCGCCCACGACAGGTTGCCACCACCGACGCCACCTCACCGGCAGCCCCCGACACCACCACCGACGCCGGACCGTTCACCGCCGCCACATCCACCGCAGCACCGGTCACACCGACCAGCTCGGCGACAGCCTCCTCCGACGCACCGACCGCCGCCATCACCCCACCAGCCGGCAACGCCTGCATCAACCGACCCCGCGCCGCCACCAGAACACACGCATCCGACAGCGACAACATCCCCGCCACATACGCCGCCGTCACCTCACCGATCGAATGACCCGCCAAGAAATCCGCCCGCACACCCCACGACGCCAACAACTCCCACAACGCCACCTCCACCGCGAACAACCCCGCCTGCGCAAACACCGTCTGATCCACCAGACCAGCGTCGGACGTGCCCGGCTCCGCGAACACCACCTCACGCAACGGACGCGGCAACAGCGGATCAATCTCCCGACACACCCCGTCGAACGACGACGCGAACACCGCAAACGCCCCGTACAACTCCCGACCCATGCCCGCACGCTGCGAACCCTGACCCGTGAACAACACCGCCCGACGACCCGCCGACACCACACCCGACAACCGACCCTCGACGACAGCCGACAAACCCGCGACCAACTCATCGACGTCCGAGCCCCACACCACCGCACGGTGCTCCAACGCCGCCCGCGACACCACCAACGACCACGACACATCCACCACACCAAGACCAGACCCGCCCCGCACGAACGACACCAACCGCGCCGCCTGACCCACCAGACCCCGCTCCGAACGCGCCGACACCACCCACGGCACCGGCACGCCCACGGCTGGCGCCGCGACGGTCTCCGACTCCGCGTCCGCCGACCCGGTCCAACCGGTTTCGCCGCCCACCGCCGGCACCGACTCCACCAGCGCCGCACCCAGCGGGGCCGCGGGCTCCGCAGCCACCACCTCGCCCGCAGTCGGCGCCGCAAGACCCGGCTCCGGCTGCTCGATGATCACGTGCGCGTTGGTGCCGGAGATGCCGAACGACGACACACCCGCCCGACGCGGACGCCCCACCGCCGGCCAGTCCCGCGTCTCGGTCACCAACTCCACCGCACCGGACGCCCAGTCCACGTGCGACGACGGCGCGTCGACGTGCAGCGTCGCCGGCACCACCCCGTGCCGCATCGCCAGGACCATCTTGATCACGCCGGCCACCCCGGCAGCCGCCTGCGCGTGACCGATGTTCGACTTCACCGAACCCAACAACAACGGCTCGTGGCCGTCCCGACCCTGCCCGTACGTCGCGAGCAACGCCTGCGCCTCGATCGGATCGCCAAGGGTGGTGCCCGTACCGTGCGCCTCCACCACGTCCACGTCGGCGGCCGACAACCCCGCCGACGCGAGCGCCTGCCGGATCACCCGCTGCTGCGACGGGCCGTTCGGCGCCGTCAACCCGTTCGACGCACCGTCGGAGTTCACCGCCGTGGCCCGGACCACCGCCAGGACCCGCCGACCGTCCCGCCGCGCGTCCGACAGCCGCTGCACGACCAGGACGCCGACGCCCTCGCCCCACGCGGTGCCGTCCGCAGACTCGGCGAACGCCTTGCAGCGGCCGTCCGCCGAGAGTCCGCCCTGCCGGGAGAACTCGATGAAGGCGCCCGGCGTCGCCATCACCGTCACGCCGCCCGCGAGGGCCAGGTCGCACTCGCCGGACCGCAGCGCCTGCACGGCCAGGTGCAGCGCCACCAGCGACGACGAACACGCGGTGTCCACCGTCACCGCCGGCCCCTCGAAGCCGAACGAGTACGCCACCCGGCCCGACAGCACGCTCGCGGAGGCGCCGGTCGCGCCGAACCCGGTGAGGGACTCGCCGGCCTGGCGCACGACGGTCTCGTAGTCCTGTCCGTTGGTGCCGGCGAACACTCCGACGCGGCTGCCGCGCAGCGCGAGGGGCTCGATCCGGGCGTCCTCGAACGCCTCCCAGGTGACCTCCAGCAGGAGCCGCTGCTGCGGGTCCATGGCGAGTGCCTCGCGGGGCGAGATTCCGAAGAAGTCGGCGTCGAAGCCGCCCGCGTCGGCCAGGAACGCGCCACGGGTGACGTAGGAGTGGCCGTCCCCCTCGGCATCGGGGCCGGTCAGCGACGCCAGGTCCCAGTGCCGGTTGGTCGGGAAGGGCGACATCGCGTCGACGCCGGCCGTCAGCAGGCTCCAGAGCCCGTCGGGCGACTCGGCTCCGGCGGGGAAACGGCAGCCCATGCCGACGATGACGATCGGGTCGTCATCCACGACGGGACCGGTCACGGTGGCGGCGGCGGGAAGTACCTGGCCGCCGAGCAGTTCGGCGTGGATGTGCCCGGCGAGGACTGTCGAGTTCGGGTAGTCGAACGCGAGCGTGCTGGGCAGCGTGAGGCCGGTGGCCGCGTCGAGCCGGTTCCGCAGCTCGACCGCCGCCAGCGAGGTGAAGCCCAGGTCCTGGAAGGCCCGCTCCGGCGCCACCCGGTCGGCGGACTCGTGCCCCAGCACGGCCGCCACCTCGGCGCGGACGAGCTCGCGGAGCGCGTGCAGCTGCTCGGTGCCGGACATTCCGGACAGGCGGAGGCGCAGGTCGGCCGCCGGCGCGGAGGCGGCTGCCGCCGCCGGGCCCGCGTCGGCCAGCAGGTCCCGGACCAGCGGGGCGTGCCGTCGACCGGCGGCGGCCGCCCGGGCCCAGTCGATGTCGGCCACCACGACGTACGTCTCGTCGCGGTCCAGCGCCCGGGTGAGGGCGCGCACGGCGGTCTCCGGCGCCATCGCGCCGAACCCGGTGCGGCGCAGGCGCCGCTCGAACTCGCCGGCGCTCACCCCGCCGTCGGCCCAGAGGCCCCAGGCGAGCGAGGTCCCCGGCAGCCCCTCGGCGCGACGCCGCTGCGCCAGGGCGTCGAGGAAGGCGTTGCCGGGCGCGTAGGTCGCCTGACCGGCGGCGCCCAGGAGACCGGCGAGCGAGGAGAAGAGGACGAACGCGGAGAGGTCCTGGCCCCGGGTCAGTTCGTCCAGGTTGCGCGCGGCGTCGACCTTCGCCCGCAGCGCGGTGGCGAGCTGGTCGACGCTGACCGCGTCGATCACGTTGTCGTCGAGGGCGGCGGCGGTGTGCACGACGGCGGTCAGCGGAAGCTCGTCGGGGACCGAGTCGAGCAGCGCCGCGAGCGCGGCCCGGTCGGCCACGTCACAGGACGCCACGGTGACCCGGCTGCCGAGCCCGGTGAGTTCGTCGGCGAGCGCGGCGGCGCCCGGCGCCTCGGCACCGCGCCGGCTGACCAGCAGGAGGTGTTCGGCGCCGTCGCCGGCCAACGCCCGGGCGACGTGCCCACCGAGGGCGCCGGTGCCGCCGGTGACCAGCACCGTGCCGCGCGGCGTCCAGGAACGGCGCGGGCGGGCGTCCCGGTCCGCGCGTACCAGTCTGCGGGCGTGCGCGCCGGCCTGGCGCAGGGCGACCTCGTCCTCCCGGCCGGTGCCGCCGATGAGCGTACGGATCCTGTGCGCGACGCCCTGTGCCGGCTGCTCGGGCAGGTCGACGAGGCCGCCCCAGCGGTGCGGGTGCTCGGCCCGCAGCACGCTGCCGAAGCCCCACGCCATCGCCTGCACGGGGTCGACGAGCCGGTCGCGGGCGCCGATGGAGACCGCGCCGCGGGTGGCGATCCAGAGTCGGGCGGCGATCCCGGCGTCCCCGATTGCCTGGGCGAGCGCGATGGTGCCCGCGAGCCCGGCCGGAACGGATTCGGCGTACGGCCGGTCGTCGATCGCGAGGAGGGAGAGCACGGGCAGCGGGTCGCCGGCGTGCCCGACGGAGGCCTGGACGAGGTCGTGGGCGATGCGCTTGCGGTCGCACGCGGCGTCGACCCGGACGACCCGCGCGCCGTCCGCGCCGAGGGCGGTCATCCAGTCCGTCACGGTCGCGTTCGCGTCGGCCGGTACGACGAGCAGGAAGTCGGCCGGCCCGGTGTCGGCGGGTTCGTCGGTGAGCGGGTGCCACGTCACCCGGTAGCGCCACGAGTCGAGGGTGGCCTCGGCGTCTCGGCGGCGCCGCCAGGCGGTCAGCGCCGGCAGCACGTCCGCGAGCGGGGCGTCCGCGTCGACGGCGAGGCTCGCGGCGAGGCTCGCGACGTCCTCCGCCTCGATGGCCCGCCAGAAGTCCTCGTCGGCCTCGGTACGCCCCGCGACCGGCGGCCGGTAGGACCGCGTCCCCGCATTGATCCAGTAGCGCCGATGATCGAAGGCGTACGTGGGCAGGTCGACCACGCGCGGCCGGGCGCCGGTCTGCCCGTGGTACGCCGCCCAGTCCACCGGCACACCCGCCACCCACAACTGCCCCAACGCGGACGCCAGCGCGGCGACCTCCGACTGATCCCGCCGCGACGCCGCAACCCGCCGCACACCGGCATCCGCGACGATCTCCGCCACCATCGCCGTCAACGTCGCATCCGGACCCACCTCCAGGAACGTGTCGACACCCTGTGCCCGCAGAGCCGCCACCCCGTCGGCGAACCGCACCGCCTGCCGCACATGCCGCACCCAGTAGCCGGGGTCGGTGATCTCCCCCGCGTCCGCCACCGCACCCGTCACGTTCGACACGACCGGGATCCTCGGCGGCTGCCACGACAGCCCCGCCACCACCGACGCGAACTCGTCCAGCATCGGCTCCATCAACCGCGAGTGAAACGCGTGACTGACCGACAACTCCTTGACCCGCCAGCCCCGCCCACGGCAGGACGCCACCACCGACGCAACCTCTTCGGCGCCACCCGACACCACCACCGACGCCGGCCCGTTCACCGCCGCCACGTCCACCGCTGCACGCGCAGCATCGATGACGTCGCGCACATCGGCCTCCGACGCGCCGACCGCCGCCATCACCCCACCGGCCGGCAACGCCTGCATCAACCTGCCCCGCGCCGCCACCAGCGTGCACGCGTCCGGCAGCGACACCATCCCCGCCACGTACGCGGCAGTCACCTCACCGATCGAGTGACCCGCCAGGAAGTCGGCCCGCACACCCCACGAGGCGAGCAACTCCCACAACGCCACCTCGACCGCGAACAGACCAGCCTGCGCGAAGACGGTCTGGTCCACCAGGTCGGCGTCGGCACTGCCCGCCTCGGCGAACACCACCTCCCGCAGTGGACGCGGCAACAGACCGTCGAAGTGCGCGCACACCGCGTCGAACGCCGACGCGAAGACCGGGAACGCCTCGTACGGCTCGCGGCCCATGCCCGCACGCTGCGAACCCTGACCCGTGAACAACACCGCCCGACGGCCCGCCGACACCACACCCGACACCGCCGACCGACCCTCGGCGACCGCCGACAAACCGGCCACCAACTCGTCCGCGTCCCGGCCCCACACCACCGCACGGTGCTCCAACGCCGCCCGGGTCGTCGCCAACGACCACGACACATCCACCGCCGCGAGATCGGACCGCTCCCGCACGAACGACGCCAGCCGCGCCGCCTGACCCGCCAGACCCCGCTCGGAGCGTCCCGACACCACCCACGGCACCGGCACCCGCACGACCGACGCCACGGCGGACTCCGCGACCGCCGCCCCGTCCGCCGGCAGCGCCACAGCAGCCGGCTCCGGCTGCTCGATGATCACGTGCGCGTTGGTTCCCGAGATGCCGAACGACGACACGCCCGCGCGACGCGCACGACCCACGCCCGGCCACCGCCGAGACTCGGTCACCAGCTCCACCGCACCCGACGACCAGTCCACGTGCGACGACGGCGCGTCCACGTGCAGGGTCGCCGGCACCACACCGTGCCGCATCGCCAAGATCATCTTGATGATCCCGGCCACCCCCGCAGCCGCCTGCGTGTGACCGATGTTCGACTTCACCGAGCCCAGCAGGAAGGGCTCGTCGCGATCCTGCCCGTACGTGGCGAGCAGGGCCTGCGCCTCGATCGGGTCGCCCAACGTCGTACCCGTGCCGTGCGCCTCCACCACGTCGACGTCGGCGACCCCCAGCCGGGCGTTGGCGAGGGCCTGCCGGATCACCCGCTGCTGCGAGGGGCCGTTCGGCGCCGTCAACCCGTTCGACGCACCATCCTGATTCACCGCCGTGCCTCGCACCACCGCCAGGATCCGGCGGCCGTCCCGCCGCGCGTCCGACAGCCGCTGCACCAGCAGCACGCCGACGCCCTCGGACCAGCCGGTGCCGTCCGCCGCGTCGGAGAACGACTTGCACCGGCCGTCGGGGGCCATGCCCCGCTGGCGGGAGAAGTCGATGAACGTCTCGGGCGTCGCCATGACGGTGACGCCGCCGGCCAGGGCGAGGTCGCACTCCCCGGACCGCAGCGCCTGCACCGCCAGGTGCAGAGCGACCAGCGACGACGAACACGCCGTGTCCACCGTCACCGCCGGCCCCTCGAACCCGAACGAGTACGCCACCCGACCCGAGAGCACGCTGCTGGCCGTGCCGACGCCGAGGTAGCCGTCGAGGGTCTCCGGAACGTCGGCCAGCCCGGCGGCGTGGTTGTGGTACATCATGCCGGCGAACACGCCGACGGGGCGGCCCCGCAGCGCGAGCGGATCGATCCGGGCGTCCTCGAGCGCCTCCCACGAGGTCTCCAGCAGCAGGCGCTGCTGCGGGTCCATGGCGAGGGCCTCGTGCGGCGAGATCTTGAACAGGTCGGCGTCGAAGTCGCCGGCGTCGGTCAGGAAGCCGCCCTCGCGGGCGTAGCTGCTGCCCCGGCGCGCGCCCGACGGGTCGTACAGGTCCTCGACGTCCCAGCCGCGGTCGGCCGGGAAGCCGGTGATGCCGTCGCCACCGGAGACGAGGAGGTCCCACAGTTGCTCGGGGCTGCGTACGCCGCCGGGGTAGCGGCAGCTCATGCCGACGATCGCGATGGGCTCGTCGAGCGCCGCGACGGCGGCGACCGGGGCCGGCAGCGCGCCGGCGTCGGTTCCGGTCTCGGCGTCCAGGTGCTCGGCGAGGGCGAGCG
Organism: Micromonospora citrea; assembly: GCF_900090315.1. NCBI lineage: Bacteria > Bacillati > Actinomycetota > Actinomycetes > Micromonosporales > Micromonosporaceae > Micromonospora > Micromonospora citrea. Next base: position 6,438,408 of record NZ_FMHZ01000002.1, on the reverse strand, counting down.
GGGTCGGGTGGTCGAAGATCAGGGTCGCGGGCAGGCGCAGGCCGGTGACCGCGCCCAGCCGGTTGCGCAACTCGACGGCGGTCAGCGAGTCGAAGCCCAGCTCGGTGAACGGGCGGGCGGCCTCGACGGCCGCGGCGTCGGCGTACCCCAGCACCGCCGCGACCTGGTCGAGGACGAGCCGCAGCAGGGCTGCGGCGCGCTCCTCGCGGTCGAGCCCGGCGAGCCGTTCGGTCAGGGCGGCGGTCTCCGCCGGCCCGGACCGGGCGGCGCGGCGCCGGGGCGCCCGGACCAGGCCGCGCAGGACCGACGGCAGGGTGCCCGCCTCGGCCTGGGCGCGCAGCGCCGGCCCGTCCAGCGCCATCGGCACCGTCGTGGGCAGGCCGGTCGACAGGGCGGCGTCGAGGAGGGCGAGGCCGTCCGCCTCGGGGAGCGGCCGGACGCCCGCGCGGGCCAGCCGGTCGGTGTCGGCCCGGTCGAGGCCGGCGGTCATGCCGCCGCCCGATCCGGCCCACGGCCCCCAGGCCAGGGAGTGCGCGGGGAGGCCCGATGCGCGCCGCCGGTGGGCGAGCGCGTCCAGGAAGGCGTTGGCCGCCGCGTAGTTGGCCTGGCCGGGGCTGCCCGTGACGCCCGCCGCCGACGAGTAGGTGACGAACAGGGCCAGCCCGCTGCCGGCGGTCAGCTCGTGCAGGTTCGCGGCGGCGTCCACCTTCGGCCCCAGCACGTCGGCGAGGGACTCGGCGGTCAGCGAGGTCAGGGTGCGGTCGGCCAGCACGCCGGCGGTGTGCACCACGCCGGTGAGCGGATGCGCCGGGTCGATCCGCTCCAGCAGCGTGGCGAGGGCGGCCCGGTCGGCGGCGTCGCACGCCTCGACCGTCGCGGTGGCGCCCAGGTCGGCGAGGTCGGCGAGCAGATCGGCGGCGCCTTCGGCGTCGGCCCCGCGCCGGCTGGTCAGCACCAGGTGGCGGACGCCGTGCCGGGTGACCAGGTGGCGGGCGGTCAGCGCGCCGAGGGCGCCGGTGCCGCCGGTGACCAGCACCGTGCCCTCCGGGTCGAGCGCCGGTGCCGGCGCGTCGGGTTCCGGGGCGGCGACGAGGCGGGGCACGCGCACCACGCCGTCGCGTACCGCCGCCTGCGGCTCGTCGGTGCGCAGCAGGCCGGCGAGGGCGGCCGCCGAGGGCTCCCGGTCGTCGGCGTCGACGACCAGGAAGCGGCCGGGGTGCTCGGCCTGCGCGGAGCGCAGCAGGCCCCACACGGCGGCACCGGCCAGGTCGGTGACGTCCGCGTCGTCGTCCACGGCGACGGCGCCGCTGGTGAGGACGACCAGCCGGGAACCGCCGGTGTGCCGCTCGGCGGCGAGCCAGCCCTGGAGCACGGCGAGGACCTCGGCGAGCAGGTCGTGGACCGGGCCGGGGCCGGTCGCGGCGGCGCCGGCCACCGGGAGCAGCACCACGTCGGGGACCCCGGCGGCGAGCAACGCGTCGAGGTCGGCGTGCCGGGCGACGGGCAGGTCGGCGGGCAGCGGCGCGGGACGGTCGCCGAGCACCGCCCAGCTCGTGCCGTCGGCGGCGCCGCCGGCACCGCCGGCGTGCCGGGGCCAGTCGAGGCGGAACAGCGAGCGACGCCACGGGGACCCGCCGGAGATGAGGTCCCCCGCCGGCAGGGGCCGCAGCACCAGGGCCCCGACCCGGGCGACCGGGTCACCGGCCGCGTCGGCGACCAGCATGGCCACCGTGTCCACTCCGGTGGGGGTCAGGCGTACGCGCAGCGTGGCGGCGCCGTGGGCGGACAGCGTCACGTCCGACCAGGCGAACGGCAGCCGGGCCTCGCCGGGGCCGACGATGCCCAGCCCGACCGCCTGCACGGCGGCGTCGAGCAGCGCCGGGTGCAGCCCGTACGCGCCGGCCTCGTCGGCCGCCGGCCCGGGCAGCGCCACCTCGGCGTACACGTCGGCCCCGACCCGCCAGGCGGCGCGCAGCCCGGAGAAGGCCGGGCCGTACGCGAACCCGGCCTGTGCCGCCCGCCCGGTCAGCTCGGACACGTCGAGGGCGGTGGCGCCGGCCGGCGGCCAGGCCGTCAGCGGGGTGCCGTCCTCCCCCGGTTCCGGGGTGAGCAGGCCGGTGGCGTGCCGCACCCACAGGTCGTCGGTGCCGGAGCGGCGGGCATGGACGGTGAGCCGCCACGATCCGCCGCCGGTGCGCTCGGCGGCGACCTGCACGTCGACGCCGCCGGTCTCGGGCAGCACCAGCGGCGCCTGGAGGGTCAGCTCGGCGAGCCGGTCCGCGCCGACCTCCGCGCCGAGCCGCAACGCCAGTTCCACGAAGCCGGTGCCGGGAAAGAGCAGCACGTCGCGTACGGCGTGCTCGGCCAGCCAGGGCTGGGTCTCCACGGACAGCCGGCCGGTGAGCGTCACCTCGTCGCCGTCGGCGGAGCGGAACACCGCGCCGAGCAGCGGGTGGCCGGTCGGCGTCAGCCCGGCGGCGGTCACGTCGGCGGGCTGCGGCAGCGGCAGCAGCCAGTAGCGTTCGCGCTGGAACGCGTACGTGGGCAGGTCGACGGGCGCGGGCGGGCCGGCGAACAGGGCGGCCCAGTCCACCGGCACGCCCCGCGCCCACACGGTGGCGGCGGCGGCCAGCGCGGTCGCCGCCTCGTCGTGGTCGGCGCGCAGCATCGGGGCGCACACCGCCTGGTCGGTGCCGACGATCTCCTGGGTGAGCGCGGAGAGCACGCCGCCCGGGCCCACCTCGACGTACGCGCCCACCCCGAGTTCGCGCAGGGTGGTCACGGCCGCGTCGAAGCGGACGGTGTCGCGGACGTTGCGCAGCCAGTACGCCGGGGAGCGCACCTCGTCGGGGTCGAGCACCGCGCCCGTCACGGTGGAGACCACGGGGATCCGGGGCGCGGCGAAGGTCAGTTGCCCGAGCACGTCGCCGAACGCGTCGAGCATCGGGTCCATCCGGGCGGAGTGGAACGCGTGGCTGACCCGCAGCCGCTTCGTGCTGCGGCCCAGGGCCGCGAAGTGTGCGGCGACGGCCAGCACGGCGTCCTCGTCGCCGGAGACGACGACGGACTCCGGGCCGTTGACGGCGGCCAGCCCGGCGCCGGCGGCCTCGGCGGCGGTGTCGAGGTGCTGGCGCACCTCGGCCTCCGTGGCGCGGATCGACACCATGGCGCCGCCGGTGGGCAGCGCCTGCATCAGGGTGCCCCGGGCGGCGACCAGGCGGGCGGCGTCGGGCAGCGACAGCACGCCGGCGACGTGCGCGGCGGCGACCTCGCCGACCGAGTGGCCGGCCACGAAGTCCGGCACGACGCCCCAGGACTCGACGAGCCGGTAGGCCGCCACCTCGACGGCGAACAGCGCCGCCTGGGCGTTTCCGGTGCGGTCGAGCAGGTCGGCGGGGCCGTCGAGGGCCTCGCGCAGGGGCCGGTCGAGGTGCCTGTCCAGCTCGGCGCAGGCGGCGTCGAACGCCTCGGCGAAGGCCGGGAACGCCGCGTACAACTGCCGGCCCATGCCGACGCGCTGGGCGCCCTGGCCGGTGCAGAGCACGGCGACGCGGGTGGGGCTGGCGACCCCGCGCCGCACGGACGCCGCCGGGACGCCGTCGGCCAGCGCGCCGAGCCCGGCGACCAGGTCGTCCCGGTCGGTACCGAGCACCACGGCCCGGTGCTCCAGTGCGGACCGTCCGGTGGCCAGCGCCCGGCCGACGGCGGCCGGCGCGGCGTCGGGGTGCTCGGCGAGCCAGGAGCGCAGCCGGTCGGCCTGGGCGGTGAGGGCGGCGGCGCTGCGCGCGGAGACGACCCACGGCATCGGGTCGGGGCCGGCGACGGCGTCGGCGGGCGGCTGCGGCGCGGGCGGGGCGGCCTCGACGACGACGTGGGCGTTGGTGCCGCTGACGCCGAACGAGGAGACGCCGGCGCGCATCGGCCGGGTCCCGCGCGGCCACGGGCGCGCCTCGCGGAGCAGGCTCACCGCGCCGGCCGACCAGTCGACGTGGGGGGACGGCTCGTCGACGTGCAGGGTCCTCGGCAGGACGCCGTGCCGCATCGCCATGACCATCTTGATCACGCCGGCGACGCCGGCGGCGGCCTGGGTGTGGCCGAGGTTGGACTTGATCGAGCCGAGCCAGAGGGGCTGGTCGGCGGCCCGGTCGCGGCCGTACGTGGCGAGCAGCGCCTGCGCCTCGATGGGGTCGCCGAGGCGGGTGCCGGTGCCGTGGGCCTCGACGGCGTCGACGTCGGCCGGGGCGAGCCGGGCGTTGGCGAGGGCCTGGCGGATCACCCGCTGCTGCGACGGGCCGTGCGGGGCGGTGAGGCCGTTGGAGGCGCCGTCGGAGTTGACGGCGGTGCCGCGCACCACGGCGAGCACGGGGTGGCCGTTGCGCTGGGCGTCGGAGAGCCGTTCCAGCAGCAGCAGCCCGGCGCCCTCGCTCCAGCCGGTGCCGTCGGCGGCGGCGGCGAAGGACTTGCACCGCCCGTCCGGGGACAGTCCGCGCTGGCGGCTGAAGCCGATGAACGTGTCGGGGCTGGACATGACGGTGACGCCGCCGGCCAGCGCGAGGGTGCACTCGCCGGAGCGCAGGGCCTGGACGGCGAGGTGCAGCGCCACCAGCGAGGACGAGCAGGCGGTGTCGACGGTGACGGCCGGGCCCTCGAAGCCGAAGGTGTAGGCGATCCGGCCGGAGACGACGCTGCCGTGGTTGCCGGTGCCGACGAACGCCTCGACCTCCTCCGGCACGCCGTCCAGGCGGGAGACGTAGTCGTGGTACATGACGCCGGTGAAGACGCCGGTGCGGCTGCCCTTGAGCGAGTCGGCGGCGATCCCGGCCCGCTCGACGGCCTCCCAGGCGACCTCCAGCAGCAGGCGCTGCTGCGGGTCCATCGCCAGGGCCTCCCGGGGGGAGATGCCGAAGAACCCGCCGTCGAACTCGCCGGCGTCGTGCAGGAAGCCGCCCTCGCGGGTGTACGACCTGCCGTGCGCGTCGGGGTCGGGGTCGTAGAGGTTCGCCACGTCCCAGCCCCGGTCGGCCGGGAACTCCGTGACGGCGTCGGTGCCGGACTCGACCAGCCGCCACAGCGCCTCGGGGCTGTGCACCCCGCCCGGGTAGCGACAGCTCATCCCCACGATCGCGACGGGCTCGTGGTTCTGCTCGTCGACGGCCCGCAGGCGTTCGCTGGTTTCGTGCAGGTCAGCGGTGACGCGCTTGAGGTACTCGCGGAGCTTGGCTTCGTTCGCCATCGGGATGATCACCTGTCGCTGAGGGGCAAGCGGCGGATTCGTGGTCAGGATCGGCCGAACTTCTGGTCGATGAAGTCGAAGAGTTCGTCGTCGGAGGCGTCGTCGATGGCCTGGCTGACGTCGGCCGGCCGGTCGGTGGCGTCGCTCCACCGGGTGACCAGCGCCCGGAGGCGGACCGCGACGGCGGTGCGCGTCTCGTCGTCGCCGGCCAGTCGTGCCAGCTCGTCGGGCCCGGTCGCGCCGAACGCGGCCTCCAGCCGGTCCAGCTCGGCCAGCAGGCTCGGCGCGGGCGCGGGCGGCGCGACGTCGGCCAGCAGGAAGTCGGCCAGCGCGGCGGGCGTGGGGCAGTCGAAGATCAGGCTCGCGGGCAGGCGGATCCCGGTGGCGGCGGTGAGCCGGTTGCGCAGTTCCACCGCGGTGAGCGAGTCGAAGCCGAGACCGGTGAACGTCTGCGCGGACGGGACGACGGTCGCCGGCGGGTAGCCGAGCACCTCGACGACCTGCGCCTTGATCAGTTCCTCCACCAGCCGGCCGCGCTCGGCCTCCGGCGTGCCGGCGAGGCGCTGCGCGAAGGACGGCCCGCCGTCGCGGGCGCCGTCGGCGACGCGCCGCCGGGCCCGGACCAGGCCGCGCAGCGGGGCCGGGAGCTGGCCGGTGTCGGACTGACGGCGCAGCGCGGCGAGGTCGAGCAGCGCCGGCACGAGGTGGGGGCGGCCGCCGCGCAGGGCGGCGTCGAACAGGCGCAGCCCGTGGTCGGTGTCGAGCGGGCTGAGGCCGTTGCGGCTCATCCGTTGCCGCTGGGCGGCGTCGAGGGTGCCCGTCATCCCGCTGTCGGCGGCCCAGAGGCCCCAGGCCAGGGAGGTGGCGGCGAGGCCGGCGGCGCGCCGGTGGTGGGCCAGGCCGTCGAGGAACGCGTTCGCGGCGGCGTAGTTGCCCTGCCCGGGGCCGCCGAGGACGCCGGCGACCGACGAGAAGAGGACGAACATCGACAGGTTGCGGCCCCGGGTCAGCTCGTGCAGGTGCCACGCGGCGTCGGCCTTGGCGGACAGCACGGCCGACATCCGCTCCGGCGTCAGCGCCGAGACCACCGCGTCGTCGAGGACGCCGGCGGCGTGGACCACCCCGGTGAGCGGGTGCTCGGCGGGGACGTCGGCCAGCAGGGCGGCGACGGTGTCCCGGTCGGCGATGTCACCGGCCACCAGCCGAGCCTGCGCGCCGAGCGCGGTGAGCCCGGCCAGCAGCTCGGCCGAGCCGGGGGCGTCGGACCCCCGACGGCTGACCAGCAGCAGGTGACGCACCTTGTGCGCGGTGACCAGGTGTCGGGCCAGCAGGCCGCCGAGGGCGCCGGTGGCGCCGGTGACCAGTACCGTCCCGTCGGGGTCGGGTTCGACGCCCAGCGCGGGGTCGAGGGCGGCGGGCGCGAGGCGGGGCGCCAGGATCCGGTCGCCCCGGACGGCGAGCTGGGGTTCGCCGGTGGCGACCGCGCGAGCCACCAGGTCCACCGTGCCGGGCTCCGGACGCCGCCCTTCGTCGAGGTCGACGAGCACGAAGCGGTCGGGGTGCTCCGCCTGGGCCGACCGCAGCAGTCCCCAGACCGCGGCGCCGGGCAGGTCGGTCGCCCGGTCGGTGTCGCCGGCGGGCACAGCCCCCCGGGTCAGCACGACCAGCCGCCGGTCCGCCAGCCGCCCGTCGGCGAGCCAACCCTGGACGGCCGTCAGCACGGCGGCGAGCCGGGCGCGCGTCGCGGCGGGGACGGGGTCGCGCTCCTCGTCGGCGTACGCGGCGAGCAGCACCAGCTCCTGGTCGAGCAGGCCGACGTCGACCGCCTCGGCCAGCTCGGTGAGCCCGTAGCGGGGGAGCCCGGACAGGTCGGACGGGGCGTCGCCGAGGAGCACGGCGCGGCCGGTCGCCGGGGCGCCCGACGGCACGGTCTGCCAGCCGACGTCGTACAGGGAGCCGACGCCCGTGCCGGTGCCGCGTACCTGCTCGGCGGTGACCGGGCGGGAGACCAGCGAGCCGATCCGGGCGACGGGGGCGCCGGCCGGGTCGGCCAGGGTCAGGGTGACGCCGCCGCCGCTGCGCCGGGCGCGCACGCGCAGCGCGGTCGCGCCGACCGCCGCGAGGGTGACGCCGGTCCAGGCGAAGGGCAGGCGTACGGCGGACGCCTCCGCGTCGGAGTCGAGCAGGCCGACGACGTGCAGCGCCGCATCGAGCAGGGCGGGGTGGATGCCGAACCCGGTGATGTCGGTGTCGTCGGGCACCGCCACCTCGGCGCAGACCTCGTCGTCGGCGCGCCAGACGGCGCGCAGACCACGGAAGAGCGGGCCGTACTCGACGCCGAGGCGGGACAGTTCGGTGTAGATCCCGTCGACCGCGACGCCGTGGGCTGCGGTGGGCGGCCAGGGCGACGGATCGGGCCAGGGCTGCGGTGCGGCCGGGGCGAGGACGCCCACCGCGTGGCGGTCCCACTCGGCGTCCGGGTCGGCGGCGGACCGGGAGTGGATGGTGACGGGCCGGCGACCCTCCTCGTCCGCCGTGCCCAGTTTCACCTGTACCACCCGGGTGTCCTGCTCGGCGAGCGTCAGCGGCGCCTGGAGGGTCAGTTCGTCGAGGGTGTCGCAGCCGACCTGCGCGCCCGCGTGCAGGACCATCTCGACCAGGGCGGCGCCGGGCACCACCACCGAGTCCCAGACGACGTGTTCGGCAATCCACGGATGGGTACGCGTGGAGAGTTCGGCACCGAAGATCCGCACGTCGTCGTCGGCCACGCGTACGGCGGCGCCGAGCAGCGCGTGGTCGACGGGGCGGACGCCGAGGCCGGGTGCCCCCGCGCCGGCGGTCGTGGTGGCGTTGAGCCAGTAGCGCTGGTGGTCGAAGGCGTACGTGGGCAGGTCGATGGTGCGGGGGCGTGCCCCGGCTGCCCGCTCGGGGCCGGCCCCGTCGAGGGCGGTGAGGTAGCCGGCCCAGTCGACGTGGCCGCCGGTGACGTACCGCTCGGCGAGGGCGGTGCGCAGGGTGTCGGCCTCGGGGTGGCCGGCGCGCAGCGTGGCGGTGAACCGGACGTCGCCGGTCTCCTCGACGCAGTCCTGCGCCATCGCGGTCAGCACGGCGTCGGGGCCCACCTCCAGGAACTGCGTCACGTCCTGCTGGTGGAGGGTCCGCACCGCGTCGGCGAACCGCACCGGCTGACGTACGTGCCGCACCCAGTAGCCCGGGTCGGTGACCTCGGCGGCGTCGGCCACCGCGCCGGTCACGTTCGACACGATCGGCACCTTCGGCGGCTGCCAGTCCAGCCCCGCCACCACCGCCCGGAACTCGTCCAGCATCGGATCCATCAGGCGCGAATGGAACGCATGACTGACCGACAACTCCTTGACCCGCCACCCCCGCCCACGACAGGTTGCCACCACCGACGCCACCTCACCGGCAGCCCCCGACACCACCACCGACGCCGGACCGTTCACCGCCGCCACATCCACCGCAGCACCGGTCACACCGACCAGCTCGGCGACAGCCTCCTCCGACGCACCGACCGCCGCCATCACCCCACCAGCCGGCAACGCCTGCATCAACCGACCCCGCGCCGCCACCAGAACACACGCGTCCGACAGCGACAACATCCCCGCCACATACGCCGCCGTCACCTCACCGATCGAATGACCCGCCAGGAAATCCGCCCGCACACCCCACGAAGCAAGTAGCTCCCACAACGCCACCTCCACCGCGAACAACCCCGCCTGCGCGAACACCGTCTGATCCACCAGACCAGCGTCGGACGTGCCCGGCTCGGCGAACACCACCTCACGCAACGGACGCGGCAACAGCGGATCAATCTCCCGACACACCGCGTCGAACGACGACGCGAACACCGGGAACGCCCCGTACAACTCCCGACCCATACCCACACGCTGCGAACCCTGACCCGTGAACAACACCGCCCGACGACCCGCCGACACCACACCCGACACCACCGACGACCGACCCTCGGCGACAGCCGACAAACCCGCGACCAACTCGTCGACGTCCGAGCCCCACACCACCGCACGGTGCTCCAACGCCGCCCGCGACACCACCAACGACCACGACACATCCACCACACCAAGACCAGACCGGCCCCGCACGAACGACGCCAACCGCGCCGCCTGACCCACCAGACCCCGCTCCGAACGCGCCGACACCACCCACGGCACCGGCACGCCCACCGCTGGCGCCGCGACGGTCTCCGACTCCGCGTCCGCCGACCCGGTCCAACCGGTTCCGCCGCCCACCGCCGGCACCGACTCCACCAGCGCCGCACCCAGCGGGGCCGCGGGCTCCGCAGCCACCACCTCGCCCGCAGTCGGCGCCGCAAGACCCGGCTCCGGCTGCTCGATGATCACGTGCGCGTTGGTGCCGGAGATGCCGAACGACGACACACCCGCCCGACGCGGACGCCCCACCGCCGGCCAGTCCCGCGTCTCGGTCACCAACTCGACCGCACCGGACGCCCAGTCCACGTGCGACGACGGCGCGTCGACGTGCAGGGTCGCCGGCACCACCCCGTGCCGCATCGCCAGGACCATCTTGATCACGCCGGCCACCCCGGCAGCCGCCTGCGTGTGACCGATGTTCGACTTCACCGAACCCAACAACAACGGCTCGTGGCCGTCCCGACCCTGCCCGTACGTCGCGAGCAACGCCTGCGCCTCGATCGGATCGCCAAGGGTGGTGCCCGTACCGTGCGCCTCCACCACGTCCACGTCGGCGGCCGACAACCCCGCCGACGCGAGCGCCTGCCGGATCACCCGCTGCTGCGACGGGCCGTTCGGCGCCGTCAACCCGTTCGACGCGCCATCGGAGTTCACCGCCGTGGCCCGGACCACCGCCAGGACCCGCCGACCGTCCCGCCGCGCATCCGACAGCCGCTGCACCAGCAGCACGCCCACGCCCTCGGCGAGCGCGGTGCCGTCCGCCGCGTCGGCGAACGCCCGGCACCGGGCCACGGGAGAGAGGTTGCCCTGCCGGGTGAAGTCGACGAAGACCGCCGGGGTCGGCATCACCGTCACGCCGCCCGCGAGGGCCAGGTCGCACTCGCCTGACCGCAGCGCCTGCACGGCCAGGTGCAGCGCCACCAGCGACGACGAACACGCGGTGTCCACCGTCACCGCCGGCCCCTCGAAGCCGAACGAGTACGCCACCCGGCCGGAGGCGATGCTGCCGGCGTTGCCGAGGCCCAGGTAGTCCTCCACGCCCGCCGGCGGGGTCTCGGGCGGGTGGGCGTACCCGCTGTGGGTCATGCCGGCGAAGACGCCGACGCGGGCGCCCTTCAGGCTGGTCGGGTCGATGCCGGCGGACTCGACGGCCTCCCAGGAGGTCTCCAGCAGCAGCCGCTGCTGGGGGTCCATGGCGAGGGCCTCACGCGGCGACACCCCGAACAGCCGGGGGTCGAAGTCGGCGGCGTCGGGCAGGAAGCCGCCCTCCCGCACCGACGAGGTGCCCGGCCGGGACCGCTCCGGGTCGTAGAGCGCGTCCAGGTCCCAGCCGCGGTCGGTGGGGAAGGAGGCGATGGCGTCCCCGCCGGCGGCGACGAGGTCCCACAGCTCCTCGGCCGTCCGCACGCCGCCGGGGAACCGGCAGCCGGTGCCGACGATCGCGATCGGCTGCTGCGCGTCGGCCTCGACGTCGCGGAGCCGTTGCCGGGTCCGCCGCAGGTCGGCGGTGACTCTCTTCAGGTACTCCCGGAGCTTGTCTTCGGTGTCCATCAACCCAGCCCATCGCGATGCACGGCGGAGACTCGACGTAAGCGACGGTACGAATGCGCAGAAGTCTCAGGCGACACCTGTATCTGTCGTTCGGCTCGCTCGGCCGAGAGCCACGAGGATCCCCATCTGCGGGGAGAAGTTATTGGGTGTGCGCGAGGGCGGACAACCCCTAACCGGGCGTCCGGCCAGCTAGGGGTGTCCCGGTGCCGACCAGTCGCACTAGCGTCGCCTCGACCGGGTGCGCGTACGGCCCGGTCGGGAACTCCAGCCGCCGGGAAGGACCGCCGAGGATGACCACGCCAGATACCGACAACGGCCTGTGGGTGCGACGTTTCCACCCGGCGCCGGGCGGCGCCAGGCGGTTGGTGTGCCTGCCCCACGCCGGCGGGTCGGCCAGCTTCTACTTTCCCGTCTCCCGCAGCCTCTCCCCCGCCGTGGAGGTGCTGGCGATCCAGTACCCGGGCCGGCAGGACCGGCGCCACGAGCCGTGCGTCGGCGACATCCACCAGCTCGCGCGGGAGGTGTTCACGGTGCTGCGGCCGTGGCTGGACGAGCCGGTGGCCGTCTTCGGGCACAGCATGGGCGCCAGCGTCGGCTTCGAGCTGGCCCGGCTGATCGAGCAGGACGGCGGCGCCGCGGCACACCTGTTCGCCTCCGGTCGCCGGGCGCCGTCGCAGGCCCGGCACGAGACCGTGCACCTGCTCGACGACGAGGGCCTGCTGGCCGACGTACGGAAGCTGAGCGGCACCAACCCTGCCGTCCTCGGCGACCAGGAGATGCTGCGGGCGGCGCTGCCGGCGATCCGCAGCGACTACCGGGCCGCGGAGACCTACACCTACCGGCCGGGTCCGCCGCTGAGCTGCCCGATCACGGTCTTCACGGGCGACAGCGACCCGAAGACGACGGTCGAGGAGGCCCGCTCCTGGTCGACCCACACCACCGGCCCGTTCGACCTGAAGGTCTATCCGGGCGGGCACTTCTTCCTGGCCGAGCACCAGGCGGCCGTCCTGCGCGCCATCTCGACGGCCCTGACGGCGGCGCCGGCCGTCTGATCCACCCCGCCCGGCGGGCCGCCGCAGGCCGCCGACCGGCCGTGGCCCACGACGGCCGAAGGCCCGGCCACCGGCGTCGCCGCGCCGGTCGTCCCGGTAGGTGGAAGGCCCGGCCAGCGGCGTCGCCGCGCCGGTCGTCCCGTGCCCGACGGTCGAGGGGCCCGTCCACCGGTGTCGCCACCGGTCGGCGGGCCCCTCGGCCGCGTACGGCGTCACCGCTTGTGGCCCACCGCGATCACGTAGTCGAGCTGCGCCAGCTCGCGCTTCATCAGGTCCTGGTTCTTCCAGTGCGCGGCCATGCTCTTGCGCACGGCGGGCTTGACGACGGCGCGGAACTCGGGATCGTTGGTCCGGTCGGCCATGTACGCCCGCCAGCCCTCCCAGGTCCGGTCCTTGATCGAGTGCACCTCCGGGTTGGCGAAGCCGGCCTCGACCAGCTCCTGCCGGTAGGTGTCCCGGTCGTGCCAGTTCTCCTTGGGGATGCTGAACTTGACGAAGCTCAGCGGCCCCGACTGGATGGCGGCCCGGACGACGTTGCCGCTGACCGGGATGATGTCGGCCGTGGCCAGCACGCCGCCCGGGCGGAGCACCCGCAGCGCCTCGGCGAAGAACGCGCTGCGCGGATAGAAGTGGAACGCGGACTCCAGCGCCACGACCCGGTCGAAGGTGTCGTCCTCGAAGGGCAGTTCGGTGGCGCTGCCGAGGCGGAAGTCGGTGCGGTCGGCCAGCCCCTCCTCCTGGGCCCGGCGCTGGGCGGCCTCGACGTGGTGCGGGGTGATGTTGAGGCCGTACACCTTGGCGATCCGGCGCTCGCGCAGCCACTTGAAGTCCTGGTCGGCGTAGCCGAAGCCGACGTCGAGGACGGTGTCGTCGGGCTTGAGCCCGGCGGCGTCGGCGAGCTTGTCGGCCAGCGCCTCGGCCGCCGTGTCGAGGTCGGTGACCCCGTCGGTCCAGTAGCCGACGTTCATGTAGTGGGTGCGGCGCGCCGCGAACTCCACGTCGGGCGACTGGATCTCGTAGAAGCGCCGGACCCGGGTGATGGGGTCGGCGGTGAAGACCGTGCGGATCGCCCGGCCGGCGATCTTCAGGTTCTCGAACATGCGGGTGTTCCTTCCGGTGGGGGTGGGATGCCGGTCAGCCGCGCCGTACCTGCCGGCGCAGGTCCTCGACGAGCGCGGGCACACCGGCCGGGTCGGCGGCCGTGCCGAAGACGTAGAAGTCGGGCCGGACGAGCACCGCCACGGCGTCGTACCGCTTGAGCAGGGGCAGGTACACGTCGTCGAGGTCGTACGCGGTCGGCGCGGCGCCGGGCCCGGGGGCGGGCGCGCCGGCGGGAACGACCCGGACGACCCGGGTGCCGAGCGAGGCCAGGAACTCCCGGGCGTCCGCGTCGAGCAGGCCGTCGAGGTCCTCGGCGCAGAGCAGGACGAAGCCGGTGCCGACGACCTCGTCGAAGCGCCCGGCACGGTCGTCGACCTCGACGCGCCCCTGCGGCATCGGCGCGCCGGCGCCGGTCTCGCCGGCCCGGTCGTGCAGGAGCCCGCCGGCCAGCGGCTCCAGCAGGGAACGGGTGCGCGGCCGGGCGGTGCGCCGGCGCAGCTCGGCGAGCATGGCGGCGTCGCGGCCGGCCGCGGCGGCGCGGTCGGTCTCGCAGATCACCGTGCCGGAGTCCATGGACATCCGGATGGCGTGCTGCACGTGCGCGCAGCGCTCCTCCTGGTAGGTGTCGAGCAGGGCGTCGTCGGCGAGGCCGCGGTGCACCAGGTCGAGCTTCCAGGCGAGGTTGAGGGCGTCGCGGAAGCCGGAGCTCATCCCCTGCCCCATGAACGGCGGCATCACGTGCGCCGCGTCGCCGGCGATCAGGATCCGCCCGGAGCGCCAGCGGTCGGCCGAGCAGGCCTGGGTGGTGTAGACGCCGTACCGCTCCAGGGTCGCGTTGTCGGGGGTGATGTCGAAGAGGCCGAGCAGCCGCCACACGCTCTCGACGCTCTCGAACTCCGCCCGGTTCTCCCCCGGCACCCGCATGAACTCCCACCGCCGGTGCCCCGGCCCGGCCGACACGGCGGTGCGGGGCCGGGCCGGGTCGCAGACCTGGAGGTTGTTCGGCTTGAACTCGCGGGCCTCGTGCGGCACCACGTCGCAGACCAGCCAGTCGTACGTGAAGTCGAGGTCGGTGACGCCGCCGCCCAGGTGCTCGCGGACGAAGCTGTTGGCCCCGTCGCAGCCGACGACCCAGCGGGCGGCGCGCACCTCCTCGCCGTCCGGGCCGGCGACGGTGACCTCGACCCGGTCGTCGTGCTCGGCCAGGCCGGTCACCTGGTACGGGCGCAGCACCGTGACGCCCGGCAGTTCCGCGCCCCGCTCGGCGAGCAGCGCCTCGAGGCCGGGCTGGTAGAAGGAGACCGAGTCGGGCCAGCCCATCGGCCCGTCGCCGGTGACCTTGACGTGCAGCAGGGTCCGCCCGAAGCCGTTCTTGAAGGTGTACTCCCCGGACGACTCCACCACGGGGCCGAGCCGGTCGGCGACCCCGGCGGCGGCCAGGATGCGGCTCGCCTCACCGTCGTACGACACGGCGCGGGGGAAGTTGTACGGGGTGGCCCACCGCTCGACGGCGGTGACGGTGAGACCGCGCTGCGCCAGCAGGATCGTGAGCATCTCACCGACCGGGCCGTAGCCCACGATCAGCACGTCGGTCATCGGCATCGCCATCGCATTCCTCGCGGGTCGGTCGGGCAGGGTGTGGTGGGACGGCGTGCGCGTCCGGGGTCAGAGGCCGAGTTCGGCGTCGATGAGGTCGAAGATCTCGTCGTCGCTGGCCCGGTCGAGGTCGATGTCGAGGTCGGGGTCGCCGCCCGAGCCGGCGCGCATCGTGCGCCACTTGGCGACGAGCACCTCCAGCCGGGAGCCGATCTGGGCGTGCAGCTCCGGCTCCACGCTGGCCTCGGTCAACGACCGTTCCAGGTTCTCCAGGTCTGTCAGGACCGGCGGCACGTCGGGCCCGGTGTCGGGCGCGAGCTGGGCGAGCAGGAACGCGGCCAGCGCGTTCGGGTCCGGGTAGTCGAAGATCAGCGTGGCCGGCAGCCGCAGGCCGGTCGCCGTGGTGAGCCGGTTGCGCAGCTCGACGGCGGTCAGCGAGTCGAAGCCGAGCTGGCTGAACGCCCGGCCGGGGGCGACCGCCGCGCGGCTGCCGTGCCCGAGTACGCCGGCCGCCTGCTCGCGGACTAGGTCGACCAGCAGGGCGTGCCGGTCGGGGCCGGCCAGGGCCGCCAGTTCGTCGGCGAGGGTGCGGCCGCCGGTGGCCGGCGCGGCCGACCGGGCGGTGGGGCGTTCCCGCCGGGTCAGCCCGCGCAGCAGGGCCGGCGGGCGGTCGATCCCGCCGAGCGTGGCGACGTCGATCCTGGTCGGCACCAGCACCGGCGCGGCCGTCCGCAGGCCCGCGTCGAACAGGGCCATGCCGAGGTCGGACGGGATGGCGAGCTGCCCGTCGCGGGCGGTGACGCGGGGGTCGGTCCGGTCCAGCCTGGCGGTCATCTCGCTGGCCTGCTCCCACAGGCCCCAGGCCAGCGAGCGGCCCGGCAGGCCCTCGGCGCGACGGGCCTGGGCGAGGGCGTCGAGGAACGCGTTGGCCGCCGCGTAGTTCCCCTGACCGGGCACGCCGAAGACGCCGGCGCCGGAGGAGAACAGCACGAATCCGGCGAGGTCGAGGTGCCGGGTCAGCTCGTGCAGGTGCCACGCGGCGTCGAGCTTCGGCGCGAACACCGTGTCGAGGCGTTGCGGGGTGAGGGCGGTGACCACCCCGTCGTCGAGCACCCCGGCGAGGTGCACGACCGCGGTCAGCGGGTGTCGCGCGGGCACGGCCGCCAGCACCCCGGCGAGGCTGTCCCGGTCGGACACGTCGGCGGCCACGGCCGTGGCCTCGGCACCCAGGGCCCGCAGCTCGGCGAGCGCCTCGGCCGCGCCCGGGGCCCGCTCGCCGCGCCGGCTGACGAGCAGCAGCCGCCGCACGCCGTGGGTCTCGACCAGCCGCCGGGCGACCAGTCGGCCCAGGGTGCCGGTGCCGCCGGTGAGCAGCACCGTGCCGTCGGGGTCCCACGGCCGGGGCATGGTGAGCACGACCTTGCCGACATGCCGGGCCTGGCTGACGTGGCGGAACGCCTCCGGTGCCTGGCGCACGTCCCACACCTGGGTGGGCAGCGGGGTGAGCACGCCACGTTCGAAGAGCCCCAGCAGCACGGCGAGCATGCGCTGCACCTCGTCGGGGTCCTCCAGGGTCAGGTCGAAGGCCGTGTAGGCGACTCCCGGGTGGTCGGCGGCGACGCGGTCGGCGTCGCGGATGTCGGTCTTGCCCATCTCGACGAACCGCCCGCCGCGCGGCAGCAGCCGCAGCGAGGCGTCGACGAACTCGCGGGCCAGGGAGTCCAGCACCACGTCGACGCCCCGCCCGCCGGTGGCGGCGGCGAACCGGGTCTCGAAGTCGAGGGTTCGGGACGAGGCCAGGTGCTCCTCGTCGAGGCCCATCGCCCGCAGCGTGTCCCACTTGGCGGGGCTGGCGGTGGCGTACACCTCGGCGCCGAGGTGGCGGGCGAGCTGCACGGCGGCCATGCCGACGCCGCCGGCCGCGGCGTGCACCAGCACCGACTCGCCCCGGCCGAGCCCGGCCAGGTTGACCAGGCCGTGGTAGGCGGTTAGGAAGACCACCGGCACGGAGGCGGCCTCGACGTACGACCAGCCGGCCGGCATCGGGGCCAGCAGTCGGCGGTCGGTGACGGCGACGGGCCCGAAGCAGCCCACGAAGACCCCGAACACCGGGTCGCCGGGGCGCAGGTCGGTCACCTCGGCGCCCACCTCGACGACCTCGCCGGCGCCCTCGCCGCCGAGCGGCCCCGCGTCGCCCGGGTAGAGGCCGAGCGCGTTGAGCACGTCGCGGAAGTTCAGGCCGGCGGCGCGGACGCGGACGCGGACCTCGCGGGGGCCGAGGGCGGTGTCGGCCGCGTCGGTCGGGCTGAGGGTGAGGTTCTCCAGGCTGCCGCGCACCGGCGCGTCGAGCCGCCACGCGGCGGCGGGCGGTGCGGTCAGCTCGCCCGCCGAGGCGGCGCGCGCCAGCCGTGGCACGTACGCGACGCCGCCGCGGATCGCGGCCTGCGGCTCGTCCGCCGCCAACAGCGCGGCGACCCGGTCGGGGTCGATGCCGTCGGCGTCGACGTCGACGACGAGCACCTGGTCGGGGTTCTCAGACTGGGCGGAGCGGACCAGCCCCCACGCGGCGGCGGCGGCCGGGTCGGTCACCTCGCCGGCGTGGTGCACGGCCACCGCGCCCCGGGTCACCAGCAGCAGCCGCGACGAAGCCCAGCGGGGTTCGGTGAGCCAGCGCCGCACCGCGTCGAGGGCCGCGACGGCGGCGTGCCGGGCCGCCCGGGGCGTCGGCCGCGCCGGGTCCGCGTCGAGGGGCACGAGGACGACCCCGGGCAGGTCCAGCCCCGCGTCGACGGCGGCGGCGAGCCCGTCGAGACCCGCGTGGAGCGGGAACCCGTCGAGGCCGGGGGCGACCGCCACGGCCGTGACCGGGGCGACGCCGTCGGTCGGCGGCAGGGGCGTCCAGTCGACACGGAACAGGGCGTCCCGGGTGGCCCGGTCGTCGCCGACGGCCAGTTCGCCGGCCGAGATCGGCCGCATCGTCAGGGCGGTCACGTCGGCGACCGGAGCGCCGGTGGGGTCGGCGGCGGTCAGCGCGATGGCGTGCGGCCCGACCTGGGTGAGCCGGACCCGCAGCGCGGTCGCGCCGGTGGCGTGCAGGGCGACGCCGTTCCAGGCGAACGGCAGCAGCAGCCGGCCGGCGCCCGCCTCGGCGAGGCCGCCGAAGTGGGCGGCGTGCAGGGCGGCGTCGAGCAGGGCCGGGTGCAGGCCGTAGCGGTCGGCGTCGAGGCGCTGGGCCGCCGGCAGCTCCACCTCGGCGTAGACCTCGTCGCCGCTGGTCCACACGGCGCGCAGCCCCTGGAACGCCGGCCCGTACGCGTAGCCGTCGGCGGCGAGGCCGGCGTAGAACCCGGTCAGGTCGACGGGGCGGGCGTCGCGCGGCGGCCACTCGGTCAGCGGCGCCGGCGCGGCGGGCTGGGCGGCGGAGAGGGTGGCGCTGGCGTGCCGGGTCCAGGGGCCGCCGGCCGACCCTTCGGCGGGACGGGAGTGCAGGGTCACGGCGCGGCGTCCGTCGTCGCCCGCCGGGCCGACCGCCACCTGCACCTGGGTGGCGCCACCACCGGCGGACAGGGTCAGCGGGGCCTCGATGACCAGCTCGTCGAGGACGGGGTGACCGAGTTCGTCGCCGGCACGCAGGCAGAGCTCCACCAGCCCGGTGCCGGGCACGAGCACGCTGTCGGTGACCCGGTGGTCGGCGAGCCACGGCTGGGCGTCGGTCGACAGCCGCCCGGTGAACAGGTGTCCCCTCGCCTCGGCGAGCGCCACCGACGCCCCGAGCAGCGGGTGCCCGGCGGCGTCGAGGCCGGCCGCGCCGACGTCGCCGGGACCGGCGACGGGCCGGGGCCAGTAGCGGCGGTGGGCGAACGCGTACGTGGGCAGGTCGACCCGCCGGCCGCCGGCCAGCGCCGGCCGCCAGTCCACTGCGGACCCGGCGACGTGCAGCTGGGCCAGGGAGAGCAGGAACCTGTCGTGGCCGCCCTGGTCCCGCTGCACCGAGCCGACCACCACGGCCCCGCCGTCGTGGTCGGCGAGGGTCTCCTCGATCCCGACGGTGAGCACCGGATGCGGGCTGCACTCGACGTACGTGTCGTGGCCCTGGTCGTGCAGCGACCGGACGGCCCGTTCCAGTTCGACCGGCTGCCGCAGGTTGCGGTACCAGTAGTCGGGGCCCATCTCCTCGCCGTCGAGCCAGCGCAGGTCGGTGGTGGAGAACAGCGGCACGGCCGCCGGGCCGGGGGCGATGCCGGCGAGGGCGTCGGCCAGCTCGTCGCGGATGCGTTCCACGTGCGCGGAGTGGGAGGCGTAGTCCACCGCGATCCGACGGACCCGCACCTGCTCGGTGGCCAGTTCGGCGAGGAGTTCCGCCACCGCGTCGGGCTCGCCGGAGACCACCACGGCGGCCGGGCCGTTCACGGCGGCCACCGCGATCCGGTCGCCGAAGCGGGCGACGCGGTCCCGGACCGTGTCGGCGGGCAGCGCGACGGAGGCCATCGCCCCGTGCCCGGCCAGCGCCCGCAGCGCGCGGCTGCGCAGCGCCACCACCCGGGCGGCGTCGGGCAGGGAGAGCACCCCCGCGACGCAGGCGGCGGCGATCTCGCCCTGCGAGTGGCCGACCACGGCGGCCGGCTGCACGCCGTACGAGCGCCACAGCTCGGCGAGGGACACCATCATCGCGAACAGGGCGGGCTGCACCACGTCGACCTCGTCGAGGCCGGGCGCGCCGGGCACCTGGCGCAGCACGTCCAGCAGCGACCAGTCCAGGTGCGGCCGCAGTGCCGCGTCGCAGGCGGCCATCCGCTCGGCGAACACCGGGGACTCGTCGAGCAGGTCCAGCCCCATGCCGAGCCACTGGGAGCCCTGGCCGGGGAAGACGAAGACGCACCTGCCGGCGGGGCGGGCGTCGCCGCGTACCACTGTCGGGTCGGGGCGGCCCTCGGCGAGCACGTCGAGGGCCGCGGCGATCCGGTCGGGGCCGGCGCCGACGAGCACCGCCCGGGTGTCGAAGACGCTCCGGCTGGTGGCCAGCGACCACGCCAGGTCGAGGGGGCGCTGGTCGGGCCGGTCGGCGAGGTGGGCACGCAGCCGGCGGGCCTGCCCGGCCAGTGCCTGCGGGGTGCGCGCGGAGAGCAGCCACGGCAGCGCGCGGGGCGTGCCGGCGGCGGCCTCCGGGTTCGCCCCCGCCCCGCCGTGCGGTTCCGACGCCGGCCCGCCCGCGACCGGTGCCGACCCGACGGCGACCGGTGCCGACCCGACCGCCACCGACGCCGGCCCGGCGGCGACCGACGCCGGCCCGGCGGCGACCGGTGGCGGCTCGGCGGCGACCGGTGGCGGCTCGGCGGCGGCCTCGACGATCACGTGCGCGTTGGTGCCGCTGATGCCGAACGACGAGACGCCGGCGCGGGCCGGCCGGTCCGTCCGGGGCCAGGGGCGGGCCTCGGTGAGCAGCTCCACCGACCCGGCGTCCCAGTCGACCCGGGAGCTGCGGCGCTCGGCGTGCAGGGTGCGGGGCAGCCGACCGTGCCGCATGGCGAGGACCATCTTCAGCACCCCGGCGACGCCGGCCGCGGCCTGGGTGTGGCCGAGGTTGGACTTGACCGAGCCGAGCAGCACCGGCGCGGCGCCGGCGGGACGCTGCCCGTACGTGGCGAGGATCGCCTCCGCCTCGATGGGGTCGCCCAGCGACGTGCCGGTGCCGTGCGCCTCCACCACGTCCACGTCGGCGGGGGTCAGCCCGGCGGCGTCCAGCGCGGCCCGGATGACGCGCTCCTGGCTCGGTCCGTTCGGGGCGGTGAGCCCGTTGGACGCGCCGTCGGAGTTGACCGCCGAGCCGCGGACCACGGCGAGCACCGGGTGTCCCCGGCGGCGGGCCTCGGAGAGCCGTTCCACCACCAGCACCCCGACGCCCTCGGACATGCCGAAGCCGTCGGCGTCCTCGGCGAACGCCTTGCACCGCCCGTCGGCGGCGAGACCGCGCTGCCGGCTGAACCCGGTCAGCCCGGCCGGGGTGGACATCACGGACACGCCGCCGGCCAGGGCCAGGTCGCAGTCGCCCTGGCGCAGCGCCTGCACGGCCAGGTGCAGCGCCACCAGCGACGCCGAGCAGGCGGTGTCCACGGTGACGGCGGGTCCCTCCAGCCCGAGCGCGTACGCGACCCGCCCGGACAGGACGCTGCCGGCGGTGCCGGTGAGCAGGTGCCCCTCGTCGGCGGTGACCTCCCCGTCGTCGGAGGCGACGCCCGGGGCGATCCGGTCGGCGTAGTCCTGCCCGTGGGTGCCGGCGAAGACGCCGGTGCGGCTGCCGCGCAGGGTGACCGGGGCGATGCCGGCCCGTTCCAGCGCCTCCCACGACGTCTCCAGCAGCAGCCGGTGCTGCGGGTCCATGGCGAGGGCCTCGCGGGGGCTGATGCCGAAGAACTCGGCGTCGAAGTCGGCGACGCCGGTGAGGAACCCGCCGGCGCGCACGTACGTCCGGCCGGGGGTGCCGGGCACCGGGTCGTAGAGGTCGGCCAGCGGCCAGCCCCGGTCGTCGGGCAGGTCGCCGATGACGTCGCCGCCGGCGTCGAGCAGCCGCCACAGCTCCTCCGGGGAGCCGATGCCGCCGGGGAACCGGCAGGCCATGGCGACGACGGCGACCGGCTCGTCCAGGGCGACGGTGGTGGCGTCGGTGACCTCGGTGGCGGCGGTGCCGAGCAGGCGGGCGTGCAGGTGGGCGGCGAGCAGCTCGGGGGTGGGATGGTTGAACACGGCGTGCGGGGCGAGCCGGACGCCGGTGACGGCGGTGAGCCGGTTGCTCAGTTCCACCGCCATCAGCGAGTCGAAGCCGAGCTCCTTGAAGGGGCGGCGCGGCTCGACCTGGTCGGGGCCGGTGTGCCCGACCACGGTGGCGCAGCGGGCGCGTACGACCTCCAGCAGCAGGGCGGCGCGGTCGGGCTCGGCCAGTTCGGCCAGCCGGTCGGCGAAGCCCTCGGTGGTGGCGGGCGCGGCGCCGGCGTTGACGGCCCGGCGGGGCGGCGGCGGCAGCAGGGCCCGCAGCAGGGCGGGAGCCTCGCCGGAGGCGCGGACGGCCGCGAGGTCGAGGCCGATCGGCACCACGGCCGGCCGGTCGGCGCGCAGCGCGGCGTCGAGCAGCGCCAGGCCGGCGGCCGTGTCCAGGGGGCGGGTGCCGCCCCGGGCGAGCCGGGCCAGGTCGGCGGGGGTGAGCCGGCCGGCCATGCCGTCCTCGGTGGCCCACAGCCCCCAGGCCAGGGCGGTCGCCGGCAGGCCGTGGGCGCGGCGGTGCGCGGCCAGCGCGTCGAGGAACGCGTTGCCGGCGGCGTAGTTGCCCTGGCCGGGGCTGCCGAAGACGGCGGCCGCCGAGGAGAACAGCACGAACGCGGCCAGGTCCAGCTCGGCGGTGAGTTCGTGCAGGTGCCACGCCCCGTGCACCTTGGACCGCAGGGCCCGGTCCCAGCGGTCCGGGTCGAGGTCGGTGAGCAGCGCGTCGTCGGTGGCCCCGGCGGCGTGGACCACGGCCACCAGCCGGTCGGCCAGCGGGGCGACGACCTCGGCGAGGGCGGCCCGGTCGGCCACGTCGGCCGCGACCACGCGGACCGTGACGCCGGCGTCGGTCAGGTCGGTGGTCCAGTCGTCGGCCCGGCCGGTGCGGCTGAGCAGGACCAGCTCGGCGACGCCGTGCACGGTGGCGAGGTGGGTGGCGACGTGCCGGCCGATCCCGCCCGTGCCGCCGGTGACGAGCACGGTGCCGCCGGCCAGCGCCGGGGCCGGCGTGCCGGCCGGCGGGTGCGCGACGGGCCTGAGCCGGGGCAGCGCCGCCCTGCCGTCGCGGACGGCGACCTCGGGCTCGCCGGCGGCGACGGCCAGCGCCGCCCGGACGGTGGCGTCGTCGGTGGCGTCGAGGCGCAGCAGCAGGAAGCGGTCCGGGTGCTCGGCCTGGGCGACCCGGACCAGCCCGATGACCGGGGCGTGCACCGGGTCGGCGTCGCGGACCGCCACGGCCAGCCGGGAGGTCTCCGCGCGGGGGTCGGCCAGCCAGCGCTGGAGCGCGTCGAGGACGGCGAGGCCGACGGCGTGCGCCCGGTCGGGCACCGGGGCGGTCGGGTCGCCGTCGGGAACGCGCAGCACCAGCAGCGGCGGCAGCGGCCCGTCCGGGGGTGCGTCGTCGGCGAGCGCCCAGGCGGGCGCCGGCGTCGCCGGGAAGGCCGCCGGCAACCAGTCGACGGCGTACAGCCCGGCGGGCGCGGGCGTCGGCGCGTCGGCGGGCGGCAGCTCCACGGGCCGCAGCACCACCCGGTCCGCGTCGAGCACGGGCGCGCCGGTGGCGTCGACAGCGCTCAGCGTCACCGCGTCCGCCCCGGCGGGGGCCAGGGTCACGCGCAGGGCGTGCGCGCCGGTGGCGTGGACGCGTACCCCCGTCCAGTCGGTGGCCGCCAGCCGGGCCGTGGGCGCGGCGTCGCCGGTGGTCGCGCCGCCCGGTCCGGCGGGGGCGAGGTCGGCGAACGGGAGCAGGCGCAGGGCCGCGTCCAGCACCTGCGGGTGCACGCCGTACCGCTCGGCGTCCGGGTCCCGGGCGTCCTCGGGCAGGCGTACGTCGACGTGGAGCCGGCCGGCGGCGACCCACGCGGCCCGGGCCAGTTCCCCGGCGGCCGCCCGGCGCTGCGGGGTGGTCAGGTCGACCGGCCGGGCGCCGGCGGGCGGCCAGGCCGGGGCGAGGGCGCGGTGCCCGATCGCCGGGTCGGCGGGACCGAGCACCGCCTCGGCGACCTCCCGCCACGGATGTCCGTCGCCGGGCCGGGCGTGGCATTGCGCCGTCCGGTGCCCGTGCTCGTCCGGCGCGGACACGCGGACCTGCATCTCGACGGTCAGCTCGGCGGGCAGCGGCACCGGCTCGGGGACGCGCAGCCGCCGCACGGTCGGGGCGCCGAGCCGCTCGCCGAGATGGGTGAGCATGTCCAGCAGCGCCGTGGTGGGCAGCAGCGCCGGCGTGCCGTCGTCGGGGGCGGCCAGCCACGGCTGGGCGGCCGCGGAGACCTGGCCGGTGCAGACCACCTCCCCGGTGCCGGCGACCGGCAGCACCGCGCCGAGCAGCGGGTGCCCGGCGTCGGCCAGTCCCGCGCCGGTGGGGCCGCCGGCCGTGGTGCCGGCGGGCAGCCAGTAGTGCCGGCGCTGGAAGGCGTACGTGGGCAGGTCGACCGGGCGGTGCGGGCCGGGGCCGGCGAGGGCGGCGCGGTCCACGGCGACGCCCCGCACGTGCAGTCGCGCCACGGCGGCGAGCAGCGCCGCCGGCTCGCCGGAGACGCCCCGCACGGCGGGCACGAAGGCCAGCTCGTCGGCCTCGGCGGCGAGGCAGTCCTGGGCCATCGCGGTGAGCACGCCGGCCGGCCCGACCTCCAGGAAGGTGGTGACGCCCTGCCCGTGCAGGGCCCGCACGCCGTCGTGGAAGCGGACGGTGCCGCGCACGTGCGCCACCCAGTAGTCGGGCGAGCAGAGCCGGGCCGGGTCTACGGGGTGCCCGGTCAGGTTGGACACCACCGGCAGGTGCGGGGTGCGGTACGTGAGGCCGGCCGCCACCGCGCGGAACTCGTCGAGGATCGGCTCCATTCGCGGCGAGTGGAACGCGTGCGACACCCGCAGCCGGCTGGTCCGCCGCCCGGCGGCGCGCAGGGTGGCCGCGACGGCCAGCGCGGCGTCGGCGTCGCCGGAGATCACCACGGAGGTCGGGCCGTTGACGGCGGCGAGGCCGACCCGGTCGGTCAGGTGGGCGGCGACCTCGGCCTCGTCGGCCTCGACGGCGACCATCGCGCCCCCGGCGGGCAGCTGCTGCATGAGCCGCGCCCGGGCGGCGACGAGCGCCGCCGCGTCGGCGAGGGAGAACACCCCGGCCACGTGCGCGGCGGCCAGTTCGCCGACGGAGTGCCCGAGCACCGCGTCGGGGCGCACGCCCCAGCTCTCCAGCAGGCGGTACAGCGCCACCTCGAAGGCGAACAGCCCCGGCTGGGTGTAGAGGGTCTGGTCGAGCCGCGCGGCCGGCTCGCCGCCGTCGGCGGCGAACACCACGTCCGCGACGGGGTGCGGGGCGTGGCCGGCGAGGCAGCGGTCCAGTTCGGCGCAGGCGGCGTCGAAGGCGTCGGCGAAGACGGGGTACGCCGCGTGCAGCTCGCGGCCCATGCCGGGCCGTTGGCCGCCCTGCCCACCGAAGAGCAGGCCGAGTCGGCCGTCGACGACCCGGCCGGTCAGCAGTTCCGGGACGTCCGGATCGGGTTCGCCCCGGCTCAGCGCGGTCAGCCCGGCGCGGGCGGCGGCCGGATCGCCGGCCAGCACCACGGCGCGGTGCTCCAGGGCGGCCCGGGTGGTGGCGAGCGCGTGCCCGACGTCGGCGGCGTCGGCGTCCGCCCCGGGCCCGTCGAGCCAGGTCAGCAGCCGGGCGGCCTGGTCCCGCAGCGCCTCCGGGGAGGCGCCGGCGAGCAGCCACGGCACGGGCGGCCGCGCGACGGCCCCGGGCGACGTCCGCCGGTCGGCCGTTTCGGGCCGCGACGCGGGCGGCCCGTCCGCCGCCGGGCCGGCGGGGGGCGCCTCGACGATGACGTGGGCGTTGGTGCCGCTGATGCCGAACGACGAGACGCCGGCCCGGCGCGGGCGGCCCGCGTCGGGCCACGGCCGGGCCTCGGTGAGCACCTCGACGGCCCCGGCCGACCAGTCCACCTCGGACGTCGGCCTGTCCACGTGCAGGGTGCGGGGCATCGTCGCGTGCCGCATGGCGAGCACCATCTTGATCACACCGGCGGCGCCGGCGGCGGCCTGGGTGTGTCCGAGGTTGGACTTCAGCGAGCCCACCCGCAGCGGTTCGGCGTCGCCGCGGCCGGAGCCGTACGTGCCGAGCAGCGCCTGCGCCTCGATCGGGTCGCCGAGCCGGGTACCCGTGCCGTGCGCCTCGACGACGTCCACGTCGGCGGCGGCGAGGCCGGCGGCGGCCAGCGCCCGACGGATGACCCGCTCCTGGGCGGGGCCGTTGGGGGCGGTCAGCCCGTTCGACGCGCCGTCGGAGTTGACGGCGGAGCCGCGCAGCACGGCGAGGACGGGGTGGCCGCGCCGGCGGGCGTCGGAGAGCCGTTCCAGCAGCAGCACCGCGACGCCCTCGGACCAGCCGGTGCCGTCGGCGCCGTCGGCGAACGCCTTGCACCGGCCGTCCGGGGCGAGCCCGCGCTGCCGGCTGAACTCCACGAACGCCTGCGGGGTGCCCATCACCGCCACGCCGCCGGCCACCGCGAGGGAGCAGTCCCCGGAGCGCAGCGCCTGGGCGGCCAGGTGCAGCGCCACCAGCGACGACGAGCAGGCGGTGTCGACGGTGACCGCCGGCCCCTCCAGTCCGAGCGCGTACGCGACCCGGCCGGAGACGACGCTGCCGGCGGTGCCGACGCCGAGGTAGCCCTCGGTGCCGGGCGGGGCCTGGCGCAGGTTCGCGGCGTAGTCGTGGTGCATGACGCCGGTGAAGACGCCGGTGGCGCTGCCCCGCAGCGAGGTGGGGTCGATGCCGGCGCGTTCGAACAGCTCCCAGGACGTCTCCAGCAGCAGCCGCTGCTGCGGGTCCATGGCCAGCGCCTCGCGGGGGCTGATCGCGAACAGGGTGGCGTCGAAGTCGGCCGCGTCGCTCAGGAAGCCGCCCACCCGCACGTAGGAGGTGCCGGGGCGGTCGGGGTCGTCGGAGAACAGGTGTGCCAGGTCCCAGCCCCTGTCGGCGGGGAACCCCGTGAGCCCTTCCCGGCCCTGGTCGACCAGCTCCCACAGCTCCTCGGGGGAGCCGACGCCGCCGGGCAGCCGGCAGGCCATGGCGACGACGACCACCGGGTCGTCGACCGTGGGCGGCGGCGCGGACCGGTCCGGTGCCGTGCCGGGCTCCGGGGCGGCACCGCGCAGCCGGGCGGCGAGGTGCCGGGCGAGGGCGTCCGGGCTGGGCTGGTCGAAGGCGGCCGTGGCGGAGAGCCGTACGCCGGTGGCCCGGGCCAGCCGGTCGCGCAGGGCGACCGCGCTGACCGACGTGAAGCCGAGTTCCTTGAAGGCCCGGGCAGGGCGGACGGCGGCCGGCCCGGGCAGGCCGGCCACCTCGGCGGTGGCGGCGCGGACCAGGTCGAGCAGGATCCGGTCGCCCTCGGCGGTGCCCAGCCCGGCCAGCCGGCGGCGCAGCGCGGCGGCGTCCCGGTCGTCGGCGGCGTCGCGGTCGGCCCCGGCGGGCGTACGCCAGGCGGGGTGGGCGGCGTCGGTGTGCCCCGGGGGGCGGGCGAGCAGCAGCAGTTCGTCGCCGTCGTGGGCCACGTCGAACGCGTCGAGGTCGACGCGGGCCTCCGCCGGCCGGACGCCGGTCCCCTCCCCCGGGTGCCGTCCGGTCGCCCCGGCGGTCGGCGACGACGCCCGGTCGACGCCGGTCGTGCCGACGATCCGGGCCGGGAGGCCGGCGGCCCGGCGGCGGGCGGCCAGGGCGTGCAGCGCGCCGGCGGCCGACGCGGCCCGTTCCCGGTCGGCGGCGCCCAGCAGCAGGGCGGACGGGACGAGGACGATGAACGCGGCGGCCGGCTGCCGGGCGGCGGCGTCCAGCCTCCCGGCGAGACCGAGCAGCCGGGCCACGGCGTCGTCGTCGGCCAGGTCGCGGTCGGACGGGCAGAGGAAGACCCCGCCGGGCGGGTCGACGCCCGCCAGGTCGGCGGGCAGCGCGGTGACCTCGGCGCCGGCGGCGGTGAGTTCGGCGGCCAGCTCCGTCAGGGCGGCCCCGGCGGTGTCGCCGACGTGGAGCAGCCGCAGCCGGCGGACGTGGTGCACGGCGACGAGGTGCCGGGCCAGCGCCGCGCCGGTCGGCCCGTCGGCGCCGGCCACCACGACGGGGTGGGCCGGGTCGGCCACCACCGCCGGCCGCGCCGGCACGGTCGCGGGGGCGGGCGCGAGGACGGCGTGCCGGGCGGTCCCGGCGCGGAGGGCGACCTGGGCGGCGCCGGCGTCCACCACGGCGGGCAGCAGGCCGAGCGAGGCGGCGTCGGCGTCGACCAGCACGATCCGGTCCGGGTGCGCGGCCTGGAGGGCGCGCCCGATCGCCGGGACGGCGCCGGCCGACGGATCGGGTCCGGTCCACCCGGCGGCATCGCCTGCGGCGGCCGCGCGCCCCGCGCCGGGGTGGCCGGGCGAGCCGCCGGTGCCTGGACCCGCCGTCGCGCGCCCCGCGCCGGGGTCGGCGTCCGCCTGGCTGGACGCGCCGGGCCCGCTCGTGGCGTCGCCGGCCGCGGCGGTCAGCAGCACCAGGCGGGTGCCGGCGAAGCGGTCGTCGTCGAGCCAGCCGCGCAGCCGGTCGGCGAGGTCCGTCGGGTCGGCGTCGGCCGGGTCGACGGCCAGCACCGTCACGTCGGGCACGTCCGGGGCGGCGCGCAGGGCGGCGAGGTCCGGGTGGGACCGGAACCGGTCGGCCGTCGACGCCGCCCGCAGCGTGTCGGCCAGTGCCGTGCCGTCGGGCCCGACGACCGCCCAGCGGCGGGCCGGGGCGGCGGCCAGGGCCGCCGTCGGGACGGGCGTCTCGACCGGCGGTACGGCGGTCAGGTCCAGCGGTCGCCAGACGAGCCGGCGCAGCGTCTCGTGGTGGCTGCCGTTGACCGCGCGCAGCCGGGCCGGCTCGTCGTGCAGCAGCCGGCGGGTGACCTTGCCGGAGGCGGTGCGGGGCACCCGCGCGATCTCGTACAGCGCCTCCGGCACCTTGTGGTAGGAGAGTTCCTTCCGGCAGGCCGCGTACGCCGCCCGGGGGTCGAAGCCCGCCGGGCCGGGCACCACGAACGCCACCGGCACCTCGCCGAGGACGTCGTGCGGGCGGCCGGTCACCGCCACGTCGGCGACGCCGGGCACGGCGCGCAGCGCCTCCTCCACCTCGGCGGGATGGATCTTCTCGCCGCCGCGGATGACGAGTTCCCGGTGCCGTCCGGTGACGAAGATGTTGCCGTCGGCGTCGCGCCGGGCCAGGTCCCCGGTGCGGTACCAGCCGTCGCGCAGCGCGGCGGCGGTGACCTCCGGCAGGCCGTGGTAGCCGAGCATGAGACTCGGCCCGCGCACCCAGACCTCGCCCTCGGCGCCGGTCGGCACGTCCAGGCCGCTCTGCGGATCGACCAGGCGCACGTCGACGCCCGGCACGGCGCGCCCGCAGGAGCCCTCCACGCGGGGCTGGTCCGGCCGGGTGACGGCGATCGAGCCGCAGGTCTCCGTGCTGCCGTACGCGTCGAGCAGCGGCGCGTCGAAGACCTCCTCGAACGCCCGCCGCAGCGCGCCGGTGGTGATCGCCCCGCCGACGAGGCAGACCCGCAGGGCCGGAGCGCGGAACCCGGTCTCCCGGGCGGCGGTGACCAGGTGGTGGTACATCGCCGGCACGCCGGCCAGCACGGTGGCCTCGTCGGCGTCGACGGCGCGCAGCACGTCGTCGGCGGAGAAGCCGTCGACGAGCCGGGCCGTGGCGCCGACCGCGGTCACGCTGAGCACGCACCCGATGTGGGAGAGGCTGTGGAACAGCGGCAGCGGCCAGACCACCCGGTCGGCGGCGGTGAGCCCGGGGATCGGCACGTAACAGGAGGCGACCGACCAGAGGCAGGTGCGCTGGGTGGAGAGCACGCCCTTGGGCCGGCCGGTGGTGCCGGAGGTGTAGAGCATCCAGGCGACCTCGTCGAGGCCCAGGTCGTCGCGGGCGTCCACCCCGGGCTCGGTGTCGACGAGCGCGTCCCAGGAGGTGACCCCGTCGGGCACCGGAACGCCCCCGGTGGCCACCACCCGCAGCGCCGGCCGCTCGGCGCGCAGCCGCAGCACCTGGTCGAGGTGTTCCGGGTCGGTGACCACCAGCACCGCGCCGGAGTCGTCGAGCAGGTGGGCCAGCTCCGCGTCCGTGCTGCGGGGGTTCAGCGGTACGCCGACGGCGGCGGCCCGCGTGACGGCCAGCCAGGTCTCCACGGTCTCCACCCGGTTGCCGAGGCAGAAGGCCACCCGGTCGCCCCGGCCGACGCCCGAGGCCGCGAGGTGCCCGGCCAGTCGGCGGGTACGCGCGTGCAGATCGGCGTACCGGACCGACCGGCGGTCGTCGCGGAACGCGACCTTGTCGCCGAAGCTGGCGGCATGGGCCGCGAGCAGGTCGGGCAACGGCTGGATCAGGTCGCTCCGAAGCATGTCACCACATTCCGTCCGTCGGCGAGACTCCCTCGTCCGCGGCGTAGACCTCGCTCGCCGTAACGGCCCAAGTCTTCCCAGCGCCCCGCCGGCAACCTACCCCTGTCACCCCCTAAGTCGTCCCCAGATCCGAGCGCCGATCCGATGGCGGGAGTCTCCGCAGGTCGATGATGGGGCGACCCCCGCAGACCGTCGAGCCCCGTGCTCCACCCGCCCGTCAGCCGAGGTGCCGTCGTTGGAACGCTGCTGGTTGTTCGCCCGCCTGGCCGTACCGCCCGACGGACGCCCGCAGGCGCGGGTGCCCGAGCTGGTCGGCACGGTCCTCACCGACCTCGTCACCGCCGCCCGCCGCGCCGATCCGGGCACGGACTGGTTCTTCGACCTGCCCGACACCGCCACCGGACGGTGGCTGCGCCTCGGGTTCCACGGGGACCGGAGCGCGCTCGACGCGGTCCGGGCGCGGCTGCTCGCGTACGACCCGGGGGTGTCCTTCGCCCCGGCGCCGGACGCGGTGCGCGACGCCGCCCGGGGCGGCCCGCTGGCCTCGGCTGGCAGCGACCTGGCCCTGGTCCTGCTCGGCGGGGACGCCCCCTGGCTGGCCGGCGTCGAGCTGCCGCTGGCGGTGGCGCACCTGCGGCACCTGACCGGGCTGGTGCCGCAAGCCAACCGGCTGGCGTTCCTCTTCCTGCACTGGCAGGACCGCGCCCAGCGGCTCACCGGGGCGCAGCGGCGGGACCTGGCCGCGCAGGCGGACGCCGAGGCGGAGAAGATCGTCCTGACGGCCGGCGACCTGCCGCTGAGCGGGGAGGTCGCCGCCGCCTGGCGGCTCTACCTGGACCGGGTGTCCGACGTGGTCGACCGGGACCACCCGGCGGCGCCGCGCGGCTTCCTGCTGGCGCACCACGCGCAACTCACCCACGAGCGGTGGGGCATCGGGGCGGACGTCGACTCGCTTGCGGCGCTGGCGCTGCGCCTGTCGATGGTCCGTGACCGCCCCGCCGTCGGCGCACCGGCCCCCGTCCCGCAGCAGAGGAGAGCGCAACCGCATGCACGCGTCCGCACCTGACCGTCCCGCCCTCGCCGACCCGGCCCGGATCGAGGTGGCGCTCGGCGAGCGCGCGTACCCGGTGCTGATCGGCCCCGGCGTGCGCCACCGGTTGCCGGCGGAGGTGGCGCGGATCGGCGCGCGGCGGGTCGTGGTGGTCTCGGCCCGACCGCCGGAGTGGACACCCGACCCGGGCGTACCGCACCGGGTGGTGCCGGCCCGCGACGGCGAGCACGACAAGACCCTGGCCACCGTGGAGCAGCTCTGCCGGGTGTTCGCGGAGTTCGGGCTGACCCGCGCCGACGCGGTGGTCTCCTGCGGCGGCGGCACCACCACGGACGTGGTGGGGCTGGCCGCCGGGCTCTACCACCGGGGTGTCGCGGTGATCCACCTGCCGACCTCGCTGCTGGCCCAGGTGGACGCGAGCGTCGGCGGGAAGACGGCGGTCAACCTGCCGGAGGGCAAGAACCTCGTCGGGGTGTACTGGCAGCCCCGGGCGGTGCTCTGCGACACCGAGCACCTGGGCACGCTGCCGGAGCGGGAGTGGCGCAACGGCTACGGGGAGATCGCCCGGGCGCACTTCATCGGCGCCGGCGAGCTGCGCGACCGGCCCGTGGCGGAGCAGATCGCCGCCTGCGTCGCGCTCAAGGCGTCGGTGGTGGCCGCCGACGAGCGCGACGCCGGGCTGCGGCACATCCTCAACTACGGGCACACGTTGGGGCACGCGCTGGAGCGGGCCACCGACTTCCGGCTGCGCCACGGCGAGGCGGTCGGCGTCGGCACGGTCTTCGCGGGCCGGCTGGCCGGCGTCCTCGGCCGCGTCCCGCCCGACCGGGTCGCCGAGCACCGGGAGGTGGTGGTCGACTACGGCCTGGACCCGGCGCTGCCGGGCGGCGTCGACCACGACGAGCTGGTCGCGCTGATGCGGCGGGACAAGAAGACCACGTCCGGCCTGTCGTTCGTGCTGGACGGGCCGGCCGGCCCCGAGCTGGTCGCCGACGTTCCCGAGGCGGCCGTCCGCGCCGCCCTCACGGGCATGTGACGGGCGGGTCCTGGCCGTCGCCGGGACCGGCCGGGCGGGTCGGCGTCCGATGAGGGTGCGCGGGGTCGGCTCGGCGCGGGGCCGGCAGCACCGCGCCGCCGATCCGCGGTGCGGGATGCCCACCGGGCCCGGCCGGTCGTCGGGTCTCCCCCGGGCCGCCGCCGCGGCCCGGGGGTGCCGCGTCAGCTGCCGAGGGCTCGCTGGATCTGCGCGACCAGCACCCCGCAGGCGTACCGGTCGGAGGCGCCGACCATGCCGACGATGGTCGCCGGCTGCGGGCCGTTGTCGGTCTCCGCCGGGTCGTGGTGCATGAACACGACGAGCTGCCCGCGATCGATGAACGGGGCGAGGATCGGCTCGGCGTCGACGCCGGGCGCGAGGGAGAAGAAGGTCGTCATCGCGCACGGGTGCCGGCCCAGCAGCGAGCTGCGGTGCAGCACGGACGCGGTGGCCCCGCTGACCCGGAAGTTCGGGTCGATGACCCGCAGCCGGCCGTCCCGGCTGATGCCGGCGTCGAACGCGCAGTAGCCCCGGTATCCGAGCGCGCTGGCCTTGCGGACCCCTACGGTCAGCGCCTCGACCAGCTCCGCCGGTGGCGGGGCGTCGTCGTCCATCACGCAGCCGACCCACGTGGAGGTGGGCTGGGGCAGGTGCACGGACGCGCCGAAGTAGTGCGCCGACCCGCTTTCCGTCACGCCGAACTGGAGTCCCCAGATG
The DNA here is from genome assembly GCF_900090315.1 of Micromonospora citrea. Classification (NCBI taxonomy): domain Bacteria; kingdom Bacillati; phylum Actinomycetota; class Actinomycetes; order Micromonosporales; family Micromonosporaceae; genus Micromonospora; species Micromonospora citrea. Next base: position 6,405,713 of record NZ_FMHZ01000002.1, on the reverse strand, counting down.
GTGCGGAAGGGCACCTCCTCCTCGACGATCCACCGGTCGCTGATCTGTTCCAGTTGGTTGAACAGCGACCTGTTCAGCCGTTCCTGCAATCGCCTGGTGAAGATGGCGATTCCGCTGTACACCTCGACACCGGCCGGTTTCACGACGGCCGGTCGGCGATCCTGCCGGACGATTCGTCGCACCTCGGCGGGGGTGGCGACCTGGCGGCGGGGCAGGTGTTCCGGTGCGATCAGTGTCTCCAGCACGGTCTTGTTGTTGAGGCGGGCCAGCAGATCCGGCGACACCCGGGCCCGCGCCTGTCGCAGCCGCGGATCGTGCGGGGGGAACTGGAACTCCAGCAGTTCGCCCCGTTCGGCGGCCTCCCGGGCGAGCCGCGTCGCCTGGGCGCCGGAGCGGAACTCGCGCAGATCGGTCGGGGTCTTCAGCCCGCACCGGGCGAGCAGGCGCAGCGACTTGTCGGCGCTCGATCCGGTGCTGCAGATGACCGCCGCCTGGTGCGGCAGGGTCAGGTGCAGCCCGGTGATCATGTCCAGGCCGTTGTGCAGTGCTGAGCCGGCGCCGGCGAGATAGCGGCTGCCGGCGGTCGCCACCGGGTCCGGTGGCCGGGCGAGCAGCACTCCCTCGGGAGCGAACACCTGCACCTGGACGGGCTCATCCATGAGATCTCCTGACATGCCGGCCCACGGGGGCCTCGGGGTGGCACGGAGTCCGGGTGCGCCACGACCACGGTCGAGCGGTGACCGTGGTCGTCGAGTGGGCTCCCGGCGTCGGGTGGGGCCGCTCGGCCACGAGAGTCGGGCGTGCCGCGTGCACCGGCCGAACGGGGGTTCAGGCTGGACCGGCCAGGGTTGCGGGCTGGCTTGTGGTCAGCGCTGCCTCGGCGAGGTGCACACCGTCAGGCGGTGTCCGCGATCGCAGCCACCGACTGGGTCATGATCGGGAAAGCATAGTCAGGTCTCATTACCCCGGGATGGGCCGGTCAGCCGAGCACGGACGGCCCTTTCCGCCGCCGGAATCGCCGATTCTCCGAGCGGCGCCCTCGTCCCCGGCTGACCGAAAAGCTGCATTCGAAAGGCCACGCGATCGTCCACGGTCGCGTCCGGACGATCGCGCACCGGCCGTTTCGGAGTACGACGCCGTTCCACGGTGGACAATGTCCGCCGGGGCAATTCCGCCGGCGTGCCCCGACCGGAACACGTTGACCGGCGCAAATGGCGGGCGTGGCGACTCCGGCACCGCGCCGGGCGGCCGTGCCGGCCGGCACGCGGCACCGGCCACCGGTCGGCCCGGCGGCGGCACTAGGGGTCGACGGGGCGTAGCTCTAGGGGTGTACTCCCGGGCCCGAGGCTTCGTAGGGTCGGGCCCCATCGGTTCGTCGTTCCCTTTCACCCCAACGGATCGCGGGGCGGCGGTGGGTGTGCGGCGCCCGGACGGACGGGAGGCGCGGGTGACCGGAGCGGACACCCGCCCGCCCCCGTCGACCGGCGACGTGGTCGCGGTCCGCGATCCGGGCCGCGACCCCACCCGACGGCACGGCTGTTCCCGCGCCACGGCCACACCTCCGGCCGCCGGGCTCGCGAGCCGGCCCGGCCGCCGCACGGGGCCGGGGTGCGCCCGACCGACGGCCACCCGGCCCGACACGGCGTGCCGTCCGGCGTACGGCACACCGGCTGACCGGCCGCCGCGGCCACCCGGTGTCCGGTCACCCCAGTCAATCGGAGGTTGAGCTCATGTCTGTCGGGTACGAGCGGGCCCGGGCCGGCGCCGTGGACGCCGAGGCTCTGGAGCTGGTGGGCGACCTGCGTCGGCCGACGGCATGGCCGGCCCGGGCCGCGTCGGCGCACCGCCTGCTGCCCGGCGGGGCGACCGGCGAGGCGGTGCTGGCGGGACTCGTGGGCGTGCTGGCCCGGTACACCGGTCAGAGCCAGGTGGTGGTGGGTCTGTCGTCCGGTGGCGGGTTGCGGGTGGACGTGACGGACGATCCGGGTTTCGGGGAGCTGGTGTCGCGGGTGGGCACGGCGTTGGCGACGCCGGTCGCGGCGGACGCCGGCCCGGTGGTGGTGGGGCTGGTGGACGCTCCGGTGGCCGAGGCCGGGCCGGCGGTGGTGGCGGTGGACCTGGTGGTGACGGTGGCGGCCGACGGGTCGGCGGTGCGGGTGGACTACGCGGCGGAGGGGTTCTCGGCGGACTGGACGCGGGGCCTGCTCGACCAGGTGGCCACCGTGACGCGGGCGGGGCTGGATGCGCCCGAGCGGGATCTGTCGGGGCTGCCGCTGCTGGAGGACGCGGAGCGGGAGCGGCTGCTGGCGTGGGGCCGGGGCGCCGAGCGGCAGGTGCCGGCCGAGCCGATCCACGAGTTGGTGCTGCGGTGGGCGCGGCGCACGCCGGACGCGGTGGCGGGCGTCGCCGGCGCGGAGGTGTTGACGTACGCGGAGCTGGACCGCCGGTCGGCCTCGCTGGCCGGGTACCTGCGGTCGATGGGCGTGGGCGCCGGCGCCGTGGTGTCGCTGGCCTTGGACCGCAGCCTGTGGTCGCTGGTGGCGACCCTGGGCGTGCTGCGGGCGGGCGCGGCGTACACGCCGATGGACGTGTCGTGGCCGGCGGAGCGGATGCGGATGCTCCTGGCCGACCACGGCGCCCGCGTCGTGCTCACCGTCGGCGAGGTCGCCCCGCGTGTCCCCCGGCCCGACGGCGTGCGGGTGATCGCCCTCGACGACGAGTGGCCCGCGGTGGCGGCGACCGGGCCGGTGGACCTGCCGGCGGTGGACGCCTCCGGGCCGGCGTTCGTGATCTACACATCGGGATCGACGGGGAAGCCGAAGGGCGTGGTGTTGACCCACGCCATGCTGACGAACTTCCTCGCCTGGATGCCCGAGGAGTGCCGGGTCGGGCCCGACAGCCGGATGTTGCACTGCTGCGCCCCGGTCTTCGACGTGGCGCTGGGCGAGATCTACACCGCGCTGACGTCCGGCGCCCGGGTCGTGGTGTGCTCCCGCGACGACCTGCTCGACGCCCGCCGGCTGACCGACCTGATCGCCAAGGAGCAGGTGACCCACGCGTTCTGCCCGCCCACCAACCTCGCCGCGGTCGACCCCGCCGACTGCCCGAGCATGTCCTGCGTGACGCTCGCCGGGGAGCCCGTCCCGCCCCGCATGGCCCGACGCTGGCTGGACGCCGGCGCCCGCCTGGTCAACGCCTACGGGCCGGCGGAGGCCGCCATCGCCTGCACCTGGTACGACGCGTCGACCGGCTGGGACGGCGCGTACGTGCCGATCGGCCGGCCCATGCCCAACCGGCAGATCCGCGTCGTCGACACGCGGTTGAACCTCGTCCCCATGGGCGTCCCCGGCGAGATCCTCATCACCGGCAGGGGCGTCGCCGACGGCTACCTGCACCGCCCCGAACTGACCGCGCAGCGGTTCGTCACCGACCCGTACGGCGGCGGGACCGCCTACCGCACCGGCGACCTGGGCCGGTGGAACGCCGCCGGGGCGCTGGAGATCCTCGGCCGGATGGACCACCAGGTCAAGGTCAACGGCATCCGCATCGAACTCGGCGAGATCGAGGCCGTCCTGGAACAGCACCCCGACGTCGGCACGGCCGTGGTCGTGCGCCGGGAGAAGCAAGGCGTCGCCCGCCTCGTCGGCTACGTGACCGGCCGCGACGGCCGCACCCCGGTAGTCAGCGAGCTGCGCGCACACGCCACGGCCGCCCTGCCCTCCTACATGGTCCCCGCCGTGGTCATGGTCCTCGACCGGTTCCCCCTCGGCGGCACCGGCAAGATCGACCGGCGGGCCCTGCCCGAGCCCGGCTCGCAGCGCCCCGACCTCGGCGTGGAGTTCGTCGAGCCCGCGACGAACTCCGAACGGCTCGTCGCCGGGGTGTTCGCGACCGTCCTCGGCATCGACCGGGTCGGCACCCGCGACAGCTTTTTCGACCTGGGCGGCACGTCGTTGCAGTCGGCGACCGTCGCCACGCGCATCGACGAGGCCACGGACGTGGTCGTGCCCGTGTCGCAGATCCACCGCACCCCGACGCCGCAGGCCCTGGCCCGCTGGCTCACCGCCGCGCCCCGCCGCCCCCACAGCGGCGCGGCGGCCGGCCAGGCCCGCCAGCGTCCCGGCCCGGTTCCGCTCGCGCAGCAGGTGGCCAAGTGCCTGATGTCGCCCCTGGAGGTCGTCAACCCGGTCACCTGGTGGATCGAGGGTGCGCTGGACCTGCGCGCGCTGATGGCAGCCCTCGGCGACGTCCACCGCCGCCACCAAGCCCTCCACGCCCGCTACCGCCGCACCGACCCACCCGTCGCCCTCATCCCACCCAACCCCGGCATGCCCCAACTCCGACTCCTCACCGACGCCACCAACCCACAACAGGCACTCGACCGACTCACCGAAGCCGTCCAACAACCCCTCGACTACACCCAGGGCCACAACTGGCGCGCCGCCCTCCTCCGCGAACGCTCCACCGACCGCACCCTCCTCGGCATCGGCATCCACCACATCGCCTACGACGGCTGGTCCCACTCCCTGCTCGTACGCGACCTCGCCCACGCCTACACCGCCCGACTCACCGGCAAGACCCCCACCTGGAACCAACCAGCGCCCACCCTGCGCGAGTACCACGACGAACACACCCGCCTGCGCGACGCCGCCGACCTGGCGGCACAACGCGCCTACTGGCGCGAACAGCTACGCGGCCTGCCCCGGCAGGGCCGGGCCCAGCCCACGGCGTCGCTGGAGCAAGCGCTGGCGTGGGGCCCGAAGACCGGGCACATCGCCGAGGTCGGCCCCCAGATCATGCGCCGCTGGGACGAGGCGGCGCGGCAACAGCGGTTCAGCCGGTCGAGCTGCTTCGTGGCCGCGTTCGCCTCCGCGCTGCGCGCCGTCCATCAGCAGGACGACATCGGCCTGCTGATGGTCGTGGCGAAGCGGGGCAGCCGAGTCCTCGACTCCGCCTTCACGACCCGGCTCAACCTCAACTGCGTCCGGGTCCGGTTCGACGGGCCGGAGGACGGCGGGCTCGTCCTGCGGGTCAACGAGACGGTCGGCGACCTGATGCGAGCCCAGGACGTCCCCTTCGCGGAGATCGCCGACGACCCCGCCGCCGGAATCTCCGGCGAGGTGGTCGCCAGCCTGCCGACGTTCGTCTACCAGGACAACGTCGTCCTTCCGCTGGAACTGCCGGGCTGCCGGACCGAGGAGGTCGTGGAGCCGTACGCCCGGGAGGTCCCCAACGGGCTGACGGTCGAGGTGCTGCCCCGCGCCGACCACGCCCTGCTGCGCGTCACCATCCGCACCGACTACCTGCCGTACCGCTTCGCCGAGGAGCTGAACGGCCACATGCTCCGGTTCCTCGAGGCCGGGCCCCCGGCGGCCCCCACCGCCGGCTGAATCGCGCACGGAGTTCCTGACTCGTCGACCCGGCCGCGGCCGCACAGGTGGCGCCGGCCCTGATCGGAGGTTCGCCCATGTCTGTCGGGATCGTTGATGGTGCGGCCGGGGCCACGGGTGCCGCCGGCCCCGGCGCCGACATCGAGGCCCTCGACCTGATGGCGGACCTGCGGCGGCCCCTGCTGTGGCCGGCCCGCTCGGCCTCGCAGTCGCGCAGGCCCGAGCTGCCCGACCTGACGGGCCCGGAGCCCGCCGGCGTGGTGCTGCTGGCCGGCCTCGTCGCGGTGCTGGCCCGGTACACCGGGCAGGACGAGGTGGCGCTGGGCCTGCGGTCGGGCACGTCGGTCGTGCGGGTGGCCGTCGCGGACGATCCGACCTTCGGTGCGCTGGTGCGGCGGGTGGCCGCGGCGTGGGCCGCACCGGTGACGGGTGCGGGTGCGCCGGGCCCGGTCGCGGTGGACCTCGTCGACGGTCCGGTCGCCGAGGCCGGCCCGGAGACGGTGGGCGTCGACCTGGTGGTGACGGTGGCCTCGGACGGGTCCGGGCTGCGGGTGGACCACGCGGCGGAGGGCTGGTCCGCGGACTGGGCGCGGGGCCTGCTGGACCAGACCGTGCTGCTGGCGTCGGCCGGGATCCGGCAGCCCGACGTACCGCTGTCGGGGTTGCCGCTGCTGGACGCGGCCGACCGCGAGCGGCTGCTCGGGTGGGGCCGGGGTCCGGACCGTCCGGTGCCGGACGGGCCGATCCACGACCTGGTCCTGGCGTGGGCGCGCCGGGCACCCGACGCGGTCGCGGGCGTCGCCGGCGGCGAGGTCCTCACGTACGGTGAGCTGGCGCGCCGGTCGGAGCTGCTGGCCCGCCACCTGCGCTCGGCCGGCGTCGGCGTCGGGGACGTGGTGTCGCTGGCGCTGGACCGCAGCCTGTGGACCCTCGTCGCCACGCTCGCGGTGCTGCGCGCCGGGGCGGCGTACACGCCGATGGACGTGTCGTGGCCGGCGGAGCGGATGCGGATGCTCCTGGCCGACCACGGCGCCCGCGTCGTGCTCACCGTCGGCGAGGTCGCCCCGCGTGTCCCCCGGCCCGACGGCGTGCGGGTGATCGCCCTCGACGACGAGTGGCCCGCGGTGGCGGCGACCGGGCCGGTCGACCTGCCGGCGGTGGACGCCTCCGGGCCGGCGTTCGTGATCTACACGTCCGGCTCCACGGGCACCCCGAAGGGTGTCGTGTTGACCCACGCCATGCTGACGAACTTCCTCGCCTGGATGCGCGAGGAGTGCGGGGTCGGGCCCGACAGCCGGATGTTGCACTGCTGCGCCCCGGTCTTCGACGTGGCGCTGGGCGAGATCTACACCGCGCTGACGTCCGGCGCCCGGGTCGTGGTGTGCTCCCGCGACGACCTGCTCGACGCCCGCCGGCTGACCGACCTGATCGCCAAGGAGCAGGTGACCCACGCGTTCTGCCCGCCCACCAACCTCGCCGCGGTCGACCCCGCCGACTGCCCGAGCATGTCCTGCGTGACGCTCGCCGGGGAGCCCGTCCCGCCCCGCATGGCCCGACGCTGGCTGGACGCCGGCGCCCGCCTGGTCAACGCCTACGGGCCGGCGGAGGCCGCCATCGCCTGCACCTGGTACGACGCGTCGACCGGCTGGGACGGCGCGTACGTGCCGATCGGCCGGCCCATGCCCAACCGGCAGATCCGCGTCGTCGACGCGCGGTTGAACCTCGTCCCCATGGGCGTCCCCGGCGAGATCCTCATCACCGGCAGGGGCGTCGCCGACGGCTACCTGCACCGCCCCGAACTGACCGCGCAACGGTTCGTCACCGACCCGTACGGCGGCGGGACCGCCTACCGCACCGGCGACCTGGGCCGGTGGAACGCCGCCGGGGCGCTGGAGATCCTCGGCCGGATGGACCACCAGGTCAAGGTCAACGGCATCCGCATCGAACTCGGCGAGATCGAGGCCGTCCTGGAACAGCACCCCGACGTCGGCACGGCCGTGGTCGTGCGCCGGGAGAAGCAAGGCGTCGCCCGCCTCGTCGGCTACGTGACCGGCCGCGACAGCCGCACCCCGGTAGTCAGCGAGCTGCGCGCACACGCCACGGCCGCCCTGCCCTCCTACATGGTCCCCGCCGTGGTCATGGTCCTCGACCGGTTCCCCGTCGGCGGCACCGGCAAGATCGACCGGCAGGCCCTGCCCGAGCCCGGCTCGCAGCGCCCCGACCTCGGCGTGGAGTTCGTCGAGCCCGTGACCGCCGAGGAACGACTGGTCACGGGCGTGTTCTCCACGGTGCTGGGCGTCGAGGGCGTCGGCGCCCGCGACAGCTTCTTCGACCTCGGCGGCACCTCCCTCCAGTCCGCCGCGGTGGCCGCCGCCATCGACGAGGCCACCGACGTGCTCGTGCCCGTCTCGCAGATCCACCGCACCCCCACTCCCCGCGAGCTGGCGCGGTGGCTCACCACCGCGCCCCGCCGCCGCGTCGGGACGGAGACGCCCGGCACCGCACGCCCCGACCCGTCCGGGCCCGTTCCGCTGGCCCTCTCGGTCGCCAAGTTCGTCATGCTCCCGCCCGACCTGGTCTGCCCGGTCACCTGGTGGATCGAGGGTGCGCTGGACCTGCGCGCGCTGATGGCAGCCCTCGGCGACGTCCACCGCCGCCACCAAGCCCTCCACGCCCGCTACCGCCGCACCGACCCACCCGTCGCCCTCATCCCACCCAACCCCGGCATGCCCCAACTCCGACTCCTCACCGACGCCACCAACCCACAACAGGCACTCGACCGACTCACCGAAGCCGTCCAACAACCCCTCGACTACACCCAGGGCCACAACTGGCGCGCCGCCCTCCTCCGCGAACGCTCCACCGACCGCACCCTCCTCGGCATCGGCATCCACCACATCGCCTACGACGGCTGGTCCCACTCCCTGCTCGTACGCGACCTCGCCCACGCCTACACCGCCCGACTCACCGGCAAGACCCCCACCTGGAACCAACCAGCGCCCACCCTGCGCGAGTACCACGACGAACACACCCGCCTGCGCGACGCCGCCGACCTGGCGGCGCAACGCGCCTACTGGCGCGAACAGCTACGCGGCCTGCCCCGGCAGGGCCAGGGCCGGTCCCAGGAGTTGCTGGAGCGGACGCCGGCCTGGGGCCCGAAGACCGGATACGCCGTCACCGTCGGCCGCGACGTGCTGGAGCGCTGGGACCGGGCCGGCCGCGAACGCCGGTTCAGCCGCTCCGCCTACTTCGCCGCCGCCTACGCCTCGGCGCTGCGCGCCGTCCACGGGCAGGACGACATCGGCATGCTGATGATCGTCGCCCAGCGCGGCAGCCGGGTCCTCGACTCCACCTTCACGAGCAGGATCAACTCCAACTGCCTCCGGGTCCGGTTCGACGCCCCCGGGAGGGACCTGGTGCGGGCCGTGCAGCAGAGCATCGACGAGCTGATGGCCGCGCAGGACGTCCCCTTCCTGGAGAGCACCGCCGACCCGGCCGTCGGCCTGTCGCGGGAGGTGGCCAACAGCCTGCCGACCTTCGCGTACCAGGACAACGTCGTCCTTCCGCTCGAGCTGCCCGGCTGCCGCACCGAGGAGGTCGTCGAGCCGTACGCCCGCGAGTGGTCGGGCGCCTGCCTCGTCGAGGTGCTGCCCGGCGACGAGGACGTGCTCGTGCGCGTGACCGTCCGCACCGACCTGGTCCCGCCCGAGGTCGCCGAGGTGCTGGCCACCTCCGTGCTGCGCTTCCTGCGGGCCGGCCCGGAGGCCGCCGACGAGGCACGCTGACAGCCCCGCAGCCGCCGTGGCCGGCCGGTGCGGCGGGCCCGGCGGCAGGGGGTGGCGGCCGGCCGGGTACGTGCGTCGCGCGAACCGCCGGAGCGACCGGGTGCCGTCGGTGCGGGTCAGCCACCACCTTGACAACCGATCCCCGACAGGGAATCAGTGGACGAGGACGGCGGGGCAGTGCGCGAGCAGTTCGCCCGGGGCGTGCAGGACCAGGTCGGGGCCGGCGGCCAGCAGCGCGGCGACGTCCCCGCCGTGCCAGGTGGTGGCGACCGCGGTGGCGCCGGCGTCCCGGCCGCTGAGCAGGTCGATGACCGCGTCGCCGACCATCATGGCCTGCTCCGGCGGCACGCCGAGGTGGCCGAGCGCCTGGAGCACGATGTCCGGGGCGGGCTTCGGGCGGGCCACCTCGTCGGAGCCGATCACCTGGTCGAACAGCCCCAGCACACCGAGCGTGTCGAGCAGCGAGCGGGCCCGGGGGCCGCTCTTGCCGGTGGCGACGGCCATCCGGACGCCCCTCGCGTGCAGCGTCTCCAGGGTCTCCCGGACGCCGGGGAAGAGCGGCACCAGGTGGGCCATCCGGTAGCTCTCCCGGACGAAGGGCTCCTCCATCTCCAGCGGCAACCCCATGAGCCGCATGATGTCCGGAAAGTACCGGCCCATGTGCCGGTTGTACTCCTCGAACGGCGCCGGCCCGTCGCCCACCACCTCGGCGTACGCGATGCTGAACGCCTCCCGCATGACGGCCGAGCTGTCGACGACGACGCCGTCGAGGTCGAAGACGACCGCGCGGATCGGGCCGCGCGTCGGCGATCGCGGGGTCACCTCGACGGTGGACGGTGGATGGCTCATGGCTGCTCCCGGAGGCGAATGGGGCCGACGGTGGTTCTCACCTGTCGCGATGGCCCGTCAGCGCGTGCTGCCGCTCCGGCTCGGTGGGCCGGGCGGCGTGGTAGATCCGTTCGATGACGTCGATGGTGCGGCGCGCCTCGGCGACGGCCGCGCCCCGGCCGGCAGGGTCCGCCAGCAGCCCGGGGAGGGCGTCGAGCTGACGACCGTACTCGGCGCCGATCGGCTCCTCGGCCAGCGGCAGCCGGACGGTTTCGCCGTCGCGGGTGCGGGTCAGCACGGGTGACGGCTCCCGGTTGGGGCTGAATCCGAAGGTGCAGCGCAGCGTCGCCGAGCCGGTGGCGCCGTGCACCGTGATGGTGGTGCGGTCCAGCGACTCGTGCGAGGCCCAGCAGGCGTGCAGCGCCACGGAGGACCCGTCGGCGGTGAGCAGGAAGCCCCGGGCGGTGTCCTCGACGTCGCCGGGGGCGCGGCCACCGGCGACGGCGTCGCCGCGCCAGGCGGCGTGGGCCGCGCTGTCGTTGACGAAGTCGTCGGAGACGCTGCCGATGGCGTGGGTGACCGTGGTGGGGCCCAGCAGCGGCAGCACGGTGTCGAGCAGGTGCCAGCCGAGGTCGACAAGCGCGCCCCCGCCGGAGAGGTCGCGGCGGGTGAACCAGCCGCCCGCGTCGGGCACGCCCCGGGCGCGGACCCAGGCCACGTCGACGTGCCGGATCTTGCCCAGCTCGCCGGCCGCCTCGGCCAGTGCCCGCACGTCGGCCCGGTAGCGGGCGGCGCTGCCGGCCAGCAGCACCGCGCCGCCGGCGCGCTCCGCGTCGGCGAGCAGGGTCGCCTCGGCGGAGGTCAGGCAGACCGGCTTCTCCAGGAACACCGGCACGCCCCGGCGCAGCAGCCGGGCGGCCACGGCGGCGTGCAGGTGGTTCGGCACGGCGACGACGACCAGGTCGACCGTGTCGGCGGGCAACTCGTCGACGTCGGCGTACGAGGCGGGGACGTGGTGGCTGTCGCGGGCCCGGTCGCGGACGCCCGGCTCCGGGTCGACCACGGCGGTCACCGTGAAGCCCGGGTGCGCGGCCAGCCGGGGCAGCCAGATCTCGCGCCCGGCCCACCCGAGACCGGCCACCGCGACCCGGACCGGTCGGTCGGTCGCGGCGGCCGGGGGCAGGCCGGTCATCCGGCGAGGACGTCGGCGAGCACGGTGGCGATCTCGTGCATCTGCTGCTCGGTGCCGAGCAGGGTGCGGTGGTGCAGCCAGACGCAGTCGGCGTGGATCTGCTCGACGTTCGGGCAGCGGGCCGCGATCGACTCGATCGACTCGTCGGGGGCGCCGGCCTTCCAGAAGCCGTCGCACCGGTAGATGGCCCGGAACGCCACGAACGCCGGGACGCCCCGGGCGATCAGGGCGTCCACCACGGCGCGGCGGCGCTCCAGCGTGATGCCGGGGACCCGGAACATCGCCATGTAGTGCGGGTTGCGGTCGCCGCGCTCGTCGCGCCCCTGCGGCACGACGCCGGGGATCTCGGCGAGCAGGCTCGCCAGCAGCGGCCAGCGCTGCTCGCGCACCGCGATCTGCGCGTCGAGCCGGGCCAGTTGGGCGCGCAGCACGGCGGCGGTGAACTCGCCCATCCGGTAGTTCGAGCCGGTGGTGCTGTGCAGGTAGTCCCGGTCGGTGCGGGGCCGGCCGCAGCTGTGCACGAGGAACGCCCGCTCGCGCAGCTCCTCGTCGGGGAAGAGGATGGCGCCGCCCTCGCCGGCGGTCATCAGCTTGCCGTTCTGGAAGCTGAACGCGGCCACCGAGCCCAGCTCGCCGGCCCGCTTGCCCTGCCACTGCGCGCCCTGGGCGTGCGCGGCGTCCTGAAGCAGCGCCACCCCGGCGTCGGCGGCGAGCTTGCTCAGCGCGTCCATGTCGGCGAACTGGCCGGCCATGTGCACGGGCATGATGGCCCGGGTGCGGGGGGTGATGGCGGCCTCGACGGCGGCCGGGTCGACGCAGTAGGTGTCCAGGTCGACGTCGACCGGCACCGCGACCGCGCCGAGGCGCTGCGCGGCCAGCGAGGACGAGATGAACGTGAAGGCGGGGACGATCACCTCGGTGCCGGGACCGACGCCGAGCACCTCCAGGGCGACCTCGAGGGCGTGGGTGCCGTTGGTGACGGCGAGCGCGTGCGGCGTGCCGTGGTAGGCGCCGAACTCCTGCTCGAAGGAGTCGACCTCGCTGCCGCCCATCCGCCACCACTGGCCCTGCTCGAGGGCGCGGATCAGTCCGGCGCGCTCCTCGTCACCGAACTGCGGCCACTCGGGGAGTTCCGACACCGTCGAGGGCTGACCACTCATGACTTCCCACTTCCCAACTCGGGCAGACCAGGGGCTTCGCCGGACATCGGGCGGGACGACCCGGGACCGCCGGTACGCGGTCCGGACGCGCCGGGGCGCCGAATGGCCGGTTCGAGACGGGTGACGCCCCCGTGGGGCCGGCGGCATCGCCTCAGCAGGGAGGACGGTAACCGAACGGGGCGCGGGGTCACCTCCCCTAACAGCCCCTAGGCACCCCTTAGTCCACCCGCTGCCCGGCCGCCGCCGGGTCGCCCGACGCCGGCCGTCCGGTAAGACTGCGGAGGACCAGTCATCGGGTCCTGTGGGGACAGGGCCGTGCCCCCGCGAGGTGAAGCGTGTCGGACGTGCTGCTGCTCAACGGCCCGAACCTGGGCATCCTCGGCAGGCGGGAGCCGGAAATTTACGGCACCGACACCCTCGACGACATCGAACGGGCGGTCGGCGAGGAGGTCGCCGCGCGGGGCTGGCGGGTGGTGGCCGAGCAGCACGACTGCGAGGGTGCCATGATCCGCGCGATCCAGGACCGCTACGACACCGTCGGCGCCATCGTCAACCCGGGCGCGCTGATGATCGCCGGTTGGAGCCTACGCGACGCGCTGGCCAACTACCCGCGGCCGTTCGTCGAGGTGCACCTGTCCAACGTCTGGGCCCGGGAGAGCTTCCGGCACGACTCGGTCATCGCCCCGCTGGCCAGCGGGGTCATCGTCGGGCTCGGGCCGCTGGGCTACCGGTTGGCCGCCCGCGCCCTCGTCGCGACCGTCCCGTGAGGACCGGACGCGCCGCCGCCCGCCGCCCCCGGCCGCGCCGACCCGACACCGGTACGGTCGTGCGCATCCTGCCCCCTGACGCGAAGGACCTCCCGTGCAGATTCCCGTCATCGTCCTGACCGCCGTCCTCGCCGCGGTATTCCTCGGCACCGCCGTGCCGAAGCTGACCGGGCAGGCGCAGATGCGCGAGCGGATGGACCACCTGGGCGTCTCCCCAGGCCTCACCCGCGCGCTCGGGGTGCTGGAACTCGCCGCCGTCGCCGGGCTGCTGCTCGGGCTGCTCTGGGCGCCGCTGGGGATCGCGGCGGCCGTCGGCCTCGCCCTGCAGATGGTCGGCGCGGTGGTCTACCACGCCCGGGCGAAGGATCCTGCCGCCATGACCCTGACGCCGGTGATCTTCGCCGTCGCCGCGGTGGCGCTGGTGGTCCTCCACGTGCTGGAGGGCTGAGCCGCCGTGCCCGACCCGCAGGGCCCCGCCGTCGGGCCCGGCCCGCAACGTCCGGCCGGGCCCGACCCGCGACGCCCCGACGGCGTGCCCGACCCCCGGCGTCCGGCCGGGCCCGACCCGCGACGCCCCGACGGCGTGCTGGGCGTCGACGTCGGCGGCACCAAGGTGGCGCTGCGCGCCGAGGCGGCCGGCCGGCCCGCGTACGACCGGGTCTTCCACTGGCCGCGCGGCGGCGACGCGACGGCGGACCTGGCCGTACTGGCCGCCGAGGCGGACCGGCTGCGCGGGGCGTGGGGACCCGTCGGCGCGGTCGGAGTGGCGATGCCGGCGACCACCGACGCGGCGGGCACCGTCACGACGTGGCCCGGCCGGCCGGGCTGGGCGGGCCTGGACCTCGCCGGCGCGCTGCGTCGCGTCTTCCCCGACGCGACCACGGCCGTCGCCGACGACGGCGACCTCGCCGCGCTGGCCGAGGCCCGGCACGCCGGCCACGACGACGTGGTCTATCTGGGCGTAGGCACCGGTGTGGGCGGCGGGGTGGTGCTGGCGGGGCGGTCGGTGCCCGGCCGCTCGTCCGCCGAGGTCGGGCACATGGTCGTCGCCCTCGACGGCGCGCGCTGCGACTGCGGGCGGCGCGGCTGCCTCCAGTCGGTGGCGTCGGGCCCGGCCACGCTGCGCCGGGCGGGCGCCGCCCGAGGCGCCGAGGTGAGCTTCGACGACCTGCGGGCGGGGCTGCGCGACGGCCGAACCTGGGCCGTCGACGCGGTCGAGGCGAGCTGCCGCGCCCTGGCGGCGGCGGTGGTCAGCCTCGGCGAGCTGCTGGATCCGGCGGTGGCGATCGTCGGCGGCGGGTTCGCCGCCGGACTGCCGGGCTTCGTCCCGCTCGTCGCCGACCGGGCCCGGTCGGCCGGCCGGCCCGGCCGTCCCGCGCCGCCGGTGCTCCCCGCCGCCCTCGGTGGGCTCTCGTCCCTGCACGGCGCCGTGGAGCTGGCCCGAGGGCTGGCCGGGGCGCCGCACTCCCGCAGTCCCGTTTCCACCCCGTGAAGGAGATCGACCATGGTCAGGATCGGTGTCATCGCCGGCAGCACGCGGCCCGGGCGCAAGGCGGACGTCGTGGCCCGCTGGGTGCGTGACCTCGCCGCCAAACGGGGCGACCTCACCGCCGAGCTGGTCGACCTCGCCGACTACGGCCTGCCCCACTTCGACGAGGTGCTGCCACCGTCGATGGCGCCGTCCACCCGCCCCGCCGTGCGCCGCTGGGCGGCGACCGTCGCCCGGTGCGACGGGTTCGTCTTCGTCACCCCGGAGTACAACCACTCGATCCCCGGCGCGCTGAAGGACGCCGTCGACTTCCTGTTCCAGGAGTGGCAGCACAAGTCCGCCGGTTTCGTCAGCTACGGCGTGCACGGCGGCACCCGGGCGGCGGAGCACCTGCGGCTGGTGCTCGGGCAGCTCGGGGTGGCCGACGTCCGCTCGCAGGTGGCGCTCTCCCTGACGACCGACTTCGTCAACTTCCGCGACTTCCGGCCGGTGGCCCACCACGAGCAGGCCGTCGGCACCATGCTCGACGAGGTGGTCGCCTGGGCCGGCGCGCTGCGGACGCTGCGGGCCTGACCGTCCGGGCGCGCCCGCCCGGCCCGGACGCCCCGGGCCGGGCGGGCGCGACCCGCCCGTCCCCGTCGACGCCCCGGCGGCCGAGGTGGCGGTGAGCGCCCGGCTCAGCCGGCCCGCTCGGCCCGGCGCAGCAGCGCGGCGGCGACGCAGCCGCCGGCGAAGACGGCCACGGCGCCGACCGTCTGGCCGGTCTCCAACGCGGAGCGGAACGCCTCGGCGACGACCGCGCGTTCGGTCTCGCTCCGCGCCGCGGCCAGGGCGGCGGGAAACGATCCCGCGCCGGCGAGGGCGGCGGGCAGCAGGGCGGCGAAGCGGGCGTTGAGGATCGCCCCCAGCACGGCGATGCCGAGGCTGCCGCCGACCTCCGTCATGGTGCCGTCGACTCCCGCCCCGGCCCCGGCCTTCTCCGGCGGGATGGCGCTCATCACCGCCTCGACGATGGCCGGGTTGGCCAGGGCGCAGCCGGCGCCCATCACGAGCAGCCCCGGCAGCAGCACCTCGTAGCCGTCCGACGGGGCGTGGGTGACTAGGGCGAGGCCGCCGGCGAGCAGCGCCATGCCGAGCGCGATCGACCACGCCAGCCCGAGCCGCCGGATCACCCGCGCGGCGACCCCGGCCACGTTGAGCAGGACGATGGAGAGCGCGAACGGCACCATCCGCAGGCCCGCCTCCCAGGCGGGGTAGCCCCGGACGAACTGGAGGTGCTGGGTCAGCAGGAACAGCGCGCCGGTGGCCCCGAAGGTGATCAGGACGACGCCGGAGACCGCCCCGACGAAGCGGCGGCTGCGGAAGAAGTGCATGTCGAGCATGGGGTCGGCGACCCGCCGCTCCCAGGCCACGAAGGCGGCGAGCAGGAGCACGCCGGCGCCCGCCGTGCCGAGCACCGGCGGGGCCGTCCAGCCGCGTTCCGGCCCGGCGATGATCGCGTGGACGACCCCGGTCAGGCCCGCCGTGGACAGCAGCACCCCGCCCAGGTCGAGGCGCCCGCCGCTCGGGCGGCGCGACTCCGGCACCAGCGCCCACGACGCCACCAGGCAGACCAGCACGATCGGCACGTTGACCAGGAAGATCGCGCCCCACGGGAGGTGGGCGAGGACGAGCCCGCCGAAGGGCGGCCCGGCCGCGAAGCCCAGCGCGCTCGCCGCGGCCCAGAGCCCGATGGCCCGGGACCGCTCGGCGTCGTCGAAGACCTGCATCGCCACCGCGAGGGTGGCGGTCACCAGCAGCGCGCCGCCGACGCCCATGCCGGCCCGGGCGGCGATCAGTTGGCCGCTGGTCTGGGCGAGCCCGGCGGCCAGCGACCCGAGCCCGAACAGCACCAGGCCGGCCAGCAGCATCCGGCGTCGGCCGTACCGGTCGGCGGCGCTGCCCGCGCTGAGCAGCAGGCCGCACTGGACCAGCGCGTACGCGTTGATCATCCACTGGACGTCGGCGGTGCCGGCGGACAGCTCGGTCGTCAGCACGGGGATCGCCACCGTCAGCACGGTGTTGTCGAGCACCACGGTGACCTGAGCGAGGCAGAGCACGGCGAGGATCAGCCACCGCCCCCGCACCCGGCCGTCCGCGCCGACCGCCGCCCCGACGGCCGGCGCGGCCGTGACGGCGGTCATCGGGTCGGCGCGAAGCGGGCGATGGGGTTGGCCAGGGTGCCGACCAGTTGCAGCGCCGCCGACGGGTCGGCCAGGTCGACCATCTGCCGGTTGTTACGCAGCTGGAGCCGGTTGAGGCAGGACAGCGCGAACTGCGGGGCGAACAGGTCGTAGCGCCGCAGCCGGTCGGCCAGGTGCGGGACGCTGTCGGCGTAGTCGGCCGCGCACTCGGCGACGGTGCGCCAGAAGGTCTCCTCGTCGAGCACGCCCTCGGTGGCCAGGATCGCGTTGAGGTAGCGCAGGAAGCAGTCGAAGACGTCGGTGAAGATCGACAGCAGCTTCATGTCCTCCGGCACGTCGGCCCGGATCCGCCGCACCTGCGGCGGCAGGTCGGCCTCCGGGTCCATGACCACGATCTCCTCGGCGATGTCCTTGAAGATGGCCCGCTCGACCGTCCCGCCGTCGAGGACGAGGATGACGTTCTCGCCGTGCGGCATGAACGCCAGGTCGTGGGCGTAGAAGCTGTGCAGCAGCGGGGTGAGGTAGGCGTCGAGGTAGCGGCGCAGCCACACCCGCGGCGCCAGCCCGGACTGGGCGATCAGCGCGGCGGCGAACGAGCGGCCGTCGCGGTCGGTGTGCAGCAGGGACGCCATCGTGGCCAGCCGCCGCCCGGGCTCCAGGCCGGGCACCGGGCTCTCGCGCCACAGCGCGGCCAGCATCTTGCGGTACGGGGAGTACCGGTCGGTGGCCGCCTCGTACTCCAGGTGCCGGTACCCGATCGCCGCGCGCTCGCGGATGATCGTCAGCCCGGTGCGGGCGAACACCTCGTCGCCGGCGATCAGGTCGGCGAGCCAGTCGTTGATGGCCGGGGTGGCCTCCATGTACGCGGCCGACAGCCCTCGCATGAAGCCCATGTTCAGCACCGACAGGGCGGTCTTGACGTAGTGCCGGGTCGGGTCGGTGACGTTGAAGAAGGTGCGGATGGACTGCTGGGCGAGGTACTCGTCGGGGCCGGGGCCGAGGCAGACGAGCCGGCGCCGCGCGACCTCGGCGGCGAACGTGACGGAGATCCTGTTCCACCACTGCCACGGGTGCACGGGGATGAGCAGGTAGTCGGCCGGGTCGAGGCCGAGCCCGGTCAGGGTGTCGGCGAACCGGGCGAGGGTGTCGTCGCCGAGTTCGGCGCGCAGCAGGGTGTCGTAGTCCAGGTCGGCGGCGCAGGTGAACGTCGTCCGGTCGCGGTGCGCGGCCAGCCAGATCAGCCGCACCGGCTGGCCCGCCTCCGGGGCGTACGCGCGGTATTCGTCGATGTCGAAGCCGATGCGGCCGTTGTTCGCCACGAAGCCGGGGTGGCCCTCGGTCATCTCGGTCTCGATGGTCTGGAAGTCGGCGCGGGCGAGGTCGGCGGCGCTGGTCGCCGGCTTGTCGAGCTTGTACGCGGTGCTGGCCAGGGTGGAGCTGATCTCCTCCAGGTAGACGGGGAGGATCTCGTCGCTCAGGCCCAGCGCGCCGCGCAGGTCGAGGCAGAACTCGAGGGCGTCCAGCGGCAGCTCGGCGTCGCCGCGGTGGCGGGTGATGCTGTCGGCGTCGATCCGCCAGTGGTCCAGGGCCAGCAGGTCGGCGGTGAACCGGTAGGCCACCTCGCCGTCGTCGCCGCGCACCTCGTACCGGCGCTCCCGCGTCGCGGGACCGTCCGCCTCGGCGGGCACCGGCTCGGGCGTGAGCAGCCGTTCGTGGGCGAACTCGGCCAGGGCCTTGCGGACCAGCAGCCGGTTGGCGCGGGCCCAGCTCTCCGGCGTCAGGTGGGCCACGGATGCGGAGGGGTTCACGTGGGCAGGTCTCCTCGGGTTGCGGCGGGAGGGGTGTGGGCGGCGCCGGTCGCGGCCTCGAACTGGGCGCGGGTGCAGACGCTGAGCAGCGCGTCCTTCTCGGGCTTGGCGATCCGACCGACGACGGTGAAGCCGACGGCCGCGTTGAGCGCGTGCACCGCCGTGTTGCGCACGTCGGGCTCGACCACGACGCGTCGGGTGGCCGGGTCGGCGAACAGCCACGTCATCACGGTGGTGATGACCGCGTGGGTGAAGCCGTGGACCGGTGTGTCCGCGGGCGCGCAGAGGAAGTGCATGCCGACGTCGCCGTCGGCCGCGTCGTACAGGCCGACGAGTTCGACGCGGGCGGGGTCGTACCGCTCGGCGAGGAAGGCGGGCCGGCCGTCGTGCAGGCCGAGGAACGCGTCGTGGTGGGGGTGGGCGGCGATGCGCCGGTACTCCTCGGCGACGCGGGCCACGTCGGCGTCCTGCATCAGCCAGAACGCCGCCTTGGGGTGGGTGACCCAGCGGTGCAGCAGCGCGGCGTGGGCGTCGGGGTCGAGGGCGCACAGGGCGAACTCGCCGAGCCGGTCGTCGACGCGGCGGTGGAGCACGTCGGTCACGACGCGACCCCGGCCGGTGCCCCGAACTCCTGGAACGCGATGCGCTTCTCGATCGGGTAGTGCTCGCGGCCGAGCAGCTCCCGGATGATCCACGAGTTGCGGTACGGGCCCATGCCAAGGTCGGGCGAGGTGACGCTGTGCGTGTGGGTGCCGGCGTTCTGCAGGAAGATGCCCCGGCCGGTGTGGTCGATGCTGTAGTTGCGGGCCACGTCGAAGCGGCCGTGGCCGTCCCAGCGGATCCGGTCCCGCACCGGCCGCAGGAACTCGGGGACGCGGTAGTGGTAGCCGGTGGCCAGCACCAGTCCCTCGGTGTCCAGGGTGAGGTCGCGGCCCTGCTCGACGTTGCGCAGCCCCAGCGTGTAGGCCCCGCTGGCCTCGTCGTACGCGGCGGTGGTCAGCTCGGTGTTGGTCAGCAGCCGGGTCGGGAGCGGGCCGCCGAGGCTCTTGGCGTAGAGCAGGTCGTAGATGTCGTTGATCAGGTCGGAGTTGACGCCCTTGAACAGCCCCTTCTGCGCGGACTCCAGCTGGTAGCGGGTCGCCTCCGGCAGGGCGTGGAAGTAGTCCACGTAGTCCGGCGAGGTCATCTCCAGGGTCAGCTTGGTGTATTCGAGGGGGAAGAACCGCGGCGACCGGGTGACCCAGTTCAGCTGGTAGCCGTGGGCGTCGATGTCGCCGAGCAGGTCGTGGTAGATCTCGGCGGCGCTCTGCCCGCTGCCGACCACGGTGACGCTCCGCTTGGCGCGCAGCGCCGCCCGGTGCTCCAGGTAGCGGGAGTTGTGGATCGCGTCGCCGCCGAGCCCCCGGCAGGCGTCGGGCACGTACGGCGGGGTGCCGGTGCCGAGCACGAGGTGCCGGGCGCGGTGGCTGACCCGCTCCCCGGTGGCGGTCACCGTGGCCGTCACGACGTAGTGCTCGTCGGTCGGGTCGTACTCGACGGCGGTGACCCGGTGCCCGTACCGGACGTTGCGCAGCTTGGCGGCGGCCCACCGGCAGTAGTCGTCGTACTCGCTGCGCAGCGGGAAGAAGCTCTCCCGGATGTAGAACGGGTAGAGCCGCCCGGTCTCCTTGAGGTAGTTGAGGAAGGAGTACGGCGAGGTCGGGTCGGCGAGCGTGACGAGGTCGGCGATGAACGGCGTCTGGAGGCGGGTGGACTCCAGCAGCATCCCGGGATGCCAGCTGATGCTCTCCCGCTCCTCGAAGAAGAGGCCGTCGAGGTCGTCGATCGGCTCGGTCAGGCACGCCAGGCCCAGGTTGTACGGGCCCAGCCCGACGGCGATGAAGTCGTACGCGGACATGCGGTTCTCCAGGGCGGGGTCGGGTCGTCAGCCGACGGGGCAGGACAGCTCGGCGGTGGCCGTGGTCCGCGCGTACCAGCCGGCGTGTTCGGCGACGAGGTCGAGGACGTGGGCGATGTCGTCCCGCGTGGTCTCGGGGTTGAGCAGGGTGAACTTGAGGTAGTGCGCGCCGTCGACCTTGGTGCCGGCGACGAGCCCGGCGCCGGAGGCCGCCAGCGCCTCGCGGGCGTGCAGGTTGGCCTCGTCGACGACGTCGCGGCCGGCGTCGGTCGGCAGGTAGCGGAAGACCACGGTGCTCAACTGTGACCGGGTGACCACCTCGAAGCGGGGGTCCTCGGTGAGCATCTGCCAGGCGTCGGCGGCGCGGTCCACCACCTCGTCGAAGAGCGCGCCGATCGCGTCCGGGCCCATGATCCGCAGCGTCAGCCAGAGCTTGAGGGCGTCGAAGCGGCGGGTGGTCTGAAGGCTCTTGTCGACCTGGTTGGGGATGCGCTGCTCGACCATGCGGGCCGGGTTGAGGTAGTCGGCGTGCCAGGTGGCGTGCCGCAGCGTCCGCCGGTCGCGCACCAGCAGGGCGCTGGAGCTGACCGGCTGGAAGAACGACTTGTGGTAGTCGACGGTGACGGAGTCGGCCCGTTCGATGCCGTCGAGCAGGTGCCGCCGGGTCGGCGACACGAGCAGCCCGCAGCCGTACGCGGCGTCGACGTGCAGCCAGACGCCGGCGGCGGCGCAGATGTCGGCGATCTGTGGCAGCGGGTCGACGGTGCCGAAGTCGGTGGTGCCGGCGGTGGCGACCACGGCCATCACCACCAGGCCCTCGCGGCGGCAGCGGTCGATCTCGCGGGCCAGTTCGTCGGTGCGCATCCGCCGCTCGGCGTCGGTGGGCACGGCGACCACCGCGTCCGCGCCGAGGCCGAGCAGCTTTGCCGCCTTCTGCACGCTGAAGTGGCCGGCGGCCGAGGTGACGATGCGCAGCCGGGACAGCAGCTCGGGACGGGACGGACGTTCGGTCGACCGGCCGGTCTCCCGGGCGCAGCTCTCCTCGCGGGCCAGCAGCATCGCCTGGAGGTTGGACTGGGTGCCGCCGCTGGTGAAGACGCCGTCGGCGACCGGGCCGAGGCCGATCCGCTCGGCCGTCCAGTCGATGAGCCGGCGCTCGATCAGGGTGGCTCCGGCGCTCTGGTCCCAGGTGTCCAGGGAGGAGTTGACGGCGCTGAGCACCGCCTCGGCGAGCAGGGCCGGGATCACCACCGGGCAGTTGAGGTGCGCCAGGTAGCGGGGGTGGTGGAACCAGACGGCGTCGCGCAGGTAGACGTCCTGGAGTTCGTCGAGCGCGGCGTCGGTGTCGCCGAGCGGCCGGTCCAGGTCGATGCCGGCGATCCGCGGCGCCAGTTCGTCCGGCGTCACGCCCGTGAACGGCCGGTCCGCGCCGGCCACCCGGGTCGCCACCCGGTCGACGCCGGCGGCGAGCACGCGCCGGTAGTCGTCGACCGAGCCGGCGGTGAGCAGGTGGGCGCGGGCGCCGTCGGCGCCGGGGGTCACCCGGGTCGACGGTGCCTGGGCGGTGGATCCGGGCAGGCTCATGCGGGTCCTCAACGGTCGGGAGTGGACACGATGGCGGGGGACGGTGGACGTCGCCTTCCGCGCGTGATCCGATGATCGAGCGAACTTAGGTTACCCTAACCTAAGTTCGTGTCAACATTGTTGCCGAGTGATATCGATATCGCTCAGTTCGAAACCGCCGCCGGCACCCACTCCACCGGCGTCGCCGCGGCGGGGCGCCGGAACCGCCTCCGGTGCCCCACACCGGCCGCGACACCGAGCGCCACCAGGACGACGGAGGCCACCGCGACGGCGGGATCGCCGACCAGGTCGGCGGCGACCAGCGCGAGCCAGGCGGCCACGAACGAGCAGACCAGCCCGAACGACGACAGCACCGTGAAGTCGGTGCCGCCGGTGCCGGGCCGGGAGTAGTCCATGTACGCGAGACAGACCGCGACGACCGGGCCGAGCCGCTCGGCCGGGCGGTCGAACGGCAGCAGGGCCAGCAGGGCCAGCACCAGGCCGCCCTGGAGCACCAGCAGCCAGGACCGGGAGTGGCCCCGATGGCGGGAGCCGTACCGGTCGAGGATCGGCGCCCAGAGGAACTTGACCGGCCAGACCAGGCCGACGACCTGGAGCAGCGCCAGCGTGTCCAGCGAGGTGCCGCCGTCGCGCAGGATGGCGGTCAGCCCGACGGTGATGAAGCCGATGCCGAGGTACTGGGTGACGTAGAGCGCGGTGAGCGTGCCGAGCCGACCCCTCACCTGGCGCTCCAGTAGGCGAGCGAGGTGAGCTGGTGCTTGCCGACGCCCAGCGTCCGCCGCACGTGCCTGGTGATGCCGCGCGTGCTGGCCGCCTCGCAGGCCACCCAGTAGTGCGCGTCGTCGGCGGCGGGCAGGGCCGCGCAGACGGTGTCGACCAGGTGCCGCCCCTCGTCGCGGCGCGGCACCCAGGTGACCTCGTGCCGCTCCCGGGCGCGCGGCGTGAGGGCCTTCTCGCCCTCGTCGGCGTACTCCAGCCAGACCGTCGCCGGGACGTCGGGGGCCGCGTCGAGCAGGCTGTTCACGGCCGGGAGCGAGGCGGCGTCGCCGACCAGGTAGAGGTGCCGCGGGGCGGGGTCCGGCAGGCTGAACGCGCTGCCCTGCATCGTGGCGTCGATGGTGTCGCCGGGCTCGGCGGCGGCGGCCCAGCGGGCGGCGCACCCGTCGTGGATGGCGAACTCGAGGTCGAACCGGCCGGTCGCCGGGTCCGGGTCGACGAGGGTGTACGCGCGCTGGTGGGGACGGCCGTCGTTGTCGAACCACAGCCGGACCCACATGGTGGGGTGGACGCCGTACGCCTCCAGCAGCCCGCCGCCGTCCATGCGCAGCCGGCGGTAGTTCCCACCGACCGACTCGGCGCCGAGCACGGTCAGCCGGAAGTCCCGGCCGCCCATGGCCTTCAGCACCAGGGCCTCCCAGTTTCGCTTCACGCACCCTCCAGGTAAGGTCCACCTCAGTTAGGGGAGGGTAACCTAAGTTGATGTTCCTGTGGCAGGCGGTACGGCCGCCCGTGCGACCAGCGCCGCGATGACCGGGGTCCATCGCGACCGGTGGGGGATCCCCCACCTGCGCGCCGACACCGTCGACGACCTCGCCCGGCTGCAGGGCCGGGTGGCCGCCCTCGACCGGGCCTGGCAGATCGAGGTCGAGCGGTGGCGATCGGAGGGCCGACTCGCCGAGCACGTCGGCCCCGCCGAGCTGGGCTGGGACAGGTTCGCCCGCCGGGCCCGCCTCGACGACACCGCCCGGCGCTGCTTCGACCGGCTCGCCCCGGCGACCCGGCGCTGGGTCGGCGCCTACGTCGACGGGGTCAATGAAGGGCTGGCCGAGGGCGCCGCCGCGGCGCCCGAGTTCGCGGCGGTCGGCTGCGCGCCGGGCGCGTGGCGGCCGTGGTCGCCGCTGGGCGTCTTCCTCGTCCAGCACGTGCTTTTCTCCACCTTCCCCAACAAGCTGTGGCACGCCCACGTCGCCGGCACCCTCGGCCCGGCGGCGACCGGCCTGTTCGCCGTCGAGGGGCCCGGCGGGTCGGGCAGCAACGCCTGGGCGGTGCCCGGCGACCCGGTCACCGGCCGGGCGCCGGTCGTCGCCGGCGACCCGCACCGCGTCCTCGAACTGCCCGGCATCTACCAGCAGGTGCGCCTCGCCTGCCCCGAGTTCGACGTGTTCGGCCTCGCGTTCCCGGGCGTCCCGGGCCTGCCCCACTTCGGCCACGCCGGCGAGGTGGCCTGGGCCGTCACCAACGCGATGGCCGACTACCAGGACCTCTACCGGGAGCGGTTGCGCCGCGACGGCGACCGCGTGCTGGTCCGCGACGGCGACGGCTGGGTGCCGGCGCACCGCCACGTCGAGCGGATCGCGGTGCGCGGCGACGAGCCGGAATCCGTCGAGGTGATCGAGACCCCGCGCGGACCGGTCGTCGACCACGACCGGGGCACCGGCGAGGCGATCAGCCTGCGGGCCCCCGCGCGGGTCGAGGCGCGGCTCGGTTTCGACGCTCTGCTGCCGCTGCTGCGGGCGCGCAGCGTCGACGACGTCGCCGAGGCGCTGCGGGACTGGGTCGAGCCGGTCAACAGCGTCCTCGTCGCCGACCGGCGCGGGGCGGTGGCCCAACTCGTCGCGGGGCTCGTGCCGATCCGCGACGAGCGGTGCCGGCGCGAGCCGGTGCCCGGCTGGGACCCGCGGTACCGGTGGCGGGGCGACTACGCGCCGCCACGCCGCACGCGCGTCGACGGTGTCGCGGTGTGCGCCAACGACCGCCGCGCCGACACCGCCGACCTCGGCGCCGACTTCGCCCCGCCGCACCGCGCCCGCCGCATCCGGGCCCTGCTGGCCGACGGCGCCGGCCCGGAGGCCGTACACACCGACACCCGGCTGGAGGCCGCGACCCTGCGCGGCGTGCTCGACCGGCTCCACCCCGACGGCCTCGGCGCGCCGGCGCGGCGCCTGCGGGACCGGCTGGTCGCCTGGGACGGCCGGATGCGGGCCGACAGCACCGACGCGGGCGCGTTCGCGGCCTGGCGCGCGGCCCTGGCCCGCCGGCTGCACGAGCACCCGAGCCTGCGCCCGCTGCACGCCCCGAGCGCCTTCGACGGGCTGTTCGCGCCGTGGACCGACCCGCTGTCGCGCATCGGTCACGCCCTGGACGGCGTCGTCGCCGGCCTGCACCGCCTCGGCGGCGACGTCGACCCGGTGGCCGCCGCCGCCCTCGAGGACGTCGCGGCGGGCGACCCGCCGGGGCCGTGGGGGCGGCGGCACCTGCTGCACCCGGTCCACCTCGGGGTCGCGCCGGCGGTCGGCGCGGCGGTGGAGGCGATGCGGGCGCGGGTCGCGCTGCCCGGCGACACGGAGTGCGTGCTGGCCACCTCCAGCGTCCCCGGCGTGTCCGACGCGTGCTGGCGCGGCCCGGTGGCCCGCTACGTGTGGGACCTGACCGATCGCGCGCAGAGCCGCTGGGTGGTGCCGTTCGGCGCGTCCGGACGGCCCGGCGACGTGCACTTCGACGACCAACTGCCGCTGTGGGCCGGCGGCGCGCTGGCCCCGGTGGTCACCGACTGGCGAGAACTCACCCCGGAACCAGGAGCAGAGACACCGTGACCCACCAGGAGAAGATTCCCGGGCTCGGCGAGCTGTCGCTCGTCGTGCTGGACCCGAAGCGCGACGCGGAACTGGTGCACGGCTGGGTGACCGAGCCCCGGGCGTCGTTCTGGGGCATGGGGTCGTACTCGGTGGACGACGTGCGGGAGATCTACGAGTTCGTCGACGGGCTCGCCACCCACCACGCATACCTGATCATGCTTGACGACGCGCCGGTCGGGCTGTTCCAGACCTACCAGCCGGAGGCGGACCCGGTCGGCGAGCGCTATGCCGTCCGGCCCGGCGACGTCGGGATGCACCTGCTGCTCGCGCCCGGCAACCGCCCGCCGCGCGGCCTCACCGCCGGCGTCGGCTCGGCGCTGGTCCGGTTCCTGTTCAGCGACCCGACGCGGCAGCGGGTCGTGGTCGAGCCCGACGTGCGCAACCAGCGCGCGCTGGAGCGGCTGGAGCGGGAGGGCTTCACCTTCGGCGACGAGGTCGACATGCCCGACAAGCGGGCCCGGCTGGCGTTCCTGACCAGGGAACGGTTCGAGTCGGACCAGCCGGTACCGGTCTGACGGCCGGCGGGACCGGGCGGCCGACGAGGGCTCGGGGCCGGAGCACCCGCGTCCGCTCGGCCCGCCGCACGCGTACCGACCCCGGGGCGGAAGGCCCCGGGGCCGGCGCCGCGACGCGACGGTCAGAAGGTGGGCGCGAGGTAGAGCAGCCGGTTCGGCGAGCCGGTGCCCGGGTTGGTGATCACGTTGGGCGTGGCCTGGCTGACCAGGTAGGAGTGCACCTGGGCGGGGGTCCAGCTCGGGTTGACGCTGAGCACCCGGGCGGCAGCGCCCGCGACGTGCGGCGAGGCCATCGACGTGCCGCTGATCGACGAGGTGGCGGTGTCGCTGGTGGACCAGGCCGACAGGACGCCCACGCCGGGGGCGAACATGTCGGTGCAGGTGCCCCAGTTGGAGAACGAGGCCCGCGCGTCGTTGCTCTGCGAGGCGTTGACGGTCAGCGCCGTCGGCACGGAGGCCGGCGAGAAGTTGCAGGCGTTGGCGTTCGAGTTGCCGGAGGCCACGGCGTAGGTGATGCCGTCGGCGATCGAGTTCGCCACCGCGGTGTTCAGCGACGCGTTGTAGGAGCCGCCGAGGCTCATGTTCGCCACCGCCGGCTGACCCGCCTGGTGGTTGGAGGTGACCCAGTTGATGCCGGCGATGACCTGTGCCCAGGTGCCGCTGCCCTGGCAGTTCAGCACCCGCACGCCCACCAGCCGGACGTTCTTCGCCACCCCGTAGGTGTTGCCGCCGACGGTGCCCGCGACGTGGGTGCCGTGGCCGTTGCAGTCGGTGGCCGGCAGCGCGTTGTCGACCGCGTCGAAGCCGTCGACGGCCTGGCCGGCGAAGTCGACGTGGGTGGTCCGGATGCCGGTGTCGATGACGTACGCGGTGACGCCGGTGCCGCTGCTGTTGTACGTGTACGTGCGGCTCAGCGGCAGGGCGCGCTGGTCGATGCGGTCGAGGCCCCACGGCGGGTTGTTCTGGGTGGCCGTCGTCGTCACGGTGTGGTTCTGCTCGACGTAGTCGACGGCGGGGTGCGCGGCGAGGCGCTTGGCGGCCCGCTCCGACAGCCGCACCTCGAAGCCGTTGAGCGCGTCGCCGTAGACGTGCCCCACCGTCCCGCCGAAGCGCGCGGCCAGCGTGCCGGCGGCGCTGCGCACCTCGGCCTGCCGGGTGCCGGCGCGACCGCCGACGCCGCTGTCCTTGAGCACGACGATGTAGCTGTCGGTCACGGCCGTCGCGCCGCCGGCGCCGCGGATCTCACCGGTCGCCGGGGCTGCCGCCGCCGGGGAGCCGATCATGGTGGTGACCATGGCGGCACTGGCGAGCACGCCGACGGCGCCGGCGACGATACGCCGTTGAGTGCGAGGGAGTGTCATCTCCCGGTCCTCCTGCTGTCCTGGCCCGCGGGCGGCTCGTGGCGCACCCGCCGAGGCGGTGAACGATGAGGAAACCTTAGCCATCACATTCACGTCCGTATATTTCTTTGGTGTTCACAGTCTGAGGACGATGTTGAAGATGTCGACGTGAAACCCTTGCGTGAGGCGAGATTCCATTGAGATACGTCAGCGCCTCTGGTTGACTGCGGGGGGGAAAGCGACGGGCCGTCACACAGCACACCCCGACCCGACGCCCACCGGCCCGCCCGCCGGGTGCGAGGCGCACCACCGGCCGGTGGGCCGATGGCCGGGCGGCTTCCAGGGTGAGGTGACGGTGCGCAACTCCGGCGCCATCGCGACCACCGGTTGGACCGCGCGCCTGACCCTTCCGGCCGGCGACCGGGTCACCCAGTCGTGCAACGCCCGGCTGACGCAGGACGGGGCCGAGGCGACGGCACGCGACGCGGGCGGGAACGGCGCCCTCCCACCCGGCGGTCAGACCTCGTTCGGGTTCCCGGGCAGCGGAGACGGCGGCACCGCGCCGACGGTCGGGTGCGCCTCGGCCCGACCGGGACGACACCCCGACGGCGCGGACGCGAGGGCGTCCCGCCACTACCGTCGCGCCGGTTCCACAAACGTTACAGTGATCTACGTCACGGAGATCGTCCGGGGCCGCCCCGGCGCCGACACCGAGGCGGCCAGACGTCCGATTCCCGCGCCGGAAACCGGGATCCGCTTCCTCGGGCCCTCGATCCCGCCGCCGACCGCATCGACGTACGGGATCATGTCGCGCACGCAGCGTGATCGAGCGGGGTGTCCGTCGCCGAAGACCGGGCCTCCGGCCGCTCGCCGACAACTGGCGTGATTTGGAGCCCTCACTACCCTGTTGCATGTTCCCCGTCCCTGGGCACACGTCGACAGCGATAAGGGCTTCAGATGACCGACAGTCACCCCCCGTACGGAGGGCAGCCGGACCCGAACGTCACCCCGTGGAGCGGGCCGCCGGCCCCGCCGGCCGGGTACCCGGGATACGGCCAGCCCGGGCAGCCGCCGCAGTTCGGGGCCCCCGTCCCGCCGCCGCAGAAGTCGAACAAGGGCCTGATCATCGGCCTGTCGGCGGCCGCCGTGGTGGTCCTGCTCGTGCTCTGCGGTGGCGGAATCGGCTTCCTCCTCGTCAACAACGACGACGACGATCCCACCCCGATCGCGTCCGCCACCGCCAACCCGACCGCCGGCAACCCAGGCCCCGACACCTCCACCTCGCCCAGCCCCGAGCAGTCCGAGTCGGAGCAGCCGAACAGCAACAACGCGGTGACCGCCCGCTACTCCAGCGACCTGGGCGACGTCTGCGAGGGCAGCCAGATCCTGAACGCGGCGCCCTACAACGGGCCGTCCGGGGCCAAGGCGTACGTCTTCTCGAACAACCCCGACCGGCCGACGTTCTGGTCGTCGAAGACGATCGCCTCGAACAAGCCGTACTACGCCAGGAGCGCCCAGTTCGAGACGGTCTCGGTGGTCGGCTGCCTGAAGTTCGTGGAGGGCAGCGAGGGCACGCCGAAGAAGTGCCAGTACACCAGCTCGGGCAAGCAGGTCACGATCGACTACGTCTCGTCGCGCTACACGCTGACCTTCCACGCCGCGAAGACCGGTGAGAAGATCGGCGACGGCGGCACCGTGAGCGCCCCGGCGAGCCGGTGCCCGAGCTTCATCTCGTACAACAAGAACACCATGAAGGCGTACGCGTCGCCGGACGCCGGCACCGTCGAGGCCGCGCTGGACAAGTTCCTGGCCTGACGGGCACGGTTCGACGATCGGGGAGGGACGGGCCACCGTCCCTCCCCGATGCGTTTCCGCGCCCCCTGGGCGGGCCCTTCGCGCGACCGTCCGCACCCCTCGCGGACACGAGCCGGGGCCGCCACCGTCGCGCAAGCGACGGCGGCGGCCCCGGCTGCGTTGTCGGGTCGGGCCTCAGCGGCGGACCGGCGCCCCCTTCGCCGCGGCGTCCACGTCCACCTGGTCGAGGGCGGGAGCACCGTCGACGGCGTCGGCGGCGACGGCGGCCGAGGTGGCGGCGTCCGGCAGGTCCAGGCTGGTGCGCAGGGTGACCGGCTTGAGCAGGGCCGCGGCGACGATGCCGACCACGGCGATGGCCGCCGAGATGACGAAGATGTGGCCGGTGGCGTCGCCGTACGCGGCCCGGACGATCTGCTGGACCACGGCCGGCATGGCGTCGACGTTGAGGCTGCCGCCGGCGTCGCCGGAGGTGGGGATGCCCGCGGCGGCGAGGTCGGTGGTGATCTGGTCGGTGACCCGGCGGGCGAGGACCGCGCCGAGCACCGACACCCCGATGGTGCCGCCGAGGGAGCGGAAGAACGCGACGGTGGAGCTGGCCGCGCCGATGTCCTTGAGGGAGACGGTGTTCTGCACGGCGAGGACGAGGTTCTGCATGGTCATGCCGACCCCGACGCCGACGATGAACATGGCCGCGCCGACCAGCACCAGCGACGTCCGGTGGTCGATGGTGCCGAGCAGGGCGAATCCGACGACGAGCACGACCGCCCCGACGAGGATGTAGGGCTTGATCTTCCCCGACTTCGTGATCATGCGGCCGGCCACGATCGAGGAGCCGAGGACGCCGGCCATCATCGGGATGGTCAGCAGCCCGGCCTCCGTCGGGCTGTAGCCCCGGCCGATCTGGAAGTACTGACCGAGGAAGACGGCGCCGCCGAACATGGCCATGCCGACCGCCAGGCTGCCCAGGATGGCCAGGGCGGTGGTGCGCTGGCGGACCAGGTCGAGCGGGACCACCGGCTCGGCGGCGCGCGACTCCACCAGGACGGCCAGGGCCAGCAGGACGACCGAGCCGCCCACCATGGCCGCGCTCTGCCAGGAGATCCAGGAAAACGAGTCGTCGACGAAGGAGATCCAGATGAGCAGCACGCTGACCCCGGCGGCGATCAGGGTCGCGCCCAGGTAGTCGATCTTCACGTTGTCGCGGCGGACCGTCGGCAGTCGCAGGGTGAACTGGAGGAGGATCAGCGCGATGACGGCGACGGGGACCCCGACGAAGAAGCACCAGCGCCAGCCGAGCCAGGACGTGTCGACGATGAGCCCGCCCAGCAGCGGGCCGCCGACCGTCGCCACGGCCATGACGCCGCCGAGGTAGCCGTTGTAGCGGCCGCGCTCACGCGGCGGGATCATCGCGGCGATGGCGACCTGGACGAGCGCCTGGAGGCCGCCGACGCCGATGCCCTGGAACGCGCGGGCGGCGATGAGCTGGCCGGCGGTCTGGGCGAGGCCGGCGACCACCGAGCCCACCAGGAAGACGACGATGGCGACCTGCACCAGCAGCTTCTTGTTGAACAGGTCGGCGAGCTTGCCCCAGATCGGCGTGGTCGCGGTGGCGGTGAGCAGGGTGGCGGTGACCACCCAGGTGTACTGGGTCTGCGACCCGTCGAGGGCGCCGATGATCTTCGGTAGCGCCGTCGAGACGACGGTGCCGCTGAGCATGGCGACGAAGAGCACCAGCAGCAGGCCGCTGAGCGCCTCCAGCGTCTGCCGATGGGTCATCGGCGCGTCGCCGGTCGTCGTGGTGGGTGCGCTCATCGCGCGGCCTCCAGGTTGTCGGGGTGTCCGAGGGCGGTCTCGATGTCACGGGTGAACCGGCCGAGCGCCCCGCTCAGCGCCGCGATCTCGTCGGGCGTCCAGTCGGCGAGCGCCCGGTCGAGCACCCCGCCGTACCAGTCGAAGACCTCGGCCAGGGCGGTGCGGCCGGCCGGGGTCAGGGCCAGGACCCTGGCCCGCATGTCGGCGGGGTCGGTGCCCCGCTCGACCAGGCCGAGTCCGAC
Organism: Micromonospora citrea; assembly: GCF_900090315.1. NCBI lineage: Bacteria > Bacillati > Actinomycetota > Actinomycetes > Micromonosporales > Micromonosporaceae > Micromonospora > Micromonospora citrea. Next base: position 6,374,271 of record NZ_FMHZ01000002.1, on the reverse strand, counting down.
GAGCGAGGCGACGGCGCGGCTGACGGTCGACGGGTCGAGGCCGGTGCGGGCGGCGAGTTCCCGCGCGTGGCAGCCGGGCGGAAGCTGGTCGATCTGCATGAGCATGCCGACCAGGCCGAGCGGCACGAGGGGCCGGGCGTCGGCCCGGCGACGCCGGATCAGCCGTACGGTCCGGACCAGTTCGTGCAGCCTGGTGCCGAGTTGACGAGCGGTGCCGTCCACCGTTCCTCCCGCGTCGCAGATGGTTGCCGCATACAAGCATCTGCAGATCTTGCCCTATGGGCAAGTTTGCGCGATGAGAAACGAATCACGTCGCCACTAGGCTGTCGGCATGGACGAGTCCCCCGGGCTACGGGAGCGGAAGAAGGCGGCGACCCGCCTCGCCCTGCACGAGGCCGCCCTGCGCCTGGCCACCGAGCACGGGCTGGACCGGGTCACCGTCGAGGCGATCGCCGACACCGCCAACGTCTCCCGCAGGACGTTCTCCAACTACTTCTCCAGCAAGGAGGAGGCGATCTTCCACGGCGACGCCGTACGGCTGCGCCGGCTGCTGGAGCTGGTCCGCCGGCAGCCGCCCGACGCGTCGCCGTGGCAGGTGCTGAGCCGGGCCGCCGAGCGCCTCGCCGAGGAGGCGTACGGCAACGCCCCGCCCTCCTGGCTGGTCCGCCGCCGCCAACTGCGGGGCCACCCGGCGCTCGTCGCCCACCAGATCGCCGCGTACACCACCATCGAGCGGGACCTGGCCGACGAGCTGGTCCCCCGCCTCGACGGCCCCGACCCGGCGCTGCGCTCACGGGTGCTGGCGGCGACCTTCCTGGCCAGCCTCCGGGTCGCCGTCCAGCACTGGATCGACCACCCCGACGGGCCGCTGCGCGACGTCATCCGGGCCGCCCTCGCACAGGCGTCCGCACCGCCCGGCCCGGCCGCCGGTCCCCCTCCGTACGCCGGCTGAGCCAGCGTCCCGGCACGCACCGCCGGGCCCGCCCGGCGAGGCACGCCCGACCGGCCGGCCGCACCGGGCGGCGCGAGGCAAGCCCGACCGGCCGGGGCACCGCGTGACGGTCAGGTTCCGGTCGGCCGACCGGAACCTGACCGTCGCCGCTGCGCGGCCCCCGCCGTCGCCGCTGCCGCGGGGAGCCGCGCCCACCTCAGGGCAGGTCGGGGGCGCCCAGGAAGGACCAGGCGACTCCGTCGGCGGACCACCACATGCCCGCCACGTGCGGCCCCCCGCTCTGCGTGTACCCGCCCGGCACCGGCACGACGGCCGCGCCCGGCGCGGGCTCCATCGGGAAGAACCGCTGCCCGCCGTCACCGCTGCTGAACATCAGCGGCCGGTCGCCGGCCACGAGGCCCGCCTGGACGAGCAGCGTCCCGTCGGCACGCACGGAGGCACGCAGCGGCCGGTCGCCGACGTCCGCCGTGCCGGCGGCGCGCCGCCAGGTAAGGCCTCCGTCGCCGCTGCGGTGGACGACCAGGGTGCCGTCGATGCTGCCGACGGCGTAGACGGTCCGACCGTCCCGGGTGGCCACGTCGAGCGCGACGTCCTCGCCGGCGGTGAGTCGACCGGCGAAGACGTGCCGCGTCCAGGTCCGGCCCCCGTCGCGGCTCACCGCGATCGCGCTGCCCCGGCCGACGAGCCGGCCGTCGGGCTCCGTGTCCTCGTTCTCGTACCCGCTGACCCAGATGCCCGCCCCGGGGGGCACGTCATCGACGAGCGTGGCCAGCTTCAGCCCCGCGGTGTGCGTCACCCGCACGACGTCGCCCGTGACCGGGTTCGCCGCCACGATCGCGTCGATGTGCGGGCGCGACAGCTCGTCGAGCACACGCCAGCCGTCCGGCACCCGGGAAGCCGTGCCGACGGTGACCTCCCGCCACCGTTCGCCCCCGTCGACGCTCGCGAGCCAGCCCTGCCGCATCCCGGACCCGTCCTGGTACGACGCGATCAGGGTCCGCGGTCCCGCCGCGGCGAGGACGACATGCGCGTTGCGGGGCAGCGGGAGTTCCCGGCTCTGCCAGGTCGCGCCCCGGTCGGCCGTGCCGGCCACCATCAGCGCGCAGTCGACGGGCGGTTCGACCCCGGCGCTGGCGATCATGGCGGGCCCGTCTCCCCGGCAGTCGCTCCACCGCAGGTAGAAGTGGTCGAGGTCGCCCGCGACGACGCTGCCCCGCCGGACGGTCCGCCCCGTGGTGGGAAGGGGACTCGGCGTGCCGGAGGGCGCGGCCGTGGGGATGAAGGGCGGCGTCGAGGTCCCGCCGAAGCCGGGAACCGACACCTGGGGGTTCGCGTCGCGCAGACCGCCGGAGGCCACCGCCGCCCCGGCGACGGCGACCAGCGAGAGCGTCGCCATCGAGGCCGCGGCCAGTCGGGTCCGCCGCCGGCGTGCCGCCCGGCGGCGCACCTCGGTGAAGTCCGGCTTGAAGGCCGCCTGCGCGGCGCGGTCGAGTCCGGCGAAATCCAGGTCAGGCATGGAGGGAACCTCTCTCGATCATGATTCCTGGCCGGGCGTCGGCGCTGTCGGCCCTGTCGTCGAGATCGGGGGCGAGGGCGCGCCGGGCCCGGACGAGGCGGGTCTTGACCGCCTCGACCGAACAGCCCAGGGCTTCGGCCACGTCGGCCACCGACATGTCCGCGATGTGGTGGAGCACGACGGCCTCCCGCGCGGGACGCGAAAGCCGCTGAAGCGCGGCGACGACGGCGACGTGGTCGGGCGACAGGCCCGCGGAGCCCTGCCGTGCGTCGTCGAGGCGGCCGGCGCGCGCCAGCCGGGCGAAGAGCGTCCGCCGGCGGTGCCGGCTCCGGGCGATGTTGAGTGCCACCGTACGCAGCCACGCCTCCGGGTGCTCCACCTCGCCGAACCGGCCCGGCCGGTCCAGCGCCCGAACGAAGGCGTCCTGGACCACGTCCTGAGCCTCCGCGTAGTCGCCGGTGATCGCGAACAGTTGCGAGACCAGGCGCGGCGCCGCGACGGCGTACAGCTCCCGGATCTGCTCGTGGATGTTGGTCACATCGTCCCCTCCTCGTCGGCCCGTGCACTCATAGGACCAACCGGCAGCCGACCCGGTGACACCCTCGGGCCGTCGAATCGCCGTTCTCTCGCGCACGGCGGTGCGCGGTGCCCGGCAGACGGCGGCGGCACCGTGGGGCGTGCGCCGTCACGGCACCCGAGGCGCGTCAGCGCAGGATGGAACGCGCGACGCGGAACCCCACATCGTCGATCTGCAGGCTCGGATGGCTGCGGCGACGCACGGAGGCCCGGCAGCTCCAGTGCTCGTCGAACCAGCCACCGCCACGGAGCACCCGGTAACTGCCGTAGACCTCGGCGTCGTAGATGTCCCAGCACCAGTCCCACGAGTTGCCGAGCATGTCGTGCAGGCCCCACGCGTTGGGCCGCCTGCCGCCCACGTCGTGGATCCGCTCCTGGGAGTTGCCCCGGTACCAGGCAATGTCGTCGAGCGGCCCGTAGCGCGGTCCCGCCGTACCGGCACGGCAGCCGTACTCCCACTCCGCCTCGGTCGGCAGCCGGTACCCGTCGGCGGTCGCGTCCCGCTCGATTTCGTCGCCGTCACCGTGCAGGTGGTAGACGGGGGCGAGCCCGTGGCGTCGGGACAGGGCGTTGCAGAACCGGACCGCGTCCCACCACGAGACGCCCACGACCGGAAGGCGGTCCCCCTCGGGGGTGCCCGACCGCTGGCCGGTGAGGTCCAGGTACTGCGCCCGGGTGACCGGGAACGCCGCGAGTTGGTAGGGCGCGAGTTCGACCGACCAGACACGTCGCGTCCGCCGGTCCGACAGGCTCACCCGTCCTGCCGGCACGGTGACCATCGTGGTCGTCGGATATCCGTTCATCGGCGCACCGAGCTTACCGGCCGTCCGACCGGCGGCGTGGGCACCGCCGCCGGTCGGAGGCAAATGCTGGGCTACCCGGCGGTCGGCCCGGCAGAAGCCCGCCACGCCCGGGCCGCCCGTGGCAGACGGCTGCGCCCACCACCGCGGATCGCGCGCCAGCACCGGCAACTGCTGACCACGGTCGTCCCGGGCGGGCGTGCAGTGCTGGTCTTCTATGATCGGGTCACGGGTTGTCCGGCTGGCTGCCGGCGTGGGCAGCCGGTCGAGATGCTGTGGACGGGCCGGGGGGGCGCGTGAATTCCGAAGCCGCGGAACGGGTACGGGAAGCGCGTCGCAACGGCGCCCGGACGTTGGACCTGAGCTGGCTCGGGCTCGACGCCGCCCCCGAAGCCGTGGGCGGACTGACCAGGCTCAGGCGGCTCGACCTGCGCGGCAATCGGCTCACCGTGCTGCCGGACGCACTGGGAAACCTGACCAACCTGCAAACCCTCGACCTGGGCGGCAACCAGCTCACCGCGCTACCGGACGCACTGGGAAGCCTGACCAACCTCACCGAGCTTGACCTACGCGACAACGAGCTCGCCGTACTACCGGACGCGCTCGGGAACCTGACCGACCTCGAACAGCTCTTGCTGGCCGGCAACCGGCTCACCGCGCTGCCGGACGCGCTGGGGAACCTGACAAACCTCAAAACCCTCGACCTCGGCGGCAACCAGCTCACCGCGCTACCGGACGCACTGGCGCATTCCACCACCCTCACCCGGCTTGACGTACGCGACAACGAGCTCACGGCGGTGCCGGCCGGGTTGGGGAGCCTGACCAGTCTCACCATGCTCTTCCTGAGCGGCAACCAGCTCACCGCGCTGCCGGACGCGCTCGGAGACCTGACCAACCTCGTGACGCTCGACCTGGGCGGCAACCAGCTTCGCGCACTACCGGGCACACTGGGGAAGCTGACCGGCCTCACCCTTCTGTTGCTCGGCGGCAACCAGCTCACCGAGTTGCCCGACGCGGTGGGAAAGCTGACCGCTCTCGTGGCGCTCGACCTGAGTGACAACCGGCTCACCGTGCTGCCGGACACGCTGGGAAACCTGACCAACCTCGAGAGTCTGTCCCTCGACGGCAATCCGTTCGACGTGTTGCCCGAGACGCTGGGGCGCCTCACCAGTCTCGTGTCGCTCAACCTGGACGGCAGGACGCTGACCGGACGCGCTGCCAGACGCGCTTGTCGCGCGCCACGAAGCCGAACGCCGTGACGGACCTGTCGCGCGCGCCGGGCCCGGCCTGTCCGGGTGGCACGCGCGACTTCGTGGGTGCCCAGCTGTGGCAGCGGCTCGCCAGAGCGGGCCGAGCGGCCTACGCCCGCCCACATTCCGGGCGCACGTCGACACCGTGTCGGGCATCGTGAATCATCTATCTTCATGACCACCGGGTCGACCGACGCCCCACCACCCGCCGACGTGACCGACCGCGACCCGGCTCCCGCCGCCGCACCCCGCGACGGGTGGCGACGACGGCGGTGGCTGCGGCACGAGTGGACGGCGGCGGTGCTCGGTGGGCTCCTGCTGGCGGTGGCGCTGACCTGGCCGACGTTGCGGCACCCGGCGAGCACGGTGCCCGGCGACATCGGCGACCCGACACTGCAGGCGTGGCAGATCGCGTGGGCCGGGCACGCCGTGCGCAACGACCCGTTCGGCCTCTGGCACTCCAACACGTTCTTCCCCGAGACGTACACGTACGCCTACAGCGACACCCTGCTCGGGTACGCCCCGGCGGGCATGCTCGGCGCGGGCTTCGAGGCCGCCCTGATCCGCTACAACGTCCTGTACGTCCTGGTGCACGCGTTGGCCTTCGTCGGTGCGTACGCGCTGGTGCGGCAGCTCGGGGCGGGCCGGTGGGGCGCGGCCGTCGCCGGGGTGGCGTGGGCGTACGCGCCCTGGCGGCTGGCGCACGCGGGCCACCTGAACATCCTGTCCAGCGGTGGGATCGCGCTGTGTCTGGCGATGCTGGCCCGTGGTCACGGCTGGTCGCTGCGACACGGGTACCGGCCGGAGCGACGCCGGCCGGGCTGGGCGCTGGCCGGCTGGCTCGTCGCCGCCTGGCAGGTCAGCCTCGGCTTCGGCATCGGGCTGCCGCTGGTCTACTTCCTGCTGGCCGTGGTGCTCGTCGGCGCGGGCGGCTACGGCTGGTCCTGGTGGCGACGCGGGCGGCGGCCCCCGTTCGGCCGTCGGCTGCTGCTCGCGGATCTGGCCGGTGGCGCCGTGTTCGGCGCGGTGACGCTGGCGCTGGGCCTGGTCTACCTGCGGGTCGTCGACCTCAATCCGCAGGCCGAACGGACGCTGGCCTGGACGGAGATGTTCTCGCCGCCGCTGACCGGGTTCGCCACCGCGCCGGCCGACTCCTGGCTGTGGGGCGAGCGGCACGCGGCGGCGCGGGAACAGCTGTCCTGGCCGCCGGAGATGGCGCTGCTGCCCGGCATGGTGCTGCTCGCGTTGGCCGCGGCGGGGCTGGCCGCCTCGGTGTACCCGGTCCGGCGCCGCGCCGCCCTGGGGCTCGGCGTGCTCGGCACGGTGCTGCTGGGCCTGGGTGCCACCCTCGGCGGCGACGGCGACCCGGGCTACCTGACGCTGTCGAAGCACCTGCCGGGCTGGGACGCGCTGCGCACGCCGGGCCGGATGATGCACTGGACGAGCCTGCTGCTCGCGACGCTGGCGGCCGGCGCGGTGACGGCGCTCGCCGACGAGGCACGGCGGTGGTCGGCGCGGGGCTGGTCCCGGCTGCTGGCGCCGGCGGTCCTGCTGGTGCCGCTGGCCCTGGTGACCCTGGAGGGGATCAACCGGACGCCGCACCCGGTGGTGCCGCCGCCGCCGGCCGCGATGCGTACGGCCGGGGAGCCGATGCTGGTGCTGCCCGCCGGCGGCGCGATCGACCTGGTCTTCATGCTGTGGACGACCGACGGATTTCCCCGGGTGACCAACGGCCTGGCCGGGTTCGAGCCCGCCACCCAGGCCCGCACCCGGGCCGCGACGGCCGCCTTTCCCGACGCGGCCAGCGTGGCGTACCTGCGCGGCATCGGGGTCCGGACCGTGGTGGCCCTGCCGGGCTGGGCCGCCGGAACGCCGTGGGAGGGCATCTCGTCCCGGCCCGTCGCCGGGCTGGGCATCACCCGGGAGGACATCGACGGTGTGCTGGTCTACCACCTCTGACCGGGTCGGCGCGGGGCGCCGTGGCACCGGGCGGGGACGCGTAGGCGCGGATCGGACGGGGTGAGCGAGGTGCTCCTCTCGCTGGTCGTGCCCTGCTTCAACGAGGAGGCGTCGGTCGAGCGGTTGCACGCGGCGGTGACCGCCGCCGTCGCGGAACTCTCCGACGTCGAGATCGAGGTGGTGTACGTCGACGACGGCAGCTCCGACGGCACCCTGGCGGCGCTGCGCCGGCTCGCCGCCACCGACCCCGCCGTGCGGTACACGTCGCTGAGCCGGAACTTCGGCAAGGAGGCGGCGATGCTGGCCGGCCTGGAACGGGCCACCGGGGAGGCGGTCGTCATCATGGACGCCGACCTCCAGCATCCACCCCGCCTGCTGCCCGACATGGTGGCCCTCTATCGGCAGGGTTTCGACCAGGTGGTCGCCCGCCGGGACCGGCGCGGCGACCGGCTCCTGCGGATGCTGGCGTCGCGCTCCTTCTACCGGCTCGTCAACTGGTGGGTCGACGTCCGGCTGCTCGACGGGGCCGGCGACTTCCGGTTGCTGTCCCGGCTCGCGGTGGACGCGGTGCTGGCGATGCCCGAGTACAACCGTTTCTCCAAGGGACTGTTCTCCTGGATCGGGTTCCGCACCGTGGTGGTCGCGCACCGCAACGAGACCCGGCAGGCGGGCCACAGCAGGTGGACGTTCGGCAAGCTCCTCAACTACGCGTTCGACGGGCTGCTGTCGTTCAACAACCGGCCGCTGCGCCTGGCGATCTACGGCGGGCTGTTCCTGACGCTGATCGCCGTGGTCTACATGGCCTGGGTGGTCGCGGACGCGGTCAGCAAGGGGATCGACGTTCCGGGCTACACCACCATCATCGTCAGCGTGATCGGCCTCGGGGGCGTCCAGATGACGATCCTGGGCGTCGTCGGGGAATACATCGGCCGGATCTACTACGAGACCAAGCGCCGGCCGCACTATCTCGTCCAGGAGACCGAGCATCTCGTCACGCAGACCGGGGAGGCGGCCCGCTCACCCGCCGGGCCGGCGGTGCGGACGGTCGAGCGCGGCCGGCAGGGCGTGGCGGCGCGCGAGGACCCGGCGCGGCGCCGGGCGCGCCGGGCCGCCGGCGGGCCCGTGGCCGACGGGCCCATGGGCGAGGGGCGGGAACGGTAGGAAGGTCGACCGGTTTCGCCCTCCTCGCGGCGGGTGCCACGGCCGCTGCTCGCGCCACCGAGGTCGGGCGCCCGGCGCGGCGCCCGACCTCCCGGAGGCGGTGGTGATGCCCGGGTTAATCGCGTTGTTGCCGTGCCGGCCCGTGCCTACTGTGAGGCGATGATCTCGCAGCTGCTGACGGTGACCTTCGACGCCCGCGACCCGGTCCGCCTCGCGCGGTTCTGGGCCGCCATGCTGCATCGGGAGGTCGTCGAGGACGCCGGCGGTGTGCTCCTGCCCGGCGAGGAGGGCCAGCTCGGCCTCCGGTTCGTCCCGGGCGCCGCGGAGGGGGTGGGGCCCCACCGCCGCATGCACCTCCACCTGACCAGTGCCAGCCAGGCCGACCAGCGGCACACTGTGGAGTCGGCGCTGGGCCTCGGCGCCGGCCATCTCGACGTCGGGCAGCGCCCCGAGGAGGGGCACGTCGTCCTGGCCGACCCCGAGGGCAACGAGTTCTGCGTGATCGAGCCGGGCAACGCGTTCCTCGCCGGGTGCGGGCTCCTCGGCGAACTCGCCTGCGACGGCACCCGGGAGGTGGGTCTCTTCTGGGGTGCGGTGCTGGGCTGGCCGCTGGTGTGGGACCAGGACCAGCAGACCGCGATCCAGTCACCGCACGGCGGCACGAAGGTCGCGTGGGGCGGCCCGCCGCTGGCACCGAAGGAGGTGCGGAACCCGCAGCGTCTCGACCTCGCCTCGCCCGATGTCGACCGGCAGACGGAGGTCGACCGGCTGGTCTCCCTCGGGGCGACGCTGCTCGACGCCGGCGCGGGCGACACCGTCGTGCTGGCCGATCCCGACGGCAACGAGTTCTGCCTGCGGGCGAGCTGACCTCGCTTCCGGTGGCCCTCTGGCCCTGACCTGTTCCGCGCTGGTAGGTGACCTGGAAGGTGCGGCCCGGACCGGCCTTCACCGACGCCGGCTTCCAGGTCCGGCCGCCGTCCGGTGAGATCCACATCTTCACGCCGGCGAGCTTCGTCGTGACGCCGGCCCCGGACTGCGCGCCGACCGTGATCCGGTGCCGGGCGGCAGGGGCGGTGTTGTCCTCCGACAGGCCGAGCCGGTAGCTCGGCATGATCATCGGCTCCCACGCTGGTCGGCTCGGCGGGCAGCGTGTGCCGCATCGCCCTGCTGACGGAGCGGCTGGGGCGACGACCCGGTTCGAGGCCGGCGTCGTGGCCGTCCGCCGCGGCTGGCTCTGATCTCAGCCGGCCCCGCTCCCCCGCCGGGCGGGCTCGACGGCGGGCTCGTCGTCCCAGGCCAGCGCGCTCATCCTCCAGCCGGCCGGGGTCTTGACGAACTGCGTCGTCTTGACGCCCCGGCCCTCGAACCACTCGCCGTCGAGACAGCCGGACTTGCGGTACTCGCTCAGCCGGTGGGCGATCGAGCCGTGGATCTCGGTGGTCTCCGACTCCTCCCACTCCCGGAACTCGGTCAGCGTCCCGTCGGTGAGGATCTTCACGCGTGGCTCGACGAACTGGCGCAGGTCGTGGACGACGGGGCTTCCGCCGACGTTCTTGATGATCGTCCCCTCGGGGATGAACACCTCGTAGATCGCCTCGACGTCGGGTCTGCTGCCGCCCGGGTTGGCGAACGCACCCAGGAAGGTGGCCATCAGAGCGTCGATCTCGGCCTTCGCATCACCGGCGGTCGTGCTCCCCGACGCCGAAGCGGCTCGGCCGGCCGGCCGGCGGGCCCGCCACTCGTCGGCCAGCACCGACCAGATCTCGAGGTCGATCCGGCCGCCCCCGGCCTCCGGATAGACCTGACGCAGCGTCCCGTCCCGGCTCATGCCCAGCCGCCGCGCGACCGCGATGCTGCGCTCGTTGCGCGACTTGGTGCGCCACTCGACGCGGGCGATGCCGCGCTCCTCGACGGCCCAGTCGATGACCCGTTCCGCGGCGCGCGTGATCAGCCCGCGGCCCTGCGCGCCGGGCTCCAGCCAGCAGCCCGCTTCGCAGACGCCCAGCGCCGTGTCGAAGGAGACGAACATGACGCCCCCGACCAGCACGTCGTCGAGCCAGATGCCCCAGATGCCGCCGCCGTCCTGGGCCCGCTTGTCCGCGAATCGCCGCAGGACCGCGCGAGCCTCGCCGACGTCCCGGGCGACGAACGAGGGCGACACCCACGGCGCGATGTGCTCGCGCGCCCGGTCCAGGTGGGCGAGGAACTCCTCGGCCTGCCACGTCTCCAGCGGGCGCAGCACGGCCGATTCGGCGAGGGGCAACGCGAACATCACGACCTCCGTACATAACAAACGTTTGGCATGTACGCTAGCAGACCATGAGCCCCGCACGTACCGACCACGACTCCCGCCGCCAGGACGTCTCCGAGGCCGTCTGGCAGGTCCTGGCCGAGCACGGCTTCGGCGGCCTCACCATGCGCGCCGTGGCGGCGGCCCTGGGATCGTCCACCGGGCTGGTCACCCACTACTTCGCCGGCAAGCGCGAACTGATCGCGCACGCCCTGGACATCCTCGAGGTCCGCACCGCGCAACGCCCCCGCCGGGCCGCTCCCGCTCCCGGACTCGCGGCGCTGCGCACGCAGATCCTCAACATCCTCCCGCTGACTCCCGACGCCGCCGCGATGAACCGCATCTGGGTCGGCTCCTGGGACGTCGCCCTGTCCGACCCGGAGCTGTTCGCCGCCCAGACCCTCCGCTACGAACGCATCCGGGCGGGCCTGCGCACCTGCATCGAGGACGCCCAACGGCTGGGCGAGCTGCCCGACGGCGACCCGGCCGCGCTCGCGACGACGGTCCTGTCGTTCACCCACGGGCTGGTGGTTCAGGCGCTCTTCGATCCCGAGCGGCTGCCGGCCGCGACGCAGACCCGGCTCGTCGACGACTTCCTCGCAGCGCTCACCGGCTGAGCCTCGGCGATTCGCAGCCGACCTCACACCGCCGAGCGAGCGACCGGACTTGCGGCACACGAACTGATCGTGGGGCAACGCCACGGCGAACGAACGCGTATAAAGGGCATGGATCGCAAGGTGCGATTCATCGCTCCAGAATGGACGCTCCTTTTGAAGACCCTCACCCATCGCCTGCGTCACAAGCTGAACCGGACCTTCAAGCGCGGCGCGGTCCTGCTCGCGGCCACCATGGTCACGGTGTTCGCCCTGCCGCCCGCAGCCATGGCGGAAGGCAACTACTACAAGACCTGCGCGTCCGACAACGCGAGTTGCCAGACCGGTGTGGTGGTCGGGCTACCGCAGGGCGAATGCATGACGACGAGCCTCGCTTACGCGTACACGCAGATCTGCATCGACTACTACGGCGACCACGTCTACGTCAGGGATGGCAAGGCCGACGGCTACGCTGCGATGGGCTTCGTCAGCTCTTCCAACGGCGTCGGCAGCCGCTATTGCCGGAACAACCACGGCTACGGCACCTGGGCCAAGTGCAACTTCGACTGGGCCGAGGCAGGCAGGCACGCCACGTCCGCGGGATACCTGGAACAGTTCTACGTCATGCATCTCGATTACCTCTGGACCTGGTACGACAAGTAACTGCCAGGCAGCCCCCGGGTCGGCTCGGCCAACGCCACCGCCGGCTCGCCGGCTGCGACATCGGTCGGCCCCTCCTCGGACCGTGACGAACTCGGCGAGGAAGCCTCCCGTTCACGAATCTCGCAGCGACACGACGGATTCGGCAGGAGGCTTCCTCGACATGTGTGACCGGGCGAGGGGCCCTGACCGAGGGGCAGTAGGAGCACCGCGACGGTGGGTTGCGGTTCCCCGCTCGCAGACTCTCGATCGTGGCCTGACAGGCCCCGATCAGGCTCGTCCTGCCCCTCGTAGGTGCGGGCGCGGTGGAGTCATCGGTAACGGTTCACGATCGGGTCGCCCTCGTGCCGGAAGTCGACGAGGGTGACCTGCCCGGGCCCGGCTGGGTCGTTGCAGTGCGGGCCGTGCAGGTCCAGCGATGTCAGGTCCCCGGCCATGGCGTGGCCCTGCCCGAAATAGGCATCGTCCAGTTCGAAGGACACGCGTGTCCCTGCTCCTGCCGGTGGGTCGATGACCTGGGGAACCGCGACCGGACGTAGGCCGGCCAGTTCCTGGCGGAGGCCGCGCCCGTCCCGCCACACCTCGACCACGGTGCGCGAACTCACGGCGCCCGCCGCGGCGCTGACCCACCGGCCGGCACCGAGGAGCGAGCCGTGGTAGCCCGGGCGGGCGGAGCCGAGCGGGTCAAGGGCATCAGCTCGGTCGTCGCTCACCACGAAGGCGAGGTCGCCGATTATCTCCGCCCTGACCTGCGGGGTGTGCGCCGCAGCGACCCGAGCAGCCGGGTGGAGCCCGTGCGCCAGCACGGCACACAGAACGTGCGTGGCCAGGTCAGGGTCACCGCGTTCAGCCCCGAAGTACATGACGGGTCGGGTCCGTACGGACTCGTCGAACTCGACGACCTGGATCCCGGCCGCGCTGTACCCCTGCACCGTCACAGCAGCAGGCTACTGCCCAGCTTGGTCTGCTGGCCGTTCGTGGGATGTCTCGCCGGCGCCGCCGTCGCGTTGGGCGGACACCGGCCGCCACAGCCCAGCTGACGCTGCCCAGACCGTGCACGGCTGTCGCGCCGACAGCGGCGACGGCACAGGGCCAGGCGCTCGGCGCAGGCGGCCATGACCGCACGACCCGTCGCGGCCGACCCGGTGGACGCTGACCGGGCCGACGCACGGGGCACGCTGACCGGGGCGACGCAAGGCTCGATCCGCGGCGGTTCCGGACACCGGTGTCGAAACGGTCCGACGCATCGGTCCGGGTCCGGCACGATGGGCTGGTGAGTGGGCGCGGCGGCGCTCGCGCCACTGCCCGGCGCACCAGCGGTCGCGACCGCCGTCGTGGCGACCGCCACGGCGATCGCCGGCATGGCGCTCGTCGATCTCATAGCCCACAGCGGCGGGTGACCGCCGTCAGGGGGAACCAGAGGAGGACACCATGCAGGCCGTCCAGAGGGTCCGCCACCGCCAGGCCGACGTCGGCGGCCTGGACGTGTTCTTCCGCGAGGCCGGGCGCCCCGGCCAGCCGACGGTACTGCTGCTGCACGGGTTCCCCAGCTCGTCGCACACGTTCCGCGAGACCATGCCCACGCTCGCCGACGTCGCGCACGTCATCGCGCCCGACCTTCCCGGCTTCGGCATGTCCTCGTCGCCCACCGTCGGCGACTACGACTACACGTTCGAGAACCTCTCACGGACGATCGAGGGTCTCCTCGACCAGCTCGGGGTCGAGCGCTTCTTCGTCTACCTGCACGACTTCGGCGCACCGGTGGGATACCACCTGGCCACCCGCGCGCCGACCCGCATCCGCGGCCTCATCGTCCAGAGCGGCAACGCGCACGACGACGGCCTCGGCGAGCAGTGGGACAGCGCCAGGGCGTACTGGGCCGACCCGACCGACGAGAAGCGCGCCGAACTGCCGGACTGGCTGAACTTCGCCGGCACCCGCGACCAGTACCTCGCCGGGCTGCCGGATCGCCTGCGCACCCTGCACGCCCCCGAGTCGTGGCACCTCGACTGGGAACGCATGAGCCGGCCCGGCAACATCGACGCGCAGTTCGCGCTGTTCACCGACTACGCCAACCACGTCGCCCGCTTCGACGAGCTCGCCGAATACCATCGCGCCCACCAGCCGCCGGCGCTCGTGCTGTGGGGACGGCACGACCCGTACTTCGACGTCGACGAGGTTCTCGCCTACCACCGCGCCCTCGATCGCATGGACGCACACATCTACGACGGCGGCCATCTCCTGCTGGAGACGCACGCGGCCGAGTGCGCCGAACTCATGCGGACGTTCGTGCTCGACAACGCGTGAGCCGACTCCACCGCCGCACGCGGACGGCGTCGGATCGGCTCTCACCCCGGACAGCGTGACCAGCGGGCTCGTGGCCGTCGTGAGCGGACGACGAGGCTTTGGGTCAGGCCGGGGTGAGGAGGCAGAACTCGTTGCCCTCCGGGTCAGCCATGACCCGCCACGGGACATCGTGGTCCAGGTCGACGGAGGCGGCGCCGAGAGTCCGCAGCCTGGCAGCCTCGACCTCCAGGTCGTCACCGGGGTACGGACGGACGTCGAGATGGACACGGTTCCACACGGTCTTCGGCTCCGACGCGCGGACGAACCGCAGATACGGGCCGACGCCCCTGGCCGAGCGCAGCACCGCCTCGTGGTCGGTCACCCGGTGCACGGTCCAGTCCGTGGCCCTGCCCCAGAATTCGGCCATGGCTCGCGGATCCACGCAGTCGACCACCACCGCGGCGATCGGTCCGATGTCCCGGTGCTCCGGTCGGGGGTCGAGCACACAGAACTCGTTGCCCTCCGGGTCGGCCATGACGGTCCACGGCACGTCACCCTGGCCCACGTCGGCGGGCGTCGCGCCGAGTTCGGTCAGGCGCGCGACCACCTCCGCCTGATGCGCCGCCGAGGTGGTCGCGAGGTCGACGTGCACCCGGTTCTTCACCGTCTTGGGTTCCGGGGAGACGATGAGGTCGACGCAGACGGCGACAGGGTCGGGGTAGACGAAGCCCTCAGGTTCGAGGTTGGTCACGCCCGGGCCCTCGCTGGAGAGTTCCCAGCCGAGCGCCTTCGCCCAGAAACCGCCCAGCGCGGAGTCATCCCGAGCCTTCATGTTGATCTGCACCAGCCGGGTCGCCACGCCGACGATACTAACGGCAGTCCGGCACATCAAGATCAGTCGCCTCGGCCTCGACCTCGGTGCCCAGCTCGTCCGGACACCTGCCAGGGGCGGGCACAGAGAACCTCCTGTGCAGGGCCTACAAGACCACGACCGGAATTCTCCAAGCTGCCGGGGGGAACCTCAGCTTGGTCGCTACCCGATCTACCGGAGACCTCAACCTCTGTCGTCACCGTCACGCCGGGCCCCGCCGCACCGCCCGGAAGCCCTACGAAACAGGGGCTAGCACAGGACCGCGTCCGGCGTCACCGCTCCGGCTGACCGGCGAACGCCGACCCTCCTGGGGCAGTTGCCTGGGCTCCGTCACCGAAACCCATGCCCGATCCGTACCGGTAGAGGACCTGCGTACCGTCCGGCGTACGGATGGTGACCGGCAGGCGGCCGATCGGCTCGGTGCCGACCAGGGTGTTCGCCAGGGCAGCGAGGGAGACGTCGCGGTAGCCGTACGCCGCGAGGTAGGTGGGGGCCGACGGGAAGTAGGCGATGTCGTAGGGACCTCCGACGGCGACCGTCACCACTTTCACCTTCGCGGCGAGCAGCGCCTTGACCAGGTTCTGCTGGGTCACGTCGCCCCAGGCGTTGTTGGTGAGCACCACGGTGACGTCGCTCGCGCCGGCCGCCGCCACCACCTGTTGGATGGTCTGCTGGTCGGGCGATCCGGTCCACATCGGGGTGGCGACCAGGCCCTTGGCGGACAGCTTGTCGGCCAGGGACGGGACCGAATTGAAGCCCCAGCCGGTGACCAGCACATGTTGGCCGGAGTTCGCCGGCAGCGGCAGCACGCCGGCCTGGTTGCGGAGCAGGGTGATCGAGCGGTGCGCGGCGTCGGCCATGATCTGCTGCTCGCGCGGGGTGCCCACCGTCGAGTCGACCGCCTCGCTGGTCGTGAACGGGTCGTCGAACAGCCCCAGTTCGGCCTTCATACGCAGGATCCGGTACACGGACTGGTCGATACGGTGCCGGCTGATGGTGCCTTCGCGTACGGCGTCGAGCACGGTGGCGATGGCGGCCGGCGGATCCGCCGGCAGGAGCAACTCGTCGTTGCCGGCGTTGATGGCGCCGAGAATCACCTGGTCCTGCGGGATGTCCTTGAGCGCGTCCGCGCGCAGCGCGTCGGTGACGATCACGCCGTCGTAGTGCAGCGTGTCGCGAAGCAGCCCGGTGATGATGGGCTTGGACAGGACGGCGGGGGTCCTGGTGGGATCCAGGGCGGGAACGATCACCGCGGTCGGCATGATGGACTTCACCCCAGCGTCGATCGCTGCCCGGAACGGGGGGATGTCGGTCCGCAGGATCTCTTCGCGGGTTTCGGTGACGACTGCCACCCCGGTGTCCGGGTTGGCCTCCGCGCTGCCCAGGCCGGGGAAGTGCTTGGCCGTGGCGGCCACCCCGTTGTGCTGGTATCCGCGGACGGCGGCCGCTCCGAACGCGGAGACGGTTTCGGTCCGGTCGCTGAACGCACGTGTCCCGTCGGCCGTGTTACGGGGGTTGGTGTTGACGTCCACCACCGGGGCGTGGTCCATGTTGATACCCATCGCCCGCAGCTGCCTGCCGGTCGAGGCGGCCGTCGAGTACGACACGTCACGGTCGAACGTCGCGCCGATCGCCATGTTGCCCGGCGACACCGCCGAGGGCGGTGGGATCCGGGAGACGGAGCCGCCCTCCTGGTCGGTGCTGATCTGCACCGGCACGCCGTGGTCGGCCAACGCCGCCTTCTGCAGCCCGTTGGAGAGCAGCGCGACCTGCTGCGGGTGGCCCAGGTTGTTGGTGGCGTTGAAGTAGATGATGCCGCCGGGGTGAAACTTCGCCAGCAGTTCCGCGCCGTTGCGGACGTCGCTGCCGTAGAGGGCTTGGTTGGCCGCCACATCGGTGGGATTCGTGGTGGTGGCGGTGTCGCCGTTCACTTGCAGGACGAACATCTGGCCGACCTTCTCCGCCAGGGTCAGGTCAGCCATGATCGCTCGGATGCGCCGGTCGACTGAATGGTCCCTGTCCGGGCCCTCGTCGGCCCGGTACGCGAGTCTATCCGGGAGCGCGCCCACCCCGGCCGATCCGCCCACGGAGAGAACGAGGCCGCCCAGTGCGACGAGCACGGCGGGAACCCGCAGGACGGCTCCGGTTGTCCGACGGAACATGCCGTTCTCCTCCAGCGATCAGGGACCCCGGCTCTCGGCGTCCACCTCCTCGGACCCTGCCCGACCGGAAATGAATGTGGGGTTTTGTCGCTTTCGAATCACTCAGTAGTGGCAGCATCACCGGCTGATGGAGCGACCGCCTGCCGGTTCTGGTCGAAGGCGAGCCCGAGACTCCCGCCCGGACCGCCGGTCCAGGTCGTCCCCGCCGACAGCAGCGGCATGATCACCGACATCGACGTCGAACGGCTGGCCCGCACCGCTACCCGCCACCACTGCCTCGTCGTCGTACGGCCTTCCCCAGGCGACTTCGTCACCGCCGGTCAACCACTGCTGGAGGTCCACCCGTCCCCGGCGCCACACCGCAGCCACTGCGGCCTCGCACCGCGGCTGAGACTTTCAGCATCGGCCCGGAACGCACCCCCGGCCAGGACACCGGCTTCGGGGTCCGGCAACTGGGCGATACCGCCGAACGCGCGCTGTCCCCCGGCGTCAACGACCTCACCACGGCCGTACGCGCCATCCAGGAACTCCGCGACCTGCTCCGCCGAATCGCCACACGACCCGACCGATCCACCGCCGTCACAGACAAGCACGGGCAGCTACGTGCCATCGCGCGACGCCAGTCTTCGACCGCTTCCTCGGCGTCGCCATCGACGGTGTCACCCACGCCGGATGCGACCAACCCAGGATCACGCACCTCCTCGACCGGATCCTCACCGACCTCGCCAGCATCGCGATCGACGACCATTTGCCCGCCATCAACCGGTGTCGCAGGCTGCCCCGCTCCGACGAGACACCATCCCGCAGGAGCCAGTAGCCACGTCGGTCTCAGCACAAGCAATAGGCCGTCGACCAGGGCATATGCTCCGGTCAACGGCCTATTGTTGTTGTCGGGACGGCCGGATTCGAACCGGCGACCCCTTGCCCCCAGGCAACCGACAGGGCTCGCTGACCTGCCTCGCCATGACTGCCGAACTGCGGAAGCGGTCCACGAAGGTCCATGGACGTCCACCGCCGCTCGCGCCCGTCGTCACCCAGTTGGTCACCCACCTCTCCTGGACGGACGGTCGGATCAATCCCAGGGAGGAGGGATACGGCGCGTGAACGCTGAGATCATGCTACGCGTGCGGGACGAGAACCTGGTGGGCCTGTGGGACAGCGGCCCGTACGACTACGGGTCGATGGAGTCGAGTTGGCTTTGCCTTCGGGGTGACGGCACCGGTTGGACCGCATGGGCCAACGCCGCCGGCGGTGCCTCGGTAAGTCAACTCACCTGGAGTTGCCCTCACCAGGGCACGGTTGAACTGCGATACAGATGGACGGCGTCGGGCAGCGGTTCCCCTGGTACGCCGCCCGTCCTCGTCGAGATCGATGAGGACGGCCCGGACCATACGCTGGTCCGCACACGCTTCGCGGTCCGCATCGACACACCGCCGTCGGGCGAGTCGCCGGTCACCAGCTTGCATCTAGACGAAAGCATCGAGTTCTCTCACCGCTTCGCGCTCCTGGCTCGGGAAGTCGATCCCACCGATCCCCTGACCATCCGATAGTGAGACGTTGAAGCGGAACCGAGTTCCCCGGCACATCCACCAGCGGTATCGGCGGCTGACGCCTGCTTATGGCCACGCGAACGCTGTCGTCGTTGGCCGCTGGTTGATGACGCTTGACAGTGTCTTGTGCCCCCTGTGTGCCCCAAGGCCCTGCGGGCCAGGCAGGAAATGTGGGCGCACCTGGTCTTGCATTGAGTAACTAGTATCCTCAACCTGCGCTCCGGTAGCTGGTCGACACATCAGTCTGGCTCGACACGGCAAAGCATCGAGACGGCCAGAGGCTCATCGTGCCGATTCGCGAGGAATGCTCAAGACCTGTGGATTAGCCGGGAAAGGCGTACCTTCCCGGTGATCGATTCGTGTAGGTCTCGAGCAAGGCCGACGTTGGCGCGTCGGTCGGGAAGGCACGCCCGGTGGTGACAGTAGTCGCCGAGGACGGGCAGCGACGCGATGGCGTCTCGCTGCTGGATTATTGTTCGGGAGGGTGCGCGGCGGATGCTGGCTGCGCGGTTTACCAACGGACGCCTGGTCGAACGTGAGGAGCTCGTCGCCTGATGGACGCCCCCCAACCGATGACCGACGAGGAACTCGCCGAGATCGAGGAGCTTGCCGACGCAGCGACTCCGGGCCCCTGGCACGTGCGTCAACTCGACGATGACTTCGCCATGGGCCTGGTCGCTATCAGCACGAACCCGGACACCGGGCTCGCTGAACGCTGGCCGAACTTCGACCATCACGAGTTGGTGGCCGCCACCCTCGTCCAGCACCCCCGCTACGTCGATATCGCGGATGAACGATGGGACGAGAACGCCCAGTTCATCGCCACCGCCCGCCGCAACGTCCCACGCTTGATCGCTGAGATCCGAAGGCTCCGCCACCTACTCGCGGCCAACGGGCACAAGACCACCGGGGACTGACGGGCCTCACCTGTCCACAGGTATTGACGATTCCCCCCGATTCGCCTGCTCCACCATCAGAAGCGTCTTCGGCTAATCGTCCCAGAGCTGGGGGTCTGTGGATCTAACGGTGTTTCCGGCCTGACCCACCGGGCGTTGTGCCTGGTGAGGAGGGTGCCGTGATGACCGCGACACTGAACGACGTGACCGGACGGAAGAAGCGGCCTGAGCCGTCTGCGGAGGAGCAGGCCGCTGCCGAGCTCGTTCGGGCGGCCAAGGAACAGGGCCTGTCGTTGACCGGGCCGGACGGTCTGTTGAAGCAGTTGACCAAGACGGTCCTGGAGACCGCGTTGAACGAGGAGATGACCGAGCATCTCGGCTACGCCAAGCACGATGCGGCCGGTGCGGGGTCGGGCAACATCCGTAACGGCAGCCGGCCGAAGACGGTGCTGACCGACACCAGCGGGCCGGTGCAGATCAACGTGCCACGGGACCGGGCCGGCACGTTCGATCCTCAGATCGTCCGCAAGCGGCAGCGGCGCCTGTCGGGGGTCGACGAGGTGGTGTTGTCGTTGTATGCCAAGGGATTGACGACCGGGGAGATCTCGGCGCACTTCGCTGAGATCTATGGAGCGTCGGTGTCGAAGGAGACGATCTCCCGGATCACCGACAAGGTCATCGAGGAGATGACCGACTGGTCCCACCGGCCCTTGGACGCCATTTACGCGGCGGTGTTCATCGACGCCATCGTGGTCAAGGTTAGGGACGGGCAGGTGGCGAACCGGCCGTTCTACGCCGCGATCGGCGTCTCTCTCGACGGCGAGAAGGACATCCTCGGGCTGTGGGCCGGCACAGGTGGTGAGGGCGCGAAGTTCTGGATGAGTGTACTGACCGACCTGCGCAACCGCGGCGTCAAGGACGTGTTCTTCCTCGTCTGCGACGGGCTGAAAGGGCTGCCCGAGGTGGTCACGAACGTGTGGCCGCAGACGGTGGTGCAGACGTGCGTGATTCATCTGATCCGCAACACGTTCCGGTTGACCTCCCGCAAGTACTGGGACGAGTTGAAGCGTGACATCAAGCCGATCTACACCGCGGTCAACGCCACCGCCGCCAGGGCGGCGTTCGACGACCTGGCCGACAAGTGGGGCGGCCGGTATCCGGCGGTGATCCGGTTGTGGGACAACGCCTGGACGGAGTTCATTCCGTTCCTCGACTACGACGTCGAGATCCGCACGGTGATCTGCTCGACCAACGCGATCGAGTCCCTCAACGCCCGCTACCGGCGAGCGATCAAGGCCCGCGGCCACTTCCCGAACGAGCAGGCCGCGTTGAAGTGTCTGTACCTGGTGACCCGGTCCCTGGACCCCACCGGAGCAGGCAGAGCCCGATGGACGATGCGCTGGAAACCCGCGTTGAACGCCTTCGCCATCACCTTCAGCGACCGCTTCCCAGCCGCTGAAACCTACTAACCAAGATCGCCGGAAACACCGTTGGCGAGACAGCCCCAGAGCTGGCCGCTGAGGAGTTTGAGCGCAACCGGCCTCGCGTTGAGGCGCTGTCTCCGCCAGCGTCGCGGAGCGTGTCCGGCAGTTGAAGAACGACCTCAACGAGTACGGCGGAAACCAGCGAGAGCAATGGCTTGAGGAGATGAGCCATCGCTTGCCTCTCCTCTCGTCACTCTCTCTCAGGAACTTCACCGAGATTGCGGAGTTGCTGAACCACCCGGCGCCCGTAAAGCCGAGTAGTCGCCACCAAGCCTCGGTGAGACAGGCAGCGTTGGCAAAAAGGGGCCCCGTCTCATCTGGCCAAAAACAGCGTCGCTGATGCTCTTCCTATTGAGAGCGTCTGAAGGCGGGCGACGTCTACGTGAAGTGACCCCTATCGGCCGGACACCTCGGTATCTGTCAGGGACTGGTGGTGGATCTTCTCGTAGGTGTCAGGGCTGACGTTACCCAGACGGCTATGCCGGCGGCGAGGGTTGTAGAAGCCCTCGATGTAGGAGAAGACCTCCATCTCCAGCTCGTGTCGTGACGGCCAGGCCCGGGTGTAGACCAGCTCGGTCTTGAGGGTGGCGAAGAACGTCTCGGCCATGGCGTTGTCGTAGCAGTCGGCGACCGAGCCCATTGAGGCCAGGACGCCGCAGGAACGCAGGGTCCGGCCGAACTCGAACGACGTGTACTGCGTCCCGCGGTCCGAGTGGTGGATGACCTGGTCTCGGGCGGGTCGGCGGTGCTGGATGGCCATGCCGACCGCGTCGAGGATCAGTTCGGTGCGCAGATGATCGGCCATCGCCCAACCCACGACTCGACGGGAGTAGGCGTCAACCACGACGGCGAGGTAGAGGAACCCTTCCCAGGTGCGCAGGTAGGAGATGTCAGCGACCCACAAACGGTTCGGGGCGGTCGCGGTGAGCTGGCGCCCGACTAGGTCCGGCGCTGTCGCAGTGGACGCGGCCTCGCGACGGGGTTTCCCGCGCCGCCGGCGGTGGGCGCCTTCGATACCGGCCAGGCGCATCAGCCTTGCCACCGCCTTGCGGTTCCAGCGGTAGCCGCGTTCGTGCAACTCGGCGGTGAGCCGCCTGGCGCCGTAGACGCCGCGGTGCTCTGACCACGCCTGCTGGGTGATCTCGACGCGCCGCTGGTCGTGGCGTTCCCGCTCGGCAGCGCGGTGGCGTCCCTGCCGAGGCCAGTCGTAGAAGGCGCTGTGGCCCACGCCGAGGAGGCGGCAGAGCAGACGGACCGGGTAGGTGGCCTTCTCCGCGTCGATGAACCGATACACGTCGGTCCGGTTCACCGCTCCGTCTCGCGTGCGAAGAAGACCGCGGCTTTTTCAGGATCTCCTTCTCCAGCTCCAGCTGGGCGACCTGCCGCCGCAACCGGATCAGCTCGGCCCGCTCGTCAGCGGCCAGGTCGCTGGACCGGCCGCCGTCGCGTTCCTGCCGCAGCTGCGCGACCCAGTTGCGCAGCGTCTCGTGGTTGACGCCCAACTCTCGGCCCACGTCGCGGATCGTGCGACCGGAGTCGAGCACCAGAGCCGCGGCTTGGCGGCGGAACTCCTCGGGGTACTTGCTATGTCGAGCCACAGCGGTTTCCTCCTCCTCGGCCAGGATGCCAAGTCAGGAGGTGTCCGGTCTCAGGGGGGTCACTTCAGGCTCCGTCGAGATGTTTGTCGGACACGTAGTAGCCACTCCTCGCTGCCGACCCGCCGGCCGCGACGATCCGGTCCCGCGCACAGCCGGTTCGTCGCTGCCTGGGTGGCCAACAAATCCGGCTACGCCGGAGCCATCGGCTGGTACGCCCTGGGGCCCCTTGCCGTAGTGACCCATTATGGTCGGGTGGCGAGAGATGTCTGGCCGACGCGTCGGGTGTTAGCAGTATCCGCGCTTGCCGTACTGACGGTGCTGATCCTGGTCGGTTACGTGCTCATGGTGCTGCGCGCGCCCGCGGTGCTGCTGCCGCCCGAGGCCACGTCCCCAGCACTGGGGCCGTCAACGGCGCCGTTGAGCCCAGCGGAGAAGCTGACCGCGGCCCACAACGCTCGGTTGCTGGCCATCTCCTTTGGCGGCGCCCTGGTCGTGCTTGTCGGTCTGCTCTACACCGCCCGCAGCTACCGACTGGCCCACCGCGGTCAGGTCACCGACCGGTTCACCAAGGCTCTCGAACGGCTCGGATCTGACGAACTGTACATCCGCATCGGTGGTATCCACGCGCTCGAACACGTCTTGCGGGACTCGGCCGACCATCACGCGGACATCATCGAAGTGCTCGTAGCGTTCATTCGTCACCGTGCCCCCCGCGTCCGTGGCGACGTGGACTCTTCGATCTATCCGCGGCCACTTCCGCTTGCCGAACCCGAGGCAGACGTGCAAGCAGCACTCACTGCTCTAGGCCACCGCCCTCGCCGCCGCGAGCGCAACCCCATCAACCTGGCAACCCTGCACCTGCGAGGCTCGAAACTGAGTGGAGCGGATCTCAGGGGCGCAGACCTGACTGAGGCGGATCTCCGGGCTGCGGATTTACACAACGTGAATCTCCAGGACTCGTGCCTGCTTATGGCGAACCTTCGGGAGGCGAACCTGAGCGGGGTGGATCTGCGAAACGCGAACCTGGTGGAGGCGGATCTCCAGAACGTCCACCTGGCTAAGGCGAACCTTCGGAAGGCGCGCCTGCGCGGGGTGGATCTTCGGAACGCGAATCTGGTGGAGGCGGACCTCAGGGACGCCCACCTGGTTGGAGCGGATCTCCGGGACGCGAAGCTGCCTGGAGCGAACCTTCGGAACGCGAATCTGCGCAGGGTGGATCTCCGGCGCACTGACCTGGTTGGAGCGGATCTCAGGGGCGGAAACCTGCTCGTGGCGGATTTCAGGGACGCGAATCTGCGCGGGGCGGACCTCCGGCGCACGGGCCTGGCTGGGGCGGACTTCCAGAACGCGAACATGACCGAGGCGGATCTTCGGTATGCGTACTTGATGGAGTCGAATCTCCGGGCTGCGGGTCTGGCTCTGGCCAAGCTCCGGGGCGCAAACCTGCGTAAGGCGGATTTCAGGGACGCGAATCTGCGTAAGGCGGATCTCCGGCGCACGAACCTGCATATGGCGGATTTCCGGTGCGCGAACATGAGCGGGGCTAACCTATGGGCTGCTAACTTGGATTGGGTGAATCTGCGAGAGGCCGACGTACAGGGGACAGGTCCCCTAATTGCGGCTCTCGCGGCGCGTCAGAATGCCGCTGGTGGCGACACGTCGGGGCATGGGCTTCCCCCCAGGGCCTCGGCAAAGTCGTCAGGTGATGCCGAGTAGTGCAAGGGGGCGTGTGCTGTCGCGGGCGTGGTGGCGGTTGGCGGCGGCGATATTGGTGATGCCGGCGGTGCGCAGGGCACCGATCGCGGCGTTGCGTAGGGCGGCCATGGCCTGAGGGCGGGTCTGTCAAACGAACGGTGTGACTCGGGTTGTTGACGGCTACTTGCGGCCTGCGGACAGGCGTCCTTCGAAGGCGATGTCGAAGGCGTTCAGGGCGGGCTTCCAGCGCATGGTCCACCGTCGGCGGCCCTGCCCGGTCGGGTCGAGGCTCATCACGGCGAGGTAGACGCATTTGAGCGCGGCGGCCTCGTTCGGGAAGTGCCCACGGGCGCGGACGGCGCGGCGGATGCGGGCGTTGACGCTCTCGATGGCGTTGGTGGAGCACACGACGGTGCGGATCTCGGCGTCGAAGGCCAGGAACGGCACGAACTCCGCCCACGCCTGCTGCCACAACCGGACGATCGCTGGATACTTGCCGCCCCACGCCTCGGTGAACTCGGCGAAGCGAGCCCTGGTGGCGGCTTCGGTCGGCGCGGTGTAGACGGGCTTGAGAGCTTTGGCGATGGCGTCCCAGTGCTGCCGGCCGGCATACCGGAACGACGCCCGCAGCAGATGAATCACGCAGGTCTGCACCACCGCTTCCGGCCACACCTCGCCGATCGCATCAGGCAGCCCTTTGAGCCCGTCACAGACCACCATGCACGCATCCTGAACGCCGCGGTTCTTCAGCTCGGTGAGGACCTGAAGCCAGAACTTCGCGCCCTCGCCGCCGTCGCCGGCCCACAGACCGAGGATGTCCCGCGTCCCCTCGACGGTGACGGCCAGGGCCAGGTAGATGGGCCGGTTGGCGACCTTCCCGTCGCGGATCTTCACGTGCACCGCGTCGAGGAAGATCACCGGATAGACCGGGTCCAGGGGCCGGTTCTGCCACTCGGTCATCCCCTCGACGACCTTGTCCGTGATCGTCGAGATCGTCTGCCGCGACACCTCGGCGCCATACACCTCAGCCAGGTGAGTCTGGATCTCCCCGGTGGTCAGGCCCTTGGCCGACAGGGAGATCACCGTGTCATCCACGCCGGACAGTCGGCGCTGCCGCTTCTTGACGATCTGCGGGGCAAAGCTGCCATCGCGATCCCGCGGCACCTCAATCTCGACCGGGCCGACGTCGGTGAGCACCGTCTTGGCCCGCACACCGTTGCGGGAGTTCCCGCTGTTCTTGCCCGCCGGGTCGCCCTTGTCATAGCCCAGGTGATCGGTGATCTCGGATTCCAGAACCCGCTTCGTCAGCTGCTGCAGCAGACCATCGTCGCCGGTCAACTGAAGACCCGCCGCACGGGCCTGCTCCACCAGCTGGGCGACCAGCTCCGCGTCGACACCCTCCGCCGGTTGCCCCGGCACGTTCCTCGCCACAGCGGCAGTATCCACGGCGATCGTCGATCCATCAGACATCAGATGCTGCTCCTTGATCAGGAGTTACACCGTTCGTCTTACAGTCCCTCGGTGCATCTCGCCTCCGATGTGGAATGCCGCCCAGGTCGAGATCGCCCCTACCGGGCACGCGTCCGATGGGTCGACCCGACGACGAAGCGCCGGCTGTCAAAGTCCACGACAGCCGCCACTCACGAGGAGGCTCAAGCGTGGATCGATGGGATGGTCAGTGCGGCGCAAGGTGGCGTCGACCCGGTCGCCGCGACAAAGCGACTGGCCGAGTACGGCGATAGCGTGATGACGCTGGCGCTACGTGGTCTGGAGCGGAAGACGCTAGATCCATACCTCGCGGGCTGGCGGAAGCGGGTGGTGCCTGCCCTCGGTCACATCCCCGTACGAATGATCACGAACGGTGCCGGTCACCGGGCCGTGCACGGCTGGATTGCCGACGAGTGCAGCCGTTCCACGGTCAAGAACAGCCTGGCCGTGCTGGCCAGAGTTATGGAGCAGGCCGTGCGAGACGGCATCAACCCGCGCAATCCCGCACAGGTGACCGGTTGGCAGCGCGAATACCGGCGGGCAGAGGACGAGTTGGACGACCCGCGCACGCTCGCCCTGCCCAACTGGGAATCGCTGACCACGCTCGCCGCCGCGCTGGTGGAACGGTCCGCGAACGCCTTTCCCGGATGGGGAGACGTGGTCATCTTCGCCGCCTGCACAGCGGCCAGAATCGGCGAGGTTTCCGGCGTCCGCGCCGAGGAAATCGACCGGAAGTCGTGGATGTGGACGGTACGTCGACAGACCACGCCGAGCCCTGGCGGCCTGGTCGACAAGGGCACCAAGGGAAAGCGCGCACGCGTGGTTCCGCTGGTCGAGGAAGTGCGGCCGATCGTCGCCCGCCGCCTGGACTCGGTCGCCGAGCCGCACTCCCGACTGTTCACCGGGCCGCGTTGGGGCGGATCAGCACTGCCGTACTGCGGGACGCGACGCACTGGGATGAGGTGGTGACGAAGCTGGGCTACGAACATCTACGCCGGCACGACCTGCGGCACACCGGGTTGACCTGGATGGCCGATGCGGGGGTTCCGGTGCACGTACTGCGAAGATCGCCGGGCATGGGTCGCTCAGCACGACACAGCGGTACCTGCACCCCGACCGGCAGTCGATCACCGATGCGGGAACGGCGCTCAGCGCCCACCTGAAGGCTCGCCGGTCCCCAGATGGTCCCCAGCTACGCGCCGTCTAGATCAGCAAATCCCTACTACCCCAGTACGAGTTAGAGGCCGTTGGCCAGGGCGTATGCCCCGGTCGACGGCCTCTTTTCGTGCTGTCGGGACGGCCGGATTCGAACCGACGACCCCTTGACCCCCAGTCAAGTGCGCTACCAAGCTGCGCCACGTCCCGATGCTCCCGTGGGTTCTCCCCGCAGCAGCCGGTACAGCTTAGCGCAGGATCATCCCGTCCTCCGCATCGGCCCCTCCCGTACCGCCGGCGCGTCGACCACCCCACTACCCGTACGGCATCCTAGGAGGATAGGTGGGGCGAGGGGCCGAAAAAGCCGGGTGGGAGCGTGCTCCCACCCGGCATCGTCGGGCCAGGGTCAGCCGTGCGCCTTGCCTCGGCCGCCGGGGCCGAGCTTCTTGCGGGGGCGTACCGAAATCTCGATCGGACTGCCCTCGAAGCCGAACTCCTCGCGCAGCTTGCGCTCGACGAAGCGCTGGTAGCCGGCGTCCAGCGGGCCGGTGGTGAAGAGCACGAAGCGCGGCGGGGCCACGCCCGCCTGGGTGGCGAAGAGGATCTTCGGCGCCCGGCCGCCGCGCACCGGGTGCGGGGTGGCCTGCACCAGCGCGGTCAGCCACGAGTTGAGCTGTGCGGTCGGCACCCGGGTCTCCCAGCTCGCCAGGGCCTTGCGCAGCGCCGGCGCGAGCTTGTCGACCGCCCGGCCGGTGCGCGCCGACAGGTTGAGCCGGATCGCCCACGGGATGCGGCGCAGCTCGCGCTCGATCTCCTTGTCCAGGTAGTACCGACGGTCGGCGTCGACCAGGTCCCACTTGTTGAAGGCGATCACCAGCGCCCGGCCGGCCTCGGTGACCATGGACAGGATCCGCTGGTCCTGCTCGCTGATGACCTCGCTGGAGTCCAGCAGGACCACGGCGACCTCGGCGGCCTCGATCGCCGAGGCGGTGCGCAGGCTGGCGTAGTACTCGGTGCCGCTGGCCTTGCCGACGCGCTTGCGCAGGCCCGCCGTGTCGACGAGCTGCCAGGTCTCCCCGCCGATCTCCACCAGGCTGTCGACCGGGTCGACGGTGGTGCCGGCCACCGAGTCGACGACCGCCCGCTCCTCCCCCGAGAAGCGGTTGAGCAGGCTGGACTTGCCGACGTTCGGGCGGCCGACCAGGGCCACCCGGCGCGGCCCGCGCGGGCGGTTCTCGACGATCTTCGGCGCCTCCGGCAGCGCGTCCATGATGGCGTCGAGCAGCTCGCCCGAGCCGCGGCCGTGCAGCGCCGACACCGGATACGGCTCGCCGAGGCCGAGCGACCACAGCGAGGTGGCCTCCATCTCGATGGAGGTGTTGTCGGCCTTGTTCGCGACCAGGATCACCGGCTTGGCGCTGCGGCGCAGCATCCGCACCGCCGCCTCGTCCACATCGGTCGAGCCGACCATCGCGTCGACCACGAACAGCACCACGTCGGCGGTGGCTACCGCCGTCTCGGCCTGCGCCGCGATAGCGGCCGCCCGGTCCTTGGCGTCGGGCTCCCAACCGCCGGTGTCCACCACGGTGAACTGACGGCCGGCCCACTGGGCGTCGTACGGGACGCGGTCCCGGGTCACGCCGGGGATGTCCTCCACGACCGCCTGCCGGCGGCCGATCAGGCGGTTGACCAGGGTCGACTTGCCCACGTTGGGGCGGCCGACCACGGCCACGACCGGCTGCGGGCCGGTCGGTTCCTCGGTGTCGACGTCGGGTTCCCGCAGCTCCACCCAACCCTCGGCTTCGGTCATGCCACGCCCCGTTCGGTCAGCAGGGCGCGCAGCCGCTCGACGACCTCGTCGATGCCCAGCTCGGTGGTGTCCAGCACCACGGCGTCGGCGGCCTGGGTCAGCGGGTCGGCCTTGCGGGTCGAGTCGAGCCGGTCCCGCCGGGCCAGGTCGGCCGCGGTGGCCGCCACGTCGGTGGCGTCCTCGGCGCTGCGCCGGGCGGCCCGGGCCGCCTCGGAGGCGGTCAGGTAGACCTTGAGGTCGGCGTCCGGGGCCACCACGGACCCGATGTCGCGGCCCTCGACCACGATCCGGCCGGCGTTCGCGATCATCTCGCGCTGCCGGTTGACCAGCAGCGCGCGTACCGCCGGCACGGCGGCCACGGCGGACACCGCCCCGGTCACCTCCGGCCCGCGGATCTCGGCGTCGACGTTCACGCCGTCGGCGGTCACGCCGTACCCCTTCGGGTCGGTGCCGATGCGCAGGTCCACCTCGCCGGCGACCTTGGCCACCGACTCGGCGTCGGTCAGGTCGACGCCGGAGCGCAGCACGGCCCAGGTGATGGCCCGGTACATGGCGCCGGTGTCGAGGTAGCGGGCACCGAGGCCGACGGCGAGCCGCCGGGAGACGGTGGACTTACCCGAACCGGACGGCCCGTCCACAGCGACCACGCAGCGCCCGGCCCGTACGTTTTCCTCCACCGTTGTCCTCCTCAGCCCGTACCTCACGACACGCCCATCGCGTCCCGCGAGCGGTTGTCCAAACGTTCTCAATGATGCCCGGCGTCGCGCGGAGTCGCCGCCGGCCGCCGGGCCGCCACGGAGCCTACCGGCAGCCGTACCCCCGAACCGGGCGGTCAGTCACCCACGGCCTTGAACAGGGCGGCGACCTCCGCGTTGGTCAGCCGCCGGGTGCGCCCGGCGCGCAGGTCGCCCAGCCGGATGGGCCCGATGGCGGTACGCACCAGCCGGCTCACCGGGTGGCCGACCTCGGCGAGCAGCCGCCGGACGATGTGTTTGCGCCCCTCGTGCAGGCTCAGCTCCACCTGGGCGGTGCGTCCCAGCGTGTCCACCACCCGGAAGGAGTCCGCCTTCGCCGGGCCGTCCTCCAGCTCCACGCCGGCCGTCAGCTTCTTGCCCAGGTTGCGCGGGATCGGCCCGGACACCTCGCACAGGTAGGTCTTCTGCACCCCGTACGACGGGTGCATGAGCCGGTGCGCGAGGGTGCCGTCGTTGGTGAGCAGCAGCAGTCCCTCGCTGTCGGCGTCGAGCCGCCCGACGTGGTAGACCCGCTGCTCCACCCGGTTGCCGAGGAAGTCGGCGAGCGCGGTGCGCCCCTTCTCGTCGGCCATCGTGGAGACGACCCCGCGGGGCTTGTTCATGGCGAGGTAGACCAGGCGGGTGTCGGCGACGAGGCGCTCGCCGTCGACGTGGATGACGGCGGTGGCGGGGTCGACCTTGTCGCCGAGCTGGGCGACCCGGCCGTTCACGGTGACCCGGCGGCGGAAGATCAGGTCCTCGCAGGCGCGCCGGGAACCGACGCCGGCGGCGGCCAGCACCTTCTGGAGGCGCTCGGCCCCCTCGAAGGCGGGCGCGTCGGGGCGGGGGGTGCGGTCATCGCGTGGCATCGGCAAGCTCTTCTACGTCGTCGGGAAGGAACGGGGCCAGCGGCGGGAGGTCGTCGACGCTGTTCAGCCCGAGCTTCTCCAGGAACATCGTGGTGGTCCGGTAGAGGAACGCCCCGCTGTCCGGTTCGGTGCCGCACTCCTCCACCAGCCCGCGAGAGACCAGGGTACGGATCACCCCGTCGCAGTTGACACCCCGGATGGCGGAGATCCGCGACCGGGTGACGGGCTGCTTGTAGGCGATCACGGCGAGTGTCTCCAGCGCGGCCTGGGTCAGTCGCACGGACTGCCCGTCAAGCACGAACCGTTCCACGTAGGTCGCGTATTCCGGCCGGGTGTAGAGACGCCAGCCACCCGCGGCCCGGCGCAGCTCGAAACCGTGCCCGGCGGCGGTGTAGCCCGCGGCGATCTCGTCGAGCATCGGGCCGATCCGCTCGGCGGGCTGCTCCAGCACCTGCGCGAGGGTCAGCTCGCTGACCGGCTCGTCCACCACGAGCAGGATCGCCTCGAGCGCGCCGCGTAGCTCCGCGTCGTCCAGCTCCGGCGCGGGCTCGGGAGCCGGCGTCGCCCGCCGCCGGGCCCTCGACGCCTTCTCCGGTACGCCGCCACCCGCGCCCTCCCCCGCCGGCACCCCCGCCGGCACCCCCGCCGCAGGCCCGGCCGCCACGGACCCGGCCGCCGCCGGCCCTTCGGAGATGTCGGTAGCTTTCGGCCCCTCCAGGGGCGACAACTCGTCAAGATCTCCGGCACCACCCTCGGCGGCGCCGGCAGCGGTCTCGGGGACCGTGCCGGCGTCAGCCTCGGCGACGGCATCGGTGTCGGTGGCGGCATCGGTGTCGGTGACGGCATCGGTGTCGGTGACGGCGTCGGTGACGGTGACGGTGACGGCGTCGGTGACGGTGACGGTTTCGGTGACGGTTTCGGGGGTGGTGGCGGGCGTGGGACGTTGCCAGGGAGGCACCCAGGCGGCCGCCTGGTCGGCCAGGGAGTCCCGACGCTCGTCGCTGCTCATCCCGCTGTTCCTTCCTCGTTCCCGTCCGGTCCCCCCGCCGCCCCCGACGGCTCGGCCGAGGTACCGCCGGCGGCCGGAGCACCGCCGGCCGGATCCTCGGCAGGCGCCTCGGTCGTGGCGGGGTTCGATGCCGGCTCGGGCGGGGTGCCGGCGTACTCGTCGATGTGCAGGTCCGGGCCGCCGTCGGCGGGGCCGGTCCAGCGTACGGTCAACTCCTCCAGCGCCTGCTCCTGGACGAAGGCGACCAGCCCCTCCCGGTAGAGCTCCAGCAGGGCCAGGAACCGGGCCACCACCTCCAGGGTGACGTCGCAGTCGGCGCAGAGCAGCGAGAAGGTCGCCGTGCCGGCCCGGCGCAGCCGCTCGGTGAGGATCGCCGCGTGCTCGCGGACGCTGACCCGCACCATGTGCACGTGGGCGATGGAGACCTCGGGCGTCGGCTTCGGGGTCATCGCCTTGACGGCCAGCCTGAGCAGCCGCTCCGGGCCGATGCCGAGCACCAGGTCGGGCAGTGCCTCGGCGTACCGGGGCTCCAGGGTGACCGCGCGGGGATAGCGCCGGCCGCCGACCTCCTCCAGCGCGGCGATGTGCGCCGCCGCCTCCTTGTACGCCTTGTACTGCAGCAGCCGGGCGAAGAGCAGGTCCCGTGCCTCCAGCAGGGCGAGGTCCTCCTCGTCCTCGACCTCGGCGGCGGGCAGCAGCCGGGCCGCCTTCAGGTCGAGCAGGGTGGCGGCGATGAGCAGGAACTCGCTGGTCTCGTCGAGGTCCCACTGGTCGCCCATCGCCCGGATGTAGGCGATGAACTCGTCGGTGACCCGGTGCAGCGCCACCTCGGTGACGTCGAGCTTGTGCTTGCTGATGAGCTGGAGCAGCAGGTCGAACGGCCCGGTGAAGTTCGCCAGCCGCACGGTGAACCCACCGCCGGCCTCCGCCGCCTCCGACGCGTCCGCCGGATCGGCCGCACCCTCGGACGCGCCCGCCGCCCCGGACTCGCCCGCGACCGCCGAGTCCGTCGCCGCCGGATCAGTCGCGGTCGGATCGGCCGGCGCCTCCGCGTCAGCCGCGCCGGACGTGCCTGCGGATCCGGCCGGGGCCCCGGACACGCCCGCCGGGTCGGTCGGCGCGGCGGCGGGCCCGGCGGCCCGCACGGGCGGCTGCTCCGGCGTCGTCGGAGGATCGAGGGGGGGCGCGGTCACCGGAAGACCGTAGTCCACGCCCCGGCCGGTACGGCGCGAAGGTGCACCCCGGCCTACCGCTCCGCCTGGGCGGCGATCACCTCGCGGGCCAGCTGGCGGTAGTTGCGGGCGCCGGACGAGGCCGGGTCGAGCGTGGTGATCGGCGCGCCGGCGACGGTCGACTCGGGGAACTTGACGGTCTTGGTGATGACCGTCTGGTAGACCTTGTCGCCGAACGCCTCCACCACCCGCTGGAGCACCTGCCGGCAGTGGGTGGTGCGGCTGTCGTACATGGTGGCGAGGATGCCCTCGAGCTCCAGGTCGAAGTTGAGCCGCTCGCGCACCTTGTCGATGGTGTCCAGCAGCAGCGCGACACCGCGCAGGCTGAAGAACTCGCACTCCAGCGGGATGAGCACGCCGTGCGCGACGGTCAGCGCGTTGATCGCCAGCAGGCCCAGCGAGGGCTGGCAGTCGATCAGGATGTAGTCGTATTCCTTGCGGATGGACCGCAGCACCCGGGCCAGGGCCATCTCGCGGGCGACCTCGTTGACCAGCTGGATCTCGGCCGCCGAGAGGTCGATGTTGGCCGGCAGCAGGTGCAGCCCCGCCACGTCGGTCTTGATCAGGACGTCCTCGGCGGTGACGTCGTCCTGCATGAGCAGGTTGTAGACCGACAGGTCGAGGTTGTGCGGGTTGACGCCCAGCCCGACCGAGAGCGCGCCCTGCGGGTCGAAGTCGACGAGCAGGACCCTGCGGCCGTACTCGGCCAGCGCGGCGCCCAGGTTGATCGTCGTGGTGGTCTTGCCCACGCCGCCCTTCTGGTTGGCCATCGCGATGATCCGCGCCGGGCCGTGCCGATCGGTCGGCATCGGCTCGGGGATCGGCTTGCGCATCGTGTAGGCCGCCGGATCCGCCGGACCCAGATCCGCTCCGAGCGTGGCCTGCTGCTCGCGGAGCTCCGACGTCCAGGTCTCGGCACGGTCACCGTTGCCAGCCATGTCCTCGTTGCCCCCTCCCGACGACCACCCGGCGTCGGAGCCGTCCGACGTCCTTCGCGGCGCCGCTGCGCACCCCGGTCCGCCTGCCCCAGGAGGTCCGCGCCGATGCCGACTGTACGCCACCGCTCCGCGGGCCGGTCGCACCCGCTCGGCGTGTCGCCGCCCCGCCGACCAGGTCACCCCCGCCGAACCGGTCAGCGCGGGCGGGCGGTTCGGCCGGAATCCGTCAGCCGCGCGCCCGGGGATGGGCCGTGGCGTACACCTCGCGCAGCCGCTCGACGGTCACCAGCGTGTAGACCTGGGTGGTGGTCACCGAGGCGTGGCCGAGCAACTCCTGCACCACCCGCACGTCCGCGCCGCCGTCGAGCAGGTGGGTGGCGTAGGAGTGGCGCAGGGTGTGCGGGGAGACCGCCTGCGGCCCGTCGACGGACAGGCCGGCCCGCTGGGCGGCGCGGCGCAGGATGGTCCAGGCGCCCTGCCGGGTCAGCGCGCCGCCGCGGGCGTTGAGGAACACCGCCGGGGTGCCCCGGCCGGCGGCGGCCAGCCCGGGCCGGGCGCGCACCAGCCAGGCGCGCAGCGCCTCGACCGCGTACCCGCCGATGGGCACCAGCCGGGTCCGGCCGCCCTTGCCGCGCAGCAGCACGGTGCCCTCGTCGACGTCGAGGTCGTCGACGGCCGCGCCGACCGCCTCGGAGATCCGCGCCCCGGTGCCGTACAGGAACTCCAGCAGCGCCCGGTCGCGCAGCGCGAGCGGCGCGCCGTCGCCGGCGGCGGTCACGGCGCCGGCCGTCTCCAGCAGCCGGACCACGTCGTCGACCGGCAGCGCGCGGGGCAGCCGGCGCGGCGGGGTGGGCGGCCGCACGTCGCGGCTGGGGTCGGCGCCCGCCAGCCCCTCGCGCAGCGCGAAGCGGTGCAGCCCGCGCACCGCGCTGGCCGCCCGCGCGGCCGAGGAGACCGCCAGCGGCGGGTGCGCGTCGTCGCCGGCCCGCAACCGGGCCAGGTGCTCCTCGACCTGGCCGGGGCCGACGGACGCCAGGTCGGGCACCCCGGCCGCCGCCAGGCTGTCCAGGTAGCGCTCCAGGTCCCGGCGGTACGACGACAGCGTGTTCGCCGACAGTCCCCGTTCGACGGTGAGATGGTCGAGGTAGCCGCGGACGGCACGGCGCAGGGCGGGCGCGGGCTCCGCGCCCGCGCCCGCCCCGTCCGGTGTCCCGGTCAGCCCGCCGCCTCTCAGGCCAGCGCGTCGGCCAGCGACAGGGCCGGCATGCCGTGCGCCTCGGCGACCGGGCCGTAGGTGACCTGGCCGTCGTGGGTGTTCAGGCCCAGCGCCAGCGCCGGGTCCCGGCGCAGCGCCTCGCGCCAGCCGTGGTTGGCGAGTTCCAGGGCGTACGGCAGGGTGACGTTGGTCAGCGCGTAGGTGCTGGTGTGCGGCACGGCGCCCGGCATGTTCGCCACGCAGTAGAAGATCGACTCGTGGACCTGGTAGGTCGGGTCGGCGTGCGTGGTGGGACGCGAGTCCTCGAAGCAGCCGCCCTGGTCGATGGAGATGTCGACGAGCACGCTGCCCGGCTTCATCCGGGAGACCAGCTCGTTGGAGATCAGGGTCGGGGCCTTCGCGCCGGGCACGAGCACCGCGCCGATGACCAGGTCCGCGTCGAGCACGGCCCGCTCGATCTCGTACGCGTTGGAGGCGACCGTCTGGAGGTGGCCGCGGTAGATGGCGTCGGCCTGGCGCAGCCGCGCGACGTTCTTGTCCAGCAGCAGCACCTCGGCCTGCAGGCCCAGCGCGATCGCGGCGGCGTTCATGCCGGAGACGCCGGCCCCGATGACGACGGTCTTGGCCGCGTAGACGCCGGAGACGCCGCCCATCAGGATTCCGCGCCCGCCGCCCTGCCGCTGCAGGTGGTACGCGCCGACCTGCGGGGCCAGCCGGCCGGCCACCTCGGACATCGGGGCGAGCAGCGGCAGCGACCGGTCGGGCAGCTCGACGGTCTCGTAGGCGATGCCGGTGACCTTGCGGTCGATCAACGCGTCGGTGCACGCCTTCGACGCGGCCAGGTGCAGGTAGGTGAAGAGCACCTGCCCCTCGCGCATGCGGTGGTACTCCTCGGCGATCGGCTCCTTGACCTTGAGCACCAGCTCGGCGGTGTCCCACACCTCGTCGGCGCTGGCCAGGATCTTGGCTCCGGCGGCGGCGAACTCGTCGTCGCTGATGCTGGACCCGACCCCGGCGCCGGACTCGACGAAGACCTGGTGACCGCTGCGGACGAACTCGTTGACGCCCGCCGGCGTGATCGCCACGCGGTACTCGTGGTTCTTGACCTCGCGGGGGATTCCGACCTTCACGATGCAGACACCTCTCTTCGGGGCTGCGCTCCCCCGACTGCGCGGTGCCACGACGGCCCCGTTGCCGCCGCGGTCCACCGTCCCGCCGGCGGCAGTCTAGGCGCGCCGACGCCCTCGGCGAGCCAGCACAGTGACATCCGGTGACCGCCCACCCTGACGAAGTGTCAGGCATCGACCCGGCCGACGGTGGGACGTCACCTCAGCCGTCAGGACAGTGTTCACCCATTATCGTCCCATCCACCGGGTACCGCTGCGGACAGGACGAGAGTCGATCACTAGGGTGTCGCCTCATGACCACTCCTCCTTACCAGCCCGGTTACCCGACGGGCGTCTCCGACAAGAGCAAGGTCGTCGCCGGCATCCTCGGCATCGTGCTGGGCGGCTTCGGCGCCGGCCGGTTCTACATGGGCGACACCAAGACCGGCGTCCTCCAACTCGTGGTGACCCTCGTGACCTGCGGTCTCGGCGGCATCTGGGGCGTCATCGACGGCATCCTGATCCTGGTCAACGGTGGCGTCGACGGCCAGGGCCGGCCGCTGCGCGACTGACCCCCGACCTAGAGACGACGAGAGGGGCCGTGCGGCGAACCGCACGGCCCCTCTCGTCGTACCGCCACCCCGCGCCGGCTCAGCGCGGCGGCGGGGTGTCCGCCCGGCGCAGCGCCGACCAGCCGGTGTCGCGGGCCCGGGCGGCGGCGAGCAGCCCGGCCACGCACGACGCGTTGGTGATCTCCCCCGCCAGCACCATGCCGACGGCCTCGTCGAGGTCGATGCGGACGACCTGGAGATCGGCCTCCTCCTCGCTGCGCTCGTGGCGCCGCTCGGCCGGCACGTCGGTCAGCTCCCGGGCGAGGAACACCCGGACCAGCTCGTCGGTGAAGCCCGGCGAACTGTGCAGGTCGACCAGGACGTCGAGCCGGCCCGCCACGAGGTCGACCTCCTCGGCCAGTTCCCGGGCCGCGGCGGCGGCCAGGTCCTCGCCGGAGACGTCGGTCAGCCCGGCGGGAAGCTCCCACAGGTGCCGCCCGACCGGGTGCCGGTACTGGCGGATCAGCACCACCTGGCCGGCTGTGTCGAGCGCCACCACGGCCACCGCGCCGACGTGCCGGACGAAGTCGCGGACCCCGGTCCCGCCGCCCGGCATGGTCACCTCCTCGCTGACCACGTCGAAGATCCGCCCGTGGTAGCGCTCGGTGCGGGAACGCACCTCGTAGCGGTGCTCGACGGGGCTCACGCCGCCCTGCCCGCCGGTGCGCCCGCTCACGAGGCCGACGCCGCCTTCGCGGCGGCGCCGCCGTTGCGGGCGGCCTTCTTCGCCGCCGCGTTCTCCGCCGGCTCCAGGTCCACCGGAAGCTGGTCGGCCTCGGAGTAGGCCACGGCCGCCCTGACGAAGGAGGCGAAGAGCGGGTGCGGCCGGGTGGGCCGGCTCTTCAGCTCCGGGTGCGCCTGGGTCGCCACGAAGTACGGGTGCAGGCTGCGGTCCAGCTCGATGAACTCGACCAGGCGACCGTCCGGCGAGGTGCCCGAGATGTGCAGGCCCGCCTTGGTCAGCGCGTCGCGGTAGGCGTTGTTCACCTCGTACCGGTGCCGGTGCCGCTCGCTGACCTCGGTGCTGCCGTACGCCTCGGCCACCAGCGAGCCCTCGGCCAGCTTCGCCGGGTACGCCCCGAGCCGCATCGTGCCGCCCAGGTCGCCCCTGCCGGCGACGATGTCCTCCTGGTCGGCCATGGTGGCGATGACCGGGTGCCTGGCCTCCTCGTCGAACTCCAGCGAGTTGGCGCCCTCGAGGCCGGCCAGGTGCCGGGCCACCTCGATGGTCATGCACTGCAGGCCGAGGCAGAGGCCGAGCAGGGGGATGCCGTTCTCCCGGGCGTACCGGGCGGTGCCGATCTTGCCCTCGATGCCGCGCACCCCGAAGCCGCCCGGGATCACGATGCCGTCCACGCCGGCCAGGGCGGCCGCGGCGCCGGTCGGGGTGACGCACTCGTCGCTGGGCACCCAGCGCAGCTGCACCCGGGCCCGGTGGCCGAAGCCGGCGGCCCGGATCGCCTCGCTCACCGACAGGTACGCGTCGGGCAGGTCGACGTACTTGCCGACCACGGCGACGGTGACGGTGTGCCGGGGCTGGTGCACCCGGTCCAGCAGGTCGTCCCAGCTGGCCCAGTCCACGTCCCGGAAGGAGAGGCCGAGCCGGCGCACCACGTACGCGTCCAGGCCCTCGCGGTGCAGCACCTTCGGGATGTCGTAGATGCTCGGCGCGTCCGGGGCGGCGGTGACGGCCTCCCGGTCGACGTCGCAGTAGAGCGACAGCTTCTGCTTGACCTTGTCGGGAATCTCCCGGTCGCAGCGCAGCACCAGCGCGTCCGGCTGGATGCCGATGCTGCGCAGCTGCGCCACCGAGTGCTGGGTCGGCTTGGTCTTCAGCTCCCCCGACGGCGCCAGGTAGGGCACCAGCGAGACGTGCAGGTAGAAGCAGTTGTCCCGGCCCAGGTCGTGGCGGACCTGGCGGATCGCCTCCAGGAACGGCAGCGACTCGATGTCGCCGACCGTGCCGCCGACCTCGGTGATCACCACGTCCGGCACCTGGCCGTCGTCGTCCGGGTCGGCCATCGCCAGGATCCGGGACTTGATCTCGTTGGTGATGTGCGGGATGACCTGGACGGTGTCGCCCAGGTATTCGCCGCGCCGCTCCTTGGCGATCACGTCGGAGTAGATCTGGCCGGTGGTGACGTTCGCCTTGCCGGAGAGCGCCCGGTCCAGGAACCGCTCGTAGTGCCCGACGTCGAGGTCGGTCTCGGCGCCGTCCTCGGTGACGAAGACCTCGCCGTGCTGGAACGGGTTCATCGTCCCCGGGTCGACGTTGAGGTAGGGGTCGAGCTTCTGCATGACCACGCGCAGACCGCGCGCGGTGAGCAGGTTGCCGAGGCTGGAGGCGGTGAGGCCCTTACCCAGCGAGGAGGCGACTCCCCCGGTGACGAAAATGTGCCTGGTCGTCCGTGCTGAAGGGGCCAAGGCCTGCTCCCGTGTCGTCCGTCGCGGTCGTGCAGACCGCCGTGCCGATCAGCAAAGTGATCACGCGATCCACGGGATTCCACGGTAACACCTCACCCGCCGTCGCCGCCGGGCGCACCCGTACCGGCCTCCCGGGGTCGCCGTGCCGGGTCAGGAGGCCGTGACCTCGGTCGATGGCCGGTCGGTCGACGCGCGGTCGCCGTCGTTCGCCCGGGTCGCCCGCCCGTCCGCGCGGGACCCGGTGGTCGGTCCCCCGCCGTCGCCGCCCGGTCCGCCGTCGTCCGGTCCGTCGCCGTCACCGTCCGGTCCGTCGCCGCCCGGGCCTCCGGTGTGGCCACCACCCGGCCCGTCGCCACCACCCGGCCCGTCGCCGTCCCCGCCGGGTGCGTCGCCGCCGGATGCGTCGTCGCCGTCCGGCTCGCCGTCGCGCTGGCCGGCCGCGTCAGGCAGGGTGCGGTCGGTGGAGTGGTCGAGCACCCGCAGCGCGGCCAGCGCCGCCATCGGCACCACCAGGGCGCCCGCCGCGCCGGCCACGTCCAGGGCGTCGCCGCCGAGCAGCCCGCCGATCACCGCGGCGACCGCCGTGCCGGCCATGGCCGCCCGCACCGCCGGGTAGATGCCGAACAGCCGCATCAGCCCGCCCCAGGGCTGGAGCAGGGCGAACCAGACCAGCAGGGCGCCGGCCAGGGCCAGCACCGTCAACGGGCTGTTGACCAGGGTCTCGAAGTTGGCCGTGCTGGAGCGGTGCACCGTCAGCCCGCCGGTGCCGTCGCCGACGGCGGCCAGGAAGCGGCCCAGGCTGCCCCGCTCAGCGGCGGGCCGGCGCAGGTCCAGCACCGCGAAGCCGATGGTCAGCGCCAGCCCGGCCATGGTCGCCCAGGCCAGCCGGCTGATCGTCAGCCAACCGCCGGCACTGATCGCGGCGGCGACGCTCAGCCCGGCGGTCAGCGCGATCGCGCCGATCGGGTCGGCGCCCAGGTACGGGCTGCCCACGACCACCACGGCCACGCCGCCGACGGCCACCACGACCATCGGCCGCCAGGACCGGCGGACCCGTTGGGCCAGCCAGCCCGCGCTCAGCAGGGCCCCGGCCAGGAACACCCCGAGCCCGACCGTGCCCAGCCCCGCGTACCGGCCGCCCTCCAGGGCCGAGTAGCCGACCACCCCGTTGAGCTGCAGGCGGGCGCCGGTGAGCACGTCCACGCCGACCGCCAGGGTGGTCAGGCCGGCCACCGCGCCGAGCGGGCCGAGGGTGCTGGCGTAGCCGGGCGCCAGCCGGACCACCGCGGTCGCGGCGGCCAGCAGCACGACGGTCACCCCGGCGAAGTAGACGCCGGCGTGGTCGCCGCGCCACCACGGCACCGCGTCCGCGAGCAGCGCGGCCGGGACGGCCAGGGCGGCCGCGATCAGCAGCAGCTCCACGACCGACACGACGCGCGGCGACACCGGTTCCGGGCCGTACGGGCCGGCGTGCCGGCGGGCCCGGCGCAGCAGCGGCAGCACCGCCACCGCCAGCAGCACCTGGACGCCGGCGAGCAGGGCGAAGAACCAGTCGGCCACCCGGCGCTGGGCGGCGGCCTCCCGGTCGGCGTCGGCGGGCTGGGCGATCGCGGTGGCGAGGTCCGCCGGGCGGCCGTCGACCGACACGGCCGGCCGGCCGAGGAAGAGCCGCTCGGGCATCGGCCGGCCCAGCGCGGTGAGCGCGGTCGGCGCGAGATCGACCAGTTGCAGGTAGCCCTCCCGGCCGGTGCTGGCCGAGGTGAGCCACCCGCGCTCCCAGCCCGGCCCGTCGGCGACGGCCACGTGCAGCCGGGACGGCACGTCGGTGTCGGACACCCCGGCGACGAACACCACCGAGCGGGGCGGCCGGGCGGCGAGCACCCGGGCCAGCCGGGCGTCGGCCTCGCGGGCCGCCGCGGCCCGCCTCGCCGGGTCCTCGCCGGTCACCGTGCCGAGGTCGACGATGCTCAGCACGCACGAGCCGAGCAGCTCGGCGGGGTCCTCGGGCAGCGCGGCCGCGTACCGGTCGACCCGGCCGAACGGCCGGGCGGCGGCCACCGCCGCGCCCGGCCCCACCGCCACCGAGCAGCGCACCGACTCCGACAGCGCCCCGGGCACCGTGCCCCACGGCAGCCGCTCCTGGTTGTGCCGGACGACGCTCTCCTGGTCGGGCAGGTTCGCGCCGATGCCGTCGGGCTGCTCGACGGTCACCGCCGTCGGGGGACAGCCCTCGCTCTGCCGGCTTCCGTTCCACGCCGCGTAGCTGCCCGCGCCGAGGGTCAGCCAGCCGTCCACGGGACAGGTCGGCCGGTGCGCGGAGCGCACCGAGAGGGAGCCGATCGAGCCGTCCCGCGCCATCCGCCACAGCGTCGGCGTGGTCTGCGCGTCAACGTCCTCCCAGCGCAGCCCGGCCACGCCGGCCAGCACGACGAAGTCGGCGGTGCGCTCGGGCGCCGCCCGCTGCGGCCGGGCGGTCAGCGCCGTGATGCCGAGCGCCACCACGACCAGGGTCAACAGGGCCGGGGCGAGTCTGCGCAGCATCACCGGCGTCCCGTCGACGGGGCGTGGCCGTCACGTCCGGGCTCCGTGGGCCCGCCGTCGGCGCCGGGGGCCGGCGCCAGCTCGGCGTAGAGCGCGCCCAGCTGGGCGAGGGTGTCGGCCTCGCCGGGCCAGGTCGCGGCCCGTTCGGCGCCGCGCCGGCCCAGGTCGGCCCGGCCGGCCGCGTCGTCGAGCAGGCCGCACACGGCCGCGTCGACCGCGTCCACGTCCCCCGGCGGCACCAGCACCGCGGCGTCGCCGACCAGCTCCGGCAGCCCGCCGACGGCGGTCGCCACCAGCGGTACGCCCGCCCGCATCGCCTCCTGGGCGAAGAGCTGGCGGGCCTCCCAGTCGCTGGTGACCAGCGCCAGGTCGGCCCCGGCGAGCAGGTCGGCCACGTCGGTGCGGTGCCCGAGCAGGGTCACCGGGGCGCGGGCGGCGGAGATCCGGGCGGCCAGCGGCAGGTAGGCCGGGCCGCTGCCGGCGACCACCACGACCGGCGCCGGGGTCCGGGAGCGCCATCGGGCGGCCGCGTCGATGAGCACGTCGTACCGCTTCTGCGGGTGCAGCCGGCCGACGGAGAGGACGAGCGGCTGGTCCGGGCCGACGCCGAACTCGGCGCGGACGGCGGCCCGGCGGCGGCGCGGCGCGGGCAGCGCGGGCGCGGCGACCGGGGCGAGCCGGGCGTCCGTCGCGCCCAGCGCGGCGGCCCGCTCGACCAGGTCGGCGGAGGCGCCGAGCGCCACGCGGACGCCCCGGGCGACGACCCGCTCGACGAGGCGGGACACGCCGCCGCGCAACCCGCCGGCGAGCACCGCGTTGTGCCAGGTGACCACGAGTGGCGCGGCCGGGCGGGCGAGGACGGCGACCAGCCCGGCGCGCAGCCCGTGGGCGTGCAGCACGTCGACCCGTTCGGCGGCGAGGGCCCGGCGCAGCGCGGCGACCGCGCGGGCGTCGGCCGGGGTCGGGCTGGCCGGGATCTCCACCGGCGTGAACCGGGCGCCGACACCGGTGAAGTCGAACTGCTCCTGCGTCGCGGCGGGCCCGCAGACCAGCACGGAGGCGCCCGCGGCGGTCAGCCCCCGGGCGAGCGAACGCACGTGCTGCCCGACCCCGCCGGTGCTGGAGGCGAGCAGCAGGGCCACGGTGCCGCGCCAGTCGGTGACCGGTGCCGGTTCCGTCACCTCGACCACCCCCGCTCGTCGGTCGCCGCCGGCCGGTCACCCGTCCTGCACCCGCTCACCGGGACACCGTCTCCTTCCCGTCACCCCGTTCCGGGGGGATCTCGCCCGCACCCGTCCGTCCGGCGGGGGCCGTCGGCCCGCGCCGGCCCCGCCCCAGTCGCCGGAGCACCCCGGCGAGCAGCGGTCGCACGTCCCGCCGGTCGACCAGCCACACGACGGCGAGGAACACGACACCGACCAGGACTCCGGACAGCATGCCCTGCACGAGTGCGGCCGGTGTCGTCGGGGTGCCGTCGCCGGCCGCGTCCAGCCAGCGCGCGGCGGCCGCACCGGCGAGCGCCGCCAGGGCCCCGGCGAGCAGTCCGGCGGCGCCGGCGCGGGCCACGCCGGCGAGCGCGGCGGGCCCGGCCGCGCGCCGCACGGCGACGAGCAGCAGGCCACCGAGCAGCAGCATCCCGACCGAGTTGGCGAGGGTGACGGCCAGCACCCGGTCCGCCACCGGGAACACCGCCGCCAGCGGCACCGCCGCCGCCGGCACGGCCAGCCAGCCGGCCGAGATCGCCACCGTGGCGGGGCGGGTGTCGCCCCGGGCGTAGAGGGCCCGGGAGAGCACCGCGAAGAGGCCGTAGCCGAGCAGCCCGGGGGCGAAGCCGGCGATCCCGGCGGCCGTCGAGCCGGGACCGGTCGGGTAGAAGAACGCCGCGACCGGCCCGGCCGTGCCGACCAGCGCCGCCGCGCCGAAACAGCTGAACAGCAGCACCCCGCGCGTCGTCGAGGAGAGCGTGCGCCGGTAGTCGTCGTCGTCCCCGGCGGTCGCCGCGGTCGCCAGCGCCGGGTACGCCGCGGTCGCCAGCGGCACCGCCAGCACCGCCCAGGGCAGCAGGTACATGGTCTGGGCCAGGT
Source organism: Micromonospora citrea (assembly GCF_900090315.1). Classification (NCBI taxonomy): domain Bacteria; kingdom Bacillati; phylum Actinomycetota; class Actinomycetes; order Micromonosporales; family Micromonosporaceae; genus Micromonospora; species Micromonospora citrea. Next base: position 6,330,755 of record NZ_FMHZ01000002.1, on the reverse strand, counting down.
TGAACACCTGCGGCGAGCCGGTCGGGCCGCCGGAGACCCGGTTCAGCAGCACCAGCAACGCCAGCTGCTGCGCGGTGACGGTCACCGCGCCGGCCACCGCCAGCCCCGTCACCCGCGCCCGCGCGTCGGCGGGGAAGGCGTACCCGGGACGCAGCCGCAGCCCTAGCCGGCGCAGCGGGACCAGCAGCGACAGCGACAGCACCACCACGCCCGCCGTCGTCCCGGCCGACAGGATCAGCTCTCCCCCGCGGCTCACCTGTCCCACCCCGGCGCCGCGCCCCTCGACGCCGCCGAAGGCGAGGTAGACCACGATCACGGTGAGGCTGGACAGCAGCGGCGCGATCACCGGCCAGGCGAACCGGCGGTGCGCCTGGAGCACGCCGGTGAGCACGATGCCGATGCCGTAGAGCGGCAGCTGCGGGGCGAACACCCGCAGCATCCGCGCGCCGGCTTCCAGCTCGGCCGGCGAGCGCCCCTCGCTGATCAGCGACACGATCGGGCCGGCGGCCACCGCGACGAGCACGGCCAGCGGCACCAGCAGGGTGACCGTCCAGGTGAGCAGGGCGCCCGTGGTGGCGGCCACCGCCCGCCGGTCGCCGGCCGCGACGGGTCCGGCCAGCAGCGGTACGACCAGGCTCGCCAGCGCGCCACCCGCGACGATCTCGAAGATGATGTTCGGGACCGTGTTGGCGATCACGTACATGCCGCCGAGGTCGCTCTTCTGCACCACCCAGGTGAAGACGGCGGTGCGGCCGAAGCCGGCGAGCCGGCTGACCACGGTGAGTACGGCGATGAGCGCGGCCGCTCCGGCCACGCGGCCGGCGCCGGCGAGGGGTGCCGGGGTCGTCACGTCAGTCGGCGCGACGGCCCAGCGCGTCGAGTTCGCGCAGCCCCGGGGTGCGCTGGATGACCTGGGTGAAGCTGACCTTCTCGCTGGCCGCGGTGAGGCCGGCGAGCACGGCGAGCAGCCCGGCCCGCCCGACCGGGCCGCTGCGGGCGGCCAGCGCCACGCCGAGCAGCGCGCCGAGGGCGTTGGCGCCACTGTCGCCGAGCATCACGTCCTCGGCGAGGTCGTCGGCCACCAGCCCGGCGGCGGCGCCGACCGCGCCGGCGGCGATGCCCCCGTGCGGGCCGCCGGCCAGCGGGGCGCCGAGCAGGATGCCGGACTTCAGGGCCCGGCCGGGGCGCAGGTCGAGCAGGTTGAGCAGGTTGGCGGTGCCGGCGATGACGCCCGCGCCGAGCAGCACGTCGACGCCCCGGCCCAGGGCACCCTGCCGCTGGCGGCGCCGGTGCCCGGCGACCCGGGGGTCGGCGGCGAGCAGCGCGGCGGCGCCGAGACCGGCCGCGCCCACCCCGACGACCTTCACGAGCCCGGCGGTGACCCGCCCCTCCCGCAGCGCGGCCAGGTGCCCGGCGAAGCCCTTGGCGGCCTTCTGCTCCGGCCGCGCCCCGACCACGTCGTCGTAGAGCCCGACCGCGCCGGCGCCGACCCCGGCGACGAGGGCCGCGGCGCCCGAGGACGCGCTGGAGGCGCCGAACGCGCCCGCCCCGGCGGCGCCGACGGCGAGGGCCGGCCCGGCGGCCAGGGTCACCGTGCAGCCACGGAAGTTCGTCCGGTCCAGCGCCGGTCCGGCCGGCGAGGTGCGCACCTCGCGCAGCGCGTACCGGGCGACGGCGGCGCCCGCCCCGGCGATCAACAGTCGACCGAGCACGCTCACGCGGCCCCCTCCCGCTCTGCGGAGAACCTGGATCCGGACACCGGGGTACGTCGCTCGCTCACTGGGGCAGTCTAGGCAGCAGGGACGCGGCGTTGTCGGCGACGCCGTACTGACCGGCCTTCTTCTCGGTGACCTGCTGCACCAGCGCGAGGGCGGTGACCAGCTGGCCCTGGACGGTGTTGGCGTTGTCGACGGTGGAGATGCTCTGCACCAGCACCGGGTCGCTGCGCACAGCCGCCACCAGGTTGCCGCCGGCCGAGCCGTTGCCGGCCACGACGAGCGTCCCGGCCTGGTCGAACTGCTCGGCGACCTTGAGCACCGACTCGTCCTTCTTCGCCGAGTCCTTGTCCACGTACGGCTGCCCGCTGACCACCACGACCGCCTCCGCCGCCTTGCTGACCCGCTCCTCGGTGGTCAGGTAGTTGGCGTTGGTGTACGCGGCCAGCACCGCCCGCCGGTCGGCCTCGCTGACCGGGGCGGCGCCGGGGGCCCGGTCCAGCAGGACGCTGGCCAGCAGCGCGCTGGACGTCTCCACCCCGTGCCCGTTGCCGGGCAGCCCGGACGTCGGCGCGCTGGTCGGCCGCGCGGCGGTCACCGCCAGCTCCAGCAGGTTGTTGTTGTTGTCGGGGTTGATGAACTTGTCCTGCAGGTCGACGCGGCCGGTCACCTCGGCCCCGGCGAGCTGGAGCATCTTGACCACGCCCTCGGTGTGGTCGCGCCCGGTGGGCAGGCTGAGCACCAGCACCCGCTTGCCGGTCAGGGTGCCGGGCAGGACGACCTCCGCGATCTGGGCGGCGAAGTCCTCCTCGAGCTCCAGCTCGCGCTCCATGCTCTGGACCTGCTGGCGCATCTGCTGGTTGTGGTTGCGCAGCTCGTTGACGTTCTCCTTGAGCGAGTCGGCCACCGGGCCGTTCAGGGCGGCGGTGCCGACCACCAGACCGATCGCCAAAGCCAGGAAGACCGCGGTCAGGGACACCACGTGGTACCGGAAGTTGATCACACCTGCAGCCTCTTGATCGGTCGGACGCTAGAAAAGCTGTTCAAGCTGGAACACGAAATTGTTCCACCACTCGGAGACCACGCCCAAATACGCCTTGCCGACGGTGGACACCGCCACGGCGGAGGCCATCGCCGCGATCGCGGAGAGCACCAGCAGCAGCAGCGAGGAGCCGGAGATGCTCTGCCGGTAGAGCCGGCTCACGCCCTTGGCGTCGACCAGCTTGCCGCCGACCTTGAGCCGGGTCAGGAACGTCGAGGCCATGCCGCCACGGCCCTTGTCGAGGAACTCCACGAGCGTGGCGTGGGTGCCGACGGCGACCAGCAGCGAGGCGCCCTTCTCGTCGGCCAGCAGCATGGCCAGGTCCTCGCTGGTCGCCGCCGCCGGGAAGGTCACCGCCGGCACGCCGAGCCCGGTGACCCGGGCCAGGCCGGGCGCCCGCCCGTCCGGGTAGGCGTGCACGATCACCTCGGCGCCGCACCGCAGCACGTCGTCGGTGACGGAGTCCATGTCGCCGATGATCATGTCGGGGGTGTAGCCGGCCTCCACCAGCGCGTCCGCGCCGCCGTCGACGCCGATCAACACCGGCTTGAACTCGCGGATGTAGGGACGCAGCACGTCCAGGTCGGCCTTGTAGTCGTAGCCGCGCACCACGATCAGGCAGTGCCGCCCCTGGATCTCGGTCTGGATCTCCGGCACGCCGACGCCGTCGAGGAGCAGGTCGCGCTCCTGCTTGAGATAGTCCATCGTGTTGGCGGCGAACGCCTCGAGCTGGACCGACAGGCCCTCCCGGGCGTCGGCCATCGCCTTGGCCACCGTCTCGGCGTCCTGGAGGCTGCCGTGCGCCACCGGCTCGTCGCCGGCGAAGACGGTGTTGCCCTCGATGCGGACCGTGTCGCCCTCGCGCAGCCGCTCGAAGATGCCCTCGCCCAGGTCGTCGAGCAGCGGGATGCCCGCGCCGATCAACACCTCGGGGCCGAGGTTCGGGTAGCGCCCGGAGACCGACGGCTTCGCGTTGAGCACGGCGGCGACACCGACGGCGACGAGCGAGTCGGCGGCGACCCGGTCGAGGTCGACGTGGTCGATGACCGCGATGTCACCGGGGCGGAGCCGGCCGACCAGGCGCTTCGTCCGGCGGTCCAGGCGTGCGGTGCCGAGGATCTTGCCCGGTTCCGCGTTCCGGGTCCGGCGCAACGTGGGTAGACGCATCGTGACCATCCTGGCATGTGAGGCAGGCAAATCTGTCGCGACATGCCTGAGCAGGGCCGCCTACCCAGGGAAGCACACCGGCGCGCGGGCCGGTGTGCCTGTGCTCACAATCGCCGGTCTCAGGGGCGCCTTTCCCGGGCCGCCACGGCGAGAAGCTCCTCGGCATGGGCGATACCCAGGTCGGAATCGGGCAAACCCGCGAGCATCCGGGCCAGCTCCCGGGCCCGCTCCGTGTCCTCCACCACCCGCACCCCGCTCGTGGTGACCGCCCCGCCCGTGTCCTTCGCCACCACCAGGTGCCGGTCGGCGAACGCGGCGACCTGCGGCAGGTGGGTGACGACGAGGACCTGGTGGCTGCGGGCCAGCCGGGCCAGGCGCCGGCCGATCTCCACCGCCGCCTGACCGCCGACGCCGGCGTCCACCTCGTCGAAGACCAGCGTCGGCGGCCCGCCCGAGCCGGCGAAGACCACCTCGATGGCGAGCATCACCCGGGACAGCTCGCCGCCGGAGGCGCCCCGCTGCAACGGCAGCGACGGCGCGCCGGGGTGGGCCAGCAGACGCAGCTCGACCTCGTCGCCGCCGTCCGGGCCGACGCCGACCTCGGCGCCGTTGACCCGCAGGCTCGGCTCGGCGCGGCCGGCCGGTCGGGGCAGCACCGCCACCTCGATGCGGGCGTGCGGCATGGCCAGGCCGGCCAGCTCCACGGTGACCTGCTCGGCGAAGCGGGTCGCCGCCTCCTGGCGGGAGGTCGACACCCGGCCGGCCAGGTCGGCCACCTCGCCGGCCAGCCGCGACGACTCCCGCTCCAACTCGTCGAGGAGCTCGTCGGAGGTGTCCAGGTCGGACAGTCGGGTGCGGGCCCGCTCCGCCCAGGCGATCACCCCGTCGACGTCGTCGGCGTACTTGCGGGTCAGCGCGCGCAGCGCCGCCCGACGCTCGTAGATCGCCTGCAACCGCGCCGGGTCGGCGTCGAGCGCGGCGAGGTAGGCCGACAGCTCGGCGGAGACGTCCGCCACCAGCGTGGCCGCCTCCTCCAGCCGCCCCGCCAGCTCCCCCAGCGCCGGATCCGTGCCGGCCTGCGCCTCCAGGGTGCGCCGGGCCGTGCCCAGCAGCACCGTGGCGTCGGGGGTCTCGTCGGCGGCCTCCACGCCGCCGGCCACGCACTGGTGGGCCACCTGCGCCGCGGTGCGCAGCCCCTCGGCGTGCTCCAGCCGCTGCGCCTCGGCCTTCAGCTCGTCGTCCTCGCCGGGCTGCGGGTCGACCCGGGTGATCTCGTCCAGCCCGAGCCGCAGCAGGTCGGCCTCCTGGTTGCGCTCGCGGGCGTTGCGCCGCCGGTCGGCCAGGTCGTCGACCACCCCGCGCCAACGGGTGTACGCCTCGCGCAGCGCGTCGAGCAGTTTCTCGTGCTCCGGGCCGGCGAAACGGTCCAGCGCGGCCCGCTGCTCGGCCGGGCGCAGCAGCCGCAGCTGGTCGGACTGGCCGTGCACGGCGACGACCTGCTCGCCCACCTCGCCGAGCATGGACACCGGCATGCTGCGCCCGCCCAGGTGGGCCCGGGAGCGGCCCTCCACGGTGACGGTGCGGCTGAGCAGCACCGAGCCGTCCTCGTCGGGCTCGCCCCCGGCGTCGATGATCCGGGCGTGCACCGCGGCGGCCACCCGGCCGTCGAGACGCAGCCGCCCCTCCACCACCGCCCGGCCGGGTTGCGCCCGGACCCGCCCGGCGTCGGCGCGGCCACCGAAGAGCAGGCCGAGGCCGGTGACGACCATCGTCTTGCCCGCACCGGTCTCGCCGGTGATGACGTTCATGCCGCCGGTCAGCGGCAGCGTCGTGTCCTCGATGACGCCCAGTCCGGTGATGCGCAGCTCTTCCAGCACAGCATCCGACAGTAGACGCGGCCCCCGACAGTTGACCAGCCGGCGACGCGGCGTCGTGGCGTGCCCGACGGCGTCGTACAGCTCAGCCCGGTGTCGGACGTGACGGGCCCGACCCCGGACGAGGCCGGCAGCCGGCAACAGGGTCGGCCGTGGTCACCGCCGGACCCGACCGGCCGAGAGGGCGGTCGCGGGTCAGCGGCGGTTGCCGCGCCAGCCCTGCACCGGCAGGTCGAACTTCGCCACCAGCCGGTCGGTGAACGGGCGGTCGCGCAGCCGCACGATGCGCACTGGCAGCGCGCCGCGCCGCACGGTGACCCGGGCCCCGGGCGGCAAATCGTAGACGCGCCGGCCGTCGCACGAGAGCACCGCGAGGGTGGTGAACGGGTCGACGGTGATGGCGAACGTGGAGGTGGGCGCGGTGACCAGCGGGCGGCTGAACAGCGCGTGCGCGCTGATCGGCACCAGCAGCAGGGCCTCCACCTCGGGCCAGACCACCGGGCCGCCGCCGGAGAACGCGTACGCCGTCGAGCCGGTGGGGGTCGCGCAGACCACGCCGTCGCAGCCGTACCGGGACAACGGGCGGCCGTCCACGTCGACGAGGAGCTCCAGCATCTGGGCGCGCTCGCCCTTCTCGACGCTGATCTCGTTGAGCGCCCACGACTCGATGGTCGGGCCGCCGTCGAACTCGGCGGTCACGTCGAGGGTGAGCCGCTCGTCCACCGTGTAGTTGCGGTCCACCACGTCGCGTACGGCGCTGTCGAGGTCGTCGATCTCCGCCTCGGCGAGGAAGCCGACCTTGCCGAGGTTGATGCCGATCAGCGGCGCCTTCGCCGGCCGGGCCAGCTCCGCGGCGCGCAGGAACGTGCCGTCCCCACCCAGCGCGAAGACGATCTCCGCACCCTCGGCGGCCTCCGGGCCGGTCATCGGGACCACGCCGGGCAGGTCGAGGTCGTCGGCCTCCTCGGCGACGACGCGCACCTCGAAACCGGCGGCGATGAGGTCGGCGGCCACCGCCCGCGCGTGCTCGGTGCTGCGGCGGCGCCCGGTGTGCGTGACCAGCAGGGCGGTGCGGCTCACCGGGACGGCCGTCCCGTCGCTCCCGCCCGACGCGGCGCAGCCGCGACCGCGGGATTCGCCAGCTCGCTCACCCGGCCACCTCCTCCGTCGCCGCGCCCGGCAGGTCGCCGGACGGCGCCGGGCCCTGCGGCCCGGCGGTCACCACGGCACGCACCCGCTCCGGGTCGGCCGGCGGTGCGTCCCGGCGTAACCATACGAAGAACTCGACGTTGCCGCTCGGCCCCGGCAGCGGGCTGGCGGCCACGTCGGCCAGGCCCAGGTCGAGCCGCGCCGCCGCGCCGGCCACGTCGAGCACCGCCTCGGCCCGCAGCGCCGGGTCGCGGACCACCCCGCCGGCACCGACCCGCTCCTTGCCCACCTCGAACTGTGGCTTCACCATCAGTGCGAGGTCGCCGTCGGGCCGGGTGCAGCCGGCCAACGCCGGCAGCACCAACCGCAGTGAGATGAACGACAGGTCGGCGACCGTGAGGTCCACCGGCCCGCCGATGGTCTCCGGAGTCAGCGTACGGACGTTGGTGCGCTCGAAGACCCGCACCCGCGGGTCGTTGCGCAGCGGCCAGGCGAGCTGCCCGTAGCCGACGTCGACGGCGACCACCTCGGCCGCGTCGGCGCGCAGCAGCACGTCGGTGAAACCGCCGGTGGAGGCGCCCGCGTCCAGGCAGCGCCGACCGGCCACCCCCAGCCCGCCGGGGGCGAAGGCGGCCAGCGCGCCGGCCAGCTTGTGCCCGCCCCGGGAGACGTACTCCGAACTGGGATCCTCTCCCGTGACCAGCAACGGGTCGGCGGGGTCGACCATCGCGGCGGGCTTGCGGGCGGGCACCCCGCGCAGTTGGACCCGGCCGGCCTCCACCAGCGCGGCGGCCTGCTCCCGGGACCGGGCCAGACCGCGGCGGACGAGTTCGGCGTCCAGCCGGTTACGACGTGCCATGCGTGGTTCTTCTCCGGTCCGGTCAGGCCTGGTCGATGGTGGCGAGGGTCTCCCGCAGCGTCTCGTACGCCGCCTCGTACTGCGCGATCTGGTCGGCCGGGGCGAGCGTCGCGGCGTTGGCCATCGCCCGCACGGCGGCGTCGACGGCGGGGTGCCGCGCCTCCGCGTAATCCTCGGGCGGCTCCGGACGCGGCGGCGGCCCCGGGCGCGGTCCGGGCGGCGGTCCGGGCCGCACGCCCGGCGGCGGTCCGGGTCGGGCACCTCCCGGCGGGCCCGGTCTGACACCCGGCGCGGCGCCCGGCGGCGGCCCGGGGCGGTACGGGCCGGTCACGACCCGCTCCCGGCCGCCGGCCTGGGGCGGGTCACGCCCCGCCGCCCGGCTGTTCGGTGCGACCCGGCTGCTCCATACCGTTGAGCTGTCCGGTGCCGCCCGGCTGTTCCGTGCGGCCCGGTGCCTTCTTCGCCGGCCGGACCGCGTCCACGGCGGTGTCCCCGGCCGGGGTCACGGCCGACGGCGCCCGCTTGGCGACGGCCTTCTTGGCGACGGCTTTCTTCGCGACGGCCTTCTTCGCGACGGCCTTCTTGGCCAGCGCCTTCTTCGCGACCGGCGGCGTCGCGGCGGGGCCGCCCGACGCGGCGGCGGGGGGCGCGGCCGGCTCGGCGGCACCCGGGACCACCGACGTCGCACCGGCGTCGACCGAGACACCCGACGCGGCCGGCGGGACGGCGGACGCGGCCGGCGACGGGGCGGCGGACGTCGTGCGGGCTTCCCGGAGCTGACGCTCCAGCTCGTGCACGCGACGGGTCAGCTCGGCGACCTCGTCGGCGGTGGCGAGCCCCACCGCGCCGAGGGCCCGGTCGACCTCGAACCGGACCAGCTTGGTCAGCGCCTCCCGGTTCGCCGCACCGGTGGAGACGAGTTCCTCGGCGAGCGCCTGCAGCTGACCGGCGGTCGCGCCGCCGGAGCCGACGAGGCGGCGCACCGCGTCCTGGGCCTTCTTCCGGGGCGCCTCCGTCAGGCCCATGGCCAGCTCGAGGTAGGCGCGCCACGCGTCCTGCATGCCTGAGTCCTTCCGCGGGGCGGGGGTGTGCAGGTGTCACGCTACCGGGCACCCCGCGACGCCCTGTGCGGTACGGTGCCGGGGACGGCGTGGCGAGACGGCGAGGGGGCGATCGTGGCCAGCGTGGACGAGTGCCGACAGGCGTTGCGGGATCTGGCCGCCCGGCTGGACCGCGACGCGGAGACGGTACGGGAGAAGATCGACCTGGACCGCACGCTGGCCTGCCGGATCACCGACCTCGACACGGCGTTCCACGGTCGGCTCGCCGGTGGACGCCTGGTCGACCTGGCCGACGGCGACGACCCGAAGGCCAAGATCGCGCTCAGCACGAGCAGCGACGACCTGCTCGCCCTGGTCCGCGGTGAGCTGGACGTCACCCGGGCGGTCACGTCCCGCCGAGTGTCGATCAAGGCGAACCCGTTCGACCTGATGAAGCTGCGCAAGCTGCTCTGATCCCGGGCGAGGGCCGCGGTGCGGTCCGGCCGGGTCCTCAGACTCCCGGTGCCGCCCCGGGCGGGCCGCCCGGCGCGGCTCCCCGGGTCGCTCAGCCGGCCAGACCCAGCGCGGTCAGTGCCTGCCCGGCCTGCGCCGACCCGGCACGCACCCGCGCCGACCCGGCCGACCAGGCGCCCGCGCACAGCGCCGCCAGCGCGTCCAGCGCACGGCCCTGCCCGGACAGTTCCAGCACGCCGTCCCGCGAGGCCACCGACCATCCGCCGGAGTCCCCGGCAGCCGGGACCCGCACCACCGCCGTCGGGTCGAAGAGCCCGGCCAGGTCCATCGAGACGTACGTCGGCCGACGCTGCGGCGCGGCGGCGAGCAGCTCGGCCACGTCACTGACGCCGGTGAGCACCAGCAGGCTGTCCAGCCCCGCCCGTCGGGCTCCCTCGATGTCGGTGTCCAGGCGGTCGCCGACCACCAGCGCACGGCCGTCCCCGGCGCGACGGGCCGCGGTGGCGAACAACGCCGGCTCGGGCTTGCCCACCACCACGTCGGGATCGCGGCCGAGCGCGGTGCGCAGCGCGGCGACCAGCGCGCCGTTGCCCGGCAACGGGCCACGACCGCTGGGCAGCGTCCGGTCGGTGTTGGTGGCGATCCAGGTCGCCCCGCCGCGTACCGCCACCGACGCCTCGGCCAGGTCGGCCCAGCCGACCTGCGGCCCGTACCCCTGCACCACCGCGACCGGCGACTCGTCGGCCCGGGACACCGGGGTCAGGCCGGCGGCGCGGACCTCGGCCCGCAGCGCCTCGGCGCCGACCACCAGCACCGCGGCGCCGGCGGGAAGCTGGTCGCGGAGCAGTTCGGCGGCGGCCGCCGCGGAGGTGAGAACCTCCTCCGGCCGGGCGGCGACGCCCATCCCGGTCAGCAGGTCGGCCACCTCACTGGAGCGGCGCGAGGCGTTGTTGGTCGCGTACGCGACCGCCCGCCCCTCCGCGTGCAGCCGGCCGACCGCCTCGACCGCGCCGGGGATCGGCCGGTCGATCAGGTAGATCACGCCGTCCAGGTCGAAGACGACCAGGGCGTACCCGTCGACAAGCCGCTCCCCGGCGCGCGTCGTCATCGCTGCGCGGTGCCCGACTCGCCGGTGCCGACAGCGTCGCTGCCGTCGCCTCCGGTGCCGGAGGCGTCGCTGCTGTCGCCCTCGCTGACGGTGGCGTCGGCGGTGCGGCCAGGGCCGGCCGCGACAACACGCGCCTCGTCGTCGGTCAGCTCGTCGTCGGCCAGATCGTCCGTCTGCACCGCCTCGACCGCAGCCTCGCCGCGCTCGTCGAGAGCCACGGTCTCACCGCGCTCGTCGGCGCCCTCGTCCCGATCGTCGAGGGTCCCGACCGTGTCCGCCTCGTCGGTGGCCCCGGTCGGCTCGCGCCGCTCGTCGTCGGGGCCCGTGGACTCGGCGTCGCCGGTCAGGTCGGCGTCCGGACGGGCCGGCACCGCACCGGGGGCGCCGGGACCGGAGGCGATGGCCTCGGCCTCGTCCTCCTCGTCGCCCTCGATCAGCACCCCGTCGAGCTCCAGCAGGCGCTCGGCGGCGTCCGTCTCGCCCTCCGCGTCCACGTCGGCCGCCCGGGAGAACCACTCGCGGGCCTCCTCGCTACGACCGACCGCGAGGAGCGCGTCGGCGTACGCGTAACGCAGCCTCGCCGTCCACGGCTCGGTCGCCTCCGTGGTCAGTTCCGGAACCTGGAGCATGGCCACCGCGGCGTCCTTCTGGCCGAGATCGCCGCGCGCGCCGGCCGCCACGATCAGCAGCTCGATCGCCACCGCCTGGTCCAGCTTCTCCCGGTCCGCGCCACGGAACAGGTCGATCGCCCGCTCCGGCCGGCCCAGTGCCCGCTCGCAGTCCGCCAGCACCGCCAGGTGGCTCTGCAGCCCGGTCATCCGGTGGTACGTGCGCAGCTCCGCGATCGCGCTCTGCCACTCCCCCGCGTGGTACGCGGCCAGCCCGACCGCCTCGCGGACGGCGGCGATCCGGGACGCCAGCCGACGGGCGGCCAGCGCGTGCGCCAACGCCTCCGCCGGGTCCTCGTCGATCAGCTGACCCGTGGCAACCAGATGCCGGGCGACCGTCTCGGCGACCGGCTTGGCCAGCGACAGCAGCTCGGCCCGGACGTCCTTGTCGAGGTCGGTGGCGACGATCTCGTCGGGCAGCGCCGGAGCCTGCGTACGCTCCTCCGACTCCGGACGGTCCCGCCGCTCGTCGCGGCGCTCACCGCCCCGGTAACCGCCCTCACGGTCACCACCCCGGTAGCCACCTTCACGACGCTCGCCACTGCGGAAGCCTTCGCGGTCACCACCGCGGAAACCACCGCCCGGACGGTCTCCGCCCTCACGACGGAAACCACCCTCACGACGGTCGCCGCCACGGAAGCCACCCTCGCGGTCACCACCGCGGAAGCCACCCTCACGACGGTCACCGCCACGGAAGCCTTCGCGGTCACCGCCGCGGTAGCCGCCACCTGGACGGTCGCCGCCCTCACGACGCTCGCCACCGCGGAAGCCGCCCTCGCGGTCACCGCCACGGAAGCCGCCGCCCGCACGGTCTCCGCCCTCACGACGGAAACCACCCTCACGACGGTCGCCGCCACGGAAGCCACCTTCGCGGTCACCACCGCGGAAGCCACCCTCACGACGGTCACCGCCACGGAAGCCTTCGCGGTCACCGCCGCGGTAGCCGCCACCTGGACGGTCGCCGCCCTCACGACGCTCGCCACCGCGGAAGCCGCCCTCGCGGTCACCACCGCGGAAGCCACCGCCCGGACGGTCGCCACCCTCACGACGGTCACCGCCACGGAAACCGCCCTCGCGGCGCTCGCCGCCGCGGAAGCCGCCCTCGCGGTCACCACCCCGGTAGCCGCCTTCACGACGGTCACCGCCACGGAAGCCTTCGCGGTCACCGCCACGGTAGCCGCCACCTGGACGGTCGCCGCCCTCACGACGGAAACCACCCTCACGACGGTCACCACCGCGGAAGCCTTCGCGGTCACCGCCACGGAAACCACCGCCCGGACGGTCACCACCCTCACGACGATCGCCGCCACGGAAACCGCCCTCTCGGCGGTCACCACCCCGGTAGCCGCCTTCACGACGGTCACCGCCACGGAAACCGCCCTCTCGGCGGTCACCACCGCGGAAGCCTTCGCGGTCACCGCCACGGAAGCCACCGCCCGGACGGTCGCCGCCCTCACGACGGAAACCACCCTCGCGGTCACCACCGCGGAAGCCACCCTCTCGGCGGTCACCGCCACGGAAGCCGCCACCTGGACGGTCGCCGCCCTCACGACGGTCACCACCCCGGAAACCGCCCTCGCGGTCACCACCCCGGTAGCCGCCTTCACGACGGTCGCCGCCACGGAAACCGCCCTCTCGGCGGTCACCACCGCGGAAGCCTTCGCGGTCACCGCCACGGAAGCCGCCACCTGGACGGTCGCCGCCCTCACGACGGAAACCACCCTCACGACGCTCGCCGCCACGGAAACCACCCTCGCGGTCACCGCCACGGGAGCCCTCGCGGTCGCCGCCACGGAACCCGCCCTCACGCGGCGGGCCAGAACGGAAGCCGCCCTCACGGCGCTCGCCGCCACGGAAACCACCTTCGCGGCGCTCACCGCCGGCGTATCCGCCGCGCTGGCCGTCCCGGTCGTTCCGGTACGAGGGCCCGTCACCGCGGCGCGGGGCGCCCTCGCGCCCGCCCGAACGGTCGTCGTTACGACGGGGACGATCTCCGCCCTGCGATCCTGAACTCACAGGTACATCCTTCCTCATTGCGCCATCCATGGCGCTACGCAGTCGAGGGCCGACCCGGATGGGGCGGCCCTCGACTGGAATGATTGTCCGGCGGTGTCCTACTCTCCCACACCCTCCCGAGTGCAGTACCATCGGCGCTGGAGGGCTTAGCTTCCGGGTTCGGAATGTAACCGGGCGTTTCCCCTCCGCCATGACCGCCGTAACTCTATGAACATGTCAAACACACGTGGAGTGTTCGCTCGTTCAGAGTTGCACAGTGGACGCGTAGCAGCTTAGTAATCAAGTCCTCGGCCTATTAGTACCGGTCAACTGAACCCGTTACCGGGCTTACATTTCCGGCCTATCAACCCAGTCGTCTAGCTGGGGGCCTTACCCATCCAAAGGATGGTGGGATACCTCATCTTGAAGCGAGCTTCCCGCTTAGATGCTTTCAGCGGTTATCCCTTCCGAACGTAGCTAACCAGCCGTGCCCCTGGCGGGACAACTGGCACACCAGAGGTTCGTCCGTCCCGGTCCTCTCGTACTAGGGACAGCCCTTCTCAAGTATCCTACGCGCACGGCGGATAGGGACCGAACTGTCTCACGACGTTCTAAACCCAGCTCGCGTACCGCTTTAATGGGCGAACAGCCCAACCCTTGGGACCTGCTACAGCCCCAGGATGCGACGAGCCGACATCGAGGTGCCAAACCATCCCGTCGATATGGACTCTTGGGGAAGATCAGCCTGTTATCCCCGGGGTACCTTTTATCCGTTGAGCGACACCGCTTCCACACGCAAGTGCCGGATCACTAGTCCCGACTTTCGTCCCTGCTCGACCTGTCAGTCTCACAGTCAAGCTCCCTTGTGTACTTGCACTCAACACCTGATTGCCAACCAGGCTGAGGGAACCTTTGGGCGCCTCCGTTACCCTTTAGGAGGCAACCGCCCCAGTTAAACTACCCACCAGACACTGTCCCTGAACCGGATAACGGTCCGAAGTTAGATACCCAAATCAACCAGAGTGGTATTTCAAGATTGCCTCCACCCATACTGGCGTATGGACTTCACCGGCTCCCACCTATCCTACACAAGCTAACTCAGATACCAATGTCAAGCTATAGTAAAGGTCCCGGGGTCTTTCCGTCCTGCCGCGCGTAACGAGCATCTTTACTCGTAATGCAATTTCGCCGGGCCTGTGGTTGAGACAGTGGGGAAGTCGTTACGCCATTCGTGCAGGTCGGAACTTACCCGACAAGGAATTTCGCTACCTTAGGATGGTTATAGTTACCACCGCCGTTTACTGGCGCTTAAGTTCTCCGCTTCGCCCCGAAGAGCTAACAGGTCCCCTTAACGTTCCAGCACCGGGCAGGCGTCAGTCCATATACATCGAATTACTTCTTCGCATGGACCTGTGTTTTTAGTAAACAGTCGCTTCCCCCTGCTCTCTGCGGCCATACAACGCTCCACCCGCGCGGGGCTTCACGTCTCCGGCCCCCCTTCTCCCTAAGTTACGGGGGCAATTTGCCGAGTTCCTTAACCACAGTTCGCCCGATCGCCTCGGTATTCTCTACCTGACCACCTGTGTCGGTTTGGGGTACGGGCCGCTCAGAACTCGCTAGAGGCTTTTCTCGGCAGCATAGGATCACTGACTTCACCTGAATCGGCTCGGCATCACGTCTCAGCCTACATGTGCTGCGGATTTGCCTACAGCACGGCCTACACGCTTACCCCGGCACAACCACCGGCCGGGCTCAGCTACCTTCCTGCGTCACCCCATCGCTTGACTACTACCCGCCAGGTTCCCACGCTCCCCAACCTCAACCCGAAGGCCTTGGCTGGTTTGGGTGGTTAGCACAACGAGGTTCATCAGGGACGCTCTTTCGCGGGTACGGGAATATCAACCCGTTGTCCATCGACTACGCCTCTCGGCCTCGCCTTAGGTCCCGACTCACCCAGGGCGGATTAGCCTGGCCCTGGAACCCTTGGTCATCCGGCGGAAGGGTTTCTCACCCTTCTTTCGCTACTCATGCCTGCATTCTCACTCGTGCCGCGTCCACAACTGGGTCACCCCGCTGCTTCACCCCCGGCACGACGCTCCCCTACCCATCCACACACCTGCACAACACATCAAGGCGTTGCGAAGTAAAAATGTGAATGCCACAGCTTCGGCGGTGTGCTTGAGCCCCGCTACATTGTCGGCGCGGAACCACTTGACCAGTGAGCTATTACGCACTCTTTAAAGGGTGGCTGCTTCTAAGCCAACCTCCTGGTTGTCTATGCGACCCCACATCCTTTTCCACTTAGCACACGCTTAGGGGCCTTAGCTGGTGATCTGGGCTGTTTCCCTCTCGACTACGAAGCTTATCCCCCGCAGTCTCACTGCCGCGCTCTCACTTACCGGCATTCGGAGTTTGGCTGATTTCGGTAAGCTTGTGGGCCCCCTAGACCATCCAGTGCTCTACCTCCGGCAAGAAACACGCGACGCTGCACCTAAATGCATTTCGGGGAGAACCAGCTATCACGGAGTTTGATTGGCCTTTCACCCCTAACCACAGGTCATCCCCCAACTTTTCAACGTTGGTGGGTTCGGCCCTCCACGCGGTCTTACCCGCGCTTCAGCCTGCCCATGGCTAGATCACTCCGCTTCGGGTCTAGGACACGCGACTGAATCGCCCTATTCAGACTCGCTTTCGCTACGGCTCCCCCACACGGGTTAACCTCGCCACATGCCACTAACTCGCAGGCTCATTCTTCAAAAGGCACGCCGTCACCCCGCAAGGCTCCGACGGATTGTAGGCGAACGGTTTCAGGTACTATTTCACTCCCCTCCCGGGGTACTTTTCACCATTCCCTCACGGTACTCGTCCGCTATCGGTCACCAGGAAGTATTTAGGCTTACCAGGTGGTCCTGGCAGATTCACGGCAGATTTCAGGGGTCCGCCGCTACTCGGGAACACCCACAGAAGGTCAGCAACTTTCACCTACCGGACTATCACCGCCTACGGTCAGCCATTCCAGACTGTTCGGCTAGCCACTGACTTTATAACTCCTCGAACAAGTGTCAGCTTGCTCAGCAGGGTCCCACAACCCCGACCACGCAACCCCTGACAGGTATCACACGCAGCCGGTTTAGCCTCAATCCGCTTTCGCTCGCCACTACTCACGGAATCACTAATTTGTTTTCTCTTCCTACGGGTACTGAGATGTTTCACTTCCCCGCGTTCCCCCCATACACCCTATGTGTTCAGGTGCAGGTGACATCACATGACTGATGCCGGGTTCCCCCATTCGGACACCCTGGGATCACAGCTCGGTTGACAGCTCCCCCAGGCCTATCGCGGCCTCCCACGTCCTTCATCGGCTCCTGGTGCCAAGGCATCCACCGTTCGCCCTTGACAACTTGACCACAAAGATGCTCGCGTCCACTGTGCAATTCTCAACAAACGACCAACCCACAACCCACAGCCCCACACCAGCACCACCACCGTGACCGGTATGCGAGACCAGGCCATGCCTGGCAGCCCGACAAGCACTCACGCTCGCCTACGGCTCCGAAAGAAACAACCACCGGTTGTTCTTTCAGGACCCAACAGGGTGCTATACACCAGCCACCAGCCGCACCACATCCATCGTTCCTGCACCCCCGAAAGGGCGTGTACTAGACATCCGTGACCGTTGCCGGCGCCTGACTGACCAGTGTCTCCGCCATCGAGCACCCCGACCCGACATTCGCAGGTCGCGGGCTCCTCACCGACTTTCGTCGGAAGGTGCTCCTTAGAAAGGAGGTGATCCAGCCGCACCTTCCGGTACGGCTACCTTGTTACGACTTCGTCCCAATCGCCAGCCCCACCTTCGACGGCTCCCTCCACAAGGGTTGGGCCACCGGCTTCGGGTGTTGCCGACTTTCGTGACGTGACGGGCGGTGTGTACAAGGCCCGGGAACGTATTCACCGCAGCGTTGCTGATCTGCGATTACTAGCGACTCCGACTTCACGGGGTCGAGTTGCAGACCCCGATCCGAACTGAGACCGGCTTTTTGGGATTCGCTCCACCTCACGGTATCGCAGCCCATTGTACCGGCCATTGTAGCATGCGTGAAGCCCTGGACATAAGGGGCATGATGACTTGACGTCATCCCCACCTTCCTCCGAGTTGACCCCGGCAGTCTTCGATGAGTCCCCGCCATAACGCGCTGGCAACATCGAACGAGGGTTGCGCTCGTTGCGGGACTTAACCCAACATCTCACGACACGAGCTGACGACAGCCATGCACCACCTGTGACCGCCCCCGAAGGACCTCACATCTCTGCGAGTTTTGCGGCCATGTCAAACCCAGGTAAGGTTCTTCGCGTTGCATCGAATTAATCCGCATGCTCCGCCGCTTGTGCGGGCCCCCGTCAATTCCTTTGAGTTTTAGCCTTGCGGCCGTACTCCCCAGGCGGGGCGCTTAATGCGTTAGCTGCGGCACAGGGAACCGGAGAGGCCCCCCACACCTAGCGCCCAACGTTTACAGTGTGGACTACCAGGGTATCTAATCCTGTTCGCTCCCCACGCTTTCGCTCCTCAGCGTCAGTATCGGCCCAGAGACCCGCCTTCGCCACCGGTGTTCCTCCTGATATCTGCGCATTTCACCGCTACACCAGGAATTCCAGTCTCCCCTACCGAACTCTAGCCTGCCCGTATCGACTGCAGGCCCGCAGTTGAGCTGCGGGTTTTCACAGTCGACGCGACAAGCCGCCTACGAGCTCTTTACGCCCAATAAATCCGGACAACGCTCGCGCCCTACGTCTTACCGCGGCTGCTGGCACGTAGTTGGCCGGCGCTTCTTCTGCAGGTACCGTCACTTACGCTTCGTCCCTGCTGAAAGAGGTTTACAACCCGAAGGCCGTCATCCCTCACGCGGCGTCGCTGCATCAGGCTTCCGCCCATTGTGCAATATTCCCCACTGCTGCCTCCCGTAGGAGTCTGGGCCGTGTCTCAGTCCCAGTGTGGCCGGTCGCCCTCTCAGGCCGGCTACCCGTCGTCGCCTTGGTAGGCCATCACCCCACCAACAAGCTGATAGGCCGCGAGCCCATCCCAGGCCGAAAAACTTTCCACCACCAACCATGCGATCGGAGGTCCTATTCGGTATTAGCCCCGGTTTCCCGGGGTTATCCCAAAGCCTAGGGCAGGTTGCTCACGTGTTACTCACCCGTTCGCCGCTCGAGTACCCCGAAGGGCCTTTCCGCTCGACTTGCATGTGTTAAGCACGCCGCCAGCGTTCGTCCTGAGCCAGGATCAAACTCTCCAACAAAAACTTGTTGAAAAACTGTCCCGACAACAAAAAGTGTTGCCAAAGGAATCCGAAACCAGCCAAACCAAAGGCCTGACCAGTCCGGGGTATAAACAATTTGGCACTGGCTTATCAAGCACCCTGTTGAGTTCTCAAAGAACAACCACACACCGCCCGGAAACCCCACACCGTGGAGCCCCCGACCCGGGGCATTTCGTTCGCGCCCCCGCCGCGTTTCCGCGCCGGGCACTTTTACTACGTTACCCGGTGATTTCCGCCGTGTCAAACCGCTCTGTCGCGATCCGCACCACTTCCACCCAATTTCCGGGCACCACAAACAGACCGGCTCCTGCCGGACGGATTGTGAATTTCAGCAGGCCGGCCGCCGCGGATCTCCGCGAACTCGCCCGGTGCCCTGCCGGTCGTCAACCATACCCGGTCGGCTCCGCCTCACCAAATCCGCCCTGCGGCGAATCCGGGGCACCGCCCGGTCCAAGCTCCGACGAGGTGAACCCGTCGGCGCCTGAGGTTGTTCCCGCGCTCCGGCCTTCAGGACTTTCGCCCTGCTTCGTCCGTTCCGCGCTGGCAGAGAGAAAGTTACGCGGCCCGCGGCAAGATCGTCAAATCCGGAGCCGGCGTCGCGGATCACAGGCCGGTCAGGCGCGGGCCAGCTCGGCGAGCCGGTCGACCTGGCCGGGGTCGGCCAGTGCGGAGCCCACCGCCACGACCCGTACGCCGGCGGCGAGGAACTCCCCCGCGTTGCCGGCGTCCAGGCCGCCTGTGGCGACGAAACGCAGCTCGGGCAGCGGCCCGGCGACGGCCCGGAACCAGGCCGGACCGAGGCTGACCGCGGGGAACGCCTTGAGCCACCGCAGGCCGTGGTCCCGGGCGCGCTGTGCCTCGGTGGGCGTCGCCACGCCGGGCAGGTGCGGCAGCCCCCGCTCGGCGGCGGCGTCCGCGACGGCGAGATCGAGCCCGGGCGCGACGGTGAACGCGGCGCCGGCCTCGGCGGCGCGGGCCACCTGCTCGACGCTGAGGACCGTGCCCGCCCCGACGGGTCGGCCGCGCTCGCGACCCGCCGCGACCGCCGCCCGCAGCGCGGGCAGGGCCTCCGGGGTGCGGACGGGCACCTCCACGACGTCGATGCCGAGGTCCCAGGCGCGCTGGGCGAGCCGGAGGGTCTCGTCGGGCGGCAGGTCGCGCAGGATCACCATCACCCGCGCGGCGCCGAGGACCGGCGCGAAGTCATGTGCGGGCATCGGGCGTCTCCTCCGTCAGGTCGAGGGTGGTCCAGCGTTCGGCGGGCAGCGCGGCCAGTTCGGCGAGCCGTTCGGCGGCCGGCACCGGGGCGGTGTCGCCGGTCACCCGCAGCGCGTGGGCGGCGAGCAGGTGCCCCCAGCGGAGCCGGGACGTCGGATCGAGGTCGCGCAGGAGGGCCGCCAGGTAGCCGGCGGCGAAGGCGTCGCCGGCGCCGACGGGTTCCACCACGGTGACCGGGACAGCCGGAACGACGGTGGCCGGTCCCTGTCGGGGCAGGGCGGTCGCGGCCACCGCCGCGTCCTTGACCACCACCGTGTCCGGGCCGGGAAGCAGGCGGCGTACGTCGTCGGGGGTGTCGACCCCCCAGAGCGTGCGCGCCTCGTCGAGGCCGACGAAGACGAGGTCGGCGCGGTCGGCGAGCCGGTGCAGCACGGGCGCGGCCAGGGCGGCGGGCCAGAGCCCGGGCCGGTGGTTGACGTCGAAGCTGACCAGCGCGCCGGCCAGCGGCCGTCGGGTGACGGCGTGCTCCACCAGCGCCCGGCAGTTGCCGGAGAGGGCGGCGGTGATGCCGGAGAGGTGCAGCACCCGGGCGCCGGTGAGGCGGGGGTCGTCCAGCACCGTGCGGTCGAGCCGGGAGGCCGCCGAGCCGGCCCGGTAGTAGTGCACGCGGGTGCCGCCGGGGGCCGGGTCCTTGGCGTAGAGGCCGGTGGGGGCGTCGGGGTCGACGAGCACGGCGGTGACGTCGACGCCGGTCCCGGCGACGTGCCGGACGACGAGGCGCCCGAAGGGATCGTCGCCGACCCGGCCGGCCCAGACGGCGTGGTGACCGAGCCGGGCCAGGTAGCCGGCCACGTTGGTCTCGGCCCCGCCGACGCCGACGGCGAGGCCGTCGGCGTGGTCCAGCGGCGTCGCGTCGGCGGGGGTGAGCACGACCATCGTCTCGCCGACCGTGACCAGGTCGGGGCCGGTCATCCGGGCACCGGCCCGGTGGCCAGGGCGGCGGCCGTGGCCGGGTCGAGGTCGCCGTCGGCGACCACCACCCGGTGCCGGCCGACGTGGGTGGTGCCGGCCGCGATCAGCCGGGGGCGGTCGAAGGCGAACGCGGCGCAGACGCCTGGGTACATGGCGGTCCGCACGAACCACCGGTCGCCGGGCGCGAGCCCCGCCAGGACGAGGGTGTACGCGGACCCGTCCGGCCCGGTGCCGGCGAACGCCAGCCAGGGCTCGGCGCTGCCGTTGACCGCCTCCTCCCCCTCGGCGGCGGCGGTGCGTACCCGGGCCGGTGTCGCGCTGCGCGCCCGCCAGAAGAATCCGCCGTAGCCGGCGCCGCCGGGCCGGCCGTTGGTGGCGGGGCTGCCGAGGGTGACGTCCCGGTCGGCGGGGGCGGTCAGTGTGTAGCCGACGTCGAGGGCCCAGGCTCGATCGTCGAGCCGGTGGGCGGAGAGTTCCCGGCGCTCGGCGAGCAGCACCGTCCCGGTGGGGTCGCGCCACTGGAGGTGGTGCGCGAGCCGGTGCGGCTCCCGCGTCTCCCACCGGGTGTGCGCGATCCGGCCGTGGTCGTCGCGCCAGGTGTAGCCGACGTCGCGGACGTAGGTGCGCCCGCCCCAGAGGTTGGTGCCGTCGACGTCCTGCACGGCCAGGGACGCGCCGAGGTGCCAGACGTGGTCGGCCGGGAACGCGTCGGTGACCACCGTGCCGCCCAGGGTGCGCACCGGGTGCAGGTACGGGCGGGGCCCGTGGCGGGGGTCGATCGCCGGGTCGACGACGTACCGGGCCACGGGCACCCCGTCCACGCTGAGCCGGGGGTCGTCGCCGGTCACGACTGGCCCACCGGGGCGGGCGCGGTCCGTCGGGCGACGGCGTGCAGGGCGGCGAGGGCGTACCCGGCGAGGATGGGCACGGCGACCGGGGTGACCATGACGGCGAGCAGCGCGGCGACGGCGCTGGCCCCGCCGGCCGCGGCCCAGGTGCCGGGGTGGGCGTGGCAGACCTCGGCGGCGCGCCGCGCGGCCTCCCGCCAGCCCCGCCCGCCGGCGCGCCCGATCTGCACCACGACGAGCCCGGCGTACCCGGTGAGGGCGGCGGCGACCAGCGTGGTGACCAGGAGCAGGGGCGCGCCGCCGGGTACCCGGCCGCCGGCCAGCGCGGCGACGTCCAGGGCGAGCAGGGCGAGGGCGGCGACCGTCAGCAGGCTGACCCCGGCGCCGGCCGGCAGCGCCCGCCCGAACCGGGTCAGGTTCTCCCGGGCGGAGGGCCAGGACCCGTCGGCGTACCTGTGGTGCACGGCCGCGCTGGCGGTGGCGACGGCTGCCGCCGCGGTGAGCACCGGCAGCGCGGCCAGGGTCAGCGCGATGCCGACCACGGCCAGGTCGGTGGCGTCGGTGAGCACGTCCCGCCAGTCGCGGCGGGTGGGCGCGGCGTCCCGGCCCGGCGCGGCGTCCCGGCCCTGCCCGCCGCTCCGGTCCGGCCCGGAGGCCCGGTGCGGCGTCATCCCTTGATCCCGCTGGTGTTGATGCCCTCGACCAGCATCCGCTGGAAGGCCACGAAGAACAGGAACACCGGCAGCAGGGAGAGCACCGACATGGCGAACATGGGGCCGACGGCGCTCTGGCTGGTCGAGTCGATGAACAGGGTCAACGCCACCGGCACGGTGTAGTCCCCGAGGTCGGAGAGGAAGACGAGCTGGCGGAAGAAGTCGTTCCAGGTCCAGATGAACGAGAAGATCGCCGTGGTGACGAGGGCGGGCCGGCTCAGCGGCAGGATGACGTGCCGGAAGATGCCGAAGGCGTTCGCACCGTCGATCTTGGCCGCCTCGTCGAGTTCGCGCGGGATGCCCCGCATGAACTGCACCATCAGGAAGACGAAGAACGCCTCGGTGGCCAGGAACTGCGGGATCAGCAGCGGCAGGTACGGCCAGTCGCCGCCGACCAGGCCGAGGCTGCGGAAGAGAATGTACTGCGGCACGATCAGCACGTGGCCGGGGAGCAGCAGTGTCCCGATCATGACGGCGAACCAGACGCCGCGCAGCCGGAACCGCAGCCGGGCGAAGGCGTACGCGGCGAGCAGGCAGGAGACCGCGTTGCCGACGACGGTGAGCAGGCTGACCATGGCGCTGTTGAGGAAGAACCGGCCGAAGCTGAGGTCGAAGTTCGTCCAGCCGTCGGCGTAGTTGCCGGGGGTGAACTCCTTCGGCAGCAGGCCGACGTTGCTGACGATCTCCTCCTGGCTCTTCAGCGACGTACCGATCATCCAGAACAGCGGGTAGAGCACGAGCGCGACGATCGCGACCAGGACGAGCAGGCGCAGGGCCTGCCCACCGGCGGCGCGGCGCGGGCCGCGCCGCCCGGTCGTCGCCGGGGTTGCCGTGGCTGTCACCGGTCCTCCCCGTCGGAGTAGTGGACCCAGAAGCGTCCGGTGCTGAAGAAGATGGCGGTGATGATGGCGATGGCGACCAGGAAGACCCAGGCCATCGCGGAGGCGTAGCCCATCTCCAGGTCGGTGAAGCCGGTGATGTAGAGGTTCAGCGTGTACATCAGGGTGGAGTCGACCGGGCCGCCGGTGCCGTTGCTGAGCACGAACGCGGCGGTGAAGCCCTGGAAGCCGTTGATGGTCTCCAGCACGAGGTTGAAGAAGATCACCGGCGAGAGCATGGGCAGGGTGACGGCGACGAACTGCCGCCACCTGCCGGCGCCGTCGACGGCGGCGGCCTCGTAGAGCTCGGTGGGCACCTGTTTGAGGCCGGCCAGGAAGATCACCATGGGTGCGCCGAACTGCCAGATGGCGAGCACCATCAGGGTCTCCAGCGCCCAGTCGGGGTCGTTGACCCAGGGTTCGCCCTCGATGCCGAAGAGGCCCAGCAGCGAGTTGAACGCGCCCTCGCGGTTGAACATGTTGACCCAGACGATGGCCAGCGCCACGCTGCCGCCGAGCAGCGACGGCAGGTAGAACAGGCCGCGTAACAGGCCGACGCCGCGCCAGGCCCGGTTGAGCAGCAGCGCCACCCCGAGCGCGGCGGCCAGCTTCAGCGGCACGGCGACCAGCGCGAAGGTGAGCGTCACCCGCACCGAGTGCCAGTAGGACGGGTCGGCGGTGAACATCCGCTCGTAGTTGGCGAGCCCGACCCACTCGACCTCGGAGAAGGGGGTGAGGATGTCGTAGTTGGTGAAGCTCAGGTAGAGCGAGAGCAGCATGGGGATCGCCGTGACGGCCATCAGTCCGACGAGCCAGGGCGAGAGGAATATGTAACCAGCCAGACCGTCGCCGTGCCGGTCCCGGCCGGCCCCACGCCGGGTGGCGCGGGGCCGGGGGGAACTGCTGGGCATGGTCCGGCCGGGGGCCGTGGTGAGGGCCACAGGCCGGCTCCTTTCCGTCGACCTGGAATCAGGCGATCGCGGACTTGCAGGCCGCCACGTACTGCGCCGCCGCATCGGCCGGCGTGGCACGGCCGTACTGGACGTTCTCGGCGGCCTTGATCAGCTCGGACTTGACCTTGCTGTGGCCCTTGATCGGCACCTGCGGCGCCTGGCCGAACTTCTGCGCGAGTTCGGTCTCGACCTGGATGGACTGCTTCATCGCCGGATCGCTCGTCGTCTCGCTGACCTTGGCCCGCAGGTCCATGTTCGAGGGCAGGCCGCGGTCGGTGCCGAGTAGCGCCACCGCCTCTGGGTCGTTGGCCAAGAAGTTGATCACGTCGACCGCGACGTCCCGGTGCTTGCTGCTCTTGAACACCGACCAGTACATCGCGGCCCGCGCCCACTGGCCGCTCGGATCACCCGGGTACGCCACGACGCCCAGTTCGTTCTCGGTGTTCTTCTTCAGGTCGGGCAGCTGGTTGACCCAGACCCAGGAGGTCGCCGACTTGCCGGTGACCACGAGTTGCTTGGTGATGTCGCTCGAGTTGCCCTCGTGGATGACGTCGGGGGTCGGGGTGGCGCCCCGATCACGGGCCCCCTTCCACAGCTCGAACCACTTCGTCACGTCCTCGGCGGTGAAGCCGAGTTCCTTGCCCCTGTAGAGGTCCTTGCCCTGCTGGCGCAGCCAGACCCAGAACGCCTTGTAGTCGGCGCTCGGGTCCTGGGTGCCGGGGACCCTCGTCTTCTTCGCCACCTGCTCGGCCCAGGCGATGTGCTCCTCCCAGGTCATCCCCGTGGTCGGCTCGGGCAGGCCGTTCTTCGTCAGCAGCGTCTTGTTGTAGACCAGGCCCTGGGTGTTCTCCCCGGCGGCGAGGCCGGCGAGCTTGCCGTCGACGACGCCGTACTGCCAGAGGCTCCTGGGGAACTTGGAGACGTCGAGGTCGCCGGAGTCCTTGTAGGAGGTCAGGTCGAGGGTGGTGCTGCGGGCGGCGTACTCGGCCAGGTAGTTGTCGTCGATCTGGAAGATGTCCGGCGGGTTGCCGCCGGCGGTGAGGGTCGCCAGCTTGTCGAAGTAGCCCTGGTTGGCCTGCCAGGTCTTCTCGAAGGTCACGTTGGGGTGCTTCTTCGTGTAGAGGGCGAGGGCCTCCTCGGTCAGCTTGGCCCGGGCCTCACCGCCCCACCAGAAGATCGAGAGCTTGACCGGGGCGTTCGGGTCGGTGCTGGCCTCGTCGTCGCCGCAGCCGGCGGCGCCGAGGACCAGGGGCAGGGCGACGACCGCGGCGAGGAGGCCGCGGATCAGCCGCCGTCGGGGGACGGGGGTACGGTGAACGGGCACGGCCGGCGTGCCAGTGGTGGGGGGCGTTGCGGGGTGCATGTGCGCTCACTCCTTGGCGTTAGGAGGCGACGACACCGCCGGTGGTCGCGGTCGGGCGACCCGGGCCCGCAAGGCGATGCGGGCCCGGGGTGACCGACCCGGCTTCGGGGCGGGGCCGACCGTCAGCCGGCACGGCTGCGGTCGAGTCGCGGATGACCAGTTCGGTCTGGAGCATTACCTGTGCGGTGGTACGACGGTCGTCGCTGGCGCCGCTCCGGCCGCCGCCGCGTGATCCGCGTGCGGCGACGGCGTCGTGTTGCAGGAGCATGTCGACGGCCGTCCGGCCGGCGGCTGCGGTCGGCGTGGCCACCGTCGTCAACTTGGGCCGGGTGAGCCGGCTCAGGGTGATGTCGTCGATGCCGACGACGCTGACGTCCTGGGGGACGCGCAGCCCGATGGCGTCGAGTTCCTCGATGAGGCCGATCGCCATCAGGTCGTTGTAGGCGAGGACCGCGGTGACCTCGCTGCGGCGGACCTGTTCGGCGAGGGCGCCGCCGCCGGTCTCGGTGGGCGCGTTGGGCCCGAGCACGGTGAGCTCGGCGCCGGCGGCGCGGGCCGCGACGCCGGCCGCCCGGCGGATCTCCCGGCTGGTCCACGAGCCGCGCGGCCCGCTGAGCAGCGCGACGCGGCGGTGGCCCAGGCCGGTCAGGTGCTCGATGGCGGCGCGGGCGCCCTGCCCGACGTCCATGGTGACGCAGGGCAGGCCGGCGACCTGGCGGTTTATCACCACCAGCGGCACCTCGCGGCTGAGCTGCTCGATGAGGCTGTTGCTCATCCGAGGGCTGCACAGCAGCACCCCGTCGACCTGTTTGGCGAGGGCGTGGACCAGCTCCTCCTCGGCCACCGGGTCCTCGTTGGTGTCGGCCACGAAGACGTGGTAGTCGCGCTGCCGCGCCTGGCTCTCCGCCGCCTTGATCAGCGGCGGGAAGAACGGGTTGGCGATGTCCGCGATGATCAGGCCGATGTTGTGCGTACGGCCGGTGATGAGGGCGCGGGCGGCGCGGTTGGGCCGGTAGCCGAGTTCCTCGGCACAGGCCAGCACCCGGCCCCGGGTCTCGGGGTTGACCAGGTGCGGGGCCGAGAACGTGCGGGAGACCGTGGAGATGTGCACGCCGGAGGCCCGGGCGACGTCTCGGATGGTGGCTGGCACGGCGGGGCCCTTCGTCCAGTGTGGCTGGGGTCACGTCAGGTGCCGCCAATTAATGCAAACGGTTGCGCCGGTGTCAACGGCGGATGGTTACGGCTGCATTTCGGCCGCGCTCCCAGCATGCCGCCAAATCGCCATCAAGGCGGATCTATGCCACGGGTTTGACATCGATCGTTGACTGAGCGACTCGGCTCGTGGTTATTTCGCTGCAAACCTTTGCAGCATCCGGGGAGGCGGTCGCCATGTCGTCCAGAGCCGGTCAGCGGGTCCGCCACGCCCTCGTGGGCACCGGGTCCCGGGCCGAGATGTTCGTCCGGTCGCTGGTGCGCGACCACGCCGACACGGCCGAGCTGGTGGCGTTCGCCGACGTCAACCAGGCCCGCATGGACGCCCACAACCGGTGGCTCGGCGAGCTGGGCCACCCGCCGGTGCCGACGTACCGGGCCGGGGACCTGGCGGCGATGCTCGACAAGGAACGCGTGGACGTGCTGGTGGTGACCAGCGTGGACGACACCCACGCCGGGCACGTCGACACGGCGCTGCGGGCCGGCTGCGACGTCATCACCGAGAAGCCGATGACCGTCGACGCGGCGGGCTGCCGGCAGATCCTGGACGCCGTCGCCGACACCGGCCGGCAGGTCCGGGTCGCCTTCAACTACCGCTACAACCCGCTGCACGAGAAGCTGCGCGAGCTGATCGCCGAGGGAGCCGTCGGCGAGGTGGGCTCGGTGCACTTCGAGTGGCTGCTCGACGTGCGGCACGGCGCCGACTACTTCCGCCGCTGGCACCGCGACAAGGCGCACTCGGGCGGGCTGATGGTGCACAAGGCCGGCCACCACTTCGACCTGGTCAACTGGTGGCTCGACGCCACCCCCGTCGAGGTGTACGCGGCCGGCCGGCTGTTCTTCTACGGCGAGGCCGGCCGGCGGCACGGCTACGCCCGCGACTACGACCGGGCGCACGGCTCCCCCGCCGCCGCCGACGACCCGTTCGCGCTGCGCCTCGACGCGCACCCGCGACTGCGCGAGCTCTACCTCGACGCCGAGGCCGAGGACGGCTACCACCGCGACCGCAACGTCTTCGCCCCCGGCGTGACCATCGAGGACGACATGGCGGTGCTCGCCCGCTACTCCACCGGCGCGACGATGACCTACCACCTCACCGCGTACGCCCCCTACGAGGGCTACCGGGTGATGGTCAACGGCAGCCGGGGCCGCCTCGAACTGGAGGTGGTGGAGAGCGACCACGTCAGCCCGGCCGCGGCCGGCGCGCTCAAGGGCGCCGCGCTGCACGGCGACGAGGCCGCCGTCGAGTCCGGCTCCGCCACGCTGACCCTGCGCCCGTTCTGGGCGCCGCCGCGGGTCGTACCGGTGCGGGATCGGGCCCGGTCCGGGCACGGCGGCGCCGACGTCCGGATGACCCGGGTCCTCCTCGGCGGCGAGCCGGACCCCCTCGGACGCACGGCCACCGCCCGCGACGGCGCCCTCGCCCTGCTCACCGGGCTGGCCGCGAACCGCTCCTTCGCCACCGGAGCCCCGGTCCGGGTCGCCGACCTGCTCGACCTCCCCTGAGCCGCGAACACCATCCGAGGAGCCCCATCCGTGCCCACGACCGACCTGCTCTTCCCCGCCGACCCCGCGCAGCGCGCGGTGGCCCGCCGGCTGTACGCGCTGGCCGCGCCACAGCCGATCATCTCCCCGCACGGGCACGTCGACCCGGCGATCCTGGCCGAGGACCGTCCCTTCCCCGACCCGGCGCGGCTGCTCATCGTGCCCGACCACTACCTCACCCGGATGCTGCTCAGCCAGGGCGTGCCCCCGGCCGACCTGGGCGTGCCCACCGTCGACGGCAGCCCCACGGAGACCGACGGCCGGGTGATCTGGCGGCGCTTCGCCGCGCACTGGCACCTGTTCCGCGGCACCCCGTCACGGCTGTGGCTGGAGCAGACCTTCCGCGAGGTGTTCGGGGTGGACACCCCGCTCTCGCCGGCCACCGCCGACGCCGTCTACGACGAGCTGGCGGCCCGCCTCGCCGAGCCGGAGTTCCGGCCCCGGGCGCTGTTCGAGCGGTTCGGCATCGAGGTCCTCGCCACCACCGAGTCGCCCCTGGACGACCTGGGGCAGCACGCCAAGCTCGCCGCCGACGGCTGGGGCGGTCCGGGCGGGCGGGTGATCACCACGTTCCGGCCGGACAACGTGGCCGACATGGAGTTCGACGGCTGGGCCGGCAACGTCGCCCGCCTCGGCGAGATCACCGGCGAGGACACCGGCACGTACGCCGGCTACCTGGCGGCGCTGCGCCGGCGGCGGGAGGCCTTCGTCGCGGCGGGCGCCACCTCGACCGACCACGGCCACCCCACCGCGCGCACCCTAGCGCTGGGCGCGGACGAGGCGGCGCGCCTGTACGACAAGGGCCTGCGTGGGCTCGCCGACGCGGCCGACGCGGAGGCGTTCCGGGCGCACATGCTGCTGGAGTTCGCCCGGATGTCGCTGGACGACGGGCTCGTCATGCAGCTGCACCCCGGCGCGGTGCGCAACCACAACCGCCGGCTCTACGCGCGCCACGGCCGCGACGTCGGCGGCGACCTGCCGCAGGCCACCGAGTACCTGCACGCGCTGACCCCGCTGCTGGACGCGTACGGCAACGACCCGCGGCTGCGGGTGGTGCTCTACACCCTCGACGAGTACACCTTCAGCCGGGAACTCGCTCCGCTGGCGGGCGGGTACGCCGCCCTGTACCTGGGCGCGCCGTGGTGGTTCCTGGACTCGCCGGAGGTGCTGCGCCGGTTCCGCGAGTCGGTCACCGAGTCGGCGGGCTTCTACAACACCGCCGGGTTCGTCGACGACACCCGCGCGTTCTGCTCCATCCCGGTGCGCCACGACGTGGCCCGCCGCGTCGACGCCGCCTACCTGGCCCGCCTGGTCACCGAGCACCGCCTCGGCGAGGACGAGGCCGCCGAGACCGTCGTCGACCTGGCGTACCGGCTGCCGAAGAAGGTCTTCAAGATCGGAGAGAGCCTGCTGTGAGTGTCACCGTCACCGCCGTCGACGTGCACGACGTGCGGTTCCCGACCGCCGCCGCCGGCGACGGCTCGGACGCGATCAACCGGGGCGACTACTCGGCCAGCTACGTGGAGCTGCGCACCGACGCCGGGGTCACCGGGGCCGGGTTCACCTTCACCAACGGCCGCGGCAACGAGCTGACCTGCGCCGCCATCCGCGCCCTCGCCCACCACGTGCGGGGCCGCACCGTCGAGGAGATGTTCGCCGACCCGGTGGCGTTCTGGCGCTCGCTCAGCGCCGACGTGCAGCTACGCTGGCTGGGCCCGGAGAAGGGGGTCATCCACATGGCCACCGGCGCGCTGGTCAACGCGGTCTGGGACCTGCGGGCGAAGCTGGCCGGCAAGCCGATGTGGCGACTGCTCGCCGAGCTGCCCACCGAGGAGCTGGTGGCCAGCGTCGACTTCCACCACATCACCGACGCCATCACCCCCGACGAGGCGGCGGCCATCCTCGACAAGGGGCTGGTCGGGCTCGACGAGCGCCGCGCCGGACTGGAGCGCGACGGCTTCCCGTCGTACACCACCTCGGTGGGATGGCTGGGCTACCCCGACGACAAGGTGCGGGCGCTGACCCGGCAGGCGTACGCCGACGGGTGGCGGGCGATGAAGATGAAGGTCGGCGGCCCGCCCGCCGACGACCTGCGGCGGGCGCGGATCATCCGGGCGGAGATCGGGCCGGACGCGCTGCTGATGATGGACGCCAACCAGGTGTGGGACGTCGACGAGGCGATCACCAACATGACCGCCCTGGCGGAGGTGGACCCGTACTGGATCGAGGAGCCGACGCACGCCGACGACATCCTCGGCCACGCGCGCATCGCGCGGGCGGTGACCGGGCTGACCGGGGGCCGGTGCCGGGTCGCCACCGGCGAGGTGGCCGCCAACCGGGTCATCTTCAAGCAGCTGCTGCAGGCCGAGGCGATCGGCGTGATGCAGATCGACGCCTGCCGGGTCGGCGGCGTCAACGAGGTCCTCGCCGAGATCCTGATGGCGGCGAAGTTCGGGGTGCCGATCTGCCCGCACGCCGGCGGGGTGGGGCTGTGCGAGTACGTGCAGCACCTGGCGGTCTTCGACTACCTGCGGGTCGGCACCAGCCTGGACGGCCGGATGGTGGAGTACGTCGACCACCTGCACGAGCACTTCGTCGACCCGGTGCGCACGCGCGGGGGCCGCTACCTGCTGCCGGAGGCGCCCGGCTACAGCGCCACCATGCGGCCGGAGTCGATCGCCGAGTTCCGCTTCCCGGACGGGCCGGCGTGGCGGTGACCGTGGGCGCCGGCCGGCTCGGCCTCGGGACGCTGCGGCGGCTGCCCACCGACAGCCGCCCGCTGCTGCGCCCCGGCACCGTGCCGGCCGGGATCGTCCACCTCGGGCTCGGCGCGTTCCATCGCGCCCACCAGGCCGTCTACACCGAGGAGGCGATGGCGCGGGCCGGCGGCGACTGGGGCATAGTCGGCGTCGCCCCGCGAAGCCCGGACGTGGTGGCGGCGCTGGCCGCGCAGGACAACCTGTTCAGCGTCACCACCACCAGCGCCGAGGGGTGCCACACCCGGGCCGTCGGCGCGCTGGCCGGGACGCGGCACGCCGCCGCCGACCCCGCCGCCGTGGTGGCGCTGCTGGCCGACCGGGCGATCCGGGTGGTCACCCTCACGGTGACGGAGAAGGCGTACCAGCTCGACCCGGTGACCGGGCGGCTGCGGCCGGACCCGCAGGTCGCCGCCGACCTGCGCACCGACCGGGCGCCGGTCACCGTGCCGGGCCTACTGCTGCGGGGGCTGCTCGCCCGCGCCGCCGCGCAGGGCCCGCCGCTGGCCCTGGTGAGCTGCGACAACCTGCCCGCGAACGGCCGCCGGCTGCGCGGCCTGGTCGAGCAGTCGCTGGCGTACGCGGGGGCGCCCGAGCCGCTGGCCGGCTGGGTACGCGGGTGTGTCAGCTTCCCCGGCACGATGGTGGACCGGATCGTGCCGGCCAGCACGGCGCAGACCCTCGCCGACGCCGAACGCGCGCTGGGGGTCGTCGACCTGGCGGCGGTGGTGGCCGAGCCGTACCGGCAGTGGGTGGTGGAGGACGACTTCCCGGGCGGCCGGCCCGACTGGGAGCGGGCCGGCGCGGTGCTCACCGACGACGCGGGCCCCTGGGAGCGGCTGAAGCTGCGCGCCCTCAACGGGGTGCACTCGGCCGCCGCGTACCTGGGGGCCCTCGCGGGCCGGGAGACGATCGCCGACGCGCTCGCCCTGCCGCACCTGACGACGGTGCTGCGCCGGCTGGTCGCCGAGGACGTGGCCGCCAGCTTCGACCCGCCCGAGGGCGTCTCGGTCGTCGCTTACGGCGACGAGGTGCTGGCCCGGTTCGCCAACCCGGCGATCCACCACCGCACCCTGCAGGTGGCGATGGACGGCTCGCAGAAGCTGCCGCAGCGGGTGCTGCACACGATCGCCGACCTGCGGGCCGCCGGGCGGCCGGCGCGCTGGGCCACGCTGGTGGTGGCCGCCTGGCTGCGCTTCGCCCAGGGCCACGCCGACGACGGCAGCCTCCTGCCGCTGGCCGATCCGCTCGCCGGGGAGATCCGCGCGGCGCTCGCCGCCGCCCCACGGACCCCGGCGGGGACCGTCGACGCGGTGTTCGCGCTGCGCGAGGTCTTCCCCGCCGAGGTGGCCGAGGACGACGAGATCCGCGCGGACGTGACCGGCTGGCTGGCCGCGCTGGAGCACCACGGGGTCGCCGCGACGCTGGCCGGTGCCCGGTGACGGCCGGCGCGGAGCGTGCCTCCCACGCGACCACAACCGGCGCGGGACGCGCGACCCCGGGCGCGGAGCGGGAGACGTACGCGGCGGGGGCCGGCGCGGGACGAAAGACGCGCGGGACGGAGACCGGCGCGGGACGCGCGGCTCCCGGCGCGGGACGGCGGACGCGCGCGGCGGGGGGCGTGCCGAGGGTGGCGATCGTCGGGGCCAACGGGCACGGGCGGTGGCACCGGCGGGTCGTCGCCCCGCTGCACGCCGCCGGGCGGCTGCGGCTGGTCGCCCTGGTGGACGTACGCCCGGTCGAGGACGACCCGGCGGCGCCGGTGCCGGACGGCACGCTTGTCGGCACCGACCACCGGGAGATGCTGCGGGCGGCCCGGCCGGACGTGGTGGTGGTCTGCACCCCGCCGCACACCCACCTGCCGATCGCCCTGGACTGCCTCGCCGCCGGCGCCGACCTGCTGCTGGAGAAGCCCCCGGTGCTGTCCACCGCCGAGCACCGGGAGCTGGCCGCCGCCCTCGCGGCGACGGGCCGGGCGTGCCAGGTCGGCTTCCAGGCGCTCGGCTCGGCGGCGCTGGCCCGGCTGACCGACGCGATCCGGGCCGGGCGGCTCGGCGACGTCACCGGCATCGCGACGGTGGCGGCCTGGCAGCGCCCCGACGGCTACTACGCGCGGGCGCCCTGGGCCGGGCGGCGGACGCTGCACGGCCGGCCGGTGCTCGACGGCGCCCTGGCCAACCCGCTGG
This sequence comes from Micromonospora citrea, assembly GCF_900090315.1. Lineage (NCBI taxonomy): Bacteria > Bacillati > Actinomycetota > Actinomycetes > Micromonosporales > Micromonosporaceae > Micromonospora > Micromonospora citrea. Next base: position 6,297,705 of record NZ_FMHZ01000002.1, on the reverse strand, counting down.
CGCACGCGGTCATGCAGTGCCTGGCGGTGGCCGAGGCGGCGGCCGGGGACGGACCGGTGCGGCCGGTGCGCGTCGAGGTGGAGCGCTACCGGGTCCGGCCGATCGAGGTGGACGACACGGCGACCCTGCGGGTGCTGTCCCGCTCGGGGCCGCCGGTCGTCGCGGCGGTGACCCTGGCCGGCGAGGACTTCGTCGCCGGCGAGGTGATCGTGACCGGCACCGCCGGCCGCGCCGTGCTGGAGTACCCGACCGACCGGTTGCTGCTGCCCGGCGACGCCGGCCCGCGCGAGGTGCCGGGCCGGCGCGGGCTGCTGGAGAACCTCCTCGCCCACCGGGCCGACCCGGCGGGCGTGCCGCTGATCGCGCCGCTGGCCCGCACGGCGCCGTTCACGGCGGTGCTGGAGGCGGTCACCGCCGCGCCGGAGCCGACGCCCCTGGGCGGGGATCTCGTGAGCGCCACCGGCACCGGCGCGGAGCGGGTGCTGACCGTGCGCGGGATCAACCGGCTGCTGCGCCGGGCCGCAGACGAGGGTGCGCTCCTGTCGGAGCTGGGGGTGCCCTGGGCGACGCGACCGCACCGCCGGGACCTGGAGGAGGCAGGAGGGACCGCAACGCACTGCAACTGACCGGCCGGCCCGGCGCGGGCCCACATCGGACATACGGGCGTCATCCCGACCCGGAGCGGTCGGGACGATTCCGGCCGATCGGGATCACTGCAACACTTCTGCACACGATCCGCATTGACTCATATAAATAGCTATACCTACCGTTGCCGTAGCGGATGACAGGCGACGAACAGGTGGTCCGAGTCATGTGGAAGCAGGCAGTGGGTGCGGCGTTGATCATGACGCTCGTGGCGACACCCGGAAGCGCGCCGGCCGCCCCGGCCCGCGACGGCACCGTCGACGCGGCCGACACGCTCTCCTGGGCCGCCCGGCACCTCGGCCGGCAGGCGTTGCCCGCCGGGGACGGTTGGGCCGCCGAGGGGCCGGGCACCACCGGCGGGTCGGCCGCCGCCCCCGACGAGGTGCACGTGGTCACCAGCCGGGCCGAGCTGGTCGCGGCCCTCGGCGGCGACAACACCACCAACCGGGGCAACGCCACCCCGAAGATCATCTACGTCGAGGGCGAGGTCGACGGCTTCGAGGGGCCCGACGGGACCCCGCTCGACTGCGCCGACCTCGCCGACCCGGAGTACTCGCTGGCGGCGTACCTGGCCGCGTACGACCCGGCGGTCTGGGGGCGGGTGGCGCCGAGCGGCCCGCTGGAGGCGGCGCGCGTGCGGTCCGTGACGAACCAGACCCGGCAGACCCAGATCAACGTCGGCCCGAACACCACAATCGTCGGCTTGGGCGGCGCGCGGCTGACCGGCATGACGCTGATGCTCGACGGCGCGCACAACACGATCGTGCGGAACCTGACCTTCGACGACGCCCGGGACTGCTTCCCCGCCTGGTCCCCCACCGACGGCGCCGCCGGCAACTGGAACTCCCAGTACGACCAGATCTCGGTGCGCCGCAGCGAGCACGTCTGGATCGACCACAACACCTTCACCGACGGCGACAACCCCGACAGCGCGCAGCCGCTGCGCTTCGGCCGGCCGTACCAGGTGCACGACGGGTCGGTGGACGTCACGCACACCGCGAGCCTGGTGACCGTCTCGCACAACCGGTTCGTCGGGCGGGACAAGGTCATGCTGATCGGCTCGTCCAACACCGTCGGCCCGGACGTCGGGCGGCTGAAGGTGAGCCTGCACCACAACCTCTTCGACGGGGTGCTCCAGCGCCTGCCCCGGGTGCGGTTCGGCCAGGTGGACGTGTGGAACAACCACTACCGGCTGACCGGCGACGGGTTCGAGTACGCGATCGGCGTCGGGGTGCAGTCCGCCGTGGTCGCCGAGAACAACTTCTTCGGCCTCGCCGCCGGCGTCGCGGCCGACGACCTGCTGTACGACTGGGGCGGCACCGCCGTCACCACCCGGGGCAACTGGGTCCGCTCCGGTGGAGACCGGCCCCGGCCGGTGGACCTGGTGGCCGCCTACAACGCGACGCACGAACCGGACCTGGCCCCGCACGCCGGCTGGGCGCCGACCCTACGGCGCGGCCCCGTGCTGCCGGCGCCCGCGGTGCCGGCGGTCGTGGGGGCGCTGGCCGGCGCGGACCGGCTGCCCCTGTAGGACGCCGGCCGCCGCGTCGTCCCGCGCGGCGGCCGGACGGCCGGTGGGTCGCCGTGCCCGGCGCTCAGCACGACGACCCACCGGCGCCCACCCCACCACCAGGAGGCCCACCATGAACCGGACGACCCGTCCCCGGACGCGCACGCCGAGACTGCTCGCCGCGGCGCTCACCGCCGCCGCCCTGGCCGTCGGCCCGGCTCGACGACGCCAGCGGGGTCAAGGCGGCGGTGACCGCCGGAGCCGGCGCGGGCCGGATCACCCCCTGAGAGAGGCCCGGGGGACGACGGCCGATGCGGCCGTCGTCCCCCGGGCGCATCCACCGGACACCCGCGAGGGAAGTCGGTCCTGGTTCCCGGACACGCTCTACCGGTACGTACCTGCCAGCCTGCGCCCGCCGGGCGTCGGTGGGGCCCGCTACCCTCGACCGGTGGCCGACCTGACCCCCTACGAACAGACCTGGATCGACGTCCTGGACGAGCTGCGGAACTGTCCCGGTATCAAGGTCCACAACGAGTACCGGGAGATCGACCCCGACATCGAGGATGCCGCGACCAGCCTCGACTTCGTCTCCGGCGCCACCGGCATGCCGCTGGGGGCCTCATTCCGGGACTGCCACTTCCGGTTCGAGTGTCTCGGCAGCGCCTGGGAGAGCGCCGAGGGTCAGGATCACTTCATCGCCGGGGAGTTCTGCCTGGAGGCACTGGAGAACGCCGTGCTGCGTCAGCGGCCGCCCGAGCTGTGGGCGGACATGACGCCCGAGCAGGAACGGCTGCAGCCCGAACTCCGCGCCATCGACGGCACGCCCGAGTGGGGCACCGGCCATCTCGCCGCGCTCCGGGTGCAGCCGGGCGTCGAGCAGCCCGAGATCTGGTTCGACAACACCAACGACCACCACTACAAGCTCGACCTCGACTACCGGGGCTATCTCGACGCCCTGCGCGTCACGAAGGGCACCTTCGGCTGGCAGTACCTGTTCACCGAGTCCTCGCTCAGGGGCGACGCCAGCACGACCCGGAGGCTCCGCACGATGCTCGAGCTGTTTCCGACGTGGTTTCCCGACCATGACTACGAGCCGTTCCGGCGACGGTTGGACCTGGCCCTCAAGCGTCGTTAGAGACAGCGGAGGCGCCGCACGCGTCGGCGGTGGGTACGACCGGATCCGACGGGCGGTCGTCGAGCCCCGTCGCCTGATCGCGGCGGCCCGGGGCGGACCGACGCCCCGGGATCCTGCAACAGACCTGCACACGGGCGGCATTGACCCTTCTCTTTCCCGGGCCATAGGCTGACCGCGCGGGCAAGCGCTTTCACGCCATCGGCACCGCCCCGCCGAGCCACGTCGGACCCCGGGCATCCGGCGCGTCGGCCGGCGGACACCCGGCCCCGATGAAGGTGCTGGCCGGCATCAACACCAACTGGGGCGACACGGCCCGGTTCAGCCGGATCACCATCCTCGACGACCCGAACCGCACGACCCGGATCTGCGTCAAGTACAAGGGCGTACCGAAGGGCAGCGAGCCGACCGAGATCGGCGAGGGCGCGGACGGCGTGAACTGCCTCTACTCCGCCTCGGACATCACCTGGCGGTAACCGTCCGGCGGCCCCCAGGGCAGGCGAGACGCCCCTGGGGGCCGCCCCACGCCCGGGAGGAACGCTCGCCCCGAGCTGCCCGTTGACGCCGCTGAGGCGGGGCGACAAACTATGGAAGCGCTCCCATCGGCGGCCTTATCCAGACCACGAAAGGTAAGGCCCGTGCAACTCCGCAACGTCCTGCTCCCCGTGGCGCTCGCCGCCACCGTCGGGGCCGTCGCACTGCCGGCTCCCGCCGCGGCGGCCACCGGTCCGGCACTCACCGTCGACGCCACCGCCGGCCGACACGCCATCAGTCCGCACGTCTACGGCATGAACTTCGCCGACGAGGCGCTGGCCCGCGACATCCGGCTCCCGATCCACCGCTACGGCGGCAACCACACCACCCGCTACAACTTCCGCGCCGACACCAGCAACCGGGCCGCCGACTGGTACTTCGAGAACATCCCGAACGACAACGCCGATCCGGCGAGCCTGCCCCGGGGCTCCGAGACCGACAGATTCGTCGAGCAGGACAGGGCCACCGGCAGCGAGACCGTCATGACGGTTCCCATGCTGGGCTGGATCGCCAAGGAACGCGCCAGGTCGTGCGGCTTCAGCGTGGCCAGATACGGCCCCCAGCAGTCCACCGACCCGTGGACCCCCGACTGCGGCAACGGCAGAAAGCCGGACGGCACACCGATCACCGGGAACGACCCCGAGGACACCAGCGCCGCGGTCGGGCCGCAGTACGTCACCGACTTCGTCAACCACCTCAAGAGCCGGTTCGGCGGCGCGGCGGACGGCGGGGTCGCCTTCTACAACCTCGACAACGAACCCGACCTGTGGCACTCCACCCACCGCGATGTGCGCCCCGTCGGCCTCGGCTACGACGAGCTGCGCGACCGCACCTACGAGTACGCGGCCGCGATCAAGGCGGCCGACCCCGACGCGAAGACCCTCGGGCCGGTCGGCTGGGGCCTGAACTCGATTCACTACTCCGGACTGGACCAGGACGTCTGCGGGCGCACCGGCTGCTGGTCGAACCCGCCGGACCGCGCCGCGCACGGGGGCAAGGAGCTCGGCCCCTGGTACCTGGAGCAGATGCGCGCCTACGAGCAGCGGCACGGCACCCGCATTCTGGACTACTTCGACATCCACATCTATCCCCAGCAGGCCGGCGTGCACAACTCCGCGGCCGGTGACGCGGCCACCCAGCAGCTGCGCCTTCGCTCCACCCGGCAACTCTGGGACCCGACGTACGTCGACGAGAGCTGGATCAACAAGCCGGTCCGGATGATCCCCCGGATGCGGGAGCTGGTCGACACCCACTACCCGGGCACGAAGATCGCCATGACCGAGTACAGCTGGGGCGCGTTCGGGCACCTCAACGGGGCGCTCACTCAGGCGGACGTCCTCGGCATCTTCGGCCGGGAGGGCCTGGACATGGCCAACCTCTGGACGGCGCCGCGCAGCGACGAACCGGTGGCGCACGCCTTCCGCATCTACCGCAACTACGACGGCAAGGGTGGGGCCTTCGGCGAGACCTCGGTCCGGGCAACCAGCGCCGACCAGGGCAGGCTGGCGATCTACGCGGCCGAGCGGGCCGCCGACAAGGCGCTGACGATGGTCGTGGTGAACAAGACCGGCGACGACCTCAGCAGCCCCTTGGCGCTCACCGGCGAGTCCGCCGGCATCGCGCAGGTGTGGCGCTACAGCGGCGCGAACCTGGCTGGCATCGTCCGCGAGGCGGACCAGCCGGTCTCCTCGACCGGCTTCACCGCCACGTTCCCGGCCAACTCCGTCACGCACATCGTGCTGCCGCGCGGTGACGGTAACCCTCCGGCCGACACCGAGGCGCCGACGGCGCCGGGCAAGCCGACGGCGGGTGCCGTCACCGCCACCAGCGTCGCGCTGAGCTGGGCGCCGTCGACCGACGACACCGGCGTGGCCGGGTACGACGTGCACCGGGTCGAGGGCAACTCCACGGTGCGGCTCGGCAGCGTCACCGGCACGGCGTACACCGTCACCGGGCTGGCGCCGGACTCGGCGTACACCTTCGTGGTGACCGCCCGGGACGCGGCGGGCAACGTCTCGACGGCGTCGCCGGGGCTGCCGGTACGGACGGCGCCGGCACCGACCGGCGGGTGCAGGGTGACCTGGAAGACCAACAGTTGGCCGGGCGGCTTCACCGCGAACATCACCATCGCGAACACCGGCACCACCGCGATCGACGGCTGGACCCTCGCCTTCGACTTCCCGGACGCCCAGCAACGACTCGGTCAGGGCTGGTCGGCGACCTGGCGGCAGACCGGCACCACCGTCACCGCCGGGAGCATGGGTTGGAACGGCAGGCTCGCCTCCGGCGCGTCCACCGACGTCGGCTTCAACGGCACCTGGTCCGGTCACAACCCGGCGCCGACAGGTTTCACCCTGAACGGCCGCACCTGCGCTGACTGACCGACGTGGACCGGCGCCGGGGTGTTCAACCACTCCGGCGCCGACCACGGCGCCCGAGACCGGGGGCGTCGTGGCCCTCGTCCGGTGAGCGGGGCGGGCCGATACCGACGCATCGGCGGCGGTAGCGTTGCGCGACACCATGGCCTCCGGGGCGCTCACCGCCGGAAGGTCGTGGCGCTCGCGATCACACGGAGGAGGGTGCATGTCCCACGGCGAGGAGCCGTTCGCGGTACGCGAGGACGCGACCTCGCGGCCCAGCTTCGACCTGACGCTGCGCGGCTACGACAAACGACAGGTCGACCGGTACGTCGAACGCGTCGACGGCGAGCTGTCGGCGCTGGCCGCCGAGCGGGAACGGGCCTCCGGGCAGGTGCGGGAGCTGACCGCCGAGCTGCACCGGCTGCGGGCGGAGGTGGCCGAGCTGCGCGAGCGGCCGGCCCAGCCGGACCGGGCGTCCTTCCGCGACCTCGGCCCGATGGTCGACCAGATCCTGGCCCTGGCCGAGAAGCAGGCCGGGGTCATCACCGACGCCGCCGACCAGCACGCCGCCGAGCTGCGCGCCGAGGCGGAGCAGGCGCTCACCCAGGCCCGGGAACAGGCGGCGACGACGCTGCGCGAACTGGCCGAGGCGACGGCGGCCCGGCGGGCCGAGGACGAACGCGAGCACGAGGAGCGCCGCGCCAACGCCCAGGCCGAGCTGACCCGGATCCGCGAGGCGGCGGAGCGGCTGCGGGCCGCCGGCGAGGCGGCGCACGACCACGCCCTCCAGGAGGCCAAGCGGATCGACGAGCAGAGCGCCCAGCAGCTCGAACAGGCCCGCGCCGAGGCCGAGGCGTTCCTGGCCGCGGCCCGCACCCAGATCCAGCAGGAGGTGCAGGCGGCGCGCGCCAAGACCCAGCAGGAGCTGGGCCAGTGGCAGGCCGGCGTGGAGCGGGAGATCAACGAGCGGCGGTCCGCCGCCGAGCAGGAGATCACCGAGCAGCTCGCGGCGGCCGAGCGGGAGCTGGCCGGGCAGCGTACGGCGGCGGAACAGGAGATCGCGACGCTGATCGCCGAGGCGCAGCAGTACGCGGCCAAGGTCCGCCAGCACGCCGACGAACAGGCCGCGACGCACCAGCAGCAGCTCGTCGCCGCGCAGCAGGGCATCCGGGACCGGCGGGAGGCGCTGACCCGGCTGCAGTCCGAGCTGGACGCGGCGCAGCAGCAGCTCGCCCAGGCGCGGCAGGAGAGCGGTGCCGCCGAGCACGAGTTCGCCGAGCTGCAGCAGCGGCTCGTCGAGACCCGGCGGGAGCTGACCGACGAGCTGCGCCGGCTCGACGAGGCGCGACGGGCCGCGGACTCCGCCGAGCAGCACGCCAAGGAGGTCCGCGCCCGGGTGAAGCGGGAGGCGAAGCGGGTGGCGGACCTGGCCGCGGCCGCGGTCATGGCCGCCGCCACGGGCGGCGCGGAGACCGCCGAGTACCCGCAGGTCGCCGCCCGTCCGCGCGTCGAGCGGCCGGTGCCGACCGTCGCCACCGTGGGCGACGATGCCGGCGACGCGGCGACCGGGGCCGACGAGGCGCCGGGGACCTCGGCCGACGGCGGGCGGGAGCCGGCCCGCAGCACGGCGCAGCCTCTGCCGGACCCGGTGGTGGCGGCCGGCTGAGCCGGGCACCGGCGGAGCGGGCGGGGCGCCACCCCGCCCGCCGTCCGGGCCGGGGGCGCGGCCGCCCGGACGGCCGCCACCGCGCGGGTCAGGGACGCATCTCGTACGCGCCGCTGAGCGCCGCCACCCGCGCCCACACCCGGGCCGTCCGCTCCGCGTCCGGCACCGGCCGGCGGACGTGCGCCAGCGCCCAGGCCGCCTGCGCCTCGGTGGCGGCGGCCTTGCCGTGCAGCTCGGTGGCGTACCCGGAGAAGTCGCGGACCAGCACGTCGAAGATCTCGTCGAGCACGTCGCGGTCCAGGCCGGTCAGCGCGGCCTGCTCCAGGATCAGGTGGCCGTAGACGACCAGCGCGAAGAGCTGGCCGAGGGCGAGCAGGAAGTCGAGGTCGCGCTGCTGCTCCTCGCTCGGGGCGTGCGCGGCCAGCAGCGCGCAGAGGCCGTCGGCCTGCTCCCGGAAGCGGGCGACGTTCGGCACGTCGGCGTGCGCGTCGTAGGCGGCCCGCCAGTCGTGGAAGCGGATCGCGCCGAGGCCCCGGGCCGGGCCCTGCCGGAACAGGAACTCGTCGTCGGCGGCGTCGTGCCGGGTCGGCACCGGCGGGTGGTCGACCGGGTGGAACAGGTAGTTCGCCATGAACTTGAGGATCAGCGCGAGGTTGACGTGCACCGTCCCCTCGAGCTTGGGCAGCCCGCGGATGTCCTTGGCGGCCTTGTCAAAGTAGGTGTCCGCCTCGAAGCCCTTCGCGGCGATGACGTCCCAGAGCAGGTCGATCACCCGCTCGCCCTCGGTGGTGACCTTCATCTTGGTCATCGGGTTGAACAGCAGGTACCGGCGGTCGTCCGGGCCGGCGGAGCGGAAGTAGTCGACGGCGCGGTCGCTGAACAGCTTCATCGCCACGAGGCGGGCGTACGCGTCGGTCAGCTCGCGCCGCACGTGCGGGAAGTCGGTGACCCGCCGGCCGTAGAGGACCCGGTCGTGGGCGTGGGTCACCGCCTCGTACATGGCGTGCTCGCAGATGCCGATCGAGGCGGTGCAGAGGTTGAACTTGCCCACGTTGACCGTGTTGAGGGCGGCGTCGAACGCGGCCCGGCCGGTGTGCAGCACGTCCTCGGCGCGCACCGGGTAGTCCGCCAGGCGGAACTCGCTGACGTACATCTGCGCGTTGACCACGTTGCGGACCAGGTGGTAGGCCGGGTGGCGGCTGTCGGCGGCGAAGAAGACGTAGCCGTCCGGGCCCTCGACGTCGGCGCGGCGACCGAAGACCGAGACCAGCCCGGCGACGTTGCCGTTGCCGATGTAGTACTTGGCGCCGGTGGCCCGGAACCCGCCCGCCCCGTCGGGGGTCAGCAGCATGTCTGTGGAGTAGATGTCCGCGCCGTGGGCGCGCTCGGAGAGGCCGAACGCCATCACGTGGCCGTCGGCCAGCAGCCCGGCGGCGCGGGCCCGGGCGGCGGCGTTGTCGCTCTGCCAGACCGGGCCGAGGCCGAGCACGGTGACCTGCCAGGTGTACCAGTAGCCGAGGCCGTAGAAGCCGAGGATCTCGCTGAGCGCGGCGTTGCGGGCGGTGTCCCAGCGCTTCGCCGGATCCCCTCCGCCCTCGGCGGCAGGGGTGCAGAAGGCGGCGAAGAGCCCCTCCTTGGCGGCGAAGTCCAGGAAGTCGCCGTACCACTCGTGCCGGTTGTAGGTGTCGAGCAGCGCCCGCTTGCCCCGGCCCTCGAACCAGTCGACGGTGGCGCGCAGCAGCCGGCGGGAGGTGTCGTCGAGGTGGGCGGGGTCGTAGGTGCGCGGGTTGAGCAGCGGCGAGCCCGTCACGGCGGGACTCCCTTCGGTCGGGCTGTCAGTCGTCGAGGGTGCGCAGGGTGGCCAGCACGTCGTCGAGCCAGGCCAGCACCATCCGCTCGTACGCGATGCCGCCGCGCAGCACGACGTGCTGGAGCGCCGTCTCGGCGTCGCGCGCGGCGGGGTCCGGGAAGTCGCGCCGCTCGCCGGTGAGGTAGCGGGCGAGCGTGGCCTCGTGGGTGGCGCGGTAGCGCTCGACCTCGGTGACCAGCGCGGCGCGGCCGGCGGCGTCGTCGAAGGCGGCCCCACGGATCTTGACGGCCAACTCGTGCCGCACCGCCTCCGGCTGGACCGGGGCGCGCAGCCAGGTCACCAGCGCGGCCCGACCGGCCGGCGCGACCGAGAAGGACCGCTTGTCGGGGCGGCCCTCCTGGCCGATCTCCTCGGCGGTCACCCAGCCGTCGGTCTCCATCCGTTTGAGCACGCGGTAGATCTGCTGGTGGGTGGCGGTCCAGAAGCGGCCGATGGAGCGCTCGAACCGCCGGGCCAGCTCGTAGCCGGAGCCCGGTCGTTCGAGCAGGGAGACCAGGATCGCGTGTTCGAGCGCCATGCCCGCCATCCTGCTATGCAACTCGTTGCATAGCAAGCCCGGGCGCGTGAGGTGCCCTACACTGCTCGCGGCAGGCGGTAGCGCAGAGGTCGTCGCGTCTCCCTCTCAAGGAGAAAGACGCCGGTTCGAATCCGGCCCGTCCGCCGCCCGGGCGTCGCCCGGCCACCACGTGTGGGCCGTAGCGCAGCGGTCGTCGCGTCCGGTCTCCAAAACCGGAAGGACGCCGGTTCGAATCCGGCCGGCCCGCACTCCTACACTCGCCGACGAGCGGGTCGTAGCGCAGCGGTCGTCGCGCCCGATTGCTCATCGGGAGGACGCCGGTTCGATCCCGGCCGACCCGCTCCCGACGGAACGGGGACGCCGAGATGGAACGCCGCCGGCAGCGGGAGAAGCAACTGCGACTCCTGGGATACGCCTCCCCACCGGCCGTGATCGCCGCCGCCACCGCCCGCCGACGGGCCGGTGACTGGCGGGGCGCCTGCGCCGCCGCGGCGGTCGACGTGCACGTCGACCTGCGGGACGTGGCCGCCCGGTACGGCACCGACGAGGCCGCCCGCGTCGAAGGCGAACTGCGCGGCCTCGCCCCCGACCTGCTGCGCCGCTTCCTGCCCCGTACCGGGTCGCTGGCCCTGCTGCCCCGCGCTACTGTCGTGCTCTCCCGGCTGCCCGGCCCGGTCCGGACGACCGCGCGGCTGCTCCGCCGGGGCGTCCCGCTGCTGGTGGCGACCCTGCCGCTCACCGACCACAGCCCTCAGCGGATCGGGCTGCGGGTCACCGACAGTCTGCGCCTGCCGACCCGGTGGCACGACCTGCCCGGCTGGTGCTGGGACGCCGAGGCGGTCGCCACCCGCCGCTGGGCCTACGGCGCCTCGGCCGTCCGACTCGCCTGGCACACGCCCGACGGCCGTCCGTATCCGCAGGGCGGCACGGCCGCGGCCGGCCGTGCCGACGACCGCGCCACCGAGGTGGAGACGGTGGCCGCGCTGCTGGCGGCCCGACAGCCGGTGGCGGCCTACGAGGCGGCCGGGCTCACCGTCGACCCGGACGTGGGCCGGCAGGACCCCGCCTGGCTCGCGCCCGCACTCGTCGCCCACGCGCCGGCGCTGTCCGTGCTCGCCGATGAGACCCGGCGGCTCGCCCACCGCTACGGGACGACGACGCAGTTCGGCGACAGCCACAGGCTGGCCGTCGAGATCGCCGGCGACGGCCAGCTGACCGTCCGCCAGGCGGCCTGGGACGAGCCGGTCGCCGGGCCGTACGCCTTCGGGGCGCCCGCGCCGGCGGACGTGGCGCTGCTGCGCTGGGGCGACCTGACCCCGGACGAGCTGCACCCGCTGGTGCACCAGGCCCTCTTCCCCGGGCGGACCCAGGCATGGCGGGCTCCGGAGCCGGCGCCGTGCCCACCGATCCGGATCCGGTGCGGGCGGGACTGGCACTCCGTCCAGCTCGCGGCCGGCCGCCTCGTCACCGCGCACACCGACGAGGAGTTGCGCCGGGAGTTCCTGCTCGCCGGGCTGGGCGGGCCGGTCGGCGGCTGCGCGGCGGCGGTGCGCGCCTGGCGTACCGGGGCGAAGCCGATGCCGAAGGAGATCCGCAGGCTCCGGCAGGACCTCTTCGCCCGCGCGTTCCACGGCGACACCGAAGGACTACTCGCCCTGCTCGCCGACGGGATCGACCCAGAGCTGCGCGACAACCGGGGTCGCACGCTGGCGCACTGGCTGCCCTGGGTCGACCACCACCGGGTGCTCCCGGCGCTCACCGCGGCCGGGGTCGACCCCGACGCACCCGACCGGGACGGGCACACCCCCCTGCACGCCGCCGCCCTCTCGCTCGCCACCGAGGTGATGGAGGCCCTGCTCGCGGCCGGGGCCGATCCGGACGCTGTGGACGAGCGGGGTCGTACCGCCGCCGAAGTGCTCGCCTTCGCACGAACGCTGACACGACGGTAGGGGCCGGTTGTCGGTGGCCTTCGGTATGCTCCCGCGCGGCGAGGCCGTAGCGCAGAGGTCGACGCGCCTTGACAGCAAGCTGGAGGACGCCGGTTCGAATCCGGCCGGTCTCGCCATCCCACCCTCCATGAAGGAGCACCGTGCCCGTCGATCCCACCGAGCTGGCGGCCTGCCTCGCCGTCCTCGCCCGGCTCGACGACGCCGACCTGGACGAGGCGACCCGGCAGGAACTGGAGCGGGCGGTCACCGCCGCCCACCGGGGGATCAAGAGGCGCGCCAGAGCGCGCCGGGACGCCACGACCCGGGCGGCGGACCGCGCGCTGCTGGCCACCGCCACGCGATTCCACACCGAAATCCCCGATCCCGCACCGCCCGGCACCGGTTCCGCACCATCCGGTGCCGACCCCGGCACGGCCGGACTCGGGACGCTCCGCAGGGCACGGCACTGCTACGTGTGCAAGGTCGCCTACCGGCAGGTGGACGTGGACTACCACCTGATGTGCCCGCCGTGCGCGGCGGAGAACCGCGAGCGGCGCCACGCCCGCTGCGACCTGACCGGCCGCACCGCCGTGGTGACCGGCGGCCGGGTGAAGATCGGCTTCCACACCGCGCTCAAGCTGCTCCGTGACGGTGCCGACGTGATCGTGACGACCCGGTTCCCCCGCGACGCGGCCCGCCGCTTCGCCGCCGTGCCGGACGCCGACGACTGGGTCGGCCGGCTCTACGTGCACGGGCTGGACCTGCTCGACCTGGCCGGCACGCTCGATTTCGTCGCGCTGGTCCGGCGGCGCTTCGCCGGGCTGGACATCCTGGTCAACAACGCCGCACAGACGCTCTACCGGCCGGCGGCGTACCACCGGGAGGTCCGGGCGGCCGAGTCCACGGCGCTGGAGGGGCCGGCGGCGCGGATCGCGATCGGCGCCGCGCCCGCCACGGCTCCTTCGGCCGGGCTGCCCTCCGGGCTGGACGCGTTCTTCCCCGCCGGGCGGGCCGACGAGACGGGTCAGCCGCTCGATCTGCGCGAGGTCAACTCCTGGGTGCTCAGCGACGCCGAGGTCAGTCCGGACGAGTGGTTGCAGGTGCACGTGGTGAATGCGTTCGCGCCGTTCCTGCTCACCTCCCGGCTGCGCCCGCTGATGCGGGCGAGCGCCCATCCGCAGCGACACGTCGTGCAGGTCTCCGCGATGGAGGGCAGCTACTCCCGCTCCGGCAAGACCACCCGACACCCCCACACCAACATGGCCAAGGCCTCGCTGAACATGCTGGTCCGCACGGTCGCACCCGATTACCTGACCAGCGGCATCCACATGAACAGCGTGGACACCGGCTGGGTCACCGACGAGCGGCCGCACCCGGGCAAGGTGGCCCAGCGCGAACTCGGCTTCCGGCCACCGCTCGACGTCGTGGACGGGGCCGCCCGGGTCTACGACCCGATCGTGCGCGGCGTACGCGGGACGCCGGTGAGCGGCCAGTTCCTCAAGGACTACCGGAGCGTGCCCTGGTGACCGACCCGACGCCGGTGCGCTGCCCGGCCATCGCCAACCCCGACGCCGGCCTCGCCGATCCCGGCGACTTCGACCCCCTGCTGGCCCGCCTCGCCGCGCCGGACACGGTCGCCGGGCCCGAGGTGTTCCCGCGCGGCACGGTGCAGCCCGACGGCCGGCTGGACCTGTGCAAGCAGGGCGTCGGCCCGGTGCAGACCGCCCGGATCGTGGCCGCCGCGGTCGACTCCCCGCTGGTGCGGCACCTGCTGTTGGGCACCAACGGCCTCGGCGCCGACGGCGCCCGGGCGGTGGCCGAGGCCCTGCGTCCGGGCCACCACCTCCAGACGCTCTACCTGGGTTGCAACCGGATCGACCCGACCGGGGTCGACGCGCTCGCCGACCGGCTGGCCGGCGACGACACCGTGCGGGCGCTGTGGCTCAAGCGCAACCCGGTCGGCGACGAGGGTGTCCGCCGGCTCGCCGCGGCGCTCGCGGTGAACTCCACCATCCGCACGCTCGACCTGGTCAACGTCGGCATGGGCGTGGCAGGACTGACCGCCCTCGCGGAGGCGCTGACCGCCCGGGAGCGACCCGTACGGCGGCTCTTCCTCGGCGGCAACGGCTTCGGACCGGACGCCGTGCCGGTACTCGGCGCGCTGGTCAACGCCGCCGGCGTGCGGGAGCTGTACCTGGCGGCCAACCACCTCGGCGACGCCGGGGTGGCCGCCCTCGCCGAACTGGTCGACGGGGTGGAGCTGACGCTCGGGCTGGGCGGCAACGGGATCACCCCGGCCGGGGTGGCGGTGCTGGCCCGACACCTGGGGTCCTGGCGGGCACTCGACCTGGCCCGGCCTCCGTCGGAGCGGGCCCTCGGGGCGCGCGGCAACGTCGTCGCCGACGAGGGCGCGGCAATGCTCGCCGACGCGCTGCCCGCCGCCCGGCTGCGTCGGCTGGACCTGCGGCGTACGGAGATCGGCGGGCGGGGCGCACGGCGGCTCGTCGAGGCCATCGAGGGACACCCGACGCTGGAGTACCTCGGCATCAACGGCGGCGTACCACGCCGACAGCGCCGCCGCGCCTCGACGCTGCTCGCCGAGCGGCCCGTCACCGCACCCCACGAGGACATCCAGGCGATCGCGAGCGTCTACCGGTGACCCCGCCCGTCATCGACGAGATCCGCACCTGGCAGCGCATCCGCCGGTATGCCGTGCCCGCCCCGATGATCGAGGCGTGCACCGCCGCCCGGGAGGCCGGCGACTGGCGGGCCGCCTGCGCCGCCGGGCGGATCGACGTAGCGTTCGACCTGGCCGAGGTGGCCCGGGAGCACGGCCGGTCCCGGGCCGGCCGGATCGAGGCGGACCTCGGCGTGCTCGCCCCGGATCTGCTGCGCTGGCACCTGCCGCGCGTGCTCGGCGGCCGCACCGGTGTCGCCACCCACCAGCAGTTCCTGTTGTCCACGAGGGACGATCGGGTCGGCGACGGCGACGTCGCGCTGGTGGTGCAGACGCCGAAGACCGTGGACGGGTCGCAGCGGCTGCGGTTGACCGTCAGCCCCGCGCTGGCGGAGGACGTCGTCCGGCAGGACCTGCCGCCGGCGTACTGGAGCGCCGCGCACGTGGACGGTCTCGCCGTCGCGTACGGCGGCTCACCGGCCCGGCTGCCCGGCTTCGAGGCCGACAGCGCCCTCCGGCCGGTCGAGTCGTACGCGACGGTGGTCGACCCGTACGACCCGGCGAGCCGGGCCGAGGTCTTCGACCGGCTCATCGCCGCTGGCGAGGTGCTCCAGGCGTGGGCCGTGGCCGGCGTCGACCTGGCCCCGGACGTCCACCGCCTCGATCACGGGGTGGCGGACGCCGAGCAGGATCGCCTGGTCCCGCTCGGGCTGGACGCCGAACTCGCCCGGCTCGAGGCCCGCTACGGCGCCGACCGGGTCATGATCGGCTCGGGGTGGCGGCTGGTGGCCGAGGTGCACCGGCTGGGCGACGGCTCGGTGGCCGCCTCGTTCGTCGGGTATGACCGGCAGCACTTCACCCGCCCTCGGTTCGCCGCCCTGGTGCACGAGCGGCCCCCCGACCTGGACCTGGTGCGGCACGGCCTGCTCGACCCCGCCGATCTGCACCCCCTGGTGCGCCGGGCCCTGTTCCCGACGACACCGTCGGGGGCCGGCTCCGGCGCGGCGACGTCGGGCACCCGGGTGCGCGTGCCGGTGCGCTGCGGGGGCGGTTGGCACACCCTCGTGCACGGCGACGGCCGGCTCGATCCGGTCTCGCACACCTCCGAGGAGGTCGCCGCGGAGGAGTTGCTGCGCGCCCTCGGCGGGCGGTCGGCGGGCTGCTTCGCCGCCGTCCAGGCGTGGCGGGGCGGCACCGGTCGGCTGCCCCGGCCGCTGCGCGAGCTGCGGCGCGACGTGCTGCTCCGGATCCAGCACGGCGGTGCGACGGCGCTGGCGGCGCTGCTCGACGCGGGGCTCGACCCGAGGGTGACCGACGGCCGGGGTGGGATCCTGCTGCACCACCTGCGCGCCGTGGAGGACGTCGCGCTGCTGCGGCGACTGTGCGAAGCCGGCGTCCCGATCGGGGCCGCTGACCGCCGAGGGCGTACCGCCCTGCACGTGGCCGTGGGCGACGGCGGCACCCCGGATCTGGTCCGCGCGCTGCTGGCGGCCGGCGCCGATCCGCACACTCCGGACGAGAACGGCACCACCCCCTGCGCCCTGGCGGAGGCGAAGGCGAGCATGTACGACGACGACGGGGACGACGTGCGGCCGGTGTTCGAGATCCGGGACGTACTGGCCGAGTGGACGGGCCGGTGACGGCGACCGCGCGGGCGCTGACCGCTGCGGACGACCTCGTCGCCGCGACCCGCGCGTGGCGGACGGAGCCGGCCGCCGATCCGAAGGTGGAGGCGCTGGCCCTGGCGGTGTCGGCGAACCTGCCGGTGCTGCTGTGGGGCGAGCCGGGCATCGGCAAGTCCGCCACCCTGCAACAGCTCGCCGACGGGCTGGGCCTGCCGCTGGAGACGGTCATCGCCAGCGTGCACGAGCCGTCCGACTTTGCGGGGCTGCCGATCGTCGGGGACTCCCCGGCCACCGACGGCGTGCCGATGGCCCCGCCGGACTGGGCGGTCCGGCTGGCGCGTACCGGATCGGGGCTGCTCTTCTTCGACGAGCTCTCCTCGGCACCGCCGGCGGTGCAGGCGGCGCTGCTACGGGTGGTGCTGGAGCGCCGGGTCGGCAGCCTCTCGCTGCCGCCGTCGGTGCGGATCGTGGCGGCCGCGAACCCACCGACCAGCGCGGCGGACGGCTGGCATCTGGCCCCGCCACTGGCAAACCGGTTCGTACACCTGCACTGGAAGCACGACCCGCGCACCGTCGCGCGGGGCCTGGCCGGCACCTGGCCGGCGGTCAGCGTGCCGGCGGTCCGCCCCGCGCGCACCGGCACGGCGCTGGCACGGGCGCGCGGGGCCGTCGCGGGCTTCCTCACCGCCCGTCCGGGGCTGACCCACCATCTGCCCGCCGACGCCGAGGCCCGCGGCGGCGCCTGGCCGTCCCCGCGCACCTGGGAGATGGTGCTACGACTGCTCGCCGTCCACCATGCCGCCGGGGCCGGGGCCGGGGCGGAGGCGCTGGCGCTGGCCGTGGTCGGCGCGGTGGGCGATGGCGCAGGGCTGGAGTTCGTCACCTACCTGGAGAACCTCGACCTGCCCGACCCGGAGCGGGTGCTCGCCGACCCGGAGGCGTTCCGGCTGCCCGAACGCGGCGACCGGCAGTTGGCGTTCCTCACCGCGGTGATCTCGGCGGTGCAGGCGAAGGTCGACCGGTCGCGCTGGGAGGCCGGCTGGGTGGTGCTGGGCAAGGCGGTCGAGGCAGGCGTGCCGGACGTGGCGGCGCGTGCCGCGATGGACCTCGCGGCGCTGCGCGACACCTCTTGGCCGGTGCCGCCGGCCATCCACGCCTTCGCCGAGGTGCTCGGGCTCTCGGGGCGTCTGACCGGATGAGCCCCGACGGTCCCCGGCTGGACCGGACGAAACTGCTCGCGGCCCGGTTCCGGGCGGCACAGGACCGGCCCTACCTCGCCACCGCGCTGTACAGCCTCACGGTGGTGGAGTCCCGGGACGTGTCCACCATGGGCGTCGACCGGCGGTGGCGCTGCCACGTCTCGCCGGAGTTCGTCGACCGGCTGCCGGTGCCGCAGCTCGCGGCGGTGTGGATCCACGAGGTCGCCCACCTGCTCCGCGACCACCACGGTCGGGCCGACCGTCTTCCGGCGGATCAGCAGCGCGACCACCACCGGGTCAACGTCGCGCAGGACTGTGAGATCAACGACGACCTCGTGGCGGACCGGCTGCCGCTACCGGCCGACCGGATCGAGCCGGCAACCTTCGGACTGCCGGTGGGCCTGCTGTTCGAGGCGTACCTGCCGCTGCTGCCGGCACACGTGCGAGGACGTGAGGCGCCCGACTGCGGTTCCGGCGCCCACGGCGTCGACCGGGCGTGGGAGAGCGGCAGCACGGGCGGCGTCAGCGCGGTCGAGGCGGGGGCCATCCGTCGGGAGACGGCACACGCGATCCGCGCCCACGTCCGGTCCCGGGGCACTATCGCGGCAGGCTGGCAACGGTGGGCCGCCCAGGTGCTCGAGCCCCGGGTGGACTGGCGTCGAGCGCTGTCCGGCGCGGTACGCGAGGCCGCAGCCTGGGCCAGCGGCGCGGTCGACTACACCTATCGGCGCCCCTCGCGGCGCTCGGGGGCGACGCGCGGCGTGGTGCTGCCCAGCCTCCGCCGGCCGGTGCCCCGGGTGGCGATCGTGGTGGACACGTCGGGCTCGATGGGCGACGGTCAGCTCGCGGCGGCGCTCGCCGAGGTAGCCGGGGTGCTGCGGGCGGTCGGTGTCGGCGGCAACCGGGTCACGGTGCTCTCCTGCGACGCGGCCGTGCACGTCGTACGGCGGGTGCACACCGTCGGCGAGGTGCGGCTGGCCGGGGGCGGCGGCACCGACATGCGGGTCGGGATCGACGCCGCGCTGCGCGGCCGACCGCACGTCGTGGTGGTGCTGACCGACGGGCTCACGCCGTGGCCGGCCGCACCGTTGGAGTCCGTCCGGGTGATCGCGGGGCTGATCGGCGCCGGCGCGCCGCAGCCCCCGTCCTGGATCGCCAGCGTCACGGTCGACGACTGAGCCCGCCGCCGAGGTCGGCGGCCGACTGGTCCAACCAGTTGACGGGTTGATGTGTGCTGCGCCACACTCCTCGGCATGGACTTCGCCCCCGTCCCCCGCTCCTCGGTCTCCGACCACGTCTTCGGCCAGATCCGCGACGCGATCGTCCGCGGCTCCTACCGCCCCGACGAGGCACTGCCCGGCGAGCGGGAGCTGGCCGCCACCTTCGGGGTCAACCGGCACGCCGTCCGCGAGGCCCTGCGCCGGTTGCAGCAGCTCGGCCTCGTCCGGGTCAGCCAGGGCGGCGCCACCCGGGTGCTGGACTGGCGGGTGCACGCCGGGCTCGACCTCGCCCTGTCCCTCACCCGTTCCCACGACGCCCTGCCGGTGGACACGCTGGTGCGGGACATGCTGGAGATGCGGGCCTGCATCGGCGTCGACGCGGCCCGGCTCTGCGCCGAGCGCGGCGACGCGGCGGTCCGGGCGGCGATCCTGCGGGCCGTGGAGGAGTACGCGGGGCTCGCGCCGGACCTGACCGGGATGGGCGAGGCCACCATCGCGCTCTGGCGGCACGTCGTCGCCGGCTCCGGCAACACCGCCTACCTGCTGGCCTTCAACAGCCTGGTGGCCGGCGCGCTCGCCGTCGGCGAGGTGCCGCCGGAGCGGCGGGCGGCGGAACTGCTCGACGTCGCGGGCCACCGCCGGCTCGCCGACGCCATCGTCACCGGTCGCGCCTCCGACGCCGCCCGCGAGGCGCACGCCCTGCTCACCGCCCCCCTCACCACCCCCACCGCACCGCCGAGAAGGGAAGCCCGGGCATGATCCCCGCCGTGCTCTACGCCGTACCGGCGTTCCTGCTCCTCATCGCCGTCGAGGCGCTCTCCTACCGGTTCGCCCCCGACGACGACGAACGCGGGTACGAGTTGCGCGACACCGCCACCAGCCTGACCATGGGCGCCGGCAGCCAGGTCATCGGCGTGCCGTGGAAGCTGCTGACGATCGGCCTGTACGCGGCCGCGTACACGGTCGCGCCGATCCAGCTCTCCCCCACCAGCGTCTGGACCTGGGTCCTGCTGTTCTTCGCCGACGACCTCGCCTACTACTGGTTCCACCGCTCCCACCACGAGGTGCGGCTGCTCTGGGCCGGGCACGTCGTGCACCACTCCAGCGTGTTCTTCAACCTCTCCACCGCGCTGCGGCAGAGCTGGACCCCGATGACGTCGGTGCCGTTCTGGCTCGGCCTCGCGCTGCTCGGCATCCCGCCGTGGATGATCTTCCTCCAGCAGTCGGTCAGCCTGCTGTACCAGTTCTTCCTGCACACCGAGCGGATCACCGTGCTGCCCCGGCCCATCGAGTGGATCTTCAACACGCCGTCGCACCACCGGGTCCACCACGGCGCCAACGCCGAATACCTCGACCGCAACTACGGCGGCATCCTCATCGTCTGGGACCGGCTCTTCGGCACCTTCGAGCCCGAGCGCGCCGCCGTCCGGTACGGGCTGACGAAGAACATCGACACCTACAACCCGCTGCGGGTGGCGACCCACGAGTACCGCGCGATCTGGGCCGACGCCCGGTCCGCCTCGTCCTGGCGGCACCGCCTCGGCTACGTGCTCGGCCGACCGGGCTGGCAGCCCGCCCCCCACGCGCAGCCGGTCGTCGCCCGGTGAGGCGCCTCTGGCCGTTCGGCGTCGTGGCCGCCGTCGAGCTGGTCGGCGTCGCGACCGACCTGACCGTCCTGCAGTGGCTCGCCAAGCCCCTGCTCGCGCCGCTGCTGCTGGCGTACCTGCTGCGGGTGCGCCGGCGGGTCGACGGCGTCGCCGTCGGGCTGGTCTTCGCCACCGCCGGTGACGTCGCGCTCCTGCTCGACGGCCGCGCCGCGTTCCTCGCCGGCATGGCGTTCTTCCTCGGCACCCAGGTGGCCTTCCTGACCGCCTTCCTGCGCCACCGGCGGCCCCCGGTCGTCGCGGTCGCCAGCTACCTCTCCTGCTGGGTGGCGGTCAACCTGGTGCTGTGGAACGCGCTCGGCCCGCTGCGGCTGCCGGTCCTCGGCTACAGCCTCGCGCTCAGCCTGATGGCCGCCGGGGCGGCCGGCGTCTCCCGGCAGGTGGCCCTGGGCGGCGGGCTGTTCCTGATCTCCGACCTGCTGATCGGAATGGACGCGGCGGGCTCCCGGCTGACCGGCCACGGCCTGGCCGTGATGAGCACCTACATCGCGGCCCTGCTGCTCATCACCACCGGGTGGGTCCGGGCCACCGGCCGCGCCCCGGGCGTCACCGGCGGCGGCGACCCCGCCCGCTTCCCCGGGCCGGTGCCGGGCAACGCCCGGTAGCCGACGCTCCCCCGCGCCCGCCGGCCCCGCTCCGGGGCCGGCGGGCGCCGGCACGTTCACCCCGGATTCATACGGCATCCACATCCCGCGCACAGGTGGGCCGGTTTTGCTGGCGCCTGACCTCGTCCACCTACGCGAGATCGGCTGCCACCATGCCCTTTCCGCTCCGTGCCCGCCCCCTGCCGTCCGCCGGTGCCGCCGGGGCGGATCCCCCGGATCCGGGCGGCCCGCCGCCGACGGCCGGAGACGCCGACCGGGCCGGGCACGCCCTGCGGGCGCCGAGCAGGCTGCACGCCTTCAACCGGTACGAGATCAAGTATCTGGTGGACGACGCCACCGCACGGGCCCTGCGGGACGAGTTCGCGGCCCGGATGGAGCGCGACAGCCACGGCGACACCGGCGGGTACGGCGTCTGGAGCGTCTACTACGACACCACCGGGCTCCGCTTCTACTGGGAGAAGATCGAGGGCCTCAGGTTCCGCCGCAAGCTGCGGATCCGCCACTACGGCGACCGCTTCGCCGTCACCGACGACACCACCGTCTACGTCGAGATCAAGCAGCGGGTCAACCGGGTCACCCAGAAGCGCCGGATCGCCCTGCCGTACCGGCTCGCCCGCGAGCTGTGCGACCGCCGGGTGCCGGTCGACCACGACGGCTGCCCGCGCGCCTTCGTCGAGGAGGTGCTCGAACTGGTCGCCGGTCTCGACCTGCGGCCGGTCGCGATGACCGGCTACCAGCGGGAGGCGTTCGTCGGGCGCGACGCCGACGTGGGGCTGCGCGTCACCCTCGACCGCCGCGTCCGGGGCCGCGACCGCGACTTCCACCTGGGCGCCGACGCCGAGAACCGGCTGATCGTGCCGGCGAAGCTGACGGTGGTGGAGGTCAAGGCCAACGAGCGGGTGCCGCACTGGCTCACCGACCTGGCCGTCCGCTCCAACATGTCGGTCGTCCGGATGTCCAAGTACTGCCAGAGCGTCGAGGCGTTCGGCCGGGCGCCACGATCCGTCTTCCACGTCGCCGACGACGACCCCGCCGCCGGCCTGTCGCCCCACGTCCCCACCATCACGAGCGAGGCCTGAACACCGTGGACTTCACCTTCCAGGACCTGTCCGGCACCTTCAGCGTCGCCGACATCGCCGTCGCCCTGTCGCTGTCCTTCGTGCTCAGCGCGGCGATCGGCTGGGTCTACCGGTTCACCCACCGCAACGTGTCGTACAGCCAGTCGTACGTGCAGACGCTCGTCGTTCTCGGCATGCTGATCTCGCTGATCATGCTGGTGGTCGGGTCGAACATCGCCCGCGCCTTCGCGCTGGTCGGCGCGCTGTCCGTGGTGCGTTTCCGCAACGCGATCAAGGAGACCCGCGACGTCGGCTTCATCTTCCTGGTCATGGGCGTCGGCATGGCCTGCGGCACCCGCTTCTACACCCTCGCCGTCGTCGCGGCCGTCGCGATCGGACTGGTCGTCCTCGTGATGTACCGCTTCGACTGGTTCGCCTCCCAGGTGCAGCGGCAGGTGGTCAAGGTGCAGGTCCCGCCGGACGGCGGCCACACGGAGGCCATCCAGGACGTGCTGATCCGCCTCACCAGCGAGTTCGAGCTGGTCAGCATGGAGACGATCCGTGGCGGCGCGCTGACCGAGATCATGTACACGGTCCGCCTGCGCAAGGGCCGCGAGCCGGGCGAGCTGGTGTCGGCCCTCAGCGAGCGCACGTCCGGCCAGCGGGTGACGGTGCTCACCGGCTACGACCAGACGGACCTGTGATGCCGGCGCCCGCCACCGGCCCGGGGCGGCGCCTGCTGCGCCGGGTACCGGTCCGCGTCCGGCACCACTGGAAGCTGCTGGTCGGCTGCGCCGCGTTCGTGTCCGTCCTGACGGTGGTGTTCAGCACGGTGCGGGTGCAGCCGTACGTCACCGGCGGCGGCGGTCGCGGCGGCGACGAGGTCACCCAGGACATCGCCGGCACCCGGGACCTGTTCGACGCGACGGTCGCGCACGACATCTCGCTGACGTTCCGCGACGCGGACTACGAGCGGATGGTCGACGCGTTCGCCGGGGAGGGCGAGAAGGAGTACGTGGAGGCCGACCTGATTGTCGACGGCACCACGATCCCGAGCGTGGGGATCCGCCTCAAGGGCAACTCGACCCTGGCCGGGCTGACCCGCGGCGGCGAGTCCATCGGCGGCCGGCCCGGCGGCCCGGCCGGCGGGGGCGACCCGGCGGCGGGCCGGCCCGGCGAGGGCGACGCCGAAGCCGGCCGCCCGGCCGGGGGTGACGCGGCGGCGGGCCGGCCGGGCGGGGATGACGCGGCGGCGGGCCGGCCGGGCGGGGCGCCGCAGGGCGGTGGTCCGGCAGCCGGCGGGGCCCGGCCCGGCGGCGCGCGTACGTCGCTCAAGGCCGAGGAGCCGGAGACGCTGCCGTGGCTGATCCGGTTCGACGAGTTCGTGGCGGGCCGCCGGTACCAGGGACACCGGGAGGTCGCCGTCCGCGTCGGCGGCATGGGCGGCGGCTCGGCAGTGCTCAACGAGGCGGTCTCCCTGCGCCTGCTCGCCGACGCCGGGGAGGCGGCGCCGGGCTACGCGTACACCCGGTTCGTGGTCAACGACCGGCCCGCCGTGGCCCGGCTGGTCGTCGAGCACCCGGACGCGACCTTCGCCGACGACCTCGGCGACGACGGGGTGCTCTACAAGGCGCTGGCCACGGGCCGCTTCGCCGACCAGGGCGACGACCCGACCGACTACCAGGACGACTTCCGCCAGGTCACCGCCAAGGGCAGCCGGGACCTCCAGCCCGTCATCGACCTGGTGCGGTGGGTGGCGGACAGCAGCGACGCCGAGTTCGACGCGCACCTGGCCGACCACGTCGACGTCGAGTCCTTCGCCCGCTACGTGGCCTGGCAGAACCTGCTGCTCAACTTCGACGACATGGCGGGCCCCGGGCGCAACTACTACCTCTGGTACGACCTGGCGACGAAGCGGTTCACCGTCGTCGGCTGGGACTACAACCTCACCTTCGGCGGCAGGGCCGACCAGGGACCGCACGACACGGGCCGGATGGGAGGCGGGGCGCCGCCGGCTGGCGGGCAGCGTCCCGAGGGCGTACCGGCCCCGGGTGGCGCACGCCCACCGGCCGACGCGGCGGTGCCCGGCGGCGACGCGGACGCCGGTCGCGGCGGCGGCAACCGGCTCAAGGAACGGTTCCTGGCCAGCGCCGCGTTCAAGGCCACCTACGAGCAGGCGTACCGGGAGCTGTACCGGCAGGCGTACGCCGGCGGCGCCGCGCTGGCCTCGGTGGACGAGCTGGTCGCCGTGGTGTCGACGGTGGACGGCCACGACGCGCGGGCGGTCGGCACCGAGGCGGAGCGGCTGCGCACGCTGATCCGCGAGCGGACGTCCCGCCTCGCCACCGACGAGGTGATCACGAGGAGCTGACCGCCCGCCCCGGGAGGGTGGCGCCGGCCGCCGACCGGCAACGCCCTTCCGGGCCGGCCCACCGCGCTATCCGGGGGTCAGCCGGACCCGGCGCAGCAGTTGCGCGTTGACCGCCACCACGATCGTGGAGGCGGACATCAGCACCGCCGCCACGGCCGGGCTGAGCGCGACGCCGGCCCAGGCCAGGACGCCGGCGGCCAGCGGGATCGCCACCACGTTGTAGCCGGCTGCCCAGGCCAGGTTCTGGATCATCTTCCGGTACGACGCCCGGGACAGCCGGAGCACGCCGGCGACGCCGCGCGGGTCGGAGGAGGCCAGGATGACCCCGGCCGACTCGATCGCCACGTCGGTGCCGGCCCCGATCGCCACGCCCACGTCGGCGCGGGCCAGGGCGGGGGCGTCGTTGACGCCGTCGCCGACCATCGCCACGCTGAGCCCGCGCGCCCGGAGGTCGGCCACGGCGCGGTCCTTGTCGGCGGGCAGCACCTCGGCGAAGACCTCGTCGACCCCCGGCCGGAACCCAAGGTCGGCGGCGACCGCCTCGGCGACCGGCCGGGCGTCGCCGGTGATCATCGCGATGGTCCGCACGCCCTGCTCGCGCAGCTCGGCGATGGCCGCACGGGCCTCGGGGCGGACCTCGTCCTCCAGCGCGAACGCGCCCACCGCCGCCGGCGGGCCGTTGGTCGACAGCCGGACGAGGTGCAGCACCGCCGCGCCCCGCGACGACCAGTCCCGGGTCACGGCGGTGAGGTCGTCCGGGACGGTGGCGCCGAGCTCGCGCACCAGGGTCGGCCCGCCGACCGCCCAGGTGGTGTCGTCGACGACGGCCTGGACGCCCCGGCCGGGCAGGGACCGGAAGTCCCGGGCGGTCGCCTCCAGCCCCCGCTCCCGCGCGACCTCGACCAGAGCCTTGGCGAGCGGGTGCTCGCTGTCGGCCTCGACCGCCCCGGCGATCCGCAGCACCTCGTCCTCGCTGGCGCCACCGGCGGCGGCCGTGCCGGTCACCGTGTGGGCGCCCTTGGTCAGCGTGCCGGTCTTGTCGAACAGCACCGCGTCGACGGTGCGCATCCGTTCCAGGGCCAGGCGGTCCTTGACCAGGATGCCGGCCTTCGCCGACACCGCCGTGGAGAGGGCGACCACCAGCGGGATGGCCAGCCCCAACGCGTGCGGGCAGGCGATCACCAGCACCGTGACCGACCGCACCACCGACTGGTCCGGGTCGCCCAGCGCCCACCAGGCGGCGAAGGTGACGAGCGCGGCGGCTGTGGCGACGTAGAACAGCGTCGCGGCGAACCGGTCGGCGAGGACCTGGGCCCGGCCGCTGGACGCCTGCGCCTCGGCGACCAGCCGGCCGATGCCGGCCAGCGCCGTGTCCTCGCCGACCGCGTCGACCCGTACCCGCAGCGCGGAGTCGGTCGCCACCGTGCCGGCCACCACCCGGTCGCCGACGCCGCGCGGCACCGGCCGGGACTCCCCCGTGATCATCGACTCGTCCAGCTCGGCGGCGCCGTCGACGATCGACCCGTCGGCCGGCACGCGGCCCCCGGAGCGGACCAGCACCACGTCGCCCACCCGCAGTTCGCCCAGCGGAACGCGCCGCGGGACGCCGTCGTCGCCGAGCCGCTCGGCGTCGTCGGGCAGCAGCGCGGCCAGGGCGGCGAGGGCGCCGCGCGCCTGGCCGATCGCCTTCATCTCCTGCCAGTGCCCGAGCAGCATGATGGTCACCAGCGCCGCCAGCTCCCACCAGAAGTCCAGGTCGAACGCGCCCAGCCTGGTCGCCAGCGAAGCCACGTAGGCCACGGTGATCGCCATCGACACCAGCAGCATCATCCCGGGGGCGCGGTCGCGGACCTCCCGTACGGCGCCCACCAGGAACGGCCATCCGCCGTAGAGGAAGACCACGGAGCCGAGGACCGGCCCGACCCAGCCCAAGCCCGGGAAGTCCAGGGTGTAGCCGAGCCAGTCCATCACCATGTCGCTGGTCAGCACGATCGGGACGGTGAGGGCGAGGCACAGCCAGAACCTGCGGCGGAACTGCTCCGGGTCGTGCCCGGCATGCTTGTCGTGCCCCCCGTGCCCGCCGGCCGGGCCGGGCGCGGCGCGCCGGCCGGGACCGGCGTGGTCGTCGTGCCGGCCCTGACCGGCGGGTGCGGCCGCGTCGTCGCCGTGGCCGCCGGCCGGGCGGGCCGCGCTGCGGTGCCGGCGGTCCGCGCGGAACGGCCGTGAGAACACCGGGACCCCCGTTTCCGGCCCCGCCCACCGGGCCGGGCCATCGGCCCCGCCACCTGGTCGGCACCCGGGACGGGCGTCCGGCGCACGCTCGGCGGGGCCGCAGGGACCACTGTAGGAGAGGCGGAGGCCGCCGGGCCGGCGATCGCCGCGATCGGCGGGACGCGGCCTTCTCCGACCGGGTCCTCGACGGCGACGGCGCCCCGACCGGGCCGCCGGACAGCACGCGCCGAGGCCGAGCTGCCTTCCGCGACGGGCACCCGCCGGGCGGCGGCGTCAGCGCCGGCTCACCGCCACGCGGTCTCCTCGGCCACCTGTACGCGGTCGAGCAGCGGCCGCCACCAGGCCTCGTGCTGCCGGTACCAGGCGACCGTCTCGGCCAGCCCGGCGTCGAACCCGATCGTCGGGGCCCAGCCCAGCTCGCCCCGCAGCCTGCCGGAGTCGAGCAGGTAGCGGCGGTCGTGCGAGGGGCGGTCGGGCACCCGCTGCTTCAGCTCCGGGCCGAGGCCCAGCTCCGCGAGCACGGCGTCGGCGAGCGTCTCGACGTCGACCTCCACGCCGCTGCCGACGTTGTACGTCTCCCCCAGCCGGCCGTGCAGCAGCACCGCCTCGACCGCGCGGCAGTGGTCGGCCACGTGCAGCCACTCCCGGCGGTTACGGCTGGAGGCGTAGACCGGCAGCGGCAACCCCCGCAGCGCGCGCGTGACGAACAGCGGGATGACCTTCTCCGGGAACTGGTACGGCCCGTAGTTGTTGGCGCAGGTCGTGATCGTGAACGGGATCCCGTAGGTGTGGCCGAAGGCGCGTACCGCGTGGTCGCCCCCGGCCTTCGCGGCGTTGTACGGGGTGCGCGGCCGGTAGGGCGACTCCTCGGTGAAGGCGCCGGGGTCGTCGAGCGCCATGTCCCCGTACACCTCGCAGGTGGAGATCTGGTGGAAGCGGATCCCGTCGCGGCCGACCCGCCGGACGGCCTCCATGAGGGCGACGGGGCCCAGCACGTTCGTCTCGAAGAAGGCCGTCGGATCGAGCACCGCCCGGGAGTTGTGCGACTCGGCGGCGAAGTTGACCACGACGTCGACGCCGTGCTCGCGCAGCACCCCCTCCACGGCCGGCTGGTCCCGGATGTCTCCCCGTACGAAGGTGACCGGGTCGTCGAGGTCGGCGAGGTTGGCCAGCGTGCCGGAATAGGTCAGCAGGTCGAAGGCGACCACCCGGTCCTGTGGGTGGGCGCGGCGCCAGTGCCGGACGAAGTTGGATCCGATGAAGCCCGCCGCGCCCGTGACGAGAATCGCGCTCACTGTTCTCTCCTGCCTTCGCCGGTCGCCCCGGCCGGCTGCGTCGGCGACGTCCGGCCCGTCGTCTGCGACGCGGCCCGTCGACCGGCCCGCGTGGGTGGTTGCCTCCGACGAGTCTGCCCGGCGGCGCGGCGTCCCGGGCGGCGGGTCGTACGTCCACGGCGTCGGCGCGCACCCGCGCGCCGCGGCACTGGCAAGGGCCCTCCCCCCGCCGGAGCGGGAGGAGGGCCCTTTGCCGGCAGAGCCGGGGGCGGCGGCCTGCGCGATCCGGTCGAGCCGAACCGATTGGCGCCGCCGGCGCGACGGAAAGCCGGGATCAGCAGTCGGCGAGCTGGCCGCGCAGCTTTCCGAGGGCGCGGGCGAGGAGCCGGGAGACGTGCATCTGGGACACGCCGACCTGGGCGGCGATCTCGCTCTGCGTCAGGTTGCCGTAGAAGCGCAGGGTGAGGATCTTCTGCTCCCGCTCGTCGAGGGTGGCGAGCGCCGGGCCGAGGGCCACCCGCAGCTCCGCCAGCGCGAACTCGTCGTCCTCGGCGCCCAGCGTGTCGCCCAGCTCGGTGGCGCTGTCGCCGTCGCCGATCGGGGTGGACAGGGAGACCGCATTGTAGGCGCGGGCGCCCTCGAGGCCCTCCAGGACCTCTTCCTCGGTGATGTCGAGGTGGGTGGCGATGTCGGCGACCGTCGGGGCCCGGTTGAGCGTCTGGGTGAGGACGCCGTTGGCCTCCGAGATGCGCAGCCGCAGCTCCTGCAGCCGGCGCGGGACCCGGATGTTCCAGGTGCGGTCGCGGAAGTGGCGCTTGATCTCGCCGAGGATCGTCGGGATGGCGAAGCCGGCGAAGTCGACGCCGCGGGAGGCGTCGAACCGGTCCACGGCCTTGATCAGCCCGAGGGCGGCCGTCTGGGCGAGGTCGCCGGTGGGCTCGCCGCGCCCGCTGTAGCGGTAGGCGAGGTGGTTGGCCAGCGGCAGCCACGCCTCGATGACGCGGTCCCGCAGCGCCGGCCGGTCGGGGTGCCCCTCGGGCAGGGCGGCGAGAGCGGTGATCAGCTCGCTCGCGCGGGACTCGTCGCCGGCGGCCAGGGTGTCGGCGTCGGTGGTGGTCTTCGGCGCGGTGGTCGTGGTGATCATGTCTGCCTTCCTGTCCCACTTCGGCGCGGCGGCGCCCGGAGGCGTCGACCGCAGTGCAGCCACCCTAGACCAAAGGTTGCCGTCACATCAACCGAACGGCCGATGGACGAAGCGACCAAAACGGGCGGAAGGCGCCTGAGCGAGCCGAAATTCGGACGGGTTGGCGGCCGGCAGAACGGGGACATGCCGGCATGGGCGACATCCGTCACCGCCTCGCCGGGCGGCCGGGCCGACCCGACCAGGAGATCGAGGAAGCGTTCGACCGCGTCGTCGCCGAGGGCGACACCCGGCTGGCCCGCCCGTGGCTGTCCCTGGTGGCCACCGGGCTGCTCGGCGGGATCGACGTGGGCACCGGCGTGCTGGCGTACCTGCTGGTCGAGCACGCCACCGGCCAGCCGCTGCTGGCCGGGGCGGCCTTCGGCATCGGCTTCGTGGCGCTGCTGCTGGCCCGCGGCGAACTGTTCACCGAGAACTTCCTGGTGCCGGTCACCGCGATCGCCGCCGGCCACGGCACCCCGCCGGCGCTCGCCCGGCTCTGGGGCGTCACCCTGGCCGGCAACCTGCTGGGCGGCTGGCTCGTCGCCTGGCTGATCACCCGGGCCTACCCGGAGCTGGGCGCCACCGCCGTCGCCACCGGCGCGTACTACGCCGACCTGGGGATCAACGCACGGTCCTTCGTCCTGGCCGTGCTCGCCGGCATGGTCATCACCCTGATGACCCGCACGCAGCTCGCCAGCGACAGTCTCGGCATCCGGCTGGTCGCCGCCCTGCTGTTCGGCGCCCTCCTGGCGGGCGGGCGGCTCTTCCACAGCGTGCTCGACTCGATCCTCATGTTCGCCGCCCTCACCGCCGGCTCGGCGCCGTTCGGCTACCTGGACTGGCTCGGGGCGCTGGCCTGGTCCGTCCTGGGCAACGTCGTCGGCGGCGTCGGGCTGGTCGCCTTCCTCCGCCTGGCCCGCGTCCCGCACCGGGTGGCCGACGAGCGCCGCCGGCACGGCAGGGGCTGAGTCGGCGACGCCCGGCGTGGGGAACCGGGTTCCCGGAGCCGGACCGGGCCGCCCCACGCGCGCGGCGCGGGGCGGGCGACGAAGGCTCAGTCGGTCGCCGGCCCCGCGTAGAGCCGGCTGACCGTCTCGGCGACGCAGACCGGCTTGGTGCCGGCGTCGCACTCCACGCTCACCCCGGTCACCAGTTGCACCCCGCCGTCCACCGGGGTCACCCCGGCGATGGTGGCGGTGGCCCGCACGGCGCTGCCGACGGGCACCGGGGCGGGGAACCGGACCCGGTTGAGCCCGTAGTTGACCCCCATCCGCACCCCCCGCACCCGGTAGAGCCGGCCGACCAGCGCCGGCACCAGGGACAAAGTGAGGAAGCCGTGGGCGATCGTGGCGCCGTACGGGCCGGCGGCGGCCCGCTCGGCGTCGAGGTGGATCCACTGATGGTCGTCGGTGGCGTCGGCGAACAGGTCCACCCGGCCCTGGTCGATGCGCTGCCACTGCCCGGGGCCGAGGGTCTCGCCGACCGCGGCCGCCAGGTCGTCGAGGGAGGCGAAGGTCCTCATGCCAGGTGCCCTCCCAGCTTCGTGTAGCCGCGCAGCAGGTCGCGCGCGATGATCAGCCGCTGCATCTCGTCGGTGCCCTCGAAGATCCGGTAGAGCCGGACCTGCCGGTACCACCGCTCGACGGGCAGCTCCCGGGTGTAGCCCATGCCGCCGTGGATCTGGAGGACCCGGTCCACCACCCGGTTGACCATGCCGGCGCCGTAGAGCTTCGCCATCGACGAGGCGTGCCGCGGGTCCATGCCCTGGTCCACCGTCCACGCGGCCCGCAGGATGAGCCACCGGGCCGCCTCCAGCTCCGTCTCGGAGTCGGCGATCATCCACTGGATCGCCTGGTTCTCGCCGATCGGGCGGCCGAACGTGTGCCGGGTGTTGGCGTGGTCGACGGCCATCCGCAGGGCCCGCTCGGCGATGCCGACCGCGTGCGAGGGGATGGTGTAGCGCCCCTTGCCGATCCACTCCATCGCCAGGGCGAAGCCCTGGCCGGGCTCGCCGAGGATGTTGCGCCCGGGCACGCGTACGTCGTCGAAGACCAGCGAGGCGGGGCCGCCCTCGCCCATCGTCTGGATGAACTCCGAGCGCCAGCCCATCTCCCGGTCCACCAGGAAGGCGGTGGCGCCGCCGTTGCGGGCCCCCTTGTCGCGGTCGGTCACCGCGATGACGATGGCGAAGTCCGCCTCGTTGCCGCCGGTGATGAAGGTCTTCTCGCCGTTGAGGACCCAGTCGCCGCCGTCGCGGCGGGCGCTGAGCCTGATGTTGGCCGCGTCGGACCCGGCCCCCGGTTCGGTGATCGCGAAGCAGCTGCGCCGCTCGCCCTCGATGGTCGGGAGCAGGAACTCCCGCTTCTGCTCCTCGTTGGCGCGGAACAGGATGTTGTCGGCCTCGCCCCCGAAGCGGAACGGCACGAACGAGCGGCCGATCTCGGTCCAGATCAGCGACTGGGTCACCGCCGGCAGGTCCATGCCGCCGTACTCCTCGGGGGTGGCGAGCCCCCAGAAGCCGAACGCCCGCGCCTTGAGCTGCAACTCGCGCAGCTCGCCGGGTTCCAGGCCGGGCCGGTGCTCGCGTTCGCGCCGGAGCAGCTCCTGCTCCAGCGGCACGACCTCCCTGGTGATGAAGTCGCGGGCGGTGTCGCGGACGGCCCGCTCGGTGTCGGAAAGTGCGAAGTCCATGTCCCCTCCGGGTCCGTGAGACGGTACGCGCGCCTCAGCGCGCGCCGCCGTTGACGTACAGGGTCTGGCCGCTGACGTACGAGGCGTCGTCGCTGGCCAGGAAGGCGACGACCGAGGCGATCTCGGCCGGTTCGGCGACCCGGCGCAGCGGGGTGTGCTCGGCGACCGTCCGCTGGTGCTCCTCCGGGCTGCTGCCCACCCGCTCGGCGGTGGCGGCGGTCATCGCGGTGGCCACGTAGCCGGGGGCGACGGCGTTCACGGTGACGTTGAACGGGCCCAGCTCGACGGCGAGGGTGGCGGTCAGCCCCTGCACGCCCGCCTTGGCCGCCGCGTAGTTGACCTGCCCGCGGTTGCCGAGGGCGGAGCGGCTGCCGAGGTTGACGATCCGCCCGTAGCGGGCCTCGACCATGTGCCGCTGCGCCGCCTGGCAGCAGAGGAACATGCTCGTGAGGTTGGTGGTGAGCACCGCCTCCCACTCCGGCAGCGGCATCCTGAACAGCAGGTTGTCGCGGGTGATGCCGGCGTTGTTGACCAGCACGTGCAGCCCGCCGTACGCCCGGACCACCTGCTCGGTCATCGCGGCGACCGCGTCGGGGTCGGTCACGTCGCAGCCGATGCCGACGGCGCGACCGCCGGCGGCGGCGATCTCGTCGGCGACGGCCCGGCTGCGGTCGGTGTCGAGGTCGACCACGGCGACGGCCGCGCCCTCGGCGGCGAGCCGCTGGGCGGTGGCGGCGCCGA
Organism: Micromonospora citrea; assembly: GCF_900090315.1. Taxonomy (NCBI): domain Bacteria; kingdom Bacillati; phylum Actinomycetota; class Actinomycetes; order Micromonosporales; family Micromonosporaceae; genus Micromonospora; species Micromonospora citrea. Next base: position 6,265,003 of record NZ_FMHZ01000002.1, on the reverse strand, counting down.
TGCCCCGCGCGGCGCCGGTGACGACGGCGACCCGGTCGGCGAATCTGGTCACGGTGTGCTCCCTGGGGGTCAGAAGGCGTTCACGCCGGTGAGCGCGCGGCCGATGAGGAGTTGCTGGATCTGGCTGGTGCCCTCGTAGAGAGTGGCGACGCGGGCGTCGCGCAGGTACTTGCCGACCGGGTACTCGTCGATGTAGCCGTAGCCGCCGAAGACCTGCACGGCGTTGTCGGCGGCACGGACGGCGGCCTCGCTGGCGAAGAGCTTGGCCATCGACGCCTCGGTGGCGAACGGCTCGCCCCGGTCGATGAGGTCGGCCACCCGCCACACCAGCAGCCGCGCGGCGGCGGTGTCGACGGCGATGGCGGCGAGCAGTCGCTGCACGAGCTGGTGGGCGGCGATGGGCTTGCCGAACTGGGTGCGCTGCCCGGCGTAGCCGACCGCCGCGTCGAGGCAGCCCTGGGCGATGCCGACGCAGCCGGCGGCCACCGACATGCGGCCCTTGGCCAGGGTGGCCAGCGCGAGCCGGAAGCCGGCGCCCTCCTCGCCGAGGCGCGCCGAGTCGGGCACCCGTACGCCGTCGAGGCGCAGCTCGCCGGTGGCCTGGCCGCGCAGGCCCAGCTTGCCGTGGATCTCCCGGCGGGTCAGGCCGGGCGCGTCGGTGGGCACCAGGAACGCGGTGACGCCCCGGTGCCCCGAGCCGCCGGTGCGGGCGAAGACCAGCGCGACGTCGGCCGTGGTGCCGTTGGTGATGAACGTCTTCGCGCCGGTGACCAGCCAGTCGCCGCCGTCGCGGACCGCCCGGGTGGCGAGCGCGGCGGCGTCCGAGCCGCTGTCCGGCTCGGTCAGCGCGAAGCAGCCGAGCGCGGCGCCGGAGCAGAGCCGGGGCAGCCACCGCGCCCGCTGCTCCGCGGACCCGTGCGCGGCGATGGACTTGGCGACCAGGCCGAGCGAGACGGAGACGATGCCTCGCACCGACGAGTCGCCCCGGCCCAGCTCCTCCAGCACGAGGCAGTAGGAGAGGTGGTCGCCGCCGGAGCCGCCGTCCTCCTCGCCGATGGTCAGCCCGAGGAAGCCGAGCCGGCCGAGCCTGCCGACGATCTCCGGGTCGACCGACTCGCGCCGGTCCCAGGCCGTGGCGTGCGGTCGCACCTCCCGGTCGACGAAGTCGGCGGCGAGCCGGCGGACCGCGACCTGCTCGGGGGAGAGCTGAAGGTCCATGCGACATAAACTAGCGGTGCAAGTTTAATTCCGTCCAGACCCTGTGTGGCAGAGTCTGCGGCGGACCCACCCCGAGGTAGGAGGAACGCATGCCCCGGCCACGGCAGGCCCTGCTCAGCCGGCAGCGGATCGTCGAGGCCGCCGCCGCGCTGATCGACGCCGAGGGCCTGGAGGGCTTCTCCACCCGCCGGCTCGCCGCCGAACTCGGGGTGCGGGGCCCCTCGCTCTACAACCACTTCGCCACCAAGGACGAGATCCTCGACGCGGTGGCGGACAGCATCACCGGCCAGGTCGACGTGTCGTTCTTCGGCCACGTCGACTGGCGCGAGGCGCTGCGGCGATGGGGGCACTCCTACCGCGCGGCGCTCGCGGCGCACCCGAACATCGTGCCGTACCTGGCCCGGGGGCCGGGGCGCCGGCCGGCCGCGCTGGCCATGGCCGACGCCGTCTACGGCGGGCTCGTCGCCGCTGGATGGCCGCCGGCCCGGGCCACCCACATCGGCGCGCTGATGCGCTACTTCGTCGCCGGCTCGGCGCTCGGGTCGTTCGCCCGCGGCTTCGTGGAGGACCCCGGGCTGTACGCGGAGCAGTACCCGCACCTGACCCAGGCCCACCGGCTGGCCGAGCACCAGCAGCGGGTGGACGAGGGCGCGTTCGCCCTCGGCCTCGACGCGCTCGTCGACGGGCTGTCGCGCACGTACGAGGCGCAGATCGGGCCGCTGCCGCCCCTCCCGCCCGACGGCGCGGCGTACTAAGGTCAAAACTTGCACCGCTAGTTTCGGCCGACGTACGTGAGGGGCGCGATGGATCTCGCACGGACCGACTTCTACCTCGACGGACAGTGGACCGCCGCCGGATCCGGGGAGACCGTCGCGGTGCGCAACCCGGCCACCGAGCAGGTCATCGCGACCGTGCCGGCCGGCACGGCGGCCGACGTCGACCGGGCCGTCGCCGCGGCCCGCGCCGCCTTCCCCGGCTGGGCCGACACCGCGCCCGCCGACCGGGCGGCGCGGCTGGACCGGCTGCACGCCGCGCTCACCGCCCGGGCCGACGAGATCGCCCGCACCGTCGCCCTCGAACTGGGCACCCCGCTGAAGGTGGCCATCCGGGTCCAGGCCGGCCTGCCGCTGACCGTGCTGCACAGCTACGTCGAGCTGGCCGCCCGGCCGCCGGCCGACGAGACGGTCGGCAACTCGCTGGTGGTCCGGGAACCGGTCGGCGTGGTCGGGGCGATCACCCCGTGGAACTACCCGCTGCACCAGGTCGTCGCGAAACTCGCCCCCGCCCTCGCCGCCGGCTGCACAGTGGTGCTCAAGCCCAGCGAGCTGACCCCGCTGACGGCGTACCTGCTCTTCGAGGCGATCCACGAGGCCGGCTTCCCGCCCGGCGTGGTCAACCTGGTCACCGGCACCGGCCCGGTGGTGGGCGAGGCGATCGCCGCGCACCCCGACGTCGACATGGTCTCCTTCACCGGCTCGACCGCCACCGGCCGGCGGATCTCGCACCTCGCCGCCGACCGGATCGCCCGGGTCGCCCTGGAACTCGGCGGCAAGTCGGCCAACGTCGTCCAAGACGACGCCGACCTGGCCACGGCGGTCAAGGTCGGGGTCGGCAACGCGTTGCTCAACTCCGGCCAGACCTGCACCGCCTGGACGCGGCTGCTGGTGCACCGCGACCGCTACGACGAGGCCGTCACCCTGGCCGCCAAGGCCGCCGCGGGCTACCGGCTCGGCGACCCGTTCGACCCGGCCGCCCGGCTCGGCCCACTCGTCTCCGCCGCGCAGCGGGAACGGGTCACCGGCCACGTCGCGCGGGGGCTGGCCGACGGCGGCCGGCTGGTCGCCGGCGGTCCCGACGCCCCGCTGCCCGAGCGCGGCTTCTTCGTCGCCCCGACGGTGATCGCCGACGTCGACCCGGACAGCGCCCTGGCCCAGGAGGAGGTCTTCGGCCCGGTGCTCGCCGTCATCCCGTTCGGCGACGACGACGAGGCGGTGGCGATCGCCAACAACTCGCGGTACGGGCTGGCCGGCGCGGTCTGGTCCGCCGACGACGAGCGGGCGCTGCGGGTGGCCCGGCGGCTGCGTACCGGCGCCGTCGACGTCAACGGCGCCCCGTTCAACCCGCTCGCCCCGTTCGGCGGCTACAAGCAGTCCGGCCTCGGCCGGGAGCTGGGCCGCTACGGGCTGGACGAGTTCCTCCAGACCAAGGCGATCCAGCGGTGAGGGCGCTCGTCGCCCGGGCCGTCGGCGAGCCGCCGCGGGTGGAGGAGGTGGCCCTGCCCGCGCCCGGGCCGGGCGAGGTGCGGGTGGACGTCCGGGCGGCGGGGGTCTGCCACTCCGACCTGTCCATGGTCGACGGCACGCTCGCGCCGCCGTACCCGCTGGTGCTCGGGCACGAGGCGGCGGGCGTCGTGGTCGAGGCCGGCGAGGGGGTCTCCCGCGTCGCGCCCGGCGCGCACGTGGTGTTGAACTGGGCGCCGCCCTGCCGGCGGTGCTGGTACTGCGGGCACGGCGAGCCCTGGCTCTGCGAACGCTCCGGCTCGCCGGCGGCGGCCCGGGGCAACACGGCGGCCGGCGAGCCGCTGCACGTCACGCTCGGCCTCGGCGCCCTCGCGGAGGCGGTGGTGGTGCCGCAGGAGGCGGTGATCCCCGTCCCGGCGGAGCTGCCGTTCGAGGCCGCCGCGCTGCTGGGCTGCGCCGTGCTCACCGGCGTCGGTGCCGTGCGGCGCACCGCGCGGGTGGCCGCCGGCGAGTCGGTGGCCGTCATCGGGCTCGGCGGGGTGGGGCTCTCGGTGGTCTCGGCCGCCCGGGCCGCCGGCGCGGAGCAGGTGCTCGCCGTCGACGTCTCGCCGGCCAAGGCGGGGCTGGCCGCCGCCGCCGGCGCCACCGACTTCCTGCTCGCCGACGACTCGCTCACCCGGGCGATCCGGGAACGCACCGGCGGCCGGGGCGTCGACCACGCGATCGAGTGCGTCGGGCGCAGCGCCACCATCCGTACGGCGTGGCGGGCCGCCCGGCGCGGCGGCCAGGTCATCGTCGTCGGCATGGGCGCCAAGGACGACGTGGTGGGCCTCGGCGCGCTGGACATCTTCCACTCGGCGCGGACGCTGCGCTCCTCGGTGTACGGCTCGTCCGATCCCGACCGGGACGTGCCCGAGCTGGCCCGGGCCGTGCTCGACGGCACCCTCGACCTCGCTCCCCTGATCACCGACCGGTGCGACCTGGACAGCGTCGCGGCGGCGTTCGACCGGATGGCCCGCGGCGAGGGCGCCCGCACCGTCGTGCGGCCCTGACCCAGCCGCCCGCGCGCTCCGGTCGCCCGATCCCGACAGCCGCCCCGCGATCATCAGCAGCGTGATCGTCAGCAGCGCCCGCTGCGACCCGGTCCACCTCTGGAACTTCCGTCGTAGCGGCGGATGAGAGCCAGGGCCGAGAATCGTTGAGTGGTGGAGCCAGGTCAGGGCCGGCGCACCGACGCGATGCTGAGAAGGGTGACCCATGCGCATCCCAGGACGATGCTGGCCGCGCCCATCATCATCAGGAATACAAAAAGGCCGTCATCGACGTGGACGGTCGGCAGCCCGGCCAGGACGCGTCCGGTCGCGCAGACCGCCAGCGCCGAGCCGGCGGCCACCCCGAGGATCGTCACGGTCGTGCCTGTCCGCCGCAGGAAGGCTGCCGCCACGACGAACGCGACACCCTGCAGGGCGAGAGGCATGAACACGAACAACATGTCCGGAAAGCCGTAACTCATTTCTGGAGTGGCCAGCCAGGCCAGGAAGAGCAGACTGAACGGGAGCGTCGAGCACAGGGCGAACCGTGCACCGATGTGGTAGCGCCAGACTGCCGCCCCCAGGACAGGGCTGGACAGCAACAGGAGGCTCATACTGATTGTCGCCAGAATGCTGATGTCGAGCGCCATGGGCATGGACAAGAGCCCGACCAACCCGGCGGCGTTGATGATTACCGATGCAGCAGTCAGCAGTGGAATGTTCGGCCGGTCAGCACCGGGCACGGCGGCCGGGGGCGTCCGCTCGTCCGGGTCGAGCAGTCGCGTTCGCGGCTGGGCGAACATCGGACGCGTAGGCGGTGTCAGCGGGGCGGTCGCCTGATCATCGACCGAGAGCGCGGGCTGCTCCCCGGTGACCCAGCGCAGCACCTCGGCGGCGTTCGGCCGGCGCTTCGGGTCCTTGGCCAGGCACTTCCCGAGCACCGGACGCAGCGCGCCCGGCACTCCCGTCAGATCCGGTTCGGCCTCCAGGATGGCGCGCATCACCGACGGCGTCGTGTCGCCCGCGAACGCATGCCGTCCGGTGGCGGCGAACACCATCGTCCCGGCCCAGCTGAACAGGTCCGCCTCGGGACCGATCGCGCCGCCCATGAACTGTTCAGGAGCCATGAACGCCGGCGTGCCGATCACGCTGCTCGTGACGGTCTGGTCGAAGGCCCGGGCGATCCCGAAGTCGATGACCACCGGCCCCTCGGCGCCCATGACGACGTTGCTCGGCTTGAAGTCGCGGTGCACGATCCCCGCCCGATGGATGGCTGTGAGCGCGGTGAGGGTCGCCACCGCCAGTCGTTCGAGGCCGCTGCCGGACCGCACGCCGTCGCCGCGCACCAGACTGTCGAGCGTCTGCCCCGCGACGAACTCGCTCACGATGTACGGCCTGCCGTCCGCGACGCCCGCGTCCAGCACCCGTGCCGTGCAGAATCCCGCGACGCGGCGCGCCGCCTCCGCCTCGCGCTCGAATCGCCGGCGGGCAGCCTGATCGGCGGCCACGTGGATGTTGAGCACCTTCACCGCTACCTTGTGGCCGGCAGAGTCCTGTCCCAGATAGACGGTGCCCTGTCCGCCCCTCCCGAGCACACCCGACAGGCGGAAGTCGGCGATGTTTCCTGGATCCGTGGACACGAGGGACTGCACGGGACGCAGCCTAGTGGCGTCAGGGGTACCGGCCAACCAGGTCGACGAAGCGGGGCCGGCCGGGTCGCCGCGTGGTCCGGATTCCGGGCGCCGCGTCCGCGACCGGGCTGTCGAACTAGGACAGCGCTCGGGCCAGTTCGGTGCGGGAGCGGATGCCGAGCCGGTGGAAGATGTTGCGCAGGTGGTGGTCGACGGTGCGGGTGGAGAGGAACATCCGGGCGGCGATCTCCCGGTTGGTGGCGCCCTCGGCGACGAGCTGCGCGATCCGCAGTTGCTGGCCGGTGAGCAGCCGGGCCGCCGACAGGTCCGGCCCGCCGACGGACTCCCCGGCCGCCCGCAGCTCCGTGGTGGCCTGCTCCGCCCACGCAGCGAGCCCGAGCAGGTCGAAGGTCTCCCGGGCGGCGTGCAGGTGCTCGCGGGCGTCCCGGGGGCGACGGCTGCGGCGCAGCTCACGGCCGAGGAGCAGCTCGGTGCGGGCCCGCTCGAACGCGGCGGCGTCCCCCGGGTGCAGCCGCAACGCGTCGCGGAACCGGCGCTCGGCCTCGGCGCTGCCCCGGGGCGCGAGCAGCGCGTGGCAGCGCGCCGACAGCGCCCGGCGGGACGGGCTGGCGGTGCTGCTGGCCCAGCGGTCGAAGACGGCGAGCGCGGCGGCGGCCGCCGGCCGGTGGGCCGAGCCCGCGGCGGCCTCCACCAGGTACGGGGTGGCCATCACCTGGATCAGCACCTGCCCGCGGCCGGTGCCCGGCCGGGCCAGCGCCGTCAGCCGCGCCGCCGCGGCGGCGTGCCGGCCGTCGACCAGGTCGAGCACCGCGAGGGCCCACTGCGCCAGGGCCCGGGGCCGGCTGTGCGGGGCCGGCCCTTCGCCGATCTCCCGGATCCGGCGCAGGCTCGCGTCCCGGTCGGCCCGGACGGCGGCCAGCACCGCCAGCATGCCCAGGTGGACGCCGGCGGAGTTGACCTGACCGGTGTCGCGGGCGACGCGCAGGCCCTCCCGGGAGCTGTCCGCCGCGGCCTCGTGCCGGCCCAGCCAGTACTCGGCGATCGCGCGCAGTTCCAGCGCCCGGGGCAGCACCGACAGCTCTCCCCCGGCGCGCGCCAGCTCGACGGCGCGCCCGGCGAGCCGGTGGGCGGCGTTGTCCACCGCGACCAGCAGGCCGGCGACCGCCGCGCAGGTCAGGGCGGTCGGGGTCAGCGCCGGCCCGGTCAACCGGTTCCCGAGCACGACGGCCCGCCGCAACGCCGGCCCGCCCTGGTCGTGGTCCCCGCGCAGCGTGGCGGCCGCCCCCGTGACCAGCGAGGCCATCAGCTCGGCGGCGGGCGGGTCGCCGGGGCGGCGCAGTGCCGCCACCCGTCGCGCCACCTCCGCGTACCGGTACTGGTCGCCGGCGAAGCAGACCGCCTCGCCGGCCCGCACCAGCGCGCCGAGGGCGGCGAGCCGGTCGGCGCCGGACACCGGCCCGGCGGCGGCCAGCAGCGTGGCCGACGCGACCGACGGCGAGCCGCACCGCAGCTCCAGCTCCCCGCGGAGCAGCTCGGCCCGGCCCGCCACGACGGGGTCGGCCGGGCCGGGCGGCAGCCCGGCCAGCAACCGGCGGGCCCGCTGCGGCCGGCCGGCCGACCAGGCGTGGCGGGCGGCGGCCACCAGGCGGGCGGCGGCGTGCCGCGGCTCGACGCTGAGTTCGGCGGCCCGGTGCAGCGCCGCCGCCGCGTCCTCCCCCGTCGCGTCGGCGGCCGCCGCCTCGAGTTCCGCCGCCAGCGCCGGGTCCGGGCGCTCGGCCGCGGCGGCGAGGTGCAGGGCGCGGCGCAGCCGCTGCGCGGGGCCGTCGAGTACGCCGGCGAGCAGCAGGTGGGCCGCGCACCGCTCGGCCAGCGGCGCGCCGTCGACGACCACCGCCCGGGCCGGCGGTTGCGGCAGGGCGACCCGCCCTGGGCCGACCCGGACCAGGCCGGCGGCCTCGGCCGGGGCGAGTGCCTCGACCGTCGTGCCGGCGGCGCGCGCGGCCCGCACCAGGGTGGCCGGTTCGCCGTCCTCGTCGAGCGCGGCGAGCAGCAGCACGCGGCGGGTGTCGGCGGGCAGCCGCTCCAGCCGGGCCCGGTAGCCGCGGCCCAGCGCCCCGTCGACCGGCGGCGCCTCGGGCAGCGGCTCGTCGCCCCGGCGCTGCCCGGGGCTGAGCACCTCGGCGAGGTCGACCAGGGCCTGCGGGTTGCCGCCGGCGATCGCGGTGAGCGCGGCGGCCACCGCCGGCGCGATCCCCGGCACGCGGTCGGCGAGCAGGGCGGTGCCGGCGCGCTCGTCGAGGGGCGCGAGCCGGTGCTGGGGCACCCCGCCGAACGCGGTGTCGGCACCGGCGGTGAGCAGGACGGTGACCGGCAGGTGGCGCAGCCGGCGGGCCACGAAGCCCAGCACGTCGGCGGTCGGCCGGTCGCCCCGGTCGACGTCGTCGACGGTGCAGAGCAGCGGGCGTTCCCGGGCGGCGACGGCGAGCAGCCTCAGCACGGCCGTCGACAGGGCGAGGCGACGGTGGGCGGGGCAGCCCTCGCCGGCCAGCGTCCGGCACAGCACCCGGCGCTGCGGCTCGGGCAGCGCGACGGCGCGGTCGAGCACGGGGTCGAGCAGGCGTTGCAGGCCCGCGTACGGCAGCTCCGCCTCCTCCGCCAGGCCGGCGCCGGTCAGGACGGCGCGATCCCCGGCGTGGCGGTGGGCGTAGGCCACGAGGGCGCTGCGGCCCGTGCCCGGCTCGCCCCGCAGCAGCAGCGCCGCCCCCGCGTCCGGGGCGCCGTCGAGCAGCCGGCGGACGGCCAGGCACTCGGCGTCGCGGCCCCACAGCCCGGATAGTTGCACTCTCGATGCACTAACCATGCATCGAGTTTTACCCATAAGTAACCGGAAGGAAAGAGTCGGCTGCCGCCCGGGCGGGCAGCGTCAGCCGGCCGCCGCGCCGGCCAGCAGCGCGCCCACGGTGCGGGCCATCACCGCCCTGGCCTGGTCGACGCCGAGCCCCAGCCCGTCGCGCAGCATCGACCACGCCGGCCACATGCTCGCCGCGACCAGGGCGTGCACCAGCTGCTCCCGACCCGGCCCCGCCTGGGCCAGCTCCGCCGCGAAGAGCCGCTCCACCTCGTCGCGGACCCGGGCGATGTGCTTGAGCCGGTTGCGGTGCAGCTGCTCGGACACCGGCTCGCGCATCTGCGCGGCCCTGGCCGACGGCGCGATGAGCTGGAGCAGCCGGGCGCGTTGCCGGCAGTAGGCGTCGACCCGCTTGGCCAGCGGCAGCGCGGGCGAGATCGGCCGGTACGCGGCGTCCTGCTGCCGCAGCACCTCCGCGCCGCTGGCCTCGAAGAGGGTCTCCATGTCCTTGAAGTTGGTCCAGAGCGTCCGCAGCGAGATGCCGGCCCGCTCGGCGATGCGCTCGCCGGTCGGTCGCAGGTCGCCCTCCGAGATGAGCGCGAGGTGCGCCTCGACGATCGCCGCCCGGGTGCGCGCCGCCCGGGCCGTCCGCCCGTCGACCCGGCCCGGCGCCTCGACCCCGCCCATCCGCGCTCTCCCCCTCGCCGCCGCCATCGCGCCCACCGCCTCGCGAGTCTAGACGCGCGCCGTGTCGCGATCCGGCTGGTGCCGGCGCAGCTCACGACGGGCCAGCGACTGCCGGTGCACCTCGTCCGGGCCGTCGGCCAGCCGCAGCGCGCGGGCCCGGACCCAGAGCCCGGCCAGCGGCGTGTCCTGGCTGAGCCCGGCCGCCCCGTGCGCCTGGATGGCCCGGTCGATCACCCACTCGACGGTCGCCGGCACCGCGATCTTGATCGCCTGGATCTCGGTGTGCGCGGCCCGGTTGCCGACGGTGTCCATCAGCCAGGCGGTCTTGAGCACCAGCAGCCGGGCCTGCTCGACGCGGACCCGCGCCTCGGCGATCCAGTCCCGGATCACGCCCTGCTCGGCCAGCGGCGCGCCGAACGCGTTCCGGTCGCCGACCCGGCGACACATCAGCTCGAGGGCCCGTTCGGCCATGCCGAGCAGCCGCATGCAGTGGTGCACCCGGCCCGGCCCGAGGCGGGCCTGGGAGATGGCGAAGCCGTCGCCCTCCGCCCCGATCAGGTTTCCCGCCGGCACCCGGACGTCGACGAAGTCGATCTCGGCGTGGCCGCCGTGGTCGCCGTCGTCGTACCCGAAGGTCCGCAGGCCGCGGCGGACGGTGACCCCGGGGTGCCCGCCGGGGAGGAAGAGGTTCCACAGGCCGCGGCGACGTGCCTCGGCCTGCAGCTCGGCGACCACCGGCGGGGCGGCCCACGGATCGGCCCGGGCGCGCACCTGCTCCTCGAACGCCGGCTCGGCCGGGTACACCCGCTCGGCCATGAAGGCGAGCAGCCGCCCCCGCAGTCGCTCGGTGGTCTCGTCGTGGCGGAAGTCCATCAGGCGTTCTCCGTCCTCGGTGGAAGCGGCCCGCCCGCCGGCCGGGGCGCCACCCCGGGGTCCCGCCGGCAGGCCCGCGGGCGCGAGACCGCGGCGGCGCGCCCGCCGGGCCGGCGTGCCACGTCACGGCGCCGCCGGCAGGGTCCCCGCCGGCCGACCGGCGCGGGGCGGCGGCGAGACCTCCCGGCCGGCCCGTGGGGGTCCGGCGACTCAGCCATGCCGGCGGCGCTCGGCGGCGCGCTGGGTCCGGTTCATGGCGCGCAGCCAGCGGTCCGGGTCGGCGGCGCGGCGGGCGTACCAGGCGGCCACCTCCGGGTGGGGCAGCACCAGGAAGCGGTCGTCGGCCAGCGCCGCGCTGACGCACTCCGCCACCTGCTCGCAGCTGACCGCGCCGGCGTCGAGCAGGGCGGCGCTCAGGTCGTCGGCGGCGGCCAGCATCGGCGTGCGTACCCCCTGCGGGCAGAGCGCCTGGACGGTGATCCCCCGGTGGGCGTAGCTGGCCCGCAGCCACTCGGCGAACGCCAGCGCGGCGTGCTTGGTGACCGAGTAGGGCGCCTTGCCGAGCAGGGTGAGCAGCCCCGCCGCGGAGGCGGTGACCAGCAGCCGGCCCCGGCCGGCGGCGAGCCAGTGCGGCAGCAGCTCGCGCGCGGCGAGCACGTGCGCCATCACGTTCACCCGCCAGGCCCGCTCCCACGCCTCGTCGGGGGCGTCGACGCCGCCGCCCGGGGCCACCCCGGCGTTGGCGCAGAACAGGTCGACCCCGCCGAGGCGCTCCCGGGCGAAGCCGACCAGTGCGGCCACCCCGGCGGGATCGGCCGCGTCGCCCGGGCAGGCGTGCCCGCCGATGCGCGCCGCCACCGCGCGGGCCGCCACCGCGTCGACGTCGTTGACCACCACCCGGGCGCCGTCGGCGGCGAACCGGGCGGCCAGCGCGGCCCCGATGCCGGACCCGGCACCGGTGACCACCACACCCGCCCCGGCCACCGTCAGCCCGCGCGCGGCGGGCGGCGGGGTCATCCCGCGATCCGGCCGGCGAGGCCGACGCCGCCGTCGAGGACGAGGGTCTGCCCGGTGATCCAGGCGGCGTCGGCGGAGGCGAGGAAGGCGACCGCACCGGCCACGTCCTCCGGTACGCCGAGCCGCCCGAGCGGGTACGCGCGGGCGACCTCCTCCTCCCGGCCCTCGTACAGCGCCGCGGCGAAGCGGGTCCTCACCACCGCGGGGGCGACCGCGTTGACCCGGACCGCCGGGGCGAGCTCGACGGCCAAGCACGCGGTGAGGTGGTTGAGGGCCGCCTTGCTCACCCCGTAGAACGCGATGCCGGGCGACGGGGTGAGGCCGGCGATCGAAGAGACGTTGACGACGCAGCCGCCCCGCTCGGCCATCCCCGCGGCGCACACCTCCTGCACCCAGCCGAGCGCGCCGACCAGGTTGACGTCGAGGATCTTGCGGGCCGCGGCCAGGTCCAGCTCGGCGAGGGGCCCGTGGACCGGATTGATGCCGACGTTGTTGACCAGGACGTCCACCGGCCCGAACGCCTCGGTGACCAGCCGGACCGCCTCCCGGCGGTGCTCCGCGTCGTCGGCCCGGCCGGGCACGGCCACGGCGCGGGTGGGGCCGCCCAGCTCGGCGACGGCCTCGGCCAGCGCCTCGGGACGCCGGGCGGTCAGACCGACCCGGGCGCCCTCGGCGACCAGCCGGCGGGCGACCGCGAGACCGATCCCGCGGCTGGCCCCGGTGACGAGAGCCACCTGGCCGGACAACCGGCCTGAATCTGCATTCACGATGCAGATAGTAGGAGGGGGGTGCCGGGGCGTCAACGAGGAACTCCGGTGAGCTTCTCACATTCCGTTGACACGGCCGCCAAGATAACTGCACCGCCGGTGCATGTATTGTTCCCCGCTCGGGAAAGGGACCTCCGCCCTGCCGGAGGCCGTCATCGTCGCCGCCGCCCGATCACCGATCGGTCGGGCGCACAAGGGCTCCCTGCGCGACCCGCGCGCCGACGACCTGGCCGCCACGAGCGTGCGGGCCGCCCGCCGGTGTTCCGGCCCGACGGCACGGTGACCGCCGGCAACCGCTGCCCGCTCAACGACGGCGCCGCCGCGCTCGTCGTGATGTCCGACGTGCGGGCCCGCGAGCTGGGGGTGACCCCGCTGGCCCGGATAGTCGCCACGGGCCTGAGCGCCCGGCGCCCGGATCACCACCACCCTGATCAACTCGCTGCGCTGGCACGACCGGCGGATCGGGCTGGAGACCATGTGCGTCGGGGGCGGCCAGGGCATGGCGATGATCATCGAGCGGCTGAGCTGACCCCGGCCCACGGCGCGCCCGACCGCGCCCGGCCACCCTGGACCGGGCGCGGTCGAGGCGCTCGCGCCGGCACCGGCCGCACCCACCGGTCACGGCACTCGCGCCGGCACCGCCGCGCCGACCGGTCGGGCGCTCGCGCGGTCGCCGGCCGCGCCCGGTCTGCGGGACTCAGGAGGCCGACGGGATCCCGTTGGCGGGCGGGGCCACCGGCTGGGCCGCGTACTCGCGCACCGGCCCGTCGCCCTCGTCGGTCTCGTACGTCGGCCCGAAGTAGGTCTGCGCTCCCCCGCTGACCCGGTTGAGCCGCTGCCCCCCGTAGCCGGAGTGATCGGTGGCGGAGTACCGCAGCGGAGCCAGCCCCGGGCCCTGGTGGCCGCCCCTGCCGACCGCCTCCAGCACGCCCTCCCGGGTGAGGTCCCGGCCGGCGGCCTGGAGCACCTGGACGAAGAGGTAGCCGACCGCCATGCCGTAGACGGTGTTGCCGTCGAACGGCGCGTCACCGTTGTGTTCCTTGTTGATTTTGGTGAAGAGCTGGATCCAGGGGTTGGCGGTGTCGTTCTGCATCGGCAGGTAGTTGGCGCCGATCATGCCCTCCAGCAGCCCCGCGTTGGCGCCGAGCTGCTTGGCCAAGGTCGGCTGGTCGGCGCCGACGTTGGACACGAGCCACTGGGGCCTGAAGCGCAGCCGCGCGGCGGTGCCGACGGCGAGCGCGGTGAAGCCGGGCACGGTGGCGAGGATGACGACCTCGCACCCGGCCGCCTTGAACGCCCCGATCTGGGGTGCCACGTTGGGGTTGCTGGTGACGTACGTCTGCTTGGCCACCACGGCGCCGGCCCCCAGCACCTTCTCCACGCCGGCCAGGCTGTCCCGCCCGAAGTCGTCGTCCTGGCCGAGGAAGCACACCTTGCGTCCGGGCAGCTCGGTCTTGACGTGGTGGGCCAGGATCTTGCCCTCGACCGTGTAGTCGGGGTTGAACCCGAACGTGCCGGGATACCGGTCGGGCTGGTCCCAGCTGCGGCTGCCCGAGGCGACGAAGAGGTCGGGCACCCGGTTGCTCTTGAGGAAGTCCAGCACGCCGCTGTGCGTCGGCGTGCCGAGCCCGTTGAGGATGGCGAAGACCTTGTCCTGAAGGACCAGTTGGCGCACCACCTGCTGGGTGTTCGCCGGGTTGTACCCGTCGTCCATCACCTTGTAGGTGATCTTGCGGCCGTGCACCCCGCCGTTGGCGTTGACGTGGTCGAAGTACGCCTTCGTCGCCGGGGCGATCTTGGAGTAGCCGGCCGCCGCCGGGCCGGTGAGCGGCATGTGGGTGCCGACCACGATCTCGGTGTCGGTGACACCGGGCACCGGCCCGCGGCCTGCGCCGCCGCCGTCGTCACCACAGCCGGCGGCGGCGGCGAGCAGGGTGATGGCGCTGGCGATCGCGACAGCGCGTCGTGTCGAGGGTCGCATGGGGACACCGACCTTTCCTCGGTCCGGTTGGGTGGTGGTGGGCGGATGGGGTGGGTGCGCGTGCGGGGGACCGGACGGTTCAGGAGCGTCGCCGGCCCGGCAGGCGAGCGGCCAGGGCCCGGCCGAGCCGGGCCAGCAGGCCCTGCACGCCGCCGGGAGCGGCGATCATGACGAGGACCAGCGTCACCCCGAAGATGGCCAGCGGGAGGTTGCCCTCCATCCGCTGCGCCGCCGCCGGGGAGAGATCGAGCTTCTCGGTCAGGGCGTGGGTGAGGTCGGGCAGGACTACCAGCAGCACGGCGCCCCAGACCGCACCGTTCAGGCTGCCCAGGCCACCGACGACGACGGCCATCAGCAGGAACAGCGACAGCGTCAGCGAGAAGGCCCCCGGCGACACGCTCTGGGCGAGCACCGCGAGCAGGGCACCGCCGAGTCCGGCGCCGGCGGCGCTGACCACGAACGCGAGCACCTGGGTGCGGGCGACGTGGATGCCGGCGAGCCGGGCGGCGACCTCGTCGTCGCGGACCGCCCGGAAGGTGCGGCCGTAGCGGCTGCGGACCAGGTTGGCCAGCAGCAGCAGGGCGAGCAGGGTGGCCGCCGCGGCGACCCAGAGCTGCCACCGCTCGTAGGGGAAGTACGGGCCGAGCGCGGCCGGCGGGGGCTCGACCGGCACCGCCAGCCCCTGCTCGCCGTTGAGGACACCGTCGAAGGTGACGGTGAGCGCCGGCACCACCACCGCGACGGCGAGGGTGACGCCGGCCAGGTACGGGCCGCGCAGCCGGGCGGCGGCCACCCCGACCACGGCGCCGACCGCGAGGGCGGCCAGGACGGCGGCGCCCAGCGACACCGCCAGCAGCCAGCCGCCGGTCGCCCCGGCGTCGGCGAACGCGTTCTGGCACAGCGCGACGGTGTACGCCCCGGTGGCCATCAGCGCGCCGTGCCCCAGCGAGAGCTGCCCGTTGAGGCCGGTGAGGACGGTCAGCCCGGCGGTGGCGCAGAGGTAGGCCGCCACGGTGGCGAGCTGGAAGTTGCGGAACGGTTCCAGCCCGTAGCTGGCGGCCACCAGCAGCAGCGCGGCGACGGCCGCGACGCCGAGGTGACGCAGCAGGGTCGGGACGCGGCGCGCGTCGTCCGGACCGGCGGCGGTGACCGGCGCGCTCGGCGCGGTCGCCGCCCGGGTGGCGGTCACACCCGCCTCGCCGCGACCGGGGCGAACAGGCCGCCCGGGCGGACCAGCAGCACGGCCAGCAGCAGCACCAGCACCGCGAGCGGGGTGAGGTCGCTGCCGGCGTACCCGCTGACGTAGGAGAGCACCAGGCCGACGGCGAGGCCGCCGACCACCGCCCCCGGTGGACTGTCCAGCCCGCCGACCACGGCGGCGGTGAACGCCGAGACGAAGACCAGGTCCATCGCGTGCGGGTGCAGGCCCAGCTCGGTGGGGACGACCAGCATGCCGGCCAGCGCGCCGACCCCGGAGGCCAGCGCCCAGCCGAGGGTCAGCATGCCGCCGACGTTCACCCCGAGCAGCCGGGAGACCTCGGGGGCGAACGCCGCCGCGCGCATCCGCAGGCCCACCGCCGTGCGGGTGAAGGTCCAGGCCAGCCCGACGACCACGACCGCGACCGCGGCGAAGACGAACAGGTCGTACGGGGAGAGGACGGCGACCCCGCCGACGGTCAGCGCCGTGCGGGAGAACGGCGCCTCGGCGGGGCGGAACTCGTTGCCGTAGACCATGCCCAGCACCGCCTGGATCAGCAGCACCAGCCCGAGCGCGACGATCACCGGGTTGAGCGGCGACGCGTGGTCGACGAAGCGCATCACGGCCACGTCGACGAGCGCGCCGAGGAGCAGCCCGGCGGCCAGCGCGGCCACGAACCCCAGCCAGTACGAGCCGGTGGCGGCGGCGACGCCGTAGGCCACGTAGGCGCAGGCGACGGCCATCGCGCCCTGGGCGAAGTTGACGATCCGGGCGGCCCGCCAGATGAGCACCAGGGCCAGCGCGAACGCCGCGTAGACCGCCCCCCTGGACAGGCCGTCGAGGGTGAGGAAGACGAAGCGGTCCAACGGTCCTCCCATGCGGGGACGAGGTGGTCAGAAGCCGAGGTAGGCGTGGCGGAGGTCGGTGTCGTCGCGCAGCCGGGCGGCGGGCGCGGTGGTCACGACCCGGCCCAGGGACATCACCACGCCCTGGTCGGCGACCGAGAGCGCGCTGCGCACGTTCTGCTCGACGAGCAGCACGGTCAGCCCGGTGCGGTCGCGCAGCCGGCGCAGCAGGGCCATGGTCTGGGCCACCACCCGGGGCGCCAGCCCGAGCGACGGCTCGTCGAGCAGCAGCAGCCGGGGGCGGCCCACGAGGGCCCGGCCGAGGGCGAGCATCTGCCGCTCGCCGCCGGAGAGCTGGTGGCCGAGGTGGCGTCGCCGCCGGGCCAGTGGCTCGAAGAGCTGGTAGACCTCGTCGAGCGCGCGGGCCGCGTCGGGCCGGTCGCGCCGCCACAGCCCGCCGAGGCGCAGGTTCTCCTCCACCGTCAGCTCGCCGACGACGCCGCGCCCCTCCGGCACGTGCGCCATGCCGCGGCGCACGAGCCGCTCCACGGGGACGCCGCGCAGGTCCTCCCCCGCCAGCACGACGCGGCCGGCGGCCGGGCGCAGCATGCCCGACAGGGTCCGCAGCAGGGTGGTCTTGCCGGCGCCGTTGGCCCCGACCACCGCCGCGATGGTGCCGCCCGGGACGGTGAGGTCGACCCCGTGCAGCACCGGCGCGCCGCCGTAGCCGGCGACCAGACCGCGCACCACGAGCAGGTCCCCGTCGCTCATGCCCGCGCCCCGCTCCGCTCCGGGCGGGCTGGCGGCGGCAGCGCGCCGAGCCCGGTGGTCCGCTCGGTCATGCCGCGGCCTCGTCGACGGCGGCGCCGAGGTAGGCGTCGGTGACGGCCGGGTCGTCGCGCACCTCGTCCGGCGTGCCGGCCGCGATCACCCGGCCGAAGTCGAGCACGACGATCTCGTCGCAGACGGACATCACCAGGTCCATGTGGTGCTCCACCAACAGCACCGCGCACGGGTCGGCCGCCCGCCGGGGCAGCGCACGGATCAGCTCCGCCAGCTCGGCGACGTCGTCGCCGCCGAGACCGCCGGCGGGTTCGTCGAGCAGCAGCAGCCGGGGCCGCGCGGCGAGCGCGCGGGCCAGTGCGACCCGCTGGCGTACGGCGAAGGGCAGCGTGCCCGGCGCGGCGTCGGCGTGCCCGGCGATGCCCAGGCCGTCGAGCACGTCGAGGGCGTGCCGGCGCAGCCGGCGCTCGTCGCGGTCGCTGCGCGGCAGCCCGAGCAGGGCGGGCAGGAACCCGGCGCGGGCCGTGTGGGTGGCGCCCGTCATGACGTTCTCCAGCACGGTGAGGCCGGCGAACAGCCCGGTGCCCTGGAGCGTCCGGGCGATGCCCAGCCGGGTCAGCCGGTGCGGGCGGGGTCGCAGCGGCCGACCGTCGAGGGTCAGCGAGCCCTCGTCCGGGGTGACGAAGCCGCAGACGACGTTGAACAGGGTGGTCTTGCCGGCGCCGTTGGGGCCGATGACCCCGACCACCCGGCCGGGGGGCACCCGCAGCGAGACGTCGTCGAGGGCGGTGAGGCCACCGAAACGCACCCCGACGTGGTGCAGCGCGAGCCCTTGCTCCATCACCCATCCTCGGAGTTCGATGGCAGTTATTTACACTGGGAGTGTACGTTTCTGAGGTCCGCCGTCAATACCTTCGATACGCCGTCGCGCCACGCACCACGATCTCCGTCCGCCGGGCGGCGGGACCATTCGGTTTCCGCACCGGCGGGGCAGTCGATCGCGGGGCCGGACGCGCCGCCGCGGGCGGCCGCCCGCGGCGGCCGCCCCGGTGCCCGTCAGGCGCTCGGGCAGGTGTTGCGGTATTCCTGGATCGCGCTGCCGCTCGGGCCCGGGCAGAGGAACTGCTCGTAGCGGGTGTCGTTGTCGACGAAGCGCTTCAGCCAGGCCACCGCCTGCCGGGCGGTGGGCGTGTTGACCGTCTGCGGGAAGAAGTGGCTGGCCCCGTTGAGCTCCAGGTACGCCTTCTCGGAGCTGGCGGGGATGCTGGTGTAGAACGGCTCGGAGTGCGACGAGACGGGCGCGACGCTGTCGTTCTCACCGCCGATGATCAGCGTCGGCACCCGGACGTCGGACCAGCTCTTGTCCAGGTTCCACGGCGCGAGCGGCACGGCGGCCTGCAGCGACGGCCGGGCGACGGCGGCCTCCAGGCTGCCGCCACCGCCCATCGAGTGCCCGGACACCGCGAGCCGGGTGGGGTCGATGCGGCCGCGCACCGAGCTGCGCTCCACGAGGTAGTCGAGCGCGGCGAGCAGCTGTCGTCCCCGGCTGTCCGGCTGGTCGAGGCGGGTGTTGGTCTCGATGCCGATCACCACGAAGCCGTGCGAGGCGATCCGCGGCCCGAGCCAGTCGATGCTGGACCAGGCGGCGGTGTAGCCGGGCGAGATGGCGACGGCGCCGAAGGTGCCCTCGCTGGTGCTGGTCGGGTAGTAGATCACCCCGCCGCCGAAGCCGGTCACGCTCAGCGACGAGACGCTCTGCGAGGCGGTGGCGAAGGGGCCGCGACTGGCCTCCAGCAGCGCGACGGTCGGGGCGGGACCGCGCTCGTACGGGTTGTCGGCGGCGCTGGCTGCGGGTGGGGCCGCCAGGGCGGCGGTGGCGGCCAGGGCGGCGGCCAGGGCCAGCCCGGCGGCGCGGACGGCGGAACGGGGGCGGGTGGTGGTGGGTGATGACACGTCGGGCACTCCCTGCGGGTCGGGGCATATCGACATGCATCAGTCTTCGTCGGTGGCGGGGACCGCGCATCGGTGAAATCGCCAGTCCCCGGCCGCGAGCTTTCGGCCAGGCCTCGGGGGCGACCGCCTGGCACCCCGTACCGTGTCCGGTCCGCTGGACCACGGGGAGGTTCCACCGCAGAGCCAGGACCGCGACCGGCGCGAGCCCGTCGTGGAGCCCGATCGGCGCGCCCGCCACGGCCTGACCCGCGGCGGCCGGACGCGGGACGCCGCCCGACGGCCGGCCGCAGGTTCCGGTCGGGCCGGGGCGCGCCCCGGCCCGACCGGAGGACTCAGCCGAGCGTGAACCGGAAGAACCGGGGACGGTAGATCCCCGGATCGCGGTAGTGGTCCCCGTCCGGCGAGATCCGGGTGTCCATGCTGTTGACGTTGTACGACGCGATGAACGTGTCACCCGAGCTCAGCGACGCGTGCACGTGCGCGTTGTACGAGATGACGTTCGGGTTCCAGTAGCTGCCGTACGGCCCGGGCTCGGGCATCCGGTAGACCGGCGTCTTCTGGGTGAACGGGCCGAACGGCGAGCAGGACGTCCAGGCGTTGATCTGGCCGCTGAACGCCTGGGTGCTGTCCTGGCTGAGCAGCAGGAACTGCCCGCCCCACGGGGTGACGCTGTACTCGTTGGCGATGCCGGTGAGCAGGTTGCGGGAGCTCTGCTCCCGGAACGTCCACCCCCAGGGGGTGTGGTACTGCCAGGTGCCGTCGGCCAGGTCGTCGCCGTAGACCCGGGCGATGCGCATCTGCTTGTTGATCGGCGAGTCGTCGACCCCGTAGACGTAGGTGAAACCGTCCATGCTGCGGCTGGCCGGCAGCAGCGCCGAGCCCCACGCCACCCCGCTGGCCGACGGCAGTTGCCGCACACTGACCGGTTCGCGCAGGTTGGACAGGGCGAAGTTCGCCACCACGTTGCGGTTGAACCGCCAGTCCCAGGCGCCCGAGCCGAACCGCTCGTACTCCTGGTAGACGACCTGGAGCTGGCCGTCGGAGAGGTGGCCGTCACCGACCCAGTACCACTTGCCGGGGCCGGAGGGCGGCATCAGCGGCTGCGGCGACCCCGAGGTGCCGCCGTGGTAGGTGCTCAGGTTGCCGCCGTTCTGCACCACGAACGTGTTGTTCACCAGCGGCGCGCTGACCGGCCGGGTGCCGTCGCCGTTGAGCGGGCCCATCCACGTGTCGGAGAAGAGCCAGACGAGCCGGCCGTCCGGCAGCTTGACCGAGTACGTGGAGTCGCCGCCGGTCCAGCCGTCCGGCGTGCTGGCCGCGTACCGGTTGAAGGTGCCCTGCGGCTCGACGTTGATCTCCACGCTCTTCACCGAGAGCGGGCGCAGCGTGCACGAGCGGGGCTTGAGCGGCAGCGTCGTCTCCACGTAGGTGGAGAACGTCTTCGGGCTGTTGGCCGCGTCCTCGGAGTGGATGTCCAGCTCGGTCCAGGTGGAGACCAGGGTGGCCACCATCGGGTACTTGAAGTTCGGCACGGTGATCAGGCCGCCCGCGTCGGGGTAGCGCACGGTCTGGATGCTCGGGTACTCCGTCCCGCCGCCGCCGGAGCGGTTCCAGACGACCACCGCGGAGCTGCGGTTGGTGTCCTTGGTGACGTCGACCAGCAGCGTGGAGCAGTACCCGCAGCTGGAGTCGCCGGAGTTCTGCACCGCCCAGAAGTCGTGGTAGACGGCGCCGCCCTTGCGCAGGATGTCCTGGTACGTGACGTGGGTGCCGGCGGGGGTGGAGTGCTTCTTGCGGGCCGGCCGGGCGAAGCCGAGCCCGTCGTCGCCGGTCGGGGTGATGCCGATGAGCTCGTTGCGCCACAACGTGCCGGCGTGGGCGTCGGTGTAGCCGTAGTTGCGCCACGCGTCCGGCGTGGGGGCGGGCGCGGCGTTCGCCTTGGCCAGCCGGTAGTTGGCGATGTGGTAGCCGAGCAGCATGTCCTTGAAGTTGAGGCCGTAGCCCTGCGCGGTGTGCCGGATCGCCTCGATCGGCAGGTGGTCGTGGTCCCGGACGCTCTCCCACGTGCGCCGCACGAATGCCGCGTCGACCTGCTCGGTGAGGTAGGCCGGCAGCAGGAACGCGCCGTACTGGGGCCCGCCGCCGAGCCCGCCCCACGAGTTGATCGCCGCGCCGGGCTTGCTCAGCACGTCGTAGACGTTGCGGGCGTACAGCCTGTCGCTGCCCGAGATCGGCACGTACGGCATGCGCACGTACGTCTGGTGGGCGGCCCACTCGGCGGTGGCCTCCATCCACCAGTTCATCGAGCCGAACTCCTTGCCCCCGAGGAAGTCGGTGATGAAGTCGATCCCGACGTCGCTGCGGTCCCAGTACTGGTACTGCATGACGTGGAACAGCTCGTGCCTGGGCATGTAGTCCCAGTCGTCCTCGCTGTGCGGCACCAGGATGGTGGCCTGCTGGTTCATCCCGAACGGCAGCACGAACGGCGCGGTGATCTCGATGCCGAAGCCACCGATCACGGGAAGCTCGTCCACGCCGTAGACCAGCACCCAGGGCTTGTCCTCCCGCACCGGCAGCGGATAGCCCATCGCCCGGTACTCGGCCACCGCGAGGTTGAGCGCGTTCAGCATGTACTGCACCGCGGTCGCTCGACCGTTGCCGTTGAACTTCGCGGGAACGCCCGGCTGGCTGCCGGAGGCGATGTTGTACATGATGAGGAAATCACCCGAGGCCGCCCGGCACCGGAACGTGACGTTGAGGTACTCGTGCGGCTCGACGCAGTCGTTGTACTCCTCCTGCGCGGCGGAGGCACCGGCCGGCGCGGTGACGCTCGGGGCGATGCTCCGTGCCGCGTCGGGCGCGGCGTCCGCCGCCAACATGGACAGGTAGGTCAGGTAGCGCTGCGGATCGCGGATCGCACCGGTGGGCCGCAGGTGCGTCGGCACCGAACCGGGCGCCCGCATCGCGGCCAGGCCGTACCGCACCGCCTCGTCGCGGGAGAGCTTCCCCCGGTGGTACGCCGAGAGGATCTTCTCGTCGGGCCCGAAGTCCGGCGGGGCGGCCTTCTTCCGCTTCCCGCCGGTGGGTGGCACCGCCTTGAACGGCTTGGCACGCTGGACCGGCGGCGGTTTCGCCCCCACGTCCGGCGCCTGGGGTTGCTGGGCGGTGCCGACGGTACGGCCCGCGGCCGGCGCGGGGCCCGGGTCGGGGGCCGCCTGCGCGGCGCCACTGGTCAGCACGGCGGCGGTCAGCACGACCGCCGCGGTGACCAGGGCAAGAGGGTTTCTCATCTCGCTCCCTGTGATCGATGACCGACGTCGGCCGGTGCCGTCGCGACGCGGCGGCACCGGCCGCGGCGGGCACGGTAGCGACGGTCGGTTAACGATCGGCTGGCATCCCGTCCACGGTGGACGTCCGTAGGATTGCGGCCGTCTTCGGGGGAGGCCGCATGTCACACGCCGTCATCGATCTGCACCTGCTCGGGCCTGTCACCGCGACCCGGGACGGGACCGAGATACCACTGGGCGCGCCGCAGCAGCGCACGATGCTGGCCGCGCTGCTGATGGAGCCCGGCCGGGTGGTGCCGGTCGACGACCTGATCGACGCCGTCTGGGGGCAGCGCGCGCCGGCCGCCGCCCGCAAGGCCGTGCAGGTGTACGCCTCGCGGCTGCGCCACGCGCTGCCCACTCTCGACCTGCGCGGACGGCCGCCGGGCTACCTGCTCGACGTCGCGCCCGACCGGGTGGACGTGCACCGCTTCCGGGCGCTCGTTCGGGCGGCCGGCGCGGCGACCGGCGAGCACGCCCGCGAACTGCTGCGCCGGGCGCTGACGCAGTGGCGCGGCGCCGTGCCGCTCGCCGGCCTGGGCGAGGCCCCGCTGGCGCAGTCGCTCGTGCCGGTGCTCGTCGAGGAACGGCTGGCCGCGCTCCACCGACGGATCGCCCTCGACCTCGACGCCGGCCGGCACCACGAGGTGGTCAGCGAGCTGGTCGCGTTGACCACCGCGCACCCGTACCGGGAGTCGGTGCACGGTCTGCTGATGCGGGCCCTGCACGGCACCGGCCGGTCGGCCGAGGCGGTGGCCGCCTACCGGGCGCTGGACCGGCGGCTGGCCCGGGAGCTCGGCACGGAGCCGGGCCCGCAGCTGCGCCGGCTGTACGCCTCGATCCGCCGGGGCCACGCCGCGTCGCCGCCGGAGGCCGACGTCGCGCACACCGCCGGCCGGTACGGCACCGACGTCGAGCGCATCGACGACCCGACGCTGGTGGCCGACCGGCTGTGGTCCGTGACCCGCGACGCGCACGAGGTGCTCACCGTGCAACCCGACCGGGGGGCGCACCTGGAGACCCTGCTCCGTCTCCCGCCGGGGCAGGGTCGCGCCGGCTCCGGGTGGCGCACGATCGTCCACCGGCGCCTTGCGTCCCGGTCGGCCGGGGCGCACCAGGGCGGGGAGCGGCACCGGGCCGCCGAACACCCGGTGCAGTGGATGGTGCTGGTGGACCGGCGGATCGCGTTCCTTTCCGGCGCGCCGGGCGACGGACGCCGCGGCGGGGCGCTGGTGATCCGCAACCCTGGCGTCGTGGCCGCCCTCGCCGACCTCTTCGAGCGCAGCTGGGC
This sequence comes from Micromonospora citrea, assembly GCF_900090315.1. Classification (NCBI taxonomy): domain Bacteria; kingdom Bacillati; phylum Actinomycetota; class Actinomycetes; order Micromonosporales; family Micromonosporaceae; genus Micromonospora; species Micromonospora citrea. Next base: position 6,241,293 of record NZ_FMHZ01000002.1, on the reverse strand, counting down.
CGGCCCGGTCGACGTCGAGGCCGCCGGGGGCGGACCGGCCTGACCGGTTCGGCCGGGCCCGGCCGGGGCGGCTGCGGCCGACCGTCCGAGGGGTCACGCGGCGGGCAGGGCGGCGGCGAAGGCCCGCGCGTCGGGGCCCGACGCCCGCACGACCAGGCCGAGCGCCGACTCCGGCAGCCCGGTGACCGGCACGAAGGCGACGTCCGGGCGGGGCTGGAATCCCGCGGTACGCCGGCACACCAGCATGCCGCCGCGGCCGGCCGCGACGAGCGCGATGCCCTCCTGCAGGGTGGTCACCGCCGGCCCGGGCGGGATCGACCGGCCGTCGGGCGTGACGGCGGGCGCCTGCTCGGCCCGCCAGTACTCGGGCGCGGGCGTGGCCGGGCCGATCAACGGCAGCCCCGCCAACCGCTCGGCGTCCACGGCGGGGAGCGCGGCGAACGGGTGCCGCGCTGACACGGCGACGGTCTGCTGCTGCCGGGAGAAGACCCGCACCAGCGCCAGGCCCGGCTCCCGCACCGGCAGCAGCACTATCGCGGCGTCCACCTCGCCGCGCCGAAGCGCCCCGAACGGGTCGCTGAGCGGCAGCTCGGTCAGGTCCACCCGCCGGCCGGGCGCCTGGTACGCGTTGACGGCGGCGGCGATGCCCGCGTCGACGTGCCCCTGGAATCCGAGGCGCAGCACGTCGTGCACGCCCCGGGCGGCGTCTCGGGACTCCTCGACCGCCTGCCGCAGCGCCGCGTACGCGGGCCCCACCCCGGCGAGCAGCCGTCGCCCCAGCGGGGTGAGCGCGACCCGGCGGCTGGTGCGGTCGACGAGCCGGCCACCGATCCGCCGCTCCAGGGTGGCGAGGAGCTGACTGACGCGGCTCTGCGACACCCGCAACCGCTCACCGGCGCGGCCGAAGTGCAGTTCCTCGGCGAGCGCCAGGAAGCACTCCAGCTCGCGTAGCTCCGGCCCGCCGGCCATGCCGCACCCCTCCCCCGTCGTGCCGCCCGCCCGATCGATGAGCCAGGCTCATCGTCCGACGAACACTTCGCCGTTGTTCCGCCGTCCCGGCCGGACCAGGCTGAGCAACATGACCAAGATCGACGATGCGGCCTCGGCCGCCCGCACCCGGTGGACCGGAGTCGGCGCGGTGGCCGGCGCCGTGTTCGCCGTGGTGACCACGGAGATGCTGCCCGTCGGGCTGCTCACCGCGATCGGCGCCAGCCTGGACAGCAGCCCCGGTACGGTCGGGCTGACCATGACGGTACCCGGCCTGGTCGCGGCGGCCGTGGCGCCACTGGTGCCGCTGGTGGCCGGGGCCATGGACCGCCGCCGGCTGCTGGTCGCGCTCGGCGCGTTGCTGGCCGTCGCGAACGTCGCCTCGGCGGCCGTCACCGACATCGCGCCGCTGGTGGCGCTGCGCCTGCTCGTCGGCGTGTGCATCGGCGGCATCTGGTCGGTGGCCGGCGGGCTCGCCGTCCGGCTCGTGCCGGCCCGCTCGGTCGGCACCGCCACGTCGATCGTCTTCAGCGGCGTCGCCGTCGCCTCGGTGCTGGGCGTGCCGGCCGGGGCCCTGCTCGGCGACCTCGTCGGCTGGCGGGCCGCGTTCCTGGCCGTGGGTGGGCTGTCGCTGGCGGTGACCTGGCTGCTGGCCGCCACGCTGCCGGCGATGCCGGTACGGGAGCCGACGCGCCTGCGGGCGATGCGCGAACTGCTCGGTGACCGCCTCGTGCGGGTCGGACTGGTCGCCGTCGCGGCCGTGGTCGTCGGGCACTTCGCCGCCTACACGTACGTGCGGCCCGTGCTGGAGCGGCTCGGCGGCGTCGAGGCGGGACTCGTCGGCGCGCTGTTGCTCGCGTACGGCCTGGCCGGGGTGGCCGGCACCTTCGTCAGCGGCGCGCTCGCCGCCCGCACCCCGCACCGCACGTTGCTGGCGGTCGCGGCGGCGCTCGGCGCGGCCGTGCTCGCGGTGCCGCTGCTCGCGGCGGCGGGGCTGCCCGGCGCCGCCACGGCCATGCTGGCCTGGGGCGTCGCGTACGGCGGCGTCTCCGTCACCTGTCAGAACTGGCTGCTGCGGGCCGCGCCGGGGGCCGGTGAGCCGGTGACCGCCCTCTTCGTGGCGGTGTTCAACCTGGCCATCGCCGGCGGAGCGCTGCTCGGCGGTCGAGCCGTCGACACGGCCGGCCCGGCCGCCGCGACGGTGGTCGGTGGCGCGCTGGTGCTGGTCGGGCTGGCCGTCCTCGCGGCCGGGTCGGGCCGCGCGCGGCGCCTCGACCGCCCGGCGCCCTGACCGGTCCCCCGGCCGGCGGTCCCCCCGGCCGGCAGACGGTCCGGCCGGCGGACGGTCCGGGCCGGCGGACGGTCCGGGCCGGCGGACGGTCCGGGCCGGCGGACGGTCCGGGCCGGCGGACGGTCCGGGCCGACGCAGGCGGCGGCCGGACGCGCGCCGGCCGCGGCCGGGCCGGAACCGGCCGGTCGGCCGTCGCTGATCATCTTGTCGGGCGGACCTGTTACGGTCGCGCCGCCGCTGCGCCAGTCGACCGGAGGTAGGCGTGATCAGCTCGCACGTGTCGTCGTTCGCCGGATTGCCGGTTGTCCCGTTCACCCCGGGCATGACACTCCCCGACGATCCGTCGGCGGTCGCCTGGCGGCTGGAGGTCGAGGACTTCGACGCGGAGCCCGAGGAGTTCGCCGGCCTGATGGGGGCGATGCGCGGGCAGGTGCCCGCCGACGCGGTGCGCGCCCTGGTGATCGGCGAGTGGGGCGAGGCGTACGAGCGGCCGCTGCCGATCGAGCCGCTGGTCGAGGCGGCCGGAGCGTGGACAGGGCTGCGGGCGGTCTTCCTCGCCGACCTGACCTACGAGCAGTGCGAGATCTCCTGGCTCCGGCACGGCGACCTCACCCCGCTGCTGCGGGCGTACCCGGCGCTGGAGGTGCTGTGGGTGCGCGGCGCGCAGGACCTACGGCTGGAGCCGGTCCGACACACCGGGCTGCGCGAGCTGCGGTTCGAGTCCGGCGGGCTGCCCGCCGAGGTGGTCCGCGCCGTCGGCGCCTGCGAGCTGCCCGCCCTGCGCCGGCTCGACCTGTGGCTCGGCCGGTCCGACTACGGCGGCGACGCGAGCGTCGACGACCTGGCCGGGGTGCTCTCCGGTGTCGGCCTGCCCGCCCTGCGCCACCTCGGGGCGTGCAACGCCGAGATCGCCGACGCGGTGGCGGCGGCGCTCGCCACCGCGCCGGTCGTGCCCCGGCTGGAGATCCTCGACCTGTCGAAGGGCACGCTGACCGACGAGGGCGCGAAGGCGCTGCTGGCCGGCCAGCCGCTGACCCACCTGGCACGCCTCGACCTGCACCACCACTACCTCTCCGAGGAGATGGCCGCGTCGGTGGCCGCCGCGCTGCCGGGCGTGCGGGTCGACCTGTCCGACCCGCAGACCGCCGAGGACTACGACGGCACACTCCACCGCTACACCGCGGTCGGGGAGTGATCGCGTTGACCTTCGTCTCGCACGCGCGCGAATTCGCCGGCCGGCCGGTGGTGGACGTCCCCGACGACGGGCCACTGCCCACCGTGGACGGCCCGGTCTCGTGGCGGTTCGGCGTCTGGCACTTCGACGGCGCCACCGACGAGGGCCTCTCGGAGGAGTTCCGGGTGGCGTTCGACCAGTTCGTCGCGCAGGCCGGGCCGTCCGTGGAGTCCCTGGTCGTCGGCCCCTGGGGCTACGCCGCGTTCCACCCCGCCCCGATCGCGCAGCTCTGCGCGGCGGCGTCCCGCCTGCCCGCCCTGCGTGCCCTGTTCCTCGGTGACATGACCAGCGAGGATTGCGAGGTCTCCTGGATCAGGGTGGGCGACGTCAGCCCGCTGCTGACGGCTTATCCGGCCCTGGAGGTGCTGCGCGTGCGCGGCGGCGAGGACCTCGCCTTCTCCCCCGTCCGGCACGACCGGCTGCGGGAGCTGGCGGTGGAGAGCGGCGGGCTGTCCCGGGAGTTCGTCGGCGCGGTGCTCGACTCCGACCTGCCCGCCCTGACCGACCTGGAGTTGTGGCTCGGCACCGCCGACTACGGCGGCGACGCCCGAGTGGCCGACCTGGCCCCGCTGCTGGCCGGGGAACGGTTCCCCGCGCTGCGCCGGCTCGGGTTGCGCAACGCGGAGATCGCCGACGACCTCGCCGAGGCGCTGGCGTCGGCGCCGGTGACGGCGCGCCTGGAACGCCTCGACCTGTCGCTGGGCACGCTCGGCGACCGGGGCGCGGCGGCCCTGACCGGCGGGCGGACGCTGACCCACCTGGCGGAGTTGGACCTGCACCACCACTACCTGTCGGAGGAGATGGCCGCCGCGGTGGCCGCCGCACTGCCGGGTGTCCGGGTCGACGTGTCCGACCCGAAGGAGCCCGACGAGTACGACGGCGAGAGCTACCGCTACACGGCGGTGTCGGAGTGACATGCGGCTGACCGTCGTCGGCAACCCCGGCAACCGCCGGGTCGACCTGTTCGCCCGGGCCGCGCTGGCCGCCGGCCTGCCCCGGCCGACGGTGCTGCCCTGGGCCGACGTGCTCACCGGGGCCGCCCCGCCGGCGCCGGGCACGCTGGTGCGGGTCGACTCGCCCGGTGAGGACCCGGAGGTGGACCGGCTGCTGCGCCGGGCCGCCGTCCCGGCGCGGCACGGCGAGCTGGTCGGCCTGGCCGACACGTACGCGGGTCTGGTGTCCGGCCTGGGCCGGGTCGCCGCCGGCGGCGCGGAGCTGCTCAACGACCCGGCCGACGTCGCGGCCATGTGCGACAAGCGGCGCTGCCACGCGCGGCTCTCCGCCGCCGGGGTGCCGGTGCCGGCAGCGCTGCCACCGGTGCGCGGGTGGCGGGAGCTGCGGGCGGCGATGGCGGCGGCCGGCTGGAGCCGCGTGTTCGTCAAGCCGGCGCACGGCTCGTCCGCCGCCGGGGTGATCGCGCTGGCGGTCGCCGGGCACCGGGTGCAGGCGGTCACCACCGTCGAGGTCACCCCCGACGGGCTGTTCAACTCGCTGCGGCCGCGCCGCTACGCCGACGAGGCCGAGGTCGCCGCGATCGTCGACCGGCTCGCCCCCGACGGCCTGCACGTGGAGCGGTGGCTGCCCAAGGCGGGGCTCGGCGACCGGGTGGTCGACCTGCGGGTGGTGGTGGTCGCCGGGCGGCCCACCCACGCCGTGGTGCGGGCCGCCCGGGGGCCGCTGACCAACCTGCACCTGGGCAACGCGCGCGGCGACCTCGCCGCGCTGCGGGCCGCCGCCGGGCCGGCGGGCTGGGCGGCGGCGATGGAGACCTGCGAGCGGGTCGCGGCGTGTTTTCCCCGCACCCTCCAGGTGGGGGTCGACCTGATGTTCCTCGTCGGCTGGCGGCGCCACGCGGTGGCCGAGGTCAACGCGTTCGGCGACCTGCTGCCCGGCGTGCTGGCCGACGGGCGGGACACCTACGCCGAGCAGGTGCGTGCCCTCACCGACGGCCGCTGGCAGCGTTGGCGCGGCGCAGCGGCGCTCCCGGAGACCACGCACGGCGACGCGCCGGCAAGGCAGACGGCGCACGGCGACGCGGCGGGGCGCGGGACCACGCACGGCGACGCGCCGGAAACGCAGACGGTGCCGGGCGGCGCGCCGGGGCGCGAGAACACGCGCGGCGGCGCGCCGGGGCGGCAGGCGACGCGCGACGCGGTGGGGCGGGAGGCGTTGCCGTGCGGAGCCTGATCGGAAGCCACGACCTGCTCCTGCTCACCCTCGACACGCTCCGCTACGACGTCGCCGCCGACCTGGCGGAGCGGGGGCGCACACCGCACCTGGCGCGGGCACTGCCCGGCGGCCGGTGGGAGCGTCGGCACTCCCCCGCCAGCTTCACCTACGCCGCGCACCACGCGTTCTTCGCCGGATTTCTGCCGACCCCGGTCACGCCGGGCCGGCACGAGCGGCTGTACGCGGCGGCCTTCCCGGGCAGCGAGACGTCCGGCGCCGACACCTGGGTTTTCGACGCCCCCGACCTGCCCACGGCGCTCGCCGGCGTCGGCTACCACACGCTCTGCCTGGGCGGCGTCGGCTTCTTCAACCGACGCAGCCCGCTCGGGGCGGTGCTGCCGGGGCTGTTCGCCGAGGCGCACTGGGAGCCGGAGTTCGGGGTCACCTCCCCCACCTGCCTGGACGCGCAGCTCGACCGGCTGGCCGAGGTGCTGCCCCGGGTGCCGGCGCACCGGCCGCTGTTCACGTTCCTCAACGTCGCCGCCCTGCACCAGCCCAACCGGCACCACCTGCCCGGCGCGCGGGTCGACGACCTGGCCAGCCACGCCGCCGCCCTGGAGTACGTCGACGGCCGCATCGACCGGCTCTTCGCCCTGCTCACCGGGCGGGGCCGGCCGGTGTTCGCGATCGTCTGCGCCGACCACGGCACCGCCTACGGCGAGGACGGCCACACCGGCCACCGGATCGGCCACGACGTGGTGTGGACGGTCCCGTACGCCCACTTCACCCTGCACCCGGGAGAATGGTGACCAGCACCGACACGGGCCTCGACGGCTCGCCCTACCAGCAGTACCTGTACGCGTACCCGCACAAGACCTCCTACCGGCCGCTGCGCCCGCGCCCGCTGCTGACGGACGTGTGGCGGGCGCAGGCGCGCGACGCGCTCTTCCTCTACGTCCACGTGCCGTTCTGCGAGATGCGCTGCGGGTTCTGCAACCTGTTCACCCGCGCCAACGCGCCCGCCGAGCAGGTGACGGCGTACCTGCGGCAGTTGCGCCGGCAGGCCGGGCGGATCGCCGACGCGCTCGGCCCCGACGCCGGCTACGCGCGCGCGGCGTTCGGCGGTGGCACGCCCACCTACCTGACCGCCGACGAACTGACCGAGCTGTTCGCCGTCGCCACCGCGATGGGGGCCCGGCTGCCGGGCGTACCGCTGTCGGTGGAGACCTCGCCGGCGACCGCCACGCCGGACCGGCTCGCGGTGCTCGCCGCGCACGGCGCCACCCGGGTGAGCATCGGCGTGCAGAGCTTCCTCGACGCCGAGGCCCGCGCCGCCGGCCGCCCGCAGCGGCGCGCGGAGGTCGAGGCGGCCCTGGCCGCGATCCGCGACGCCCGGATCCCCGTGCTCAACGTCGACCTGATCTACGGCATCGACGGGCAGACCGCCGACACGTGGCGGGAGAGCCTCGACGCGGCCCTGGCGTGGCGCCCGGAGGAGCTCTACCTCTACCCGCTCTACGTGCGCCCGCTGACCGGGCTCGGGCGGCGGGCGCACGCCCGCGCGGACTGGGACGCCCAGCGGCTCGCCCTCTACGAGCAGGCGGTGGCGACGCTGCGCGCGGCCGGCTACCGGCAGGAGTCGATGCGCCAGTTCCGCCGCGCCGACGCGCCGGTGCCGGACGGGCCGGACTACTGCTGTCAGGACGACGGCATGGTGGGCCTGGGCTGCGGCGCCCGCTCCTACACCACGTCGCTGCACTACTCGTTCGACTACGCCGTCGGCGTGTCGCAGGTGCGGGCGGTGCTCGACGACTACCTGGCCCGCCCGGCCGACGACTTCCGGTACGCCGAGTTCGGGTTCGCCCTCGACGGCGCGGAGCAGCGCCGCCGGTGGCTGCTCAAGTCGCTGCTGCGCGCCGACGGCGTCGACGCGACCGCCTACCGGGCGCGGTTCGGCCGCCCGCCCGGCGAGGACTTCCCGGAGCTGGGCCGGCTGGTCGACCGGGGCTGGGCCACCGACGGCGGGCTGCGGCTGACGCCGGCCGGGCTGGCCCGCTCCGACGCGATCGGCCCGTGGCTGACCTCGGCCCGGGTCCGCGACGCGATGACCGGGTACGTGCCGAGGTGAACCTCGCGATCCTCTACCGGGGCCCGCTGGCGAGCTGCAACTACGACTGCCCGTACTGCCCTTTCGCCAAGCGGCACGACCCGCCCGAGCTGCTGCGCGCCGACCGGGCCGCGCTGGAGCGCTTCGCCGGCTGGGTGACGGCCACCACCGACGTGCGGCTGTCGGTGCTGTTCACCCCGTGGGGCGAGGGGTTGACCCGCCGCTGGTACCGGGACGCGATGGTGTCGTTGTCGCACCTGCCGCACGTCGAGCGGGTGGTCATCCAGACCAACCTCGCCGCCCGGGTGGACTGGCTGGCCGACGCCGACCCGCGCGCCGCCGCCCTGTGGACGACCTACCACCCCGGCCAGGTCGACCGGGACCGCTTCCTGGGCCGCTGCGCCCGGCTGACCGAGCTGGGCGTCCGCTACTCGGTGGGGGTGGTGGGCCTGCCGGAGCACCTCGACGAGGCGCGGGCGCTGCGGGCCGCCCTGCCCGCCGAGGTCTACCTGTGGGTCAACGCCGCCGAGGGCCGGCGCTACGACGCCGCCGAGGAGGCGACCTGGACGGAGCTGGATCCGCTGTTCGGCTGGAGCGTCCGCCCGCACGTGTCGCTCGACCGGCCGTGCCACGCGGGCGAGACGGCGATCTCGGTACTCGGCGACGGCACGGTCCGCCGCTGCCACTTCGTCGCCGAGCCGATCGGCAACCTTTACGACGGCTCGTGGCGCTCGGCCCTGCGCCCCCGCCCGTGCGTCAACGCGGTCTGCGACTGCCACATCGGGTACGTCCACCTCAAGCCGCTCGGCCTGCGCGACGTCTTCGCCGGCGGGGTGCTGGAGCGCATCCCGGCCGCCTGGCCGGCGGCGCACACGGGAAAGGGGCGACCCGACACGGGCCGGGCCGCCCCTTCCGGCGGGTGACTCAGTGCGCGCCGGGTACGGCCGCGACCGCCTCCTCCCGGGCCCGCCGCTCGTCACCGCTGAGGGTGTGCAGCGGCTTCTCCCGGATGAACAGCACCACCACCAGGGCGAGCACCGCGAAGGGGGTGGCCACCAGGAACAGCTCGCCGGTGGCGGTCCCGTACACGTCCTGGACGATCCTCAGCACCGGCTCGGGCAGGGCGGACAGGTCGGGCACCTCGGTGGAACCCTCCCCGCCCGGGGCGCCGCCGGCCAGCGGCCCGAGCTTCTCCGCGCTCAGCGTGGCCACCCGGTTCGCCAGCACCGCGCCGAGCGCGCTGACGCCGATCGTGCCGCCCATGCTGCGGAAGAAGGTCAGCACGGAGGTGGCGGCGCCCAGCTCGTGCGCCGGCACGTCGTTCTGCGCGGCGAGCACGAGGTTCTGCATGAGCATGCCGACACCGACGCCGAGCACCGCCATGTAGACGCTGAGCAGCAGCACGCTGGTCCCGGTGTCGATGGTGGCCAGCAGCAGCATGCCGACGACCATCACGGCGGCGCCGGCCACCAGGTAACGCTTCCAGCGGCCGTACTTGGTGATCAGCTGGCCGGCCACCGTCGACGAGACCAGCAGGCCCATGATCATCGGCAGGCTCATCAGGCCCGCCACCGTCGGCGACTTGCCCAGCGAGAGCTGGAAGTACTGCGACAGGAACACGGTGCCGCCGAACATGGCCACGCCGACCAGGACGCTGGCGACGGTGGTCAGCGAGACCGTCCGGTTGCGGAAGATGTCCAGCGGCACGATCGGCTCCTCGGCGCGGGACTCCACCCAGACGGCCAGCGCCAGCAGGGCGAGGCCGCCACCGACCATGAGCGCCGTCCACCCGGAGGCCCAGGCGAACTTGTTGCCGGCCAGCGACGACCAGACCAGCACGGTGGAGACCCCGGAGGTGATGAGCAGCGCCCCCAGCCAGTCGATCTTCACCTTGCGGCGGGTCACCGGCAGGTGCAGGGTGCGCTGGAGCAGGAAGATGGAGAGCAGGGTGAACGGGACGCCGATCAGGAAGCACCAGCGCCAGCCGAGCCAGGAGGTGTCCACCAGGACGCCGCCGATCAGCGGGCCGGCGATGGTGCCCACGCCGAACACGGCGCCGAAGATGCCGGCGTAGCGGCCCAGCTCCCGGGGCGGGATCATGGCCGCCATCACGACGGTGGCCAGGGCGGTCATGCCGCCGGCGCCGATGCCCTGCACGACCCGGCTGACCAGCAGCACCTCGACGTTCGGGGTCAGCCCGGCGATCAGCGAGCCGATCACGAAGAGGCCGAGGGAGAGCTGGATCAGCAGCTTCTTGCTGTAGAGGTCGGCCATCTTGCCCCACAGCGGCACGGTCGCCGTCATGGCCAGCAGCTCGGTGGTGACGATCCAGGTGTAGACCGTCTGGGTGCCGTTCAGGTCGGCGATGATGCGCGGCAGCGCGTTCGCCACGACCGTGGAGGCGAGGATCGACACGAACATGCCGACCATCAGGCCGGAGAGCGCCTGGAGCACCTCTCGGCGGGACATGCGGCCGGCGCCGACCTCGGGGGTCTTGGCGGGCACGGTGGCGGTCATTGACGCTTCCTCACGGGTCACGGGCCTTCCGGGGACCGTTTCCCCGGTAGGAGATTGCAGGGTCAGGACGGGTCCGGCTGCGGCAGCCCCGCGGCGAGCGCGGCGAACGCCTCGTCGACGAGGTCGGCCAGCTCCGGTCCGTCGGACCGGGTGGCCCACCGGGTCATCGCGACGCGCAACGCCGCGCCGGTCACGGCGGTGACGAGCGCCGGGTAGCCGTGGTCGGGCCCGACCCCGATCCGCGCCGCGACGACCTCGGTGACGGCCCGCTCGGCCTCGGCGTTGCCGGCGACCAGACGGGGCAGCAACACCGGGTTGCGCGCCACCACGTCCATCCGCAGACGCCACAGCTCGCGCTCGGTCCGCACCTCGTCGATCACCTCGTCGAGCGCGGTCCGCAGCGCGGTCAGCACCGGCACCTGCGGCGGCACGGCGGCCAGCCGCGCCACCAGTCGCATCGCGTCGCCCGCGTGGTCGCCGACCAGCGCCTCGTCCTTGCAGGCGAAGTAGTTGAAGAACGTACGCGGGGAGACCTGGGCCGCCTCGCTGATCTCCTCCACCGTCACCTGGGCCAGCCCGCGCTCGGCCACCAGGCGGAGGGCGGCCTCCGTCAGCGCGGCCCGGGTGAGGCGCTTCTTGCGGTCACGCCGGCCGGGAGCGGGTCCGGCCGCCTCGATGTCCACGCGGCGACGCTACAAGCGATCTTGCAGTTTCTGCAATAAGTAATCCGTCAAGTGACGCGGGCCACGGCCCCGCCGGGCGACGCGCCGCCATCCGGCGCCGGCGACCAACCACCGCCCCGCTCGGCCGTACGCGGCCACCGGCCGCGGGCGGTGCGGCCGGTGGCCGTAGGCGGGGACGCCCGGCGGCCGGCGTCGAGCAGCCGGCGGCGCCTCCCGGGGCATCGGGCAACCTGCGAGAACACCGACGTGCGGCCGGTCACCAAAATCCAGTCATGACTGTCACTGGGCAAGGAGCCGCGGCCGTCGCGCCGCGGGAGACACCGGTCGGGCGGGGACGGGTCGTGCTGCTCGCCACCGCCGCGGGTGTGCTGCTGTCGGTGCTGTGGTCCTACGAACTCGTCGACCACGTCATCGGCGACTCGGTGGCCAACGCGCTGCTCGGCCACGACGCCAAGGCGACCGCGATCGGCGGCACCCTGGCCGGCCTCGTCTTCGCCTTCGTGTCCGGGCTGGCCGGCACGTTCACCGCCTGCAACATCGCCATGGCGGCGTCGATCGGGCCGATGAGCCAGGCCGGCGGGGCCTCGGCGACGAGGACGGGGCTGCGCAGCCTGGTGCGGCCGGTGGCCTGGCTCACGGCCGGCATGGTGGCCGTCGCCGCGGTCTACGGCTTCGTCGGCGTGCTGGTCGGCGAGGGGCTGCCCCAGTTGTCCACCGGGACCGTCGGCGGCCTCCCGGTACGCCTGGTCCAGTCCATGATCGTCTTCGGGGTGATCGGGCTGGCCTTCGTCTACCTGGGCCTGGCCGCTCTCGGGGTGCTGCGGGATCCGTTCGCGAACCGACCGGCGGCCCGGGTGGTGGTGCTCGGCGCCCTCGTCGGCGGCTTCCTGATCGGCCGGCCGTACCCGCTGTTCAACAAGCTCTTCCACTGGGCCGTGGAGACCGGCAACCCGCTCTACGGGGCCGGCGCGTTCGTCCTCCAGTCCCTCGGCAACGTCGCGATCGTCACGGTGCTGTTCGCCCTGGTCGTGGTGCTCACCCGCGGCCGGTTCGTGCGCTGGCTGGCGGCGAGCCCGCAGCGGACCGCCGCGCTGACCGGCGGGATGCTGATCGCGCTGGGCGTGTTCATGGTCGTCTACTGGGACGTCCGGCTACCGGCGATGTTCGACTACGGATGGTTCCCGACCATGCCGTACAACAGCAGGTGAGGGATGCCGCGCGGGCCCGGCGTCGGACCCGCGGTGGCGTCCGGGCGGTGCCGCGTCCCGCTACCCGTGCGGGACGTAGGCCGGCAGCACCCCGGCGGCCAGCGCCTGCGCCACGGTCTGGGCGGTGGCGTCCCGGGTCGACAGTCGCCTCGGCCCGGCCGGCCAGGTGATTCCGAGTTCCGGGTCGAGGGGGTTGACGGTGCGTTCGGCCGCCGGGTCGTACGGCGACGAGCACAGGTACACGACGGTGGCCGGCTCGGTCAACGCGCAGAACGCGTGCCCGAGCCCGGCGTCGAGGTGGACGGCCCGCCGGTCGACGTCGTCCAGCCGCACCGCCTCCCACCGGCCGAAGGTCGGCGAGCCCACCCGCAGGTCCACCACGACGTCGAGCACGGCACCGGAGACGCAGGTGATGTACTTGTCCTGGCCGGGTGGCACGTCCACCAGATGGATGCCGCGGATCACCCCCCGTCCCGAGACGGAGACGTTGGACTGCGCCAGCGTGAACGGCCGTCCGACCGCCTCGGTGAAGCGGCCCGCCTGGTACCACTCCAGGAACATGCCCCGGTCGTCGTGGTGCTGCTCCGGGGTTACCAGCCACGAACCCTCGATCGTCAACGCCCGGATGTCCACCACTGTCCTCCTCGCCCGTCGCGGAACCCCGCGGCCGGCCACGGTCGGCCGCCGGGCCAGCGAATCCGAAAACCGACGCGGCGTCCACCGGCCACGCCGGAGCGTCCATCGTCCATTGTGGATTACGACTTCGGAACGGCGGAGGCGACGACGCACCGGAGTTCGGCGATGAGCGCGCCGGCACCGCGGCTGCTGGTGACCGGGGCGGGCGGGTTGCTGGGCCGCGAGCTGTGCGAGGTCCTCGCCGTCGCCGAGGGCCGGCACACCACCCTCGACCGGGCCGGGCTCGACATCACCGACGCCGCCGCCGTCCGGCGCGCGGTGCCCGGCCACGACGTGGTCGTCAACGCCGCCGCCTGGACCGACGTCGACGGGGCCGAGTCGGACGAGGCCGGCGCCACGGCGGTGAACGGCGCCGGCCCCGCCCACCTGGCCCGGGCCTGCGCGCGCAGCGGGGCGGTCCTGATCCACCTGTCCAGCGACTACGTCTTCTCCGGCGAGACCGAGGTGCCCTGGCCCGAGGACGCCCCGCCGGCGCCGTTGAACGCGTACGGCCGCAGCAAGCTCGCGGGCGAGCGGGCCGTGCGTGACCTGCTACCCGGTCGGGGCTACGTCGTCCGCACGGGCTGGCTGTACGGCCGCCACGGCCCCAACTTCGTCCGGGCGGTGCTGCGCCGGGCCGCCGAGACGGAGTTCGTGGACGTGGTGGACGACCAGCACGGCCAGCCCACCTGGGCCAGGGCGCTGGCCGCCCGCCTGGTGACGCTGGCCGGGCTGGCCGCCGCCGGACGGGCGCCGGCCGGCATCTACCACGGCACCGCGGCCGGCCGGACCACCTGGTACGGCTTCGCCCGCGCGGTCTTCGCGCTGCACGGGCTCGACCCGGGCCGGGTGCGCCCGACGGACAGCCGGGCGGTCGCCGCCCGGCCGGCGCGACGGCCACGGATCTCCGTCCTCGGGCACGACGGGTGGGCGCGGGCCGGGCTCGGCCCGCTGCCGCCGTGGCGGCGGATGATCGAGGCGGCCGTGGCCGAGCAGCAGAGCGCGGCCGTGGCCGAGCAGCAGAGCCCGGCCGTGGCCGAGCAGCAGAGCCCGGCCGTGGCCGAGCAGCGGAGCCCGGCCGTGGCCGGCGGCGCGGGTCGCACGCGACGGAGGCCGGCATGACGGCGACGCGGATCCTCGTCACCGGCGGGGCCGGCTTCATCGGCTCGCACTACGTCCGGACCCTGCTGGGCCCCGCCGGACCGCGCGGCGTCCGGATCACCGTGCTGGACAAGCTGACGTACGCGGGCAACCTCGCCAACCTGCGCCCGGTCGCCGCCCACCCCGGCTACCGTTTCGTCCGCGGCGACATCTGCGACAGCCTCCTGGTCGACCGGCTGGTGGCGGAGCACGACCAGGTCGTGCACTTCGCCGCCGAGTCCCACGTCGACCGGTCCATCGCCGACGGCGGCGACTTCGTCCGCACCAACGCGCTGGGCACCTACACGCTGCTGGAGGCGGTCCGGCGGCGGCACGGCGACGGCGCGGCCTTCGTGCACGTCTCGACGGACGAGGTGTACGGCTCGATCGAGCAGGGCACGTGGCCGGAGACGGACCCGGTCCTGCCGAGCTCGCCGTACGCCGCCGCGAAGGCCGCCAGCGATCTGCTCGCCCTCGCCTTCGTCCGCACCCACGGGCTGGACGTGCGGGTGACGCGGTGCGCCAACAACTACGGCCCGCACCAGCACCCGGAGAAGCTGGTGCCGCTGGCGATCACGAACCTGCTGGACGGCGGCGACGTCCCGCTCTACGGCGACGGGCTGCACGTACGCGACTGGCTGCACGTCGACGACCACGTCCGGGCGCTGGAGCTGGTGCGGACGCGGGGCCGGGCCGGCGAGGTCTACAACATCGGCGGCGGCACGCAGCTGACCAACCGGGAGATGGCGGAGCGCCTGCTGGAGGCGTGCGGGGCCGCCCCCGACCGGATCCGGTACGTCGAGGACCGCAAGGGGCACGACCGGCGCTACGCGGTCGACTGGAACAAGATCAGATGCGAGCTCGGGTACGCGCCGCGCCGGGATCTCGCCGACGGGCTCGCCGAGACCGTCGCCTGGTACCGGGCGAACCGCCCCTGGTGGGAGCCGCTGAAACGACGCCCGCTGTTGCGCAAGCTGGGAGACCGGCAGCAGCGGGCCGCGGGTTAGCCTGGCTGTCCTCGATCGACACCGGACGGGAGGTCCGCGATGGTGTCCGTCGCCTGTCACGGCGGGTTCGCGCCGGACGACGGGCGGGCCGCCGACGCCGGCGCACCCGCCGAGGTGCCCGAGATCGACGCCCGGCACATGTCGTGGCAGACCGGAACCGGCCCGGACGGCGGGGCGGCACAGCGGAACCCCCCACCCGCCCGGGCGAGCGACACGGACCCCTGGTGGTGGGGCGGCCCCCGGGACGCCGACGCGGACGCCGGCCCGGCGGCGACCGACGCCGGGCCGGGCGGCCCCGGGCTCATGCCCTAGCCGGGCGCACCCTCCTCGGGGCGGGCGGCACCCAGCGCGACGGGCGAATTACACCAGTGTCACCACGGGCTCCCCGTACGACGTCGGATGTGATAGTTTTTGCCGAACTGAGAAGAGCCGTTCCACGCGGCCCGTCAGCAACACTCTGGGATAGCACGCAGCTGCGACGAACGCGATGTCCACATGCGCCCATCGAGGAGACACCGTGCCGGTGCCCTGTCGGGACCGTGCTCTGCCTGGTTCCCCGCTGTCGACCGGCACCGCCGCGCGCGCCCGTACGACCGCCGCGACGATCTGATCCCTCCCGTTGAGATGACCTTCGGCGAGCTGAGTACGCTCCCCCTGACCGCCCTGGTGACGCGGCCCGTCACCGAGCAGTTCCCCGAGCTGCGACCGGGCGTCGCGCGGTTCGACGCCCCCGCCGGCACGCTCGTGCACCACGCGGTCCACGACGTGATGGCCCGGTATCCCGCGCACGCCGGGGCCCCCGGCGCGGACGTCGCCCACCCCCGGTCCCGTACGGTGCTCGACTGGGCGGCCGGCCGGTTCCGGGCACTGATCGGGGCGCCCGGCGGCGTCGTGTCGTTCGGCGCCGACATGACGAGCCTGACCGAGGGGTTCGTGCGCTCCGTCGCGCCCACCCTCCGCCCCGGCGACGAGGTGATGTGCACGGCCCTCGACCACGCCGCGAACGTGGACCCGTGGCGCGAGTCCGCCCGGCGGCAGGGCGCCGTCGTCCGGGTGGCGGACCTGTCGCCGAACGGCGAGCTGACCGTCGACGCGGTGACCGAGCAGCTCACCCCGCGTACCCGGTGGGTCGCGGTCACCGCCGGGTCCAACGTCCTGGGCAGCGCGCCGGACATCCCGGCGATCTGCGCGGCCGCGCGGTCCACCGGCGCGCGGATCTTCGTCGACGGGGTGCAGGCGCCGGCGCACCGGTTCGTGGACGTCGCCGCGTGGGGCTGCGACGCCTTCGTCACCTCCGCCGACAAGTGGTACGGCCCGCGGTGCGGGCTGCTGTGGAACCGCGACCGGCGGCTCGGGGCGACGGTCGCCCGGACGGCCGACCGGGCGGGCGCGGCGCGGGGGCCGGGGATCGAGGTGGTGCTCGCCGCCGGGGTGGCGGCCGAGGTGCTGCTGCACTGGGATCGCGCCGCCGTGTTCCGGCACGGCGATCGCCTCGCCAACCTGCTGGCACGCGGGCTGCGGATGATCGACGGGGTGCGCGTCCTCGGCCGCCCGGACGGCAGGTCCCCGGTGCCGATCGTCTCCTTCCAGGTCGCCGGCCGGTCCGCCGCCGACGTGGCGGCGATCCTCGCCGAGGAGGGGATCACCGTGGGGCACGGCACCTTCGGCGCGGAGCGGGCCCTGCGGGCCGTCTCCCCCGGCCGGCCCGACTCCCTGCGGGCCGGGGTGGCCCGCTACACCACCCGCGACGACGTGCGGGCGCTGCTCGGCAGCGTCGCGGCGATCGCCGCACCCCGGTCCTGACCCCGGCCCGGCGCGCGCCGTAGGGTCGTGGCCGTCGGCGTCGTGCCGCTCTCGCAGCTTGCGGAGTTGTCCCACGGCGGCGCGCGGGCGTCGTGCCGCCCCGGCGGGTCGTGCCACGATCGGGCGGGACCGGCCCCGGCGCGCGGGGCCGGCGGGACCGGGGAGGCGCCGGTGGACGGGTCGGGGGTGCCGGCGGCCGGACCGTTACTCCTCGACGGCGGGCTCGGCACCGAGTTGCAGCGCCACGGGCGCTCCGTCACCGCCCCGTGGTGGACGGCGCGCTGCCTGCTGGACGCCGAGGGCCGCCGCCTCGTCTCCCGGGTCCACGACGGTTACGTCGCGGCGGGGGCGGACGTGCTCACCGCCGACACGTTCCGCACCACCCTGCGGGCGGCGTGCCGGGCCGGGGCGGACGACGCCACCGCGGCGGGCCTCGTCCGTACCGCCGTGACGCTGGCCCGCCGGGCCGCCGACGCCGCGGCGGCCGGTCGCCGGGTGCTCGTCGCCGCCTCCGTCGCCCCGGTCGAGGACTGCTACCGGCCCGACCTGGTGCCCGGCGCGGCGGCGCTGCGGCGGGAGCACGGCTGGCTGGCCGAGCAGCTCGCTCGCGCCGGCGTCGACCTGGCGCTGGTCGAGACCATGAACACCGTCCGGGAGGCGGTGACCGCGACCCGGGCGGTACGCGAGCGCGGCCTGCCGGCCTGGGTGAGCTTCGTCTGCACCGGCGACGCGCGCCTGCTGTCCGGTGAGGACCTCGTGGCGGCGGCCGACGCGGTGCGGGTGGCCGGCGCGACGGCGGTCCTGGTGAACTGCACGGATCCCGCCGGGACGGGGCGGGCGCTGCGGCGGCTCCGGGAGGCGGGGCCGGGCCTGCTCGGCGCCTACCCGAACGTGGAGGACCGCAGCGGCGTGCCGCCGGCCACTCCGGTGGACCGGTACCTGCCGCCCCGCCTGGCGCCGGACGCCTTCGCCGGCCTCTGGGACGCCTGGCGCCCGCTCGGGCTCGGCGTCGTCGGCGGTTGCTGCGGCACCACGCCGGCGCACATCGCCGCGCTCCGGTCCCGCCTGTCGCCGTGCCCCGGCTGACCGTGCCCGGTCAGGCGGGCAGGCGGGCGGCGGTCACGCCCAGCCCGGCCAGCTCGGTCGTCACCCGCTCGCGCAGCGCCTGGCGCTCGGTCGGGGGCAGCAGCGCGGCGTCGACGCCGATCAGCGTCATGGCGGCGAGTTCGGCGACGGTGAAGCCGTGCCACTCGACGGCGAACCGGTGTTCGGCGAGTAGGTCGGTGTGGAACATGCTGGGGTCGTCGGTGTTGAGGGTCAGCCGCACCCCGGCGTCCCACAGCCGGCGCAGCGGGTGCGCCCCCGGCTCGGAGACCACGCCGGTACGCAGGTTGCTGACGGGGCAGACGTCGAGGACCACGCCCCGCTCCCGGAGCGCGGCCACCAGGCCCGGGTCCTCGACCGCCCGGACGCCGTGCCCGATGCGGGGCGGGTGGAACGACAGGCAGTCCCAGACGCCCTCGGGCCCCACCGCCTCGCCCGCGTGCGGCACGAGGGGCGTCCCCCGGGCCGCGGCCCACCCGACGGCCTCCCCGAACAGCGACGCGGGACGCCCCGGCTCGAAACCGCCGAGTCCGAGCGCCACCACGCCCCGGTCGGCGCCGGCCACCGCCCACTCGGCGACCCGCTGGCACTCCTCCGGCGGGCCGCCCCGGACGTGGTCGACGATGAAACGCATCGTGACGCCGGTACGACGCCGGGCCCGCTCGGCGCCCCTGGCCACGGCGTCCAACTGCTCGTCGAACGGGATGCCCGCGCCCCGCCAGTGCGTGCCGGGGCTGAACGTCACCTCCAGGTGGCGGACGTTCTGTCGGTGGGCCTCGTCGCCGAGTTCCTCGGTGATCAGTTGCAGGTCGGCCGGGTCGCGCAGCGCCGCACAGCACTGTTCGTACAGATCTGTGAAGTGCCGGAAGTCGCGGAAACGGAACAGCTCCGTCACCGCCGCCTCGTCCAGCCGGCCGAGGTCGAGGCCGTGCCGGCGGGCGACGCGCAGCAGGGTCCCCGGGCGCACCGACCCTTCGAGATGCACGTGCAACTCGACCTTGGGCAGGCGGGCGAGGAGGTCGGCGAGATCGGGCCCGGCCGGTACGGCGGTCGTCACCGGGCCGATTCTAGGCACGTCGCCGATGGACAAACCGCCACGTATCGACGTCGCCGGAATTTACCGAGGCAGCAGGGCAATCTGGAAGAGGCAGTCATGTACTATGTCTAAGTAAAGAGGCGTGGCCGAGTCCGCGCTGCGGCATCGAGGAGCGCCGTGAAAGAGCAACGGGACCGTCGGACATACGGCCAGCAATGCGGGCTGGCCTTCGCACTGGACGTGGTGGGTGAACGGTGGACGCTGCTCATCATCCGTGAGCTGCTGGTCCGGCCGCGCCGCTACCGGGACCTGCTGGACGCCCTGCCGGGCATCGGCACCAATCTGCTCGCCGACCGGCTGGCCTTCCTCACCGAGGCCGGCATCATCCAACCGCTCGACGCCGAGCGACGCACCGCCGGCTACGCGCTCACCGAGCTGGGCGAGAAGCTGCGGGAGCCGGTCCTGGTGCTGGCCCGGTTCGGGTTGACCCTGCTCGCCGAGCAGCCCGCCCGCACGGGCGCCTCGGTCACCCGGGCCTCCTGGGCCGTCCTTGCGATCGAGTCCATGGTCGACCCGGCCAGGGCCTTCGTCGACGAGGTCTACGAGTTCGACATCGAGGGCGAGGTGTTCCACGTCCGCGTCGCCGACGGCGAGGCGCGCACGGTGCAGGGCACCGCCGGGGCCGACGCGACGCTGCGGGTCGCCACGGACGCCCGGACCTTCTTCGACCTCGGCAGCGGCGCGATCGAGCCGGTCGAGGCCGTGGTCAGCGGGGCGGTCTCCGTCACCGGCCCGCCGGCGGCGCTGCCCCGCTGCCTCTACCTGCTCGGCCTGGGCGGCCGACCGGCCGGCGAGCGGGCGCTCTCCGCGGCGGGCGGCGGGCGGCGCTGACGCTCGCCGCCGGCGGCCGGCACCCGCCCGGCCGCCTCGACCTGCGCGGCGGTGGGCGGCCCGCCGCCCAACGGGCCGGGAAGCCCGCCGTTCCGCGGGCCGGGAAGCCCGCCGTCCACCACGGCCAGCGGCTCGGCGACGGCGACCTGGAAGCCGATCCGGCCCCGCAGGGCGTGCCGGCTGCTGATCGCCATCAGCAGGTCGGCCAGCGACTCGAGGGCCGGAGCGCGGTCGATGCCGCCGACGTCCATCGGAGCGAACCCGAGGCGGCGCACCAACGCGCTCGCCTCCGCCTTCGCGCCCGGATGGTCGCCGGCCAGAGGCACGGTGACCGGGCGTCCGTCGAGGACGGGATCGCCCAGCATGCCGGCCGGCACGGTGTTGAGCGCCTTGACGAGGCGCCACTGCGGTAAAAGTTCCGCTAGTAACCGACCGCCGGAACCGGCGGGAGCGGACTGTCCGGGGTCGGCCGGCGGCGGGTTCGTCGCGTCGATGACCGTGCGGCCTCGGCCGTCGTCGAGCCGCCCGGCCAGGGCCAGTTCCACGGCGGCGGCGAACGGCAGCATCAGCACGACCAGGTCGGCGCCGGCGACCACCGCGCCGGTCGGGACCGGCCGGATTCCGGGATACGGGGCGAGGGCCTCGGGCGGCCGCGCGGGGTCGCCGCGACCGGCGATCAGCACCGGCCGCCCGTGCGCCGCAAGCGCCCTGGCCAGGGCGGATCCCATTCGGCCACGGCCGATGATGCCGACGATCATGGGCGGCTCCGTGGGGCGAGGTGGGGGTACGAACCGTGGGGTACGAGCGTCCGCATCTCTCCGCTCCGGGTCGTGGTCTCGAGCCGCCCGGCCTGCGCCGGACCCGACCGACCGAGTGCCGCCGGCGGCCGGCGCCAGTCTCCGGCACCGCTCTTGACGGGCTCTTGACGCCGGGATGAACCCGGGCCGACTACCCAGGGCGACAGCTCCACCTCTTTGTGTATGGAAGTTCTTCACTTAAAGTGGAGGAGCACCGAGCACAGCGCCACGACAGCTGGGGGACGTGTGAGCCGGACCGAGATCGAACTCCGAATTCAGATCCTCGGTCCCGTCCGAGCGACGATTCGCGGCAGGGAGGTCGACCTCGGCCCTCCGAAGCAGCGGGCGGTCCTCGCCCTACTGGCCCTGCGGGCCGGACGACATGTGCCGCTGGACGATCTGATCGCCGCACTCTGGGCGGGACAGCCACCGACGCGGGCCGCCAACCTCGTACACACCTATGTCGCGCGGCTGCGCCACGCGGTCGAGCCCGACACGCCCCGGCGCCAACGCACCAACGTCATCGTGTCGGTTCCGGGCGGATACCGGCTGACCGTCGCCGACGACCAGCTCGACCTGCACGTGTTCCGCACCGGCGTCCGGAAGGCGTCGGCGCTGCGCGAGAGCGGCGAGCTGGAGAGCGCCTTCGCCCGCTACGGCGAGAGCATCGACCGGTGGCAGGACCCGCAGGTCGGAGACCTGTCCCTGCTGCTGGCCGAGCAGGACGACATCGGTCCGCTGCGGCAGGAGTTCCTGGCCGCCGCGCTCGACTACGTCGCGCTCGGCCTGGAGCTGCGCCGGCCGGACGCGGTCCTGCCGCTGGCCGAACGGCTGGCCCAGGCCGAGCCGCTCAACGAGCGGGCGCAGGCGCGGGTGCTCCAGGCGCTCACCCACATCGGCCAGCGCGCGTGGGCCATCGAGCGGTACGCCGACGTGCGCACCCGGCTCAAGCTCGACCTGGGCGTGGACCCGGGCCCCGAGCTGATGGCGGCGTACCGCGAGGTGCTGGACGCCCGGCCGGGGGTCCACCAGCCGCCGTGGCGGGGGCCGGCACCGGTGGTGGACGAGCTGATCGGCCGCGCGACGGACCTCGCGGCGGTCTGCGACCTGCTGCGGGAGTACCGCCTGGTGAGCCTGACCGGCGCGGCCGGCGTCGGCAAGACCGCGCTCGGCCTGGCGGCGGCCGACGAGCTGCGGGAGCGGTTCGCCGACGGCGTCGCGGTGGCCGACCTGGCGAACGTCCGCACCGGGCCGGACCTGACGCGGGCGGTCGAGGTGGCCGTCGACGAGCCGCCGGCCCGGGGCGCCGGTCGCGCCGATCCGCTGGTGCACCGGTTGCACGACCGGAAGCTCCTGCTCGTGCTCGACAACGCCGAACTGGTCACCGACGAGGCCGCCGACCTGGTGGACGACGTCCTGCGGAACTGTCCCCAGATCACCGTCCTGTTGACCTCGCGGGAGCTGCTCGGGCTGCCCTACGAGGCGGTGTACCCGGTGCGACCGCTCGACGTGGACGCGGAGCCGGCCCACCTGGCCGCGCAGCCCGCCCTGCAGTTGTTCGCGCGTCGGGCGGCGCAGGTGCGGCCCGGGTTCCGGCTCACCGAAGCCAACGTCGAGGCGGTGGCGTCGGTGTGCCGGGCCCTCGACGGGCTGCCGCTGGCCATCGAGCTCGCGGCGGCCTGCCTGCGTACGCAGCGGTTGGAGGCGCTGGTGGACGGGGTGGGCGACCCGCTGCGGCGGATCCAGCCGCCCCGCCGGGGCGTGCCCAGCCACCACCGCTCGCTGCACGCCGCCGTGCACCGCAGCATCGAGCTGCTGGATCCGGCCGAGCAGCGCTGCTTCACCGCGCTCGGCGCGATGCCGGCCGCGTTCTGCCTGGAGGCCGCGGCGGTCGCCGACAAGGCGATCGCCGGCGAGCCGCGTACGGTGCAGATGCTGCTGGAGCGGCTGGTGGACAAGTCGGTCCTGGAGGTGCGGCACAGCTCGTCGGGCCGGCGTTACCGGATGCTCGGCACGGTGCACGCCCTGGCCCGGCAGCTCCTGCGGGAGCACGGCGTGGACGGCGAGCCGCCGTCGGTCGGGTGCACCTGCGGTTGCCACACGAGTCACTGAGAGACGGGACAACCGTCAATTCTTGCTATATGATTCTCCAGTAGATTTGCCCGGTCGACGAGCGGGAGATCCCACGATGGACCAGCGCCACCTGCTCATGCACCAGGCGATGCTCGGCGACCGGCGACGCATCGAGTCCTACGACCGGGCGCTGGCCACGGTCGTACACGAGGACACGGTGGTCGCCGACGTCGGCGCCGGCACCCTGGCGCTCACCGCGCTGGCGCTGCGCCACGGCGCCGCCCACGTCTACGCCGTCGAGGCCGACCCCCAGGTCGCCGCCGTCGCCGACCGGATCATCAAGGCCAACGACTGGGACGACCGGGTGACCCTGGTCGTCGGGGACGCCCGCCTCGCCCGCCTGCCCCGGCAGGTCGACGTGACCGTCTGCGAGCTGATGGGCAACCTCGGGCCCGAGGAGGACATGGCCCGCATCCTGCGCACGTTCAACCGGCGCAACCTGCGGCCCGGCGGCGCCGTCGTGCCGGAGCGGGTGGTCACCCGGCTCGCCGCCGTCCAGTTCGACGACGAGGGCTGGGGCATCTGGAGCGACGACTTCCTCGGTATGCGGCTGGACGTGGTGCAGGAGCTGGTCGAGCCGTCCGCGCACCTGCACTTCCTCAGCCGGGAGCCGGTCCTGCTCGGCGAGCCGGCCGTCCTGGTGGACACCGGCCGTGGCGACACCGGCCTGCGTACGGCCAGACCGCTGACCCTGCCGCTGGACCGGGACGGCACGCTGCACGCCGTGCTCGGCTACTTCACCGCGACCCTCGCGCCGGGGGTGGAGCTGTCCAACATGCCCTCCTACCTGGGCTGCAACTGGGCGGTCTTCGTCTGGCCGCTGCGGCACACGCGGGTCGCCGCCGGCGACACCGTGCACGTGCGCCCCCGGCGTCCCGAGGGTCCCGCCGCGCGGGACGTGACCCGGTGGCGCCTCGACTGTCACCTCGACCGGGCGGACAAGCGATGATCATCTACACCGCGGCGTCGGTGCACGACCTCTCCGTCGACGCCGACCAGCTCGCCGGCCTCACCTGGTCCGGCCACGCGCTCTGGTACGCCGACCAGGGCCGGGGGCAGGCCACCTGCCTCGACCCGCGCACCGGAGCCCTCGGGCAGACCCTGCCCTGCCCGGGGCTCACGGCCGGGCTGACCACGCTCGGCGGGCACCTGCTCTACGCCGCCGAGGGCGCGCTGCGGCTGTGCGACACGCAGACCGGCGACATCCTCCGGGACGTGCCGAGCCCGCGACCGGGCGTGCCGATCTGCGGCATGGAGGCGGGCAAGGACGGCATCTGGCTGGGCTGGTCCGACGCGCTGGAACTGCGGCACGCCTCGGACCTGCGGCTCCTGGCCACCGTACCCGCGCCGCTGGGGATCACCGGCGTGACCGTGACCGACCGGTACGTCGCCCACACCGACCGGCTCGGCGAGGCGATCACCGTCTTCGACCTGCGGGCCGGGCGGAACGTGCTGCAGATCCACGTCGACGGCCGACCCACCAGCCTGACCTGGGACGGTCTGCGCCTGTGGTACGCCGACGCCGCCAACCTGCGCCTGCGGGCGCTGGACGTGCCGGGACTCTCCGCGACCACCGCCTGACCCGGCCTGCTGACCCCTCGGCAGAAAGGCGCACGATGGTTCCGTCCAAGTTCATCTTCAGCCTCTCCCCCCTCGGCTCGGCGGCCCTGCGCGCCGCCCCACCCTCCGGATCCCGCCGCCCCCCGCTCTCGTCGGGCGGGGCGGGGTTGGGCGCACGGGCGGTCGTCATCGGCTCGGTGGCGACCGCCTCCCTCGCCGCGGGGCTCGCCGCGGCCGCCACGACGGCGCTGCGGCACGGCCGGGCGGCGGGCCGGCGCCGCTTCGCCCGGGAGGTCGCGCGGACGGTGGCCCGGCTCGGCCCGACGTTCATCAAGGCGGCGCAGGTCCTGGGCACCCGCCGCGACGTCGTGCCGGCGCTGCTCTGCGACGAGCTGTCGATGTTGCAGGACGACGTGCCGCCCATGGACGCCGCGCAGAGCCGCGCCGCGCTGCGCGAGGTGTACGGCGACCGCCTGGACACCGTCTTCGCCTCCGTCGAGGAGACGCCGGTGGCGAGCGGCAGCATCGCCTGCGTCTACCGGGCGACCCTGGCCGACGGGGCGACGGTCGCGGTGAAGCTGCGTCGGCCCGGCATCGGCCCGCAGATGAACGCCGACCTCGGCCTGCTGCGCCGGGGCGCCGCGGTGGTCGCCAGGCTGCCGATGTTCCGCGGCGTGCCGGTCCGCGAGGTGGTGGACAACCTCTGCGAGTCGGTGCTGGGCCAGCTCGACCTCGGCCGGGAGGGGCGCGACCTGGACCGGCTGCGCGAGGACCTGGGCTCCATCCCCCGCGTACGGGTGCCCCGGGTGCACGCCTCGGCGAGCCGGCCGGCCGCCATCGTCATGGACTTCATCCCCGACCTGGCCGTCGACACCGGCGCCCGGTGCCCCCGCGCCATGCGCCGGACGTTCGCGGCGTCGACCCTGACCGTGGTCTACCAGATGCTGTTCATCAACGGCTTCGTCCACTGCGACCTGCACCCCGGCAACCTCTACTTCACCCGCAGCGGGCAGGTGGTGGTGCTGGACGCCGGCTTCAGCGTCCAACTGTCGGACAAGATGCGCGAACTCTTCGCCGACTTCTTCCTCAACATGTCGATCGGCCGGGGCGACCGCTGCGCCGGGATCGTGCTGGAGAGCGCCCTCGGCGTGGCGGACGACGCGAACGTGCCCGCCTTCACCGAGGGCGTGAAGGACCTGGTGGCCCGCAGCTACCGCCTGCCCGCCAAGGAGTTCAGCCTCATCGCCTTCGCCGGCGAACTGTTCGACCTGCAGCGTCGCTACGGGGTGGCCGCGTCCCCCGAGCTGGTGTTCCCGCTGCTGTCGCTGCTCGTGGTGGAGGGCACGGTGCGGTCGCTGGATCCCGACATCGACTTCCAGGAGACGGCGAAGCCCGTGCTCAACCGGGCGCTGTTCGGCATCCGCTGAGCGCGGGCGGTCCGACCGGGCACGGGCGGTCCGACCGGGCGCTGTTCGGCATCCGCTGAGCGCGGGCGGTCCGACGGGCACGGGCGGTCCGACGCCGGGACCGGGAGCGGGCCTGATCCCGGTCCCGGTCCCGGTCGCCGAGCCGGAGCCGGGGTAGCCGACGGGCCGGGTCCCCGTGGCACCCGGCCCGCCGGCTACCCGTCTCAGTAGCCGACGGCGAAGTGGCGTTCCGCCCCCGGGTTCTCCAACTCGTCGACGACGGCGACGGCGAGGTCCTCCGCCGAGATCCGCGACGAG
Organism: Micromonospora citrea; assembly: GCF_900090315.1. NCBI lineage: Bacteria > Bacillati > Actinomycetota > Actinomycetes > Micromonosporales > Micromonosporaceae > Micromonospora > Micromonospora citrea. The sequence continues at coordinate 6,215,227 of NZ_FMHZ01000002.1, read as the reverse complement.
CCGTCCGCCGCCACGACGAGAGAGGTGGTGCCCCGCCGGTATCCGCCGGTGCGGGTCCCGGGTTCCAGCAGCGCGGGCGGGCTCACGTAGACCCAGTCGGCGGTGTGGGACCGGCAGGCGTCCAGCTGCGCGATGCTGGCGGCGGCGATGGCGCGTACGAACGGGGGTACGTAGCGGGGATCGTCGAACACGAGTCCGCCCGACGGGCTTCGCAGGGGGGCGGAACCGCCGATCAACAGGGCTCGGGTTCCGGCCGAGGCGGCGGCGTCGAGCAGCGCCGTGGTGGTCGCGGTGACGGTGTCCTCCGCGCCGGGGGCGGGGCGGGTGGCGCCCACGATCGCGTCGGCGCTGGTGAACAGGCTGGTCATGTGCTCGACGTCCGTGGCGTCGCCGCGTACGACGGTCGCCTCCTTCGGCAGGGTGTCGGGGCGCGGGCCGCGGAGGACGGCGGTGACGTGGTGGCCTCGACCGAGGGCCTCGGTGACGACGCGGGAGCCCGCCATGCCGGCGGCGCCGACCACGGTGATCTTCATCGGGTGATGATCCTTTCCTTGATGGACTTCGGGGTGACCTGGCTCGCGAGGATCGCCGCGAGGGCGAGGGCGAAACCGAGCAGTTGGAGCGGGCCGAGCACCTGGTCGAGCAGTACGGCGCCCAGCAGGGCGGCCACCATCGGCGACAGCAGGGTGAGGACGGCGACGGAGGTGACCGGCAGCGTGGTGATGCCGCGGAACCAGAGGATGTAGGCGATCAGGCCGCCGGGCAGGCCGAGCCAGAGGTAGCCGAGCACGGCGCCCGCGTCGGTGGCCGGCGGCGCGCCCTCGAAGAGGAACGTCACCGGCACCAGGAACAGGCCCCCCGCGGCGAGCTGCCAGCCCGCGAACGCCGTCGGGCCGACACCGTCGGGGCGGCCCCAGCGCTTGGTGAGCGTCACGCCGAGCGCCATGGCGGCGGCGCCGCCGAGGCCCGCCAGGATCCCGACCACGTCGAATCCGGCGTCGGGGCCGAGGACCACCAGCCCGACGCCCACCGCGCCCGCGACGCCCCAGGCGAGACTCCAGGCCGACGGAGTCTGGCGCAGCACCGCCACGGCGAGGAGGGCCACGACCAGGGGCTGCGCCGCGGCCAGCGTGGCGGCCACCCCGCCGGGCAGTCGTTCCGCGGCGACGAAGAGCAGCGGCAGGAACACGCCGATGTTGAGCAGTCCCAACGCCGCCGCCTTCAGCCACCAGGCGCCGCGCGGCAGCGTCCGGGTGACCGCCAGCGCGACCAGGCCGGCGGGCAGGGCGCGTACGAGCCCCGCGAACAGCGGGTGGCCCGGGGGCAGGAGTTCGGTGGTCACCACGTACGTCGTGCCCCACACCATGGGCGCGAACGCCGTCATGGCGGTGCCCGTGAGGCGGGCCGGGAGCGGTGATGTTCCCAGGTTCTTCACGGGATCCAGCGTCGGCGCCCGGGATCGATGAGTCCAACACATGTTCGTCACCCGATCCATCGTGAGTCACGATGGATCGATGGAGCTTCAGCAGATGCGGTACGTCGTCGCCGTCGCGGAGACGAACAGCTTCACCCGTGCCGCCGAGCGGTGCCTCGTCGTCCAGTCCGCCCTCAGCCACCAGATCGCCCGCCTGGAGCGGGAACTCGGCGCCCGGCTCTTCGACCGGACGAGCCGCCGGGTGCGGTTGACCCCGGCGGGCGCGGCGTTCCTTCCGGCGGCCCGGCAGTGCCTCGACGCCGCCGAACGCGCCGCCGCCGAGGTGGCCTCGGCCGTCGGCGAGATCCGCGGGCGACTCACCGTCGGCGTGATCCCGACGGTCGCGGCCGTCGACATCCCGGCCGCCCTGCACGCCTTCCACCGGAGGCACCCGCACGTCCGCATCGGCCTGCGCGTCGGCGCCAGCGAGCAGCTGGTCGAGCAGGTCAAGGAGGGCGGGATCGAGGTGGCCTTCCTCGGTCTGCCCGTGACGGCCCGGCCCGAGGGGGTCGGCACCCGGCGGCTGGCCCACGATCGGCTGGTCGCTGTCGTCGCGCCCGACCATCCGCTCGCCGGGGAGTCCGAGGTCGACCTCGCCCGGCTCTCCGCCGAGGCGTTCGTGGACCTGCCCGCGGGCACGGCGGGACGCGCCCAGTCCGACCAGGCCTTCGCCGCCGCCGGCGTCCGCCGCGAGGTCGCCTTCGAGGTGACCACCGTCGACGTCATGATGACCCGGCTCATCCGGCAGAACCTCGCCGTCGCCCTGCTGCCGTCGAACTACACGCCGCACCTCACGGGCGTGGTCACGGTGCCGGTGCGGGACGCCCCCGTCCGGGTCGAGCACCTCGTCTGGAACCGCTTCACCCTCACCCCCGCGGCGACGGCGTTCCTCGCCGAGCTGGATCTCCCGGTGGACCCCGAGGCCGGCGGGTCGTGACGACGGCGTCCGCCGGGGCCGCCGGTCGCGTGCACGGCCTCCGCACGTGGCGCGGGCCGGTCGCGTCCACGACCGGCCCGCCACGCCGCCGGGCCGGTCAGCCCGGGGCGGTCCCTACCACCGGGCCGCCCCGGCGGCCACGGCGTCCGCCCGCGCCCGCGGCCAGGCCGCCACGATCAGCGGTACGAGCCGCAGGTCCGCCGTGGCCGACCGGTCGAAGCGACGCCACAGCGCCAGCGCCGTGCCCGGGTCCATGGCCCGCAGCGCCTCCCGGGCCACCGCGGCCGGGTCGCCGGAGCGGCCGTCGGAGGGCCACATCCGGTGCACCAGGTCGCGGCCGGCGTCGCCGGCCCAGGCCGGCGCCCACTCGTGCAGCACGAGGTCGACGCCCGGCCCCCCGGTGGAGGCCGACGGGACGGGGACGAGGGTGATCCCGTACCGCGCCGACACCGCGACCAGGGCGGCGGCCACCGCGCCCGCCCGGGAGCCGGCCGGAACGCCCAGGGTCAGCCGGGTCCCCTCCGTGAGCCCGGCGTCGGCGAGCAGGGGCCTCGCCCGCTCCGGGTCGCCGACGTCGGGCGCGCCGTCGGCGTCGCGTTCCGACGCCGGGTGCCCCGGCTGCAGGACGCCGTGCTGGGTGGCGGCCCCGTCGGCGCCGGCCTTGCACGCCGCCTCGGCGAGCGCCGCGCGGTCCAGCGCCCAGGACAGCGCGTGTCGTACGGCGAAGGGCTGGGCCGCCCCACCGGCGCCCGCCGAGAGGTAGTAGCTGCACCCGGTGGCCGCGAACCCGGCCGGTGGCGACGGCACCGACCAGGACAGCACTCCGAAGCCCGCTGCCGGGTGGGTCGGCTGGCCGTCGGCCGCCGCGACGACCTCGATGCGCCGCGCCGTGCGGCGGCGTACCGGGTCGGTGGCCGGATCCCACCGGGGGTTGGGCTCCAGGACGAGGTCGCCGCCCGGAGACAACCGCTTGGCGATGCGGTACGGCCCGGCGGAGGGCGTGCAGCGGTACAGTTCCGGGCTCTCGGGCACGTAGTAGTCGTACTCCCGGGGTGCCGCCGCGGTGAATCCCGTGGCGAGCAGGTCGACGAGGTCGTTGGCCGGCGCGGTGAGGCGAAGGACGACGGTGTCCCCCTCGGCGCGCAGCCCCGGGATCCGGGTGCTCTGCTGGAACTGGGCGAACGCGGGGGCGTGCGCCTCCCAGTGCCCGAGCGCCTCGTCGTACGCCCGGTAGTAGTCCGCCATGCCCTCGATGATCTCGCCGAGGTACGGGCGCATCGACCGGGCGAGCGGGTGGGCGCTGCGCTTGAGGCCACGCACGACGTCGCCGGCGGTCAGTTCGCGGGCGGCCTGGGCGTCCCACCGGATGCCGCCGCGCAGCCGGACGCGCCAGGTACGCCCGTCGGCGCTGATGCCCCCGTTGCCCACCGTGGGCAGTTCGACGGCCGCGTCCGCCACCGGCCGGGCCGACGGGTCGGTGGTGGTGGGGATCGCGAACAACTGCCGGGTGAGCAGCCGGAGGATCTGCCCGGTGCCGACGTGTTCCGAGGTCGGCTCGTCGGGCAGCCCACCGTCCACCGGGCCCAGGAAGCGAAGCGTGTCCGCCCCCGTGGGCGGGTCGGTGACGGGCTCGTGCTCGCGTACGCCGGTCATGCCGTCACCGCCCCGGTTTCGGGAAGTTGCCCGGGGGCCGGTTTGTCGGCCCCTCTGAACACGAGTGTGGACTTGTCGGTGTTGTTGGGGTCGCCTTCGCAGTCGACGACGACGATCTGGCCGGGGGTCAGTTCGTTGAACAGGATCCGCTCGGACAGGTTGTCCTCGATGTCACGCTGGATCGTGCGACGCAGCGGACGGGCACCGAGGACCGGGTCGAAGCCCTTCGTGGCCAGGTACTTCTTGGCGTTGTCGGTCAGCTCCAGACCCATGTCCTTGTTCCGCAACTGCGTCTCGATCCGCGCGATCATGATGTCCACGATCGACAGGATCTCGTTCTGCCGCAGCTGATGGAACACGATCGTGTCATCGATACGGTTCAGGAACTCCGGCCGGAATGCTGCTTGAGCTCGTCGTTGACCTTCTGCTTCATCCGGTCGTAGTTCGACTCCGAGTCCTCCGAGGCCTGGAAGCCCAGCGACACCGCCTTCGCCACGTCGCGGTGCCCAGGTTCGTGGTCAGGATGATCACCGTGTTCTTGAAGTCCACGATCCGACCCTGACCATCGGTCAGCCGACCGTCCTCCAGGATCTGCAACAACGTGTTGAACACATCCGGGTGAGCCTTCTCGATCTCGTCGAACAACACCACCGAGAACGGCCGACGCCGCACCTTCTCCGTCAGCTGACCACCCTCGTCATAGCCGACATAGCCGGGAGGAGCACCACCAGCCGCGACACCGTGTACCGGTCGTGGAACTCCGACATGTCCAACTGGATCAGCGCGTCCTCGGACCCGAACAGGAACTCCGCCAGGGCCTTGGACAGCTCGGTCTTACCGACACCGACGGGCCGGCGAAGATGAACGACCCCGACGGGCGCTTCGGGTCCTTCAACCCGCCCGGGTACGCCGGATCGCCTTCGACACCGCCTTGACCGCGTCCTCCTGCCCGATGACGCGCTTGTGCAGCTCGTCCTCCATGCGCAGCAGACGCGAGGTCTCCTCCTCGGTCAACTTGTAGACCGGAATACCGGTCCAGTTGCCGAGCACCTCCGCGATCTGCTCGTCGTCGACCTCACTGACGACGTCCAGGTCGCCGGCCTTCCACTCCTTCTCCCGCTGCGCCTTCTGACCGAGCAACTGCTTCTCCGTGTCACGCAACTGCGCGGCGCGCTCGAAGTCCTGCGCGTCGATCGCGGACTCCTTGTCCCGACGCACCTGCGCGATCCGCTCGTCGAAGTCCCGCAGGTCCGGCGGCGCCGTCATCCGACGGATCCGCATCCGCGCACCCGCCTCGTCGATCAGGTCGATCGCCTTGTCCGGCAGGAACCGGTCGGAGATGTACCGGTCGGCCAGCGTCGCGGCCGCCACCAGGGCGGCGTCGGTGATGGAGACGCGGTGGTGCGCCTCGTAGCGGTCGCGCAGACCCTTCAAAATCTCGATGGTGTGGGCCAGCGACGGCTCACCCACCTGGATCGGCTGGAACCGACGCTCCAACGCCGCGTCCTTCTCCAGGTGCTTGCGGTACTCATCCAGAGTCGTCGCGCCGATGGTCTGCAGCTCACCACGGGCCAGCATCGGCTTGAGGATGCTCGCCGCGTCGATCGCGCCCTCCGCCGCACCCGCACCCACCAGGGTGTGGATCTCGTCGATGAACAGATGATGTCACCCCGCGTGCGGATCTCCTTGAGCACCTTCTTCAGACGCTCCTCGAAGTCACCGCGGTAACGCGAACCAGCCACCAGGGCACCCAGGTCAAGCGTGTAGAGCTGCTTGTCCTTCAGCGTCTCGGGCACCTCACCCTTGATGATCTTCTGAGATAGCCCCTCCACCACGGCGGTCTTACCGACACCGGGCTCACCGATCAGGACCGGGTTGTTCTTCGTACGGCGGGACAGCACCTGCATGACCCGCTCGATCTCCTTCTCCCGCCCGATCACCGGGTCGAGCTTGCCCTCACGCGCGGCCTGGGTCAGGTTCCGGCCGAACTGGTCCAGCACCAGACTCGTCGACGGCGCGGCCTCACCCGGCGCGGCACCCGCCGCGGCCGGCTCCTTACCCTGATAACCCGACAGCAACTGGATCACCTGCTGACGGACCCGATTCAGATCCGCCCCCAGCTTCACCAGCACCTGCGCGGCGACGCCCTCACCCTCACGGATCAAACCGAGCAGAATGTGCTCCGTGCCGATGTAGTTGTGCCCGAGCTGCAACGCCTCACGCAGCGACAGCTCCAACACCTTCTTCGCCCGCGGCGTGAACGGAATGTGCCCGCTCGGCGCCTGCTGACCCTGGCCGATGATCTCCTCGACCTGCTGCCGCACACCCTCAAGCGAGATGCCGAGACTCTCCAGAGCCTTCGCCGCGACACCCTCACCCTCATGGATCAGGCCCAACAGGATGTGCTCCGTACCGATGTAGTTGTGGTTGAGCATCCGGGCCTCTTCCTGGGCCAGGACGACAACCCGTCGCGCTCGGTCGGTGAACCGCTCGAACATGTCTGCCACCCCTGGAGAGTGACGGCGTCCCGGGTGACAGGAGGCCACCCGGGACGACGTCTTTCGGGACTACCAACGGCGGTTGGTCGTCACGCGCTGACGTAGGCTTCCGAGCCCACCAGCGCGTCACCGAGCTTCAGCGACACGCCGGTCAGGCGCGCCCGGGACTCGCCGTCCTTCGTCCGCAGCGCGGCGTCGGCGTGGTCGGCGGTCAGCAGCGTGCCGGTCGGCTCCAGGTCCTTGAGCTGGCCGCTCAGGTGGACCGGGGCCGCCGCGTAGAGCGTGGCGGACGGGGTCACCAGCTCGAAGTGAGCGTCGAAGTGCAGCTCACCCGGGTAGCGCAGCCGGCTCAGGCTCTCCTCGTTGCCGTCGCCGAGCTGGCCGCCCGAGACGGTGAAGAAGCTGGCCCGCAGCATGACCTTGCCGCCCAGCGCCGGGCTGTTGCCCACCAGCGCCACACGGGCGAGCTGGGCCAGCACCCCGGAGCCCTGGTCGTGCTTCTCCGGCCCGAAGAGGAGGATCTCGGCGCCCGCGGCGAGCGGGTAGTCGCCGGCGAGCTCGATCTCCTCGGTGCGGCCGTTGACCTCGACCTTGATCTTCGCCTCGGTCGAGGCCTGGATGATGATCGACGGGTCGACCAGCATCGAGACGCACGGGCCGATGCTCGACGCGAAGAAGGCGCTCGGCGTGTTGCCGACGGCCTCGTTGTCGTCGTTCGACGGGTACCACGCGGCCGGGAGGTTGGTGCCCCGGACCACGTTGTGCGCCGGCATGACCTCGCCCTGGTCGCCGTACGGGCGGCCGAGGAACGGCGAGGTGAGCGGGGTCTTGTACGGCGGAAGGCCGTCCACGATGCCCTTGACGTCGATGACACCCCGGTGGGCCAGCCGCATGGTGCTGGTCTCCAGGATGCCGAACCGCCGGATGTAGAACTCCGCGGGGAAGTTCTTACCGGGCACGATCTGCTTGATGTGACCGGTGTTCGGCAGGTACGGGTTCGACAGGATCTGGATCCGGTCGTTCAGCGTGTAGCTGAACCCCTTGATGCCGACCTCGGGGGCGCTGATGAGCTCCAGGTTGAAGCTCGCCGTCCCGTCCTCGTCGACGGTGTGCTTGAACCCCGGCATCGGCCACTTGTTCATCTGCACGAAGCCCGACAGGTTGATCGTCTCCCGACGGCCACCGTAGTAGTCGTCGCCGAAGACGACCGTCGCCGCAGCCAGGATGTGCGGCCGCAGCGGCTTCGGCTCGATGTTGAGTGACTCGTAGGTCTCTCTCGCCGTGTCAGTCACGGCTCCACCTCCCTGTATTCCCCGGATGCCTTGGCGCCGTCTTTGACGCTTGCTCAACCCGGAGGACCACTGACCCGAACGCTATTGTTTTCTAAAGTGACTGTCAACGGGCTCACATTGATCGTTTGCGAAATAATGTCCGCTTTCGCGTATGACTGAAGGGGATCACCGCACGGGAGGATCGAATCGCCGCAGCCGCACATCCCACGGACGCTATTTGTTCCTCAACCGGCCCACGCCACGACGAATCGAAATCGCCCGGACGGGCTGGTGGGGGCGCACGGAGGCGCGGCGGGGCTCAGACCGCGTGGGTGGCGGCGGTCAGCCGGAAGTCCTGGACGCGCAGCATCGGCATGGCCGTACGCGCCACGGCGTCGCCCCAGTCCCGGGCGCGGGTCGGCACCGTGGCGCCCACCTCGGTGACCCGGGCCGCCATGTCCAGCGGGCTGTCGTTGAACCGGAAGTTGTTGACCGCGCCGACGACCTCGCCGTCGCGCACCAGGTAGACGCCGTCGCGGGTCAGCCCGGTCAGGGCCATGGTGGCGAGGTCGACCTCGCGGATGTACCAGAGGCTGGTCAGCAGCAGGCCGTTGCGGGTCGCCGCGACGAGGTCGGCGGGGGACGCGCCGCCCGGCCCCTCGAGGATGAGGTTGTCCACCACGGGCGTGAGCGGCATGCCCAGCTCGTCCGCGCTGTCGCGGGTCTGCACCAGCGACCGCAGCCGGCCCTCGTCCCACCAGCGGGTCGGGCCCAGCGGGAGACCGTTGTCGAACACCGACCTCGTCGGCGTCGACGACGGCGCCACCAGGAACGGCGCGCAGCGCAGCCCGTCGACCGCCGGATCGCTGCGCAGGGTCAACGGCACGCCGGCGAGCCGCTCGCCGATCCGGGTGCGACCGCCCGACCCGCTGTAGACCGTCCTGCCCTGCGCCGCCGCCCGGGCGCCCGCCGTGGTGTAGGCGTAGTTCATCAGGTCCGCGACGGCGGTCGGCGGCAGCAGGCACTCGTACCGGCCGGGCGGCAGCTCGACCCGCCGCCGCCCCCAGCGCAGGCGCCGGTCCAGTTCGTCCTGCAACGCCGCCACCGACACGTCGGTGAAGTCGGTCGTCACGGCGTTCGTCCACACCGGATGGCCGTCCGGCCCGCGCGCGGTCAGCTCGAGGTGCCCGGCCGCCTCGTCGTGCCGCAGCCGCACGCCCGTCGAGGTGCCGAGGAACGTGCTGCGCAGCCGGTGTTCGGCGTACCCGTGCAGCACGCCGCCGTCGCGCCGGGCCCGGGCGAACCCCGCGGCGAGCTGGTCGACCAGCCCGGCCAGCACCGGCGGCGCCGCCGGGACCGGATCGTCCCAGTGCGGCGACCCGGCCCCGGGGGCGGGCAGGGGTCGCGCGTCCGGGGCCGGCGGGGCCTGCCGGGCGGCCTCCTCCGCCGCCCGGACCAGCGCCACGATCTCGGCCCGGTCGGCCGGCCCGCACAGCGACACCGCGCCCACCCGGCCGGCGACCACGCTCACCACCGACACCCGGTGCACGTCACCGCTGCCGCTGCCGGTCAGCGCGTTGTCCGCCCAGCGCAGGTGCGTGTCGGGGCCCTGCTCCACGATCACCACGCAGTCGCCGCCGCGCGCGGCGGCGAGCGCGATCTCGACAGTCTCCCGTGGCCGTGGCGTCCTCACGCGGGCACCTCCGCCCGGGTGCTGGTGACGCGTACGCGGCGGAACAGCGCCGAGGGGCACCCGTGTCCGGCGGCGGCGAGTTGCAGCGGTTGGGCCTTGCCGCACTGCCCCGCGCCGGACAGCAGCCACGTCTGCGGGCCGCCCACCGCCTCCAGGGACCGCCAGAACTCCAGCGTCGTCCCGGTGTACGCGGCGTCGCGCACCTGACCGGCGAGCCGGCCGTCCCGGATCCGGTAGAAGCGCTGCCCGGTGAACTGGAAGTTCACCCGCGCCATGTCGATGGAGAAACTGTTGTCGCCGACCACGTACAGCCCGTCCCGGACCCGGCCGATCAGTTCGCGGGTGTCCGGCCCGCCCGGCGCGGGACGCAGCGACACGTTCGGCATCCGCTGCACGGGCAGGTGCCGGTACGACTCGGCGTACGCGCAGCCGGTGGAGCGCTCCAGCCCGGCGGCGCCGGCGGTCTGCCGGTCGTGCTGCGTGCCCACCAGCACCCCGTCGCGGATGAGCGGCCACGACCGGGCGGCCACGCCGTCGTCGTCGTAGCCGATCGTGGCGAGCGCGTGCGGGGTGGTCCGGTCGGCGACCACGTTCATCGCGGGCGAGCCGTAGCGCAGCGACCCGACGTCGTCGCCCGTGACGAACGAGGTGCCGGCGAAGGCCGCCTCCCGGCCGAGGATCCGGTCCAGCTCGGTGGCGTGCCCGACGGTCTCGTGGATCGTCAACCACAGGTTGGTCGGGTCGACGACCAGGTCGTACTCGCCCGGCTCGACGGAGGGGGCGGCCAGCTTCTCGGCCAGCTGGCCGGGCATCCGGGCGAGTTCCCCCGCCCAGTCCCAGCCGGTCCCGGTCAGGTACTCCCAGCCTCGGGCGGCCGGCGGCCCGAGGGTACGCATGGTCTCGAAGGCGCCGTTGTCGGAGTCGATCCGGAACCCGATCACCATCGGGTGCAGCCAGGTCCGCCGCTGCCGGATCCGCCGGCCCTCGCTGTCGTGGTAGACGGTGGACTCGCGGAAGACCTGCAGGAACGCCTCGGCGAGGTCGACGCCGCCGGCGCGCAGCACGTCGCACCAGCGGGCCAGCAGGGCGGTCCGCTCGGCGGCGGGTACGGCGAAGGGGTCCACCTCGCACGGCGACTCCCAGACCGCCGGGCCGTGGACCGGCTCGGGCGCCAGGCGCGCCGGCGCGCCCCGCAGCGGGCGCAGCGTCCGGGCCTGCTCGCAGGCGCGGGCGGCCAGCGCGGCCAGCCCCGGCGGGGTGAGGTCGACGCCGGCGGCGAACCCCCAGGTGCCGTCGACGAGGACCCGCACGCCCGCCCCGGTCTCGACGCTCTCCTGGGTGCCCTCGGGCTGGCCGTCGCGGACGCGCTCGCGCAGCGTCCGCACCCGCCGCAGCCGTACGTCGGCGTAGGCGGCGCCGTGCCGGCGGGCCCCGCCCAGCGCGGCCGACGCCAGTTCCTCGGCCGGCAGCGTGTCGAAGCCCGGCTCCCGGGTGACGACCGGGCTCGGCCCGGCGGTCACCGGAACCGCGTGTCGGGGTAGTCGGTGGTCCACTCCCCCGCCCGCACGGTGCGCAGCGCCTCGGCGACCCGGTCGACCTCGTCGCGGGTGCTGTAGACCGCGAAGGAGAGCCGCACCGTGCCGAGCAGCCCCAGGTCGTCGAGGAACGCGCTGGCGCAGTGCACGCCCGACCGCACGGCGATGCCGTGCCGGTCGAGGTGCCCGCCCACGTCGTACGGATGCAGGCCGTCCACGGCGATGGAGACGATGCCCGCCGGGTCCGCCGCCGGGTCGCCGACGACCCGGACCCGGTCGACGCCGCGCAGCACCTCGACGGCGTACCGGACCAGGTCCGCGTCGTGTGCCCGCACCGCGTCCCGGCCGAGGCCGTCCAGCCAGGTCAGCGCGGTGGCCAGCCCGACCGCCGCGCCGATGTCGGGGGTGCCGGCCTCCAGCCGCGCCGGGACCGGCACGTAGGACACCGGGGCGTCGTGCGAGACGCCCTTCACCGTCCCGCCGCCCACCTGGTAGGGCGGCAGGTCGGCGAGCAGCTCGCGGCGGCCGTAGAGCACCCCGGAGCCCATCGGGGCGTACACCTTGTGACCCGAGAAGCAGTAGAAGTCCGCGCCGATCTCCCGCACGTCGACGGGCAGGTGCGCGACCGCCTGCGCGCCGTCGACGACCACCGGCACGCCCCGGTCGTGCGCCACGGCGGCGAGTTCCCGTACCGGGTTGACGGTGCCGAGCACGTTGGAGACGTGGCTGACCGCGACGAGGCGGGTCCGGTGGCCCAGTACGGCGGCCAGGTCGTCCGGCCGGACCGGCCCGCCGGCCGGCGACGGCACGATCCGCAGTCTCGCCCCGCGCCGTTCGCAGAGCCGACGCCACGGCAGCAGGTTCGAGTTGTGTTCCATGCCGGTGACCACGATGTCGTCGCCCGGCCCGACGATCCGCTCGGCGAAGGTGTCGGCGAGCAGGTTCACCGCGTCCGTCGTGCCGCGCGTGAACACGATCTCGTCGGCGTGTGCGGCGTTGACGAACCGCCGGACCACCTCCCGGGCCTCCTCGTAGCGGCCGGTGGCCCGGCGGCTCAGCTCGTAGAAGCCGCGCCCGATGTTGCTGTTCGCGGTGGTGTAGAAGTCGACCACCGCGTCGAGGACCGGGCGGGGTTTCTGCGTCGTCGCGGCGTTGTCGAGATAGGCCAGCGGCGGGCCGTAGCCGGACGGGGCGAGGAACGGGAACTCCGCCCGCACCGCGGACAGGGGGTGGGCAGCCGTGTCGGTCATACTGCTTCCTCCGTGAAGCTTGCGGTGAAGCGGTCGAGGAAACCCGGCGGGCAGGGGAACAGCTTCTGCTCCGGGTAGGGCCGCTCGGACGGGGGGATCCACCCCGGCTCGCCGCGCCGGGGCCACCGCCCCGACCGGTCGGCCAGGTGTGGGCCGTGGAAGAACCAGCAGATCTGACTGACCTGCTCGGTGAAGACGACGGGATGCACCTCGGGCGGGTACATGGCCATGTGCCCGTACGCGGCCAGGAACTCGCCCGCCACGCCCATCGAGGCGCCGAGCATGACGTGGCCGAACACGTCGTGCACCGCCCGGAAGATGTCGTTGTGCAGCAGCGGGACGCCGCCGACCGTGACGCCGGACGGGGCGCACAGCGGGTGGTCGGGGGCGGGACCGTCGGGGCCGTGGCCGTCCCGGGTCAGGTAGACGTGCAGCACGCCGGTGCGGGCGAGACGGTCGATCAGGTCGGCCGCGCCCCGATAGGGCTGCCCGGGGCCCCGCCACGGCTCGACGCGGATCCCGGCCCGGGCCAGCAGGGCGAAGTGGCGCAGGTTCTCCTCGGTGAACCTGCGGTAGCGGGCCGTCAGGCCCGGGCCGACGTCCCGCCGGGGTGCCCGGTCGAAGTGCCGGGCCACCGCGCGGCAGAACTCCGGGTCGACGTCCACCCGGGCGCCGGGCAGCCGCCGCAGGTCCCGGCGGGGCAGCTCACCCCGGGTGGCGGCGTCGTCGACGTACGACTGGGCCAGCGCCAGCAGGCCGGGATGGCCGGCCGGCGGGCGGACCGGGCGTGGCGCGCTCGGGCAGGCCGCGGTCATCCGGCCCTCCCCGGCGCGGCGGTCGGCGGCGACCCGGAGCCGGCGGTCGCGGACCGTCGGGCGGCGGGGCCGACGCCGGTGGCGGGGCCTGCGGTGGCCAGGCCGACGGTGTCGGGGGCCAGGCCGACGGTGTCGGGGGCGGTGGTGTCGGCGGCCAGGGCGGCGGTGTCGAGGGCGGTGGTGTCGGCGGCGGTCGCGGTGGTGTCGGCGGCGGTCGCGGTGGTGTCGGCGGCGGCGGTTTCGGGGGCGGGGGCGCGGCGGGCGCGCAGGCAGAGGGCCGAGCCCGGCAGCGTGACCACGCCGTGCTCGTCGGCGAAGACGGCGGCGGCCTCGGTGAGCCGCTCCCAGCTCGCCCGCTCCGCGTCGGCGCCGAGCTGGTGCCGCACCGCCGCGAGCACCCCGGGCGGCGTCACGTCCCGGGTGTACGCGAGGTATTCGTCGACGCAGCTGAAGCGAATGGCGATGCCGACGGGCTCCACGTCGACGTCGGTGAAGCCGGCGGCGAGCAGGTCGGCGCGGGTGCGCGCGGCGTCGGCCATGCTGAACGGGCCGGGGCGGTCCGGCGGGGGGCCAGGCAGGCCGGCGGCCAGCGTCCGGAAGCCCAGCGACGTCATCGGGTTCGCCTCGGGCGGGCCCCACACCGCCGCGGCGAGCACACCGCCGGGGGCCAGGAGGCGGTGCAGACTCGCGAGCGTCCGCCGCCGGTCCACCGCGAACATGAGCCCCCACCGGCTGAGCACCGCGTCGAAGGAGCGCGCCGGCAGGTCGAGGGCCTCCACGTCGGACTCGGCGAACTCGATCGGGTGGCCGAGTCCGGCGGCGCACCGGCGGGCCCGGTCGACCATCTCCGGCGCGAGGTCGATGCCGAGCACCCGGCCGGTCGGGGCGACCAGCCGACCGGCGCTGACCGACGGCTCGCCGGTGCCGCAGCCGACGTCGAGCACGCGGTGACCGGGCCGGAGCGCGGCGGCGCGCAGCAGCCACTCGGTCACCGGCGCCGCCGCCCGCTCGTACCGGTCCTGCCAGAAGTCCCACCCGGCGCTGACCGCGTTCCAGGTGTCGCGTTGCTCGGCCTTGAAGGCCACGGAGTCGAACCGGACGGCGGTCATGTCGCTCTCCTCGCAGGCAGAGTCGGCCACAGATCACTATATGTTTGGCAAGTTCGCGAGGCAACGGCGTCGTCGACCCCTCCCCCGCGCTTTCGGGCCTCACCCGACGGCGGCCGGGCGCGCCGGACGCTCGCCGTCGAGCAGGCGCAGCAGGTAGTCGCCGTACCCGCTGGCGCGCAGCGGCACCGCGAGGCGACGCATCGCCGCGTCGTCGAGCAGACCGGCGCGCCAGGCCGCCTCCTCGACGCAGCCGACCTTGACCCCGTGCCGCTCCTCGATCACGCGCACGTACTCCGCCGCCTTCATCAGGTCGCCGAACCGGCCGGTGTCCAGCCACGCGGTCCGCCGCCCGAGCAGCCGCACCTCCAGCCGGCCCCGGCGCAGGTACGCCCGGTTGACGTCGGTGATCTCCAGCTCGCCGCGGGCGCTCGGCGTCAGCTCAGCGGCGACGGATACGACGTCCGAGCTGTAGACGTAGAGGCCGGGTACGGCGTACCGGGACGGCGGGACCAGCGGCTTCTCCACGATGTCCCGAACGGCGCCGCAGTCGTCGAAGTCGAGCACCCCGAAGGGCCGCGGGTCCGCCACCGGGAGCCCGAAGACCAGCCCGCCGTCCACGTCCGTCAGCTCGGCGAGCTGCCGGTCCAGCTCGGCGGAGTGGATGATGTTGTCGCCGAGGATGAGCACCGCCGGCCCGCCGGCGAGGAAGTCCGCAGCCAGCAGGAGCGCGTGGGCGATGCCCTCCGGGCGCTCCTGCACCGCGTACCGCAGGTCGAGGCCCCACTGGTCGCCGTCGCCGAGCAGGCGCCGGAACAGCGCCTGCTCGTCGGGGCGCGTGATGATGAGGATCTCCCGCACACCGGCCGTCACGAGGGTGCTCAGCGGATAGAAGATCATCGGCTTGTCGTAGACCGGCATCAGTTGCTTGGAGACCGCCCGGGTCACCGGCCACATCCGCGAGCCGGTGCCACCAGCGAGCAAAACACCACGCATTTTTAAAGCGTAACGCATGGGGCGTCCGCGTGGTGGAAACGTCACGGCGGGTACCGGGCGGGTAGCCTGCCGGAGGTGGCCCGACCGTCGCGGAGGAGTGTGGCAATGGCCGACGTCGAGCACGAGACCGCGCTGCCGAGCTGGCCCGTCGGCGCCGACGCCGCGCACGTGGCCGCCCGGCGGTCGCTCGCGTCGGCCGAGCAGGAGCTGCGGGACCAGCTCGAACGGGTCGCCGCGGCACGGCGCCGGATGCCGCCCGGCCCGCTGCTGGCCGACTACCGGCTCGCCGAGGGACCGGCCGACCTGGACCGGTCGGAGCCGACCCGCGACGTCCGGCTGCGCGAGCTGTTCGAGGAGCACGACACCCTCTTCGTCTACCACCTGATGTTCGCCCCGGACGCCGCCGAGGCCTGTCCGATGTGCTCGCTGTGGGTGGACGGCTTCCACGGGGTGCTCCCGCACCTGCGTCGGCACACCGCCGTCGCGGTGGTGGCCAAGGCGCCGCTGCCCCGGTTGCGGGACTGGGCCCGGCGGCGGGGCTGGACCGGCCTGCGGATCCTGTCCAGCCACGGGACGTCGTTCAACGCCGACCTGCGCGCCGAGCACCCGGACGGCACGCAGCGGCCGATGGCCAGCGTGCTGCGCGCCGAGGGCGACCGGGTGCGGCACTTCTACTCCGCCCCGGCGAGCTTCCCCGACGGCGGCGAACGCGGCATCGACCTGCTCAGCCCGGTGTGGAACGTCCTGGATCTGCTGCCGCGCGGCCGTGGCGACTGGTACGCCGGCAACGACTACGTCCCCGACCGGGCATGACCATCCCACGGGCGGGCATGACCACGTCCCGGCGCTTCGGGCCGGGTCCCGGCCGGGCATGACCACCTCCCGGCCGGTCGGCGGGGTCAGCAGCCGGTGGCGAGCAGGTCGGGCAGCCGCACCGCGGCCAGCCGGCGGCCGGCGAAGTCGGCGTACCAGAGCAGCCCGCCGTCCCAGGTCAGGCCCACCGGCCGCCCGGCCACGGGGGCCTGCCCGCGCAGCGTGCCGTGCCGGGCGTCGACCGCCCGCAGCATCGCGCCCTCGAAGTCGGCGTAGACCACGAGGTCCCCGGCGACCGTCAGCCCGGACGGCACGCCGGGCACCGGGAACTCGCGCTGCACGGTCATGGTGGCGACGTCGCGCAGTTGCACGACCGACGGCCCGCGCAGCCCCATCCACATCGCCACGCCCTTGGTCTCCACCCCGCAGAGCCGGCCGCTGGGCGGGGCCACCTCCTTCTCGCCGAGCACGTCGCCGGTGAGCGGATCGATCAGCAGGATCCGCTTCGGCCGGCCGCCGACCTGGCAGAGCGCGCCGCCGCCCACGGTGAGGTCGGCGCGCACCCGGGGGCAGGACAGCGTCCGCACGACGGTGCCGTCGCCCGGGGCGAGGGCGTAGATCTCGCCGGCCTCCTGGTCGGAGTGCCAGAAGAACTCACCGTCGAAGGTCAGGCCGCACAGGTAACGACCCGGCGCGGGCAGCGTCCGGACGACCGGCAGCGTGGTGTCGATCTCGCGGATGGCCATGGAACGGCCCCTTTCGGAAGAGGCGGACGGAGGGCGGGACGCGGGCGGGCGGCGGACCAAGGGCGGGCGCGGACGGACGGCGGTCAGGGGCCGCCGGCCAGCGCCCGGGACAGGTCCTCGGCGAGGTCGTGCGGGTCCTCGATGCCGACCGACAGCCGGATCAGCGAGTCGCCGATGCCCCGGCGCGCCCGCGCCTGCGCCGTCAGCGGGCGGTGCGTCATCAGGGCCGGGCACTCCACGAGGGAGTGCACCCCGCCGAGGCTGACCCCGCAGGTGAACAGTGTGAACCGGTCCAGCAGGTCCTCGGCGGAGCCGGCGAGATAGTCGAAGGAGACGATCGCGCCGGGCGCGCTCATCTGGGCCTTGACCACCGCGTGCTGCGGGTGCTCCGACAGCCCGGGATAGTGGACGGCGCCGACCGCGGGGCTCGCCCGCAGCAGCTCCACCAGGGCGCGCGCGGTGGCGACCTGCCGGTGCACCCGCAACGACAGGGTGTGCAGCCCGCGGCGGACCAGGAAGCAGTCCAGCGCTCCCGGCACGTTCCCGGCCGTCGTCCGGTACGCCCGCACCGCGGCGTGCAGCTCCGCGTCCCGGTAGACGAGGGCGCCGCCCAGCACGTCCGCGTGACCGGCGATGGACTTGGTGGTGCTGTAGAGCGAGACGTCGGCGCCCAGGGTCAGGGGCTGCTGGAGCACCGGGCTGGCGAAGGTGTTGTCCACCACGACGAGGGCGCCCCGCTCGTGCGCCCGCCGGCTGACCTCGACCACGTCCACCACGGTGAGCAGCGGGTTGGTGGGCGTCTCGATCCAGACCAGGGCGAGATCCGGCTCCGCGAGGGCCGCCGCGATCCCCTCCGGGCCGGTCAGGTCGGCGTAGCGCACGCGTACGCCCTGCCGCGCGGCCAGGTCCAACAGTCCGTCGGTGCCGGCGTACACGTCGTCGGTGCACACCACGCACTGCCCGGGCCGCACCAGCGACAGCAGGGTCGCGGCGGCGGCCTGGCCGGAGGAGAAGACGGTCGCGAAGGGCGCCCCCTCCAGCCCGGCGAGGCACTCCTCCAGCTCCTCCCGGGTGGGGTTCTCGCCGCGCCCGTAGAAGTAGCGGGGCTCGTCCTGCGCCCGGCGCTCGTAGGTGGTCGAGAGGTGGATCGGCGGGACGACGTCCCCGGTGCCCGCCGCCGGCCGACGGCCGCCGTGCACCAGCCTGGTGTCGAAGCGCACGCCGCTCACCCCTGCCCCACCGTGGCCGACCGGAACGGGGCGAACGCCCGCACCAGGCCCGCCGGCACCCGGACCGGTTCGGTCCGGCCGTTCGGCCCGCGCATGCAGGCGATCCGCTGCCGTCCCCGCGCGACGAGCAGGTCGCCGTCGCCGAGCCGCAGGTAGTCGAAGCCCAGCTCCATCTGGGTCTGGGTCAGCTCGACCAGCCGCATCCGGACCGCGAGGCGGTCGAACGGCGCCAGCTCCGCGAAGAACTCGCACTCCGCCTTGAGGGTGAACAGTTTCAGGTCGGCTCGCAACTCGTCGAGGATCTCCGGCGCGTGCTCGTGCAGGAACATCTCCCGGCACCGGCCCTGCCACCGCAGGTAGTTGACGTAGTACACGTTGCCGACGAGGTTGGTCTCCTCGAAGCCGACGACGTGCCGGTACTCGTAGTAGCGGGGCATGCTCACCGCCCCGACCCGGCCAGCACGGCCACCACGGTCGGCGCGGCGGCGCCGGCCACCGCGACCGCGCGGGTGGCGACCCGGACGTCGCCGGCGTCGAGCACCACCCAGCCGTCGGGGACGGCCCCGGGCAGCAGGCTCAGCCGCCCCTCCGGCCGCCCGGCCTTCTGCAGGCACTCCGTCGCGCACCAGACCCGGGTGGCCGCCAGGTCCGGCGGGTCGCCGACCTCCGCGACGAGCAGCGCCGCCAGGCTCGCGTGCCGACCCGCCAGGTCGCGCCGCACGTCCGGGGCCCGGGCGGTCACCGGCTCGGCGTCGCAGGCCAGCGCCCCGTCGCCGGCGACGGCGACGGCGAGGTCCAGCGGCGCGCAGTGCGCCACGGAGACGGTGTACGGCAGGTCGACCTCCGGCCGCCCGTCGGGCCGGTGCCGCAGCACGACGGGCCGGCCCAGCGCCCGGGACAGCAGCGCACCGGAGTCGCGGGCCCCGCCGGGCGCCGCGGCCACCGCGACGTCGCCGGGGAACACCTCGGCGAGCCGCCGTTGCAGCAGCGGCCCCAGCAGCGCCGGCGGCCAGTTCCCGGGCGGCGTGTGCGGGCGTACGGCGCGCAGCCGCAGCCCCATCCACCGCTCGATCACCGCCCCGGTGGCGTCCCGTACCACGACGTCGTAGACGTAGGCGGTGCCGTGCTGCTCCCGCTCCCGCGCGGTCATCGTGACGGCCTCGGTGGCCGACAGCTTGGGACCGGCCGACCAGATGCGGTCGATGCCCTCCGGCAGCAGCGTCGCGTCCGGCACGCACACCTGGATCCCGTGCATGAACGCGTCCCGGGCGCCCGGGTCGCCGAGCACCAGCCGGCCCGGCAGGAACGCGCTGAACCAGGAGGCGGCGTCGCTGGTGACCACCTCGGCCTCGGCGAGGCGCGCCGCCACCCGCCGGTAGCTCCTGATCCGGCGGAACCGGCCGGCCTGGAACAGCACGCCGCCGTAGAGGTCGCGGGCGGGGTCGAGCGGCACGGCCGGCAGCTCCGCCGGGGCCGGCGCCGCGGTGTCGGCGGGACAGGTCTCGTCGGGTGCGAACCGGAGCCGGGCCCGGAAGTGGTCGGCCGCGAAGCCGGTCGCCGCGCTGCGCAGCACGACGTCGATGACCTGCTCGGAGCGGACGAGCGCGGCGACGCGGACGGTGGTACCGGCCTCGGGGTCGACGACGACCGGACGGTCGAACCGGACGTCCTCGACGACGGGCACCCCCGGGTGCCGGGCGAGGGCGGTGGCGACCTGGGCCATGGCCTCCAGCCCGAGCACCGCCGGGAAGAGCAGGTCGCCGTCGAGCCGGTGGTCCTCCAGGTACGGGTCCGTGGTGGGCGCCAGGTCGACCTCGCAGACCAGCTCGACGCCGTCGTAGCGCACCAGCGGCCGCTCGGTGAAGCGCAGCAGCGGCAGCTCCGGACGGTGGTAGCGCACCGTCTCGAGGCCGCCGGTGCGCCCGGTGACGACCACCACCGGCGGCAGCGTGTCGTCGGCCAGCACCTCGCGCAGGACCCGCAGGCCGTCGTCCGGGCCGATCGGGGTGACGCCGGAGCCGCTGAGCGACTCGACCACCGACAGCCGTTCCCCCATCCCGACCCCCGACCACACCGACCACTCCAGGCAGACGGCGCGGCAGCCCGGGCGGGTCGCGGCCACCTGGCGGGTCAGCTCGGCCAGGGCCTCGTTGGCCGCCGCGTAGTGCGCCTCGCCGTGCAGCCCGGCCCGCCCGATGACGCTGCCGAAGGTGACCAGCAGGCGCAGCGGCGCGGGGTCCACGGCGGCGAGGACGGCCCGCAGGCCGTCGACCTTGACGGCGAACACGCCCCGCAGGGCCGCCTCGTCGAGGTCCACCAGCGCCGTCGGGGTGTTCTGCCCGGCCCCGTGCAGCACGGCGGTGACCGGGCCCCAGTCGGCGGTGACCGCCGCGACCGCGTCGGCCACCGCGTCCGCGTCCGTGACGTCGACGCGGAGGTAGCGCAGGTCGGACGCGGCGTCGGCGAGCCGCTTGAGGTTGCCGGCCAGGGCCTCGTCGAGCTCGGGGTCGGACCGGCCGAGCACGGCCAGCCGGGCGCCGCTCTCCCGGGCCAGCACCAGGGCGGACTCGGCGGTGATGCCCTTGCCCCCGCCGGTCACCAGCAGCACGTCGGCCGGACCCAGCGGCACCGCGCCCGGCTCGCCGCCGCAGACCGGCACCGGGCGCAGCAGGGGCACCCGGCGGACGCCGGCCCGGTCGTACACCACCTCGGTGAAGTCGTCGGTGGCGGCGACCTCGGCGACGACGCGCGCGACGGCGGTCGGGTCGAGGGGGGTGGTCACGACGGTGGTCCGCAGCCGGTCGCCCTCCAGCCGGGCGGTCTTGGCCAGCGCTGTCGCCCGCGCCGCCGGCTGCACCACCAGCAGCCGCCCGCCGGAGGGCTGGCGCAGCGCCGCCTGGGCCCCGCGCACCGCGACGGCGAGATGCTCCTCGCCGGGCTCGTCGGGCAGGCAGACCAGCACGCCGTCGCCGGTCCCGGCCGCTTCGAGGGCCCCGCGCAGGGCGTCGGAGAGGGGATGGCCGGGGCTGGCGAAAACCTGCCAGCGACCGCACGGTTCCGCCGCGTCGGTGGCCGGCAGCGCCTCCTCGACCAGGTCGACGACGAAGGTACGCACCCACGGCGCGACCCCGGCCACGAGGTCCGTCCGCTCGTGCGGGGCCTCTCGCTCCCGGGCCTCCAGCGCCTCGGCCATCTCCCGCACGGTGGCGGTGGCGAAGTTGGTCGGTATGGCCACGGCGGGCAGCCCCATGGCGCGCGCGGCCTCGTTGACGAGCTGGCCGACGGTGATCGAGCTCATGTGCAGGTCGTCGAGGAACCGGCTGTCGTCCCGCAGCACCTCCACCGGCAGTTCGGCGCGCTGCGCCACGAGGTTGCGCACCAGCTCCAGCGCGCCGGTGGCAACCGGCGCCGGGACGTCGCCGGGGCGGGCCGGGGGCGGGGCGGCCGCCACGGGCGCCGGCGCCGCCAGCTCGGGGGCCGCCTCGCAGGGGCTCGCGAAGAACGTGCGGGGCCGGTCCAGCTCGAACGGCCGGGTCAGCCGGTCCTCGAACAGTGCCGGGTACGCGGCCGGGCCGCCGAGGGCGTACACGGCGCCGACCGCCGCGAGCAGGCCGGACAGCGACTCGGCGTCCGTGTCCACCGCCAGCGCCGGCACGTCGGGCGCCTGCTCGCGGGCCAGCCCGGTCAGCACCTTCCCGGGGCCGACCTCCAGGAACAGGTCGACCTCGGCGGCGGCGGACGCCAGCGCGGAGGCGAAGCGCACCGGCGCCTCGATCTGCCGGTGCAGGTGCCGGGGCAGGTCGGTGTCGGGAGTCAGGACGGCGCCGGTGACCGTGGAGGCGACCCGGCGCAGCGGCGGCCCGAACCGGCGGGACCGCAGGTGCCCGGCGAAGGCGGCGGCCGCCGGCGCCATCAGCGGGCTGTGGAAGGCGTGCCCGACCGACAGCCTGGTGCGGTTCAGGCCCGCCGCGGCGGCCCGCCGGGCCACCTCGGCCACCGCGGCGTCGTCGCCGGCGACGACCGTCTGCCGGGGCCCGTTGTGGCCGGCGACCACGGCGGCGGTGCCGGTCAGCAGCGCGGCGGTCTCCTCCGGCCCGGCGGTGACGCCGAGCATCGCACCCGGCGGGGCGTGCGTGACCATGGCCTCGCCCCGGAGCGTGACCAGCTCCCGCAGCTCGTCCTCGTCGAGGCAGCCGGCCCAGTGCAGCGCGGTCAGCTCGCCGAGGCTGTGGCCGACGACGACTCTCGCGTCGACGTCGAGCGCCGCGAGGGCGCGCAGCCCGGCCAGCGAGCCGGTGACGATGCGTGGTTGGGCGAACGCCGTCGACGCGGCCGTGTCGTCGGCGAGGGCCTCGCCGGCCGCGCGGTAGACCTCGTCGGCCTCGGTGAACCGCCGGCGCAACGCCCCGCCGCCCCAGCCCCGGCCGGAGCCCTGGCCGGGGAAGAGGAAACCGATCCGGGCGGGCCGACCGGCCCGCCCCAGGAAGACGCCCCGCGCCGGGTCGACCAGGCGTCCGGAGCCGTCGGGCGCCGACGCCCGCGCCGCCAGGTCGAGGGCACGCTCGGCCTCCTCCGGCGACCGGGCCACGACCGCCGCCCGGTACGCGCGGCCCCGCAGGCTCCGGTGCAGGGTGGTGGCCAGGTCGCCCAGCTCGGCGAAGGCCAGCCCGCGTACGAGCGCTCGCAGGTCCGTCAGCCGCCCGTGCAGCTCGTCGCGGGTATCCGCGTCGACGAGCAGCAGCTCGGCGTCCTGCACGGACCGGGCGAGCTGCCGCGTCCGCCGGTCCAGCGACCGGCGGCGGGGCCGGGCGGGCCCGTCGACGACGAGGTGGGTGTTGATGCCGCCGAAGCCCATCGCGGTAACACCGGCGCGTTGGGGGGCGCCGGCCGGCCACTCCTCGGCGCGGCGCACGGCACGCAGCGCGGGCCGCTCGGCGGTGAGTTCCGGGTGCGGCTCGACGCACCCGACGGTCGGCGGGACGACCTGGTGGTGCACGGCCAGCACGGCCTTGATCAGGCCGGCGACCCCGGCGGCGGCCTTGGTGTGCCCGATCATTCCCTTGACGGACCCGATGGCGGCGGGGGCGGCGTCCGGGTCGGCCGCCCGGCGTTCCTCGCTCAGGGCGCGCAGCTCGGTGCCGTCGCCGACGGCCGTGCCGGTGCCGTGCCCCTCGAACAGGGGCACCGTGTCCACCCCGAAGCCGGCCCGCTGGTACGCGCGGCGCAGCGCCAGCCGGTAGCCGGCCGCCTCGGGTCGGGTGATGCCGCCCCGGCCGTCGGAGGAGACGCCCCACCCGGCCAGCGAGGCGTAGACGCGCCGGCCCTGCGCGAGCGCGTCCCGCTCCCGCATGAGCACCACCATGCCGCAGCCCTCGCCGGGCCAGAACCCGTTGGACCGGCGGTCGTAGACGCGCATCTCGTCGCTGGCGAGCGCGCCGGTGCGGGCGAAGCCGACCATCTCGAAGGGGTCGATGGACAGGTCGACGCCGCCGGCCACCGCCACGTCCACGTCGAGGTCGGTCAGGCTGCGGCAGGCGGTGACCACGGACAGCAGCGAGGAGGCGCAGGCGCCGTCGACGGTGTAGCCGCCGCCGTGCAGGTCGAAGTGGTTGCAGATCCGCCCGGCGATGGTGTTGGACAGGCCGCCGGCGAGGCTGTCCTCGGTGACCTCGGCGAACGGCGCCTTGTAGGAGCGTTCCAGGTCGGCGAGGAAACCCGCCACCCGGTCGTCGTCCCAGCCCTGCTCGCCGAGGGCGGCGCCCACCACGCGCCGGACGTACGGCCATCGCAGGCGCATCATGCCGGCCCGGGTGAACTCGCCGGTGAGGGTGTTGCCGACGACCACCCCCGTCCGCTCGCGTGGGAGGCCGTCGCCGTCGGGGAACCCGGCGTCCGCGAGCGCCTGCGCGGCCATGTCGAGGGCCAGCCAGTGGGTGAGGTCGGTGGACCGGTACGTGCCGCCGCTGACCTTGAACGCGACCCGGTCGAACTCGTACCCCTCGATGACGGCCGCGTTGCCGGCGTAGTGGCGGTCGGGGGCGGCCGGGTCCGGGGACCAGTAGTCGGCGGCCCGCATCCGCTCGTCGGGCAGGCGACGGAACGCGCGCCGCCCGGCGAGGGCGTTCTCCCACAGCTGTCCGGGGCCGGCGGCGTCCGGGAAGCGGCAGGCGAGGCCGACGACGGCGATCCTGCTCATGCCCGCACCATCTCCCGGGCCACCGCGGGTGGCACCGTGCCGTCGAGGGTCCCCGCGGCGGGCGGGGCGCCCTTGCCCTCGCGGGCGGCGACCCGCACCGCGTGCAGCGACCAGAGGAAGCCGCCCCGCACGAGGCAGACGATGGCGGTGGCGAAGAACAGGCCGTACACGATGGACGCGCCGGTCAGGACGCCGTAGACCAGGGCCACCCCGCCGCCGAAGGCGAGCTGCGACAACGGCCGCGACGGGGTGGTCCCCGGATCGGTGATCATGTAGTTGGTGAACAGCACGAACGCCACCCCGGTCATGGTGGCCAGCGCCGGCAGGATGGCGGTGTCCAGCACGAGCCCCCGCACCACCGACTGGAGGACGAAGACGCCCAGCCAGCCGGCGATCAGCCACATCCGGCCGGTGAGCTTGGCGTTGAGCATGGTGCCGAAGACGACGATGACCGCCGGGACGATCCAGTCGGCCGGGCCTTCGAGATACTCGGTGAACTGGTACGGCGGCGCGATGGAGATCCACGGGAACAGCAGCAGCACCACCGCGATGCCGAAGTTCGACGGGTTCATGAAGTGCCGCAGCCGGCCGTTGACCGGCACCCGGAACAGCCACTTCCCGCTGATGGCCACGGCCACCGCGAAGAGCATCACCGGCAGGCGGTCGTTGACGTACAGCAGCATGTTCACCGCGAGGGCGGTGATGTGCGCGGGATAGAGGAACTCGACCAGGCCCCGCGCCCCGCCGCCGCGGTAGCGGGGCGGGCGGTGCTCGGCCCGCGCGCCGATCGTCTCCAGCACCAGCTCCACCGCGTAGCCGGTGGCGAGCGCGAACAGCGGCCACGCCCAGGCCTGCTCGAAGCCGAGCACGGTGTAGCCGGCGATGTTGAGGACGGTGATGGAGATGGCGAACCTGCGCAGCGCGGTGATCCGCGGGTCCTTCGCCGGCTTCTGCGTCATCGCGAGACCTCCCGAGCTTGCGAGCCGAGGGTGAGGGTGTGTCGACCGGGGGTGAGCGACAGTTCCTGCTCGTGCGGGACGCCGGAGCGGTCCCGCCAGGTGAGATGGACCGCCACCGGGCCGGTCGCGTCGCCGAGACCGAGCGACACCTCGTTGCTGCGGCGGCCGGAGTGGCCGCTGCCGCCGTCGACCCGGTCGATGAGCACCCGACCGTCGGGGGTGGTCACCCGGACGTGGGCGCCGACGACGGGCGACCCCGCCCCGGCGAGCGGGCCGGCGGCCTGCGCCTGCTCGTGCAGCAGCCGCAGGGTGAGGGAGTTTCCGGTGTCCGGGCTGTCGTTGCGGTAGAAGACCGGCGCGTCCCACTGCCGGGCCACGACGAGGTCGAGACGCCCGTCGCCGTCGGCGTCGCCGGTGGCGATGCCCCGGCTGGGCACCCGCTCGGCCATGCCGAGCTCGTGGCTGAGGTCCTCGTAGCGGCCGTCGGCGCCGCGCACGTGGAAGGCCAGGTGCTGGCCGCCGGCGATGTCGTCGCCCTGCTCGACCTTGGGCCACCAGCGGGGGTCGGCGAGCAGGTCGTCGTTGGCCGTGGCCGCCTCCTGCAACTGCGCCCACCGGTTGACCTCGCCCTTGACGAAGCCGGAGGTCTGCACGATGGCCGGCTCCCCGCGGTTGGTGAAGTCGCCGAACTTGACGTCCCAACTCCACCCGCTCCAGGCCAGGCCCAGCTCGGCGCTGCGGTCGTGCCACGGCGCCGAGCCGGCCCGCAGCGCGGCCCGCAGTTCCTCGGTGTTCGCGGCGGTGTTGACGAAGGCGAAGTTGCTCTCCTGGATGCCGAACGAGGTGGTGATGTTGCCGACGTAGAGGTCGAACATGCCGTCGCCGTCGAGGTCGCCGAAGTCCACGCCCATGCCCTTGAACGAGTCGTGGCCCAGCCGCTTGGACTTCGGGGTCAGGCCGGGCAGCCCACGGCTCTCGACCAGCGCGAAGGAGATCCGTCCCGGCTCCGACCGGTTGTGCAGCAGCCGGTCCGGCCCGAAGTCGTTGGCCACGTACAGCTCGGGCAGCTGGTCGCCGTCGACGTCGTTCGCGGCCACCGCGAGGGTCCAGCCCCGCGAGACCTTGGTGTCGAAGACGTCCGGCACCTCGGCGAAGGAGACGCTCGGGGCGGGGCCCACGCTGCCGCCGGTCCAGCGGAAGACGTGGTCCTCGCCGCCGTTGAGGCCGTTGGACATCGACCGGTTCATCGCCACCCCGCCGTGCACGCCCGGATCGAGGACCGGGCTGTCGGGAAAGTAGTTGCCGATGTAGACGTCGAGGTGCCCGTCGCCGTCGAAGTCGGCCAGGGTGGCCGCGTTGGTGTTCCACTTCGGCCCGTCGTACGCGCTGCCGTCGCCGGCCGCGCCGGGCACCAGCTCGACCGGCCGGTACGCGTCACGGGACAGCCCGGTGGCGTCGGCCCGGGCGAGGAAGACCACCGGGGTCCGCCCCCACCAGTAGACGAGCAGGTCGGTGCGGCCGTCGGCGTTGACGTCGCCCGGCAGGCAGCCCATCGGGGCGATGTGCGGGTTCATCGGCAGCGGCGCCGGGTCGAGGACGAACGGCTGGTAGCGGTCGGCGCCGGCCGTCGGGGCGGGGGTGACCACGACGCGGTCGACCCGGGGGTCGGTCACGCAGAGGTCGTTGGGCAGCCCGTCGCCGTCCAGGTCGTTCATGGCGACGCCCGCGCCGACGGAGGAGATCCACGCCGCCAGGTGCTGGTACGCGCCGTTGACCCGGCGGATCGACTGTTGCGGCAGGCCGCCCGGCATGGGCAGCGACATCGGCGTGAACCGGTAGGGCTGGGCCATCGCGCGCCGCTCGTCGGCGTTCGCCTCCGGCTGCCGGACCAGCACGTACATGCCGGTGAGCAGCACCAGCGCGACCAGCCCGGCCAACTGCCGCCGGAACATCGTGATCATTGCCGACAAGGGTCAGCACCTCCCCAGCGTGACGAACTGCTCGGCGATCCGCTGCCGCCACACCAGGTAGGCCGGCACCGGTCCGTCCCGGTCGAGGTCGGCCAGCGCGGCCTGGGTGACCGCCGCCGCCTCGGCCGGCGGCGCGCCGCAGAAGACCTCGGTGGCGGCGGCGGTGTGCGCGGTGGTCAGCCCGGCGCGCTCCCGGGCCTCCGCCGCGAACGCGCTGCCCTGCGCCATCGCCGGGGCGTACGCGCCGCCGCGCTCGCGCAGCCGGCGCAGGTCCTCCGGCGGCGCCCCGCCGGCGTACGTGGCGGCCAGCGCCACCCCGCTGTACAGGTCCTCGTGCCGGTCCGGCGGGAACCCGTCGACGGCGTCGGCGATCCGGTCGGGGTGGGCGCCCTCGACGAACCACATGGCGCGGCCGACGCCCTGGTCCACCACCCGCCCGGTCCACCGCCCGATCGGGTCGCCGGACCAGGGCAGCACCTCGTCGCGGCGGTGTGACCGCACGTACCGCCCGGTGTGGAAGTACGCCTGGTGGAATCCGTAGCCGTCGAGGGCGAGCCAGCCCAGCAGGCGGTCGGCGGGCTGGATCGCGTGCCGGCGCCAGCGGGGCAGGCGGGCCATCGCCCAGCCCACCCCGACGTGGACCATGTAGACGTGCCGGGCGGCCGGGCCGGCCAGGAACCGGGCGACGCGACGGCCGCCGGTCAGCCCGTCCAGGACGGCGAGGCCCATCGCCGCGCCCTCGTACGCGAACCCGCGCAGCTCCGGCTCGACGGTCTCCAGCGCCACGGCGGCCTCGTCGGGGTCGCGGGCGCCGACGGCGTGGCCGTATCCGGTGAGGAAGTGGGCGCCGACGGACTCCAGACGCTCGCGGGTGGCCTCGTCGCGGGCCCGGAAGCCCCGGGTGGCGAACCTGGTCTGGGCCATCCCCGGCGTCAGGACGTATTGACGAATGGTTCGCCAATTTACCGGCATGGCGCACTCCTTGAGCAGGTCGGACGCGGTAAATCAGGCGACATTGACGAAATGGTTCGTCGAATTCCGGCTCCGGGGGAAGCCGGCGGATCGCCGTACCGCTCCGGACCCATGTTTCACGGCGTTCATCGGATCTGCTTCTCCCAACTTGCTCGGCTGCGGCGGCAACGGCGCCACCAGCGGGCGGCCGAGGCGTTCAAGAAAACGTCAAGGAGGACTGCGCAGACTCCTCTGCGGTGCCCGATCCACTGCCACAGGGAGCTGATGTGAAATCGACGTCTGGCGTTGCCCGGAACACGGTGGAACAGTCCCGGGAGGCGGCTGCGGCGCGGGCCATCGACTACATGCGCCGGCATCTGTCGGAGCCGCTGCAGCTCGCCGACCTGGCCCGGGTGGTCCCGTTCAGCCCGTTCCACTTCCACCGGTTGTTCCGTGACGTGACCACGATGACCCCGGCCCGCTTCCTCGCCGCCCTGCGGATGGCGGAGGCCCGCCGGATGCTGCTGCACTCCGGCCTCACCGTGACCGCGATCAGCGGCCACGTCGGCTACACGAGCGCGGGGACCTTCACGACCCAGTTCTCCCGCCTCGTCGGCACGTCCCCGGGGCACTTCCGGCAGTTGGCCCGGCTGCTGGCCGACCGGCCCTGCCACGTCCTGGCGGGCTGGTTGCGCCACGCCGTCGCCGAGGTCGCCCGGCCCCGGCTGATGCTGCACGTGCCGGACGGCGCGCCCGGCGACCTCGTGCTGGTCGGGCTGCGGGCCGGCCGGGAGGCCACGGACGCGCCGACCGCGTGGGCGGTGGCGGCCGGCGGCTCCGCCGTACCGGTGGTGGGCCGCCCGGGCGAGTACCAGGCCCGGGTGGTGCTGGTCCGGGGCGAGAGCACCCTGACCCGCGCCCTGGTGGACGAGGAGCCCACGAGCCACCTGGTCGGCGTCGCCGACCTGGTGCTGCCCCAGGACGGCTGCGCGGTCGGCCGGGTCGACGCCGCGCCGCCGCGGCCCACCGATCCGCCGGCCCTGGCGATCGGGCCGGTGTGCCGGCTCGTCGAGAGGTTCACGCGCCTGTCCGGCCCGCCGGAGCGGGCCTGGGCCGCCGGCCGCGCCGCGCTCGCCACGGCGGCCATCGCGTGAACCGGCGGCACGGACGGGCGCGCTTGTCGGCGACAGGACCACGAGGTCATGATCAGGAAGGCGGTGCCGGGCGATCATGCCGTTCCTTCCCGACCCGGGCGGACCGTCCCCGCTGAGGGTCGTCATCGCCGGTGCCGGCTACGTCGGCACCTGTCTCGCCGTCACCCTCGCCGGTCGGGGCGTCGAGGTGGTCGCGGTCGACAGCGACCCGGGCACGGTCGCCGACCTGCGGGCCGGCCGTTGCCGGCTGCCCGAGCCGGGTCTGGCCGAGGCGGTCGGCGCCCTCGCCGGCACCGGACGGCTGACGGCCAGCACGTCGTACGACGCGGTCGGCGCGGCGGACGTGGTGATCGTGACGGTCGGCACGCCGACCGACGCCGGTCACGAGATGGTCGCCGACCAGCTCGTGGCGGCGTGCGAGCAGATCGCCCCCCGGCTGCGCGCCGGTCAGCTCGTGATCCTCAAGTCGACGGTCTCGCCGGGCACCACCCGCACCCTCGTCGCGCCGCTGTTGGAGAGCGGCGGGCTGGTGCACGAGCGCGACTTCGGGCTGGCCTTCTGCCCGGAGCGGCTGGCCGAGAGCGTGGCGCTGGCGCAGGTGCGGACGCTGCCGGTGGTGGTGGGCGGCTGCGGCCCGCGCAGCGCCGCCGCGGCCGAACGGTTCTGGCGGTCCACCCTCCACGTGGACGTCCGGCAGGTGCCGTCGGCGGAGGCCGCCGAGGTGGTCAAGCTCGCGACCAACTGGTGGATCGACGCGAACGTGGCGATCGCCAACGAGTTGGCCCGCTACTGCGCGGTGCTCGGGGTGGACGTCCTCGACGTGATCGGGGCGGCCAACACCCTGCCCAAGGGCAGCAGCATGGTGAACCTGCTGCTGCCGGGGGTGGGGGTCGGCGGCTCCTGCCTGACCAAGGACCCGTGGATGGCCTGGCGCGACGGCCGGGACCGGGGCGTGCCCCTGCACACGGTCGAGACCGCCCGCGCGGTCAACGACGACATGCCCCGCCACACCGCCGCCGTCATCGCCGACGAGTTGGTCAAGCTGGGCCGGGACCGGTCGGACACGACGATCGCCGTCCTCGGCGCGGCGTTCAAGAACGACACCGGCGACGTCCGCAACACGCCGGTACGCGGCGTGGTGGCGGCGCTGCGCGACGCCGGCTTCCAGGTCCGGATCTTCGACCCGCTCGCCGATCCCGCCGAGATCGCCGCCCGGTTCGGCGCCGCACCCGCGGCGAGCCTGGACGAGGCGGTGGCCGGGGCGGGCTGCCTGGCCTTCCTCGCCGGGCACCGCCAGTTCCACGAGCTCGACTTCGCCGCCCTGGCCGGCCAGGTGGACGAGCCCTGCCTGGTCTTCGACGGCCGCATGCACCTCCCGCCGGCGCGCATCCGCGAGCTGCACCGGTTCGGCTTCGCCTACCGCGGCATTGGAAGGTGAGCAACAGTGCCCAGATCGATCGTCACCGGCGGCTTCGGCTTCGTCGGCAGTCACGTCGTGGAGCGGCTGGTCCGCCGCGGCGACGAGGTCGTCGTCTACGACCTCGCCGACCCGCCGCCGGACCTGGCGCCGGCCGCGGGCGCGGTGCGGCACGTCCGCGGCGACGTGCGGGACGCCGACGCGCTGGCCGCCGCCGCGGCCGGGGCGGACGAGGTCTACCACCTCGCGGCTGTCGTCGGCGTCGACCGGTACCTCAGCCGGCCGCTGGACGTGGTCGAGATCAACGTGGACGGCACCCGGAACGCGTTGCGCGCCGCCCTGCGCGCCGGCGCCCGGGTCGTGGTCTCCAGCACCAGCGAGGTGTACGGGCGCAACCCGCGGGTGCCGTGGCGGGAGGACGACGACCGGGTGCTCGGCAGCACGGCGACGGACCGGTGGTCGTACTCGACGAGCAAGGCGGCCGCCGAGCACCTGGCCTTCGCCTTCCACCGGCAGGAGGGCCTGCCGGTGACGGTCCTGCGGTACTTCAACGTCTACGGCCCGCGCCAGCGCCCGGCGTACGTCCTGAGCCGCACCATCGCCCGGCTGTTGCGCGGCGTCCCGCCGGTGGTGTACGACGACGGCCGTCAGACGCGCTGCTTCACCTGGATCGACGAGGCCGCCGAGGCGACCCTGCTGGCGGCGGCCCACCCCCGGGCCGTCGGCGAGTGTTTCAACATCGGCAGCAGCGTCGAGACCACCGTCGCCGAGGCGATCCGGCTGGCGGGGACGGTCACCGGGGTGCCGGTGGCGGCCCTGACCGCGGACACCGGGGCCGGGCTGGGCGCCCGCTACCAGGACATCCCGCGCCGCGTCCCCGACTGCGGCAAGGCGGCGGCGCTGCTGGACTGGCGGGCCCGGGTGCCGCTGGTGACCGGCCTGCGCCGGACGGTCGAGTGGGCCCGCCGCAACCCCTGGTGGACGGCGCAGGCCGACGACGGACTGGTCGTCCGGTAGGCCGAGCGGGTGCGCGGTGTCGCGCGGCCGGCGGCGGTCGGCCCGGGCCGGGCCGGGTCGGGCCGGGCCGGGAGCACGCGCCGCCGGCGCGGTGGTCAGGCCTGCCGGGGCAGGACCGGCGCCGGCCCCGGCCCGGTGCCCAGGTCGGGCCGGCCGACGGGACGCCGGGCGGCGAAGCGCCGCCGAAGCGGCTCCTCGAACCACCGGTGCAGGCCCAGCGCGACGAGCGTCGAGACGAGCAGGATCCCCACCGCGACGAAGACTCCGGTGCCGGCGGCGAAGCGCCGCTCCGCCCCGACCAGGTGTCGCACGATCAGCATGATCGGGAAGTGGATGATGTAGAGCGCGTAGGAGGCGTCGCCGAGGGCGACCAGGATCCGGCCGCGCAGCACCCGCCCACGCTCCTGCAGGTCCGCCAGCGCCAGGTTGGGGATCAGGGCGAGCAGCGGCACGAACAGCGCGGCGCTGAAGATGAAGGTGAACGGCAGCATCGGCGTGACCAGGAAGGCCAGGACGGTGCCGAGGACGAGCTTCCAGCGGGCCACCCGGCGCCATCGGCCGGTGAGCACGATCCGCGCGAGCACCATGCCGATCACGAAGTTCAGCAGCCGCACCGGCGGGAAGGTGTAGACGAACCAGTACTCGTTGAGGTTGAACGGCAGCCAGTTCAGCCGTGGCGCCCCCGGCAGCAGCGGGCTCAGCACCGACACCAGCAGGATCCCGCCGGCGAAGGTGAGGCACCACCGCCACAGCCGGTGCGCCGGGATCCGTCGGACCAGGGGCAGCAGCAGCGGGAAGAGCAGGTAGAAGAACGCCTCGGTGGAGATCGACCAGGCCGGGGCGTTGAGGTAGGACAGGTAGTCCCAGGACGGCACCCATCCCTGCACCAGCAGCAGGCTCGCCGCCGCCGGCCCGGGCTCCAGGTCGGCGGAGACCCCGGTGGCCGGCGAGGGCGCGGTCGTCGCCAGGAGGAACGCGACGGCGACGGCCCAGCCGAGCACGTGCAGGGGCACGATCTTCCAGAACCGGCGGGACCAGAACCGGGCGGCGGTGTCGCCCGACGGCGCCGACCAGGTCAGGACGAAGCCGCTGAGGGTGAAGAACGAGGCCAGGGCCGCCGAGGCCAGGGGCGTGGTCAGCCCGAGGCCGAGTTGCAGCGCGTCGTCGGCGAAGAGCTGGGACGTCGAGAGGACGTGGACCAGCGCCACGGTGAGTGCGAGGAAGAAGCGGTACCCGGTGAGAGCCGGCAGTCGGTGCGGTCGTCCGTCGGTGTCGGTCACGTCGCTCCTCGAGGGTGTCGAGCCGCGGCCACGGCGACGAGCGACGGGGGTCGGGGTGCCGCGCGTCCCGCCGTGGCCGGCCGGACCCGCGCGGCATCCCCCGCCGGCCTCGGTCGGGAGCAGCACGCCGTCGTGGTCGATCCGGTCAGGCACGGAAATGAGACCGGGACGCGCCGCGACGGATCCGTGGACATGCCACGTCATTGGCGCCGCCGTCCGGCCCGGCATTTTCCCTACGACTGACGAATAGATCGCTGTCGACAGCAGAGTGTCATGTCGGCAATGCCGCGACCAGCGTCCTGTCGGCTATACAACGGCACGGAGAGATCGACCGTCGAACCGGTCGACCCGGACGGTCAGCCCAATGCCGGGGAGGCGGCACCGGTACGCGTCGCCACGAAGAGGCCCCGACCCGTCAGCCAGCCCTCGACGTACGCGGCTTCGCAGCCGGCGTCGGCGAACGCCGCGTCGTACTCCTGTCGGGTGAACATGGTGAGCAGCCCGACCTGGCTGAACTCGCGGATCCCGGCGGCGTCACCGACCAGCCAGCGCTCCTCCATCCGCGTCACCCGGCCCTGCCGGGTGGACCGGGACACCCGCGCCACGGTCCGCCCCTCCTCGCGCACGAGGTCGCCGCCGACGTACCCGTCGATGAACCGCTCCGGAAACCACCACGGCTCCAGCACCAGCACACCCCCGGGCACCAGGTGCGCCGACATCGCGGCCACGGCGGCGCGCATCTCGGCCACCGTGCCGAGGAAGTTGACCGCTGTGAACAGGCAGGTCACCGCGTCGAAGGTGGCACCGAGGTCGAACGCCCGCATGTCGCCGGCGTGCAGGCGCACCCCCGGCAGCCGGCGCCGGGCCAGCGCCAGCATCGCCGGGGCCAGTTCGAGCCCTTCCACGTGGGGGAAGCGGGTGGCGAAGGTCTCCAGGTGCGCACCCGTGCCGCAGCCGACGTCGAGCAGCCGGGCGGCGTCGGGGCGGGCGGCCAGGATCCGGTCCGTCACGTCCGCCGCCTCGTCCTGCCAGCTCTTGCCGCGGCCACGGTAGGCCGCCTCGTACACCTCGGCGTGCTCCGGTCCGAACATCTCTCCCCCTCGCGGCGCGGTCGCCACGTCCGCCACCCGCCGACCGGGCCGGTGACGGCCGAGGTGGCGCCGACGGAACGACCGGACGAACCAGCGTCTTCTATAACTCCGGTCTGATATTGTCGTACCCGTGCACGCGTTCGACATCCTGGGCGACCCCGTCCGCCGGCGCATCATCGAGCTGCTGGCGGACGGCGAGCTGTCCGCGGGCGAGGTCGGCGCCGTCGTGCAGCGCGAGTTCGGCATCTCCCAGCCCGGCGTCTCGCAGCACCTGCGGGTGCTGCGCGAGAACGGCTTCGCCACCGTCCGCCCCCAGGGCACCCGGCGGCTCTACGCGGTCGACCCCGCCCCGCTGGAGGAGCTCGACCGGTGGCTGGACCGCTACCGGCGGTTCTGGAACCAGCGCCTCGACGCCCTGGGCACGGAACTCGCCCGCGGGCGCGCGCGGGCGGCCGAGGGGCGTGCCGGCGGCGCTGAGGGCCGCGCCGGCGGGTCCGAGGGGCGTCGGCCGCGGCGCCGGGCGGCCGACGACAACCAGGGCTGAGCGGCCAGGCGCGGTCGCCGCGCACGGCCCCTGGGCCGTGCGCGCACTGGGCGAGCCGCCCGACGAGGGCTCGGCCACCGACCGAGGCCCGGCGTCCGACCGGAACCGCAACGCCGACCCGGGCCCGGCATCCGACCTCAACCGCAACGCCGACCGAGGCCAGGCGTCCGACCTCAACCGCAACGCCGACCGGAGCCGGCCGACGCCGGCCCCGGTGGCGTTCGGCCGGTCAGCCGGCGTTCCGGGCGGCGAAGCCCGGCAGCAGGCGGGCGACCTCGTCGGGGCCCGGCATGGCGGCGATCTCGGTCGCCACCGCCTGCGCCCCCTTCCGGTAGCTGTCGTCGGTCAGCAGCCGCTTGGCGGCGGCCGCCACCGCGTCGGGGTTGATGTCGTCGGGCAGCAGGTGCTCGCCGGCACCGGCCTGCGCCACGGCCTGGGCGTTGGCGAAGGAGTCGCCCGCCCACGGGAAGGACAGCTGCGGCACGCCGGCGCCGAAGGCGCCGAGGGTCGTACCGCTGCCCCCGTGGTGCACGACCAGGTCGACGCGGGGCAGCAGGGCCGCCTGCGGCACCCACGACTCCAGCCGCACGTTGGCCGGCACCTCGCCCAACCCGCTGACGTCGAGCGACGGGCCGCTGGCGACGAGGACGTCGGCGTCGAGGCTGGCGAGGCCGTCGATCGCCGCCCGCAGCACCTCCACCGTCCCGCCGCTGGAGGTGCCCAGGGTCAGGTAGACCAGCGGCCGGGCGCCGTCGCGGGAGGACACCCAGCCGGGCAGGTCGCCCTGCTCCGTGAAGGGCACGGGGCGCAGCTCGTGGCGGCGCGGGCGGGCCCGGAACTCGGGCTCCTGCAACGAGGGCGGGAAGATGTCGATGAACGGGTTGCCGAAGCCGTCGATGCGCCCGGCCGGCAACTCGACGCCGAGCCGCTGGGCCAGCCCCCGCACCTCCTCCTCGATGGACCGGGTCAGCTCGTCGGGGGTGTCCCGTCCGACGCCGTGGCAGACGGCCGGGATGCCCGCCGCGCGGGCGGCCAGGCCGGCGGCGTAGTTGCTGACCTCCTGCACGATCAGGTCGGGACGCACCCGGTCGATCACCGGCTGCAGCTCGTCGAAGATGCGCTGCGGGATGACCCGCCCGAACACGATCTGCGGCAGCTCACTGAGCTGCTCGGGGGTCAGCCCTTCGGGGCTGTCGGTGTCGAAGCGGATCCGCAACGCCGCCAGGAACCCGTCGAAGACCGGCATGCCGGTGGCGACCGGTTCGAAGCCCAGCTTGCGCAGGGTGCCCGCGAAGCCCTCGCCGGTGGCGAAGGTGACCTCGTGGCCCGCCGCACGGGCGGCCGTGGCCAGCGGCAGCAGGGGGTAGGTGTGGCCGTGGGTTCCGAGACTGGCGAACAGCACGCGCACGGTGATCACTTGCCTTTCCGGGAAGTGGGCAGGGGCGACCCGTCTACTTGAGTCATATCTAGCACAGGGACGAGTCGATCTACAGTGGCTCATCTTGCGGAAGTACGCGCACCTGCGCTGGGCACTGGATCGCGCCACGACCGACCGTGTTGTGCCGACAACACCACTCCATTACGCTTGAAACTATAAAGTGATCTAGCCAGTGGAGGCTGCGGATGGACAGCGGCGACGGCCAGGACCTGCGTGCCTTCGTGCACGACTCACCGGAGGAGACGGAGACCACCCAGCGCCTGACGAAGCTCTTGACCAGCTCCCCCGTCCCGACGGAGGAACTGGTCAACAACCTTCCCCTGTTCCTGCGCCGCCACCAGATGACCGACCTGCTCTCCATGGACGCGCTCTACCGCGAGGTCCTCGACGTGCCGGGCGTGATCATGGAGTTCGGCGTGCGGTTCGGCCGCCACCTCGCCACCTTCGCCGCCCTGCGGGGCGTCTACGAGCCGTACAACCCGCTGCGGCGCATCGTCGGCTTCGACACCTTCACCGGCTTCCCCGACGTCAACGACGTCGACCGGGTCGGCCCGACCGCGTACCAGGGGCGCTTCGCGGTGCCCGGCGGCTACCCCGCGTACCTGCGGGAGGTGCTGGAGGCGCACGAGTGCAGCGACTTCTTCGGCCACGTGACCCGGCGCAGCGTGCTCGTCGAGGGCGACGTGCGGGAGACGGTGCCGCGCTACCTCGCGGAGAACCCGCAGACCGTCATCGCGCTGGCGTACTTCGACCTCGACCTGTACGAGCCGACGAAGGCGGTCCTGGAGGCCATCAGGCCCTATCTGACCAAGGGCAGCATCGTCGCGTTCGACGAGCTCGACAATCCGAAGTGGCCCGGCGAGAACATCGCGATGCGGGAGGTGCTCGGCCTGGACCACGCGCCGCTGCGCCTGCTGCCGGGCCGCCCGGCGCCCGCGTACCTGCGCTGGGGTGACTGACCGGCGCCACGCCGACCGGGCCACGGGGAGGCCGGGCCGGAAGTACCGGCGCCTCGGAGGCCGGCGCCCGGCGGTTCGCGCCACGCTCGCCGCGCGATTGACCGGACTACGTATAAACTATAACTTACGTTCGTGCCGACTTATGGAGGAGGATGGGCCGACCCCGTCTGACCCGCCCATCTTCCGCGCAGCGACAGTGAGGACGAGACATGACTCAGGAGAAGACCGCGCCGGCCGCGAAGAGCACGACAACCAAGAGCACCGCCGCGAAGAAGCCGAAGCCCCCGAACTACGACCCGTTCGTCCGGCACAGCGTCACTGTCAAGGCCGACCGCAAGACCGCCTTCAAGGTGTTCCTGGAGGGCTTCCCCGAGTGGTGGCCGAACAACTTCCGGACCACCAAGGTGGGCGCCCCGCTGGGCGTCGACAAGAAGGGCGGCCGCTGGTACGAGATCGACGAGCAGGGCGAGGAGCACACCTTCGGCCTGATCCGGAAGGTCGACGAACCGGACACGCTGGTCATCGGCTGGCGGCTCAACGGTTTCGGCCGGATCGACCCCGACAACTCCAGCGAGTTCACCGTCACCTTCGTGGCCGACGGCCAGAAGAAGACCCGGGTGGACGTCGAACACACGCACTTCGACCGGATGGGCACCAAGCACGCCAAGCGCGTCCGCAACGGCATGGACAAGGGCTGGCCGACGATCCTCCAGTCCTTCCAGGCGAAGATCGACGAGGAGGGGGGATCGAAGTGAACAATCCCGTGGCCTCCGGTCAGCCGACGGAGCGCGCCCTGGGCCGGCGCACGATCCCGGCCGGCGACGCCCGCAGCATCGTCATCCGGCAGCGGTACGCCGCGCCCGTGGACGAGGTCTGGCGCGCCTGCACGGACCCGAACCGGATCAACCGCTGGTTCATCGAGCCCAAGGGCGACCTCCGCGAGGGCGGCAACTTCGCCCTGCAGGGCAACGCCCACGGTGACATCCTGCGCTGCGAGCCGCCGCACCGCCTCACCCTCAGCTGGATCTACGGCGACAAGCCCGACAGCGAGGTCGAGCTGCGGCTCAGCGAGGACGGCGACGGCACCCTGCTGGAGCTCGAACACGCGACGGTCTCGGAGCCGATGCTCGTGGAGGTGGGCGTCGGTTGGGAGATGGCCCTCGACTTCCTCGGCATGTTCGTCCGCGGCGACCTGCCGGGCGGCCCGGTTCCGGAGGACGCGGCCGAGGAGTTCGAGCCGAGCCCCGAGATGATGCGGGTGTCGCAGGAGCGCGCCGAGACCTGGGCCGCGCTGGTGCAGTCCGCCTCGTAGGCGGGCGGAGGCAGCGGCTCGACCGATGCGACGCGGCCCCGGCGGACAGGAGTCCGCCGGGGCTTTCGACTGTCGGCGCACCGGCGGCGTCGCACTCCGTCACCGGTACCCGGAAGCGGACCGCCGGGCGCAGACTCCGTCGCCGGTCCACTGCGGACGAACTGCCGGGCGCACGGGCGGGCGTGACCGCACCCGGGTCCGCCCCGGTCGGTGAGCCCGCGCGCGATCCGGCGCGGCGGCGGGGGGTGACGACGCGACGGCCCCGGGCCCCGCGCGGGGAGCGGGGGCACCGGGGCCGTCGGCGCGGGGCGTCAGCGCTGCTTGCGGCTGTAGAGCCAGATCGTGGGCGGGGCGAGCACCGCGATGAGAATGGCACAGGCGAGCAGGCCGGCACCCATCTCCCCGGAGGTCACCGTGCCGTGCATCAGCCCACGGGCGGCGGTCGCGGCGTGGGTGACCGGGTTCAGCTTGACCACCGCCTCCAGCCAGCCCGGCATGGTCTGCGACGGCGCCAGGATGTTGCTGCCGAAGAGCAGCACGAACTGCAGGAGGTTGACCACGCCGGCGGCGGCGGTCGGCTGTGGGATCAGCACCGCGAAGAGCATCCACAGCCACGCGACGCTAAAGGTGAACAGCTGCAGGTAGAGCAGGGCGAGCACCACACCGGACAGGCCGCCGTCCGGCCGGAAGCCCAGCAGCAGGCCCAGCGACAGCGGCACGATCGAGGTCAGCGCGTATCGCACGGCGTCGCCGGCCATCGCCCCGACCAGCACGGCCGGCTGCCAGATGGGCGTGCTGCGGACCCGGTCGAACATGCCGGTCGCGATGTCCCGGTTGAGCGTCAGCGCGCTCATCATGCTCGACGACACCAGCGACAGGACGATCACGCCGGGGAGAAAGAACTGCAGGTATTCCCGCGGCGACCCGGCGATCGCGCCGCCGAGCAGGTAGGTGAAGACCAACGTCAGGATGATCGGGAAGACCACCGCGGTGCCGAGATGGTCCTGCACGTAGCGGAGTTTGATCAGATTCCGCCAGGCGAACGTGCGGACGGCGAACAGCGGGCCGGGGCGTGGTGGTCGTTCCGCGCCGGCCACCGACCGGCTGAAGATCTCGGCCGGCAGCGGCCGCACCTCCGTGCTGGGTGTCGTCATGCCCGTACCTCTGCTTCCTCTTCTTCGCTGGCGTCGAGCGTCGAGTGACCGGTGAGCGCGAGGAACACCGTGTCGAGCGAGGGCTGGCCGAGCGTGAAGTCGTCGACGTGGATGCCGGCCCGGGCCAGCTCGCCCAGGGCCAGCGCGGCCCGGTCGGCGTCGGTCACCCGTACCGACAGCCGGGCCGGATCGGAGTCGAGGTCGACGGAGGCGCCGACGGCGCGGGCGAGCAGGGTGCCCGCGTCGGCCCGGCGCTCGGGGTCGCGCAGCCGGACGTCCAGCACGCCGGCGGCGCGGCTCGCCTTCAGCTCCGGCGGGGTGCCCTGCGCCACGATGCGGCCGCGGTCGATGAGCGTCAGCTCGTCGGCGAGATGGTCGGCCTCGTCGAGGTACTGCGTGGTCAGCAGGACGGTGCCCCCGTCCCGGACCAGCGCCCGGATCATCTCCCAGACCTCACTGCGGCTGCGCGGGTCGAGACCGGTGGTCGGCTCGTCGAGAAACAGCAGCTCCGGGGTGACCACCATGCTCGCGGCCACGTCGATGCGGCGCCGCTGACCGCCGGAGAAGGTCTTCACCAGCCGGTTGCCGACCTCGGTGAGGTCGAACGCCTCCATCAGCTGCTCCGCCCGCGCCGTCGCGGAAGCGTGTCGCAGGCCCTGCAGGCGACCGGCGAGGATCAGATTCTGCAGGCCGGTCATGTCCTCGTCGACCGACATGGTCTGCCCGGTGAGCCCGATGCGGCGGCGGACCTGGGCGGCCTCGCGGACCACGTCGTGCCCGAGCACGGTGGCGGTGCCGGACGTGGGCCGCATCAGGGTGGCGAGCATCTTGATGGCCGTGGTCTTGCCGGCCCCGTTGGGGCCAAGGACCCCGTGGATCGTCCCGGCCCGCACCGCCAGGTCCAGTCCGTCGACCGCGCGCGTCTGGCCGAAGACCTTCACCAGCTCGCGGGTCTCGATGGCCAGGGCCGGATTGGTTGTCATGCTCTCTCCCGTCGCGTCACAAGGCGAACCCGGGCAGCCGGATCACGAAATCCCGTCGGCGTCAAACTACAAGAACCGCTTATATCAGTCAAGGCTGCTATTAGTCGTGGGCCACATTCAGTCGGGCGGGTCCAGCCAGAGGTTCGCCGCGTCGTACCAGCGGTCCACGTGCGGCAGCGGGATGGCGTTGCGTACCCGCGAGCTGGTCAGGTGCGCGATGGTCGGCTCGCAGGCCAGGATCGGCACGATCGCGACGTCCCGGAGCACCTGCCGGTCGACCCGGTGCCACAGCTCCTCCGCCTCGGCCTCGGTGCGCGCGGACAGCGCCCGGTCGATCAGGTCGTCGACGACCGGGTTGTGGTAGCCGCCGTAGTTGGCCGTGCCGACGGCGGTGTTGGACTGGAACATCGGCTGCACGTACGACCGGCCGTTGTTGCCGAACCAGTCCGGCATCCAGGCCGCCGGGGTGATGTCCCACTCCCCCGCCGCCGCCCGGGACGGATCCTGGAGGATGCGGTAGTACTCGTCGGTCCGGTCGATCTCCACCAGGCGGACGTCGACGCCGCCGGCGGCCAGGTCCTCGGCGATCGCCCTGGCGACCTGGCCGTGCACCGCGTCGATCCGGTAGATCATGGTCAGCCGCAGCCCGTCGGGGTAGCCGGCCTCGGCGAGCAGCTCCCGGCAGCGCGCCCGGTCGCCCCGGTCGCCCGGCGTCGGGTACGGGTCGTACTCGCGGTGGCCGAAGTTGCCCGGCGGGATGGCGGTGTGCGCGGGCCGGGTCACGGTGCCGATGTCCATGTCGTCGAAGAACCGCACCAGGCGGGCCTTGTCGATCGCGTACGCGATGGCCAGCCGCACGGCCCGTCGGCGCAGCGCGCCCCGCTCGCGCGGGCTGTGCAGGTTGAACGCCAGGTAGGGGTTGAGCGCCCAGCCGAGGTTGCGGTCGGCGTCGGTGACGCGCCGGCGCGGGCTGCCCACGGCGGCGCCCCAGGACAGGTCCGCCGCCCCGCTCTCGATCTCGGCGCGGACCCGCTCGTCGCTCACCCGCGCCATCCGCACCTCGATCCGGTCGACGTAGCGGCGGCGGATCGGGTCGGCGTCGGCCCGCCAGGCGGGGTTGTGGTCCATGGTGAGGTGGCTGCCGGGAAGGTAGCTGGTGATCCGGTACGGCCCGTTGGAGCGGACCCGCCGCGCGAAGTCCGGCCCGTCCGGGACGACGTCGTCGAGCTCCCGGGGCGCGGCCGAGGCGAACGGCATCGCCAGCAGGTTGAGCATGTCGTTGGCGGGGCGCAGCAGCTCGATCACCAGGGTCCGGTCGTCCTTGGCCCACAGCCCGCCGATCTCGTGGCCGTTCTGGTAGTCGGCCAGCTCGGCGGCGGTGGGCGTACGGCCGGCGAAGCGGGCGCGGTAGCCCTCGGCGAACTCCGCCATCCCGGCGATGGTGCTCGTGTAGTAGGCGATGGCGCCGGCGCCGGCGACCGGGTTGGCCATCCGTTTGAAGCCGCGCACGAAGTCCCCGGCGGTGACCGGCCGGGGCGGGTCGGTGTCCCAGCGGACCCCGTCGCGCAGGCGGATCGTGTACG
The DNA here is from genome assembly GCF_900090315.1 of Micromonospora citrea. Lineage (NCBI taxonomy): Bacteria > Bacillati > Actinomycetota > Actinomycetes > Micromonosporales > Micromonosporaceae > Micromonospora > Micromonospora citrea. Next base: position 6,173,203 of record NZ_FMHZ01000002.1, on the reverse strand, counting down.
TGCGCCCGTCCTCGCTCAGGCCGCCGTTCTCCACCGTCGGCAGTTCGGCGGCCACGTCGGGGACCGGTACCAGCGCCGCGGCGTCCTCGGTGGTGGGATAGCTGAACAGCTGCCGGGCGAAGAGCCGGATGACCTGGTGGGAGAAGGCGTAGTAGGCGGCGGCGGGGTCCAGGTGGTCGAGGCCACCGGGCCCGTAGTAGCGCAGCGTCCCGCCGTGGCGGGGGCGGTCGTCGTCCGGCACGGTCTGCGGCCCCTTCCCTCGACGTTCAGGCCGGCACGCCGACCGCGATGGACATCACCGACGTGGTGCCGACCACCCGCTCCAGGCGCAGCCCGGCCGCGGCGAACAGCGGCGCCAGCTCGGCGGCGGTGCGCTCCTGGCCGGTGCGCGCGGCGAGCATCATGAAGTCCATCTCCTTGCTCTGGTGGGCCTCGTTGCCCTCGGGGACGATCGCGTCGATGGCGAGCACCCGGCCGTGCGCGGGCATGGCCCGGCGGCAGTTGGTCAGGATCCGGACGCTGTCCTCGTCGTCCCAGTTGTGCAGGATGCGCTTGAGCACGTGCACGTCGGCGTGGGGCACCTCGCTGAGGAAGTCGCCCTCGACGACCTTCCAGCGCCCCGCCACGTCCGGGGCGTCCAGCCGGTGCCGGGCGACCACCTCCGCCCGGTCGAGCAGCACGCCCTGCAACCCGGGGTGCTCGCGCAGGATCGTGAGCAGGAAACCGCCCCGGCCGCCGCCGACGTCCGCCACGGTGCCGGTGGCGGGGAAGCCGCCGGCGCGGGCGAGGATGAGGTGCTCCGCCGCGCTGACCGTCTCCATGCCCTCGTAGTAGAGCGCCTCGACCTCGGCGTCGCCGTCGAAGTAGGCGTCCAGGGAACTGCCGAAGATGTCGGCGAAGGCGGGCCGCTCCGGCCCCAGCGCGCTCGCGACCCGGTGGCTCATCGTCCAGAACATGGTGTCGGTGAACATCAGGATGCCGGCGCGCGCCGGCACCGGCGAGTCCGACCGCAGCGCGGCGCCCTTGTCGGTCAGTGCGAACCGGCCGTCGGTCTCGCGGACCACGTCGCGGACCGCCAGCAGGCGCAGCACCCGGCGCAGCGCGTCCGGATCGGTGCCGGTCGCGGCGGCCAGCTCGGCGGGCGTACGGGGGCCGTCGACCAGATGGTCGGCGACGCCGACGGTGGCGGCGGCCCGCAGGGCCGCCGCGTAGGTGTAGCCCATCGCCTCCTCGTAGAGGGCCAGCGCCGACTGCAACCTGTCCATGTCCCCTCCGGCCCGTGATGGCGGACTGTGCCGACGAACTGCATAGAATGCTATACCTGAGTCAAGTGTCTGTCAGGTGCAACGGGGGTCAGGACCGCAACTTGCGCGATAGTCGCCGCCGAATCCACTTGAGAAAGTGGTGGCAGTTCCCGGCCCGGGATGCCGCCGCGCGCCGGGCCCGTCGGCTACGAAGGGATCACCGTGAGCCGTACCGTGGAATCCCCTGGCCCGGCCGCCACGTCGGCGTCGCCCGCGCGGAGCCCGCTGCGCACCGCCTCCTGGGACCAGATCCGCGAGTTGTTCGCCCTGGACCCGACCACCGTGCACCTGAACACCGGGACGGTCGGCGCGATGCCCTACGAGGTGCTGGACACAGTGGACCGGGTGACCAGGCAGTGGACCGGCGGCCTGCTCGACGTCTACCGCCCGGCGATGTTCACCGAGTACCGGGCCGCCATCGGCCGGACGTTCGGCGTGGACGAGGACGAGATGGTGATCTGCCACAACGCCACCGAGGGCGTCGCCCGGGTCATCCACGGCCTCGACCTGCGCGAGGGCGACGAGGTGGTCACGACCACCCACGAGTGCTACTCCGTGCTGTCCAACTTCAACCTGCTGCGCAACCGGTTCGGCGTGGTGCTCAGGACCGTCACCCCGCCCTCCGGGCACGACGTGCGCGCCGAGGAGATCGTCGAGCTGGTCGAGTCGGCGATCACGCCCCGGACCAAGGTGCTCTCGTTCGCCGCGATCACCCTCTTCACCGGGACGATGTTCCCGGTCCGGCAGCTGTGCGAGCTGGCGCACCGGCACGGCCTGACCACCGTCATCGACGGCGCGCTGATCCCCGGGATGCTCGACATCGACCTGCGCGCGACCGGGGCGGACTTCATCACCTGCTCCGGGTCGAAGTTCCAGTGCGGCCCGCTCGGCACCGGCCTGATCTACGTCCGCAACAAGGTCCACCCCGAGCACAACCCCCTCCCGCTGCCCACGTTCTGGCCGCTCATCTCGACCTGGTACCCGATGATGGGCAGCCCGCCGCCGCGCACCACCACCTCGGTGGAGAGCTGCAACATGGGCGACTACCTGCAGAGCGCCGGCAGCGCCAACCTCGCGCGCGGCGCCGCCCTGGCCCGGGCCTTCGAGCTGTGGGACGACATCGGCCGCGACCGCATCGAGGCGTACGTCATGGAGCTGGCCGAGTACGCCCGCGACCGGCTCGTCGACGCCTTCGGCACCGAGGCGATGTACTCCCCCGGCGCCGACCCCCGGCTGCGCTCGCCGCTGATCGCGTTCAACCCGTTCCGGCGGCCGGAGGACGCCTGGAACATCAAGAAGTTCATCGGCTTCGTCAGGCGCCTGGAGACCGAGCACCGGATCTGGACCCGCTGGACGGAGTTCGACGTGCCCGGCTCGCCGCACCAGCACTACGCGGCGCGCATCACCACCCACCTGTTCAACAACCGGGAAGAGATCGACCACGCCGTGCGGACGATGGTCCGCCTCGCCGAGGAGATGTCTTGACGCAGGCGCGCAGTGCAACGACGACGAACGACACCCGGCGGTGGGGCACCCTGCGGCTGCTCGGGCCGGCCGCCGTCCACCAGGCGGACCCGGCGGCCGCCTGGTCGCCGGCCGAGCGCCAGTTGCTGCGGCTGTGCACCCGGCAGCTGATCAGCTACCGGCCGGCGCCCGACCCGCACGACTGGCGGGCCCTCGCGCCGGTCGCCGACCTGGCCGCCGACGTCCCGTCGACCTACAACGCCGGCCTGGGCGCCAGCCACCGCAGCTACGTGGTGCACCTGCGCCCCGGGGTGCTCTGGGACACGCCGACCCCCCGGCCGGTGACCGCCCACGACGTCGTACGCGGCTTCAAGCGGCTGGCCAACCCGCTCACCCGGCACCCCGCGCTGGCGTACTTCCGGGGCACGCTGCGGGGCATGGGCCACTACTGCGACGAGTACGCCGCGGCGGTCGCCGGCCGCCCGGTCACCGCCGCGCTGCTCGCCGGTTTCCAGGACGCCCACGAGATCCCGGGGGTGTTCGCCGTCGACGACGAGACGGTGGTCTTCGAGCTGGACCGCCCGGCGCTGGACTTCGTCGACATGCTGGCGCTCAGCGGGGCCTCCCCGGCGCCGGCGGAGTACGACGCCCACCTGCCGGGCAGCGCCGACCTGCACGACCACCTGGTCGCCAACGGCCCGTACCGCGTCGTCTCGTGGCGGCCGGGGGGCACGATCCGGCTGGAGCCGAATCCGGCGTGGCGCGCGGAGACCGACCCGATCCGCCGGCAGCGGTTCGAGGCCGTCGAGTTCCGCGTCGCCACGGGCGGACCGCGCGAGCTGACCGACCGGCTCGCCGCCGACGACGCCGACCTGCCGTGGGGCGTGCCGTGCGGCCCGGTCCCCGGGCACCGGCTCGACCCCTGCCTGGTGTTCAACCTGCGGGATCCCGCCGACCCGGCCGTCGCCGACGTCGCCGTGCGGCGGGCCGTCGCCGCGGCGGTCGACCGGGCGGCGCTGGTGCGCGTCGCCCGGGCCGCCGACCCGTGGTCGGAGGTCCGCGTCGCGCACACCGTCGTGCCGCCCGGCAACGACGGGCACCGGGAACCCGACCCGCTCGCCGACCCGGCCCCCGACGCCGACCCGCGCGAGTTGCTCGTCGCCGCGGGGCACCCGGACAGGCTCACGCTGACCGCGGTGCATCCCGACACGGCCGAGGACCTGGCGCTGGCCCGCTCGTGGGCGGCCGACCTCGGCGCCGCCGGCATCGACGTACGCCTGGTGGCGCTCGACGACGCCGACCACCGGGCCCTGCTCGCCGGCACGGGCGACGCGCCCGCCCTGCGGTGGGACCTGGCGGTGGCCGCGTTCACCGCGCCCTGGGCCTACGGCAACGCCCGGGTGTTCCTGCAGCCGCTGGTCGGCGCGGGGCCCGGCAGTCCCGGCGGCTACCGCGACGCGCGGGTCGACGAGCTGGTCGAGCGCGCGCTGGACGCCGCCGACCCGCGCGAGGCGGTCGCCCGGTGGCAGGAGGTGGAGCGGCTGCTGCTCGCCGACGCCGCGGTCGTACCGCTGCTGTTCCGGCGGGCCACGGACGCCGCGCCGCGCGGGCCCCGGGTGCGGCGCGCGACGGCCCTGCCGGCGCTCGCCGGCCTGCCCGACCTCGCCGACGTGCGGCTCGGGGTGGACCGGTGACCGGTGCCGCCGACGCGGTGGTCGCCGACTACCTCGCGCTGGGGCTGCGGATGGGCCGGCTCGTCGAGGGCTACGTCGACTGCTGGTTCGGCGACCCGGCCCTCGCCGACCGGGTCGCCGCGGAGCCGGCACCGGACCCGGTCGCGCTGGCCGGGCAGGCCCGCGACCTGCTGCGCCGCCTGGGCGACGCGGACCTCGACGCGGAGCGGCGGCGGTTCCTCGCCGGGCAACTGACCGCCGTGGAGTGCGCGGCCAGGCGGGCGGCGGGCGAGCGGATCGGCTTCCTGGCCGAGGTGGAGACCTACTTCGACGTCGAGGTGGGGCTCGGCGACCCGGACCGGTACGCCGCCGCCCACGACGCCATCGACGCGTTGCTGCCGGGCGGCGGCCCGCTCATGGACCGGGTCGAGGCGTTCTACGCCCGCAACGTGGTGCCGCCCGAGCGGCTGGGCCACGCCGTGCGGGCCGTCGCCGACGCGCTGCGCGCCCGCGCCCGGCCGCTGCTCGGCCTGCCCGACGCCGAGCGGGTCGACGTCGAGGTGGTACGCGACCGGCCGTGGAACGCGTTCAACCGGTACCACGGCGGTTTCCGCTCCACGGTGACGCTGAACGAGACGGCGGGGCGGACCATCGGCGTGCTGCCGCTGATGGCCACCCACGAGGCGTACCCGGGCCACCACACCGAGCACTGCCTCAAGGAGGCCGGCCTGGTGCGCGCCCGGGGCTGGGACGAGCACCGGATCGCCCTGGTCAACACGCCGCAGTGCCTGGTGGCGGAGGGCACGGCCGAACACGCGGCGGCGGCGCTGCTCGGGCCCGGCTGGGGGCGGTGGACCACCGAGCTGCTGGCCGGCGAGGGGGTGCCCGTCGAGGGCGAACTCGTCGAGCGGATGGTGGGGCTGGTCAACGAGCTGATGCCGGCCCGGCAGGACGCGGCGGTCCTGCTGCACGACCGGGGGGCGTCGATCGACGACGCGGTGGAGCACCTGCACCGGTGGCTGCTGCTGCCGCGCGACCGCGCCGCGCAGATCGCCACCTTCCTGACCGATCCGCTGTGGCGGGCCTACTCGGTGACGTACGTCGAGGGGGCCCGGCTGGTCGGCGGGTGGCTCGCCGCGCGGCCGGCCGGCGAGCCGCTCGTGGCGCGGTACCGCACCCTGCTGGCCGAGCAGCTGCGTCCCGCGCAGCTCCGCGACGGCACCGTCCCCGCGGGCCCGCCTGCGGTGCCCGCCGCCGGCTGAGCGCACCGCGCCGACGACCGCCGCCCCGCCCACCGGGCCGCGCCGTGCGCGGCCGGTCGGCACGCGGCGCTTTCACCGGCGCGGCCGGCCGGGCGAAGGCGGGCGGCCGGGCGCGAAAGGTCGGGCGAAGGCAGGTTCACCGGGCGGCCGGTCGGGCGCGGCGCTTTCACCGGCGCGGCCGGTCGGGCGCGGCGCTTTCACCGGCGCGGCCGGTCGGGCGCGGGCGGGTTCACCGGGCGCGGGCCAGGTGCGCCTCCACCGCGTCGGCGGCGCGGGCCGCGCCGCCGGCCCGGCGGACGTGGCCCCGCATGGCCTCGACCCGGGCGATCAGCGCGGGGTCGGCCGCGACGGCCTCGACGGCGGCGAGCAGCGAGTCGCCGTCGGCCTTCTCGCCCGGCAGCACCGCGCCGAGTCCGAGCTGGTCGACGCGCCGGGCCATCGGCCGCACGTCGAAGGACTGCGGCACGACCACCAGCGGGCGCCCCCAGTACAGCGCCTCCATCAGGGTGCCCATCCCGCCGTGCGTCACGCAGACCGTCGCCTGTTCGAGCACCTTGACGTGCGGGACCCAACGGTGCGCCTCGACGTTGGCCGGCAGGTCGCCGAGGGCGGCCGGGTCGACCTGCCCGCCGAGCGTCATCACCACGTGCCAGGGCTGGCCGTCGAACGCCCGCGCGCAGTCGCGGAAGAACTCGGGCCGGTCGTTGAAGGTGGTGCCGAGCGAGACCAGCACCACCGGCAGGTCGCCCGCCGGGCGGGTCCACTCGCCGAGGAAGCGCCGGTCGTCGAAGCACGGCCCGACGAAGACGAACCGGTCGTCGAAGGTGTCGCCGGCGATCTGGAACGCCTTCGGGACGAAGACCAGGTTGAGTTCCTCGACGTGGTTCCAGCAGTCCACGACCGACCGCGACAGGCCGTGCTCGGCGAGCAGGTCGCGCAGGGTGTCGCGGAACACCGGCAGGTCCAGGGGGTCGATCGTGCCGGCGAGGGCGATCATGTCGCGGGAGAACGAGTAGTGCTCGTTGGACGCGAAGGCCGCGCTCAGCCGCACCGCCGGTCGCCGCCAACGGGCGGCCAGCAACTGCCCGGCGACGAACGGGAAGTCGTCGTAGAGGACCAGGTCCGGCACGTCGCCGTCGAGCGCGGCGGCGGTGGCCCGGAGCACGGACACGTTCTCGCGCAGGTACATCAGGTGGGGGCGCACGCCGAGGTCGTCCGAGCCGAACACCTCGGCGGCGTCCGCGTCGATGATCTCCGAGCGGTAGGGCACGACGGTCGCGCCGGCGGCGCGGACCGGCTCGGCGAACCCGCCGGCGGTCACGTAGCTGACCCGGTGCCCGCGCCGGACCAGCTCGGTGACCACGGTGAGGGTGGGCAGGATCAGGCCGTGGCTGGCGACGTTGACGATCAGGAGGTGGGCCATGGTCGGCTCCGTCCGTGGTCGGGGGCCCGGCGCGCCGGCACGGGTCAGGACATCCAGGCGTCCGGGGCGGGACCGCCCCGGCCGGGCGGCGGGAACAGCTCGTCGAGCCGGGCGAGCTCGGCGGCCGACAGCGGCCGGCGCAGGGCCCGCAGGGCGCCGTCGAGGTGTTCGGGGGTACGCGGACCGACGACCGCGGCCGTCACCGCCGGCCGGTGCAGCACCCAGGACATGCCGACCTCCGCCGGGTCCCGACCGATCTCGGCGCAGAACCGCTCGTACGCCGTCAGGGTGGCGCGGTGCCGCTCGACCGCCTCGGCGGCCCGGCCCTGCGCGGACTTGACGGCGGTACCGTCGGCCAGCTTGCGCAGCACGCCGCCGAGCAGCCCGCCGTGCAGCGGCGACCAGACGAGCACGCCGATGCCCTCGGCGGCGGCTGCCGGCAGCACCTCCAGCTCGACGTACCGGCTGACCAGGTTGTAGACGCACTGCTCGCTGGCCAGCCCGAGCAGGCGGCGCCGCCGCGCGGCCTCCTGGGCGGCGACCAGGTCCCAGCCGGCGAAGTTGGAGGAGCCGACGTAGCGGACCTTGCCCTGCCGGACGAGCTGTTCCATGGCCTGCCAGACCTCGTCCCAGCCGACCTCCCGGTCGACGTGGTGCATCTGGTAGAGGTCGATGGTGTCGGTCTGGAGCCGGCGCAGCGACGCCTCGCACGCGGCGACGACGTGCCGGGCGGAGAGCCCTCTGGCGTTGGGCCCGTCGCCCATCGGGTTGCCGACCTTGGTGGCGAGGACCACCTCGTCCCGGCGGGCCGGGTCCTTCGCCAGCCAGCGCCCGATCATCTCCTCGGTCCAGCCCCGGTGCACCCGCCAGCCGTAGATGTCGGCGGTGTCGACCAGGTTGACGCCCTGCGCGACGGCGTGGTCGAGCAGCCGGTGGGCGTCGGCCTCGTCGACCCGGCCGCCGAAGTTGACGGTCCCGATCGCGACCCGGCTCACCCGCAGGCCGGTCCGCCCCAGCCGGACATGCAGCGACGACACCCGGACCTCCCACGCACCCGGTGCCGGACCCACGTCCGGCGACCCGTTGAAGATATACATTTCTCAACTTCACCAGCGAGCCGGTCGCGAGTTCCGCAAGCGGGAAGAACACCAGGCGGGCGATATCGATGGGGCTCCCTTGACGGCCCCTTCCGAGCGCTTGAGAATCATGTTGCAACTAGCGAGAGGGGCGTCATGATCCCGCTGTCCAAGGTCGCCATGTCTCCGGACGTCGGCGCGCGCGTCTCCGCCGTCCTGAGCAGCGGCCGGCTGGAACACGGGCCGACCGTCGCCGAGTACGAGGCGGCCGTGGGCAGCCGCATCGGCAACCCCCGGGTGGTCTCGGTCAACTGCGGCACCGCCGGACTGCACCTCGCGCTGAGCCTCGCCGCGCGGCCGGGTGCGGACGAGGCGGAGCACGACGGCCCGGGCGAGGTGCTCAGCACGCCGCTGACCTTCGAGGGCACGAACTGGCCCATCCTCGCCAACGGGCTGCGCATCCGGTGGGTGGACGTCGACCCGGCCACCCTCAACATGGACCTCGACGACCTGGCCGCGAAGATCACGCCCGCCACCCGGGCCATCGTGGTGGTGCACTGGCTCGGCTACCCGGTGGACCTCATCCGGCTGCGCGCCGTCGTGGACCGGGCCACCGCGGGGTACGCCCGCCGCCCGCTGGTCGTCGAGGACTGCGCGCAGGCGTGGGGCGCGACGTACCGGGGCGCGCCGCTGGGCACGCACGGCAACGTCTGCGTGTACAGCACCGGCGCGATCAAGATCCTGACGACCGGCAGCGGCGGCTTCGTCGTGCTGCCCGACGACGACCTGTACGACCGGCTGCGGCTGCGCCGCTGGCTCGGCATCGAGCGGGCCTCGGACCGGATCACCGGCGACTACGACGTCGCCGAGTGGGGCTACCGGTTCATCCTCAACGAGATCGGCGGGGCGATCGGGCTGTCCAACCTGGAGCGGGTCGACGAACTGCTGCGCCGGCACCGGGAGAACGCCGCGTACTACGACAAGGAACTGGCGGGCATCGACGGCGTCGAGCACACCGAACGCGCCGACGACCGGGAGCCCGCCTTCTGGATGTACCCGTTGAAGGTGCGCGACCGCCCCGCCTTCATGCGCCGCCTGCGCGACGCCGGCATCGCCACCAGCGTGGTGTCGCGCCGCAACGACGCGCACAGCTGCGTCGCGTCGGCCCGTACCACCCTGCCCGGCCTGGACCGGGTGGCGGACCGGGTGGTCCACATCCCGGTGGGCTGGTGGCTCACCGAGGACGACCGCTCCCACGTCGTCGAAACGATCAAGTCCGGCTGGTGACCCCCGCCGGATCCCGAACAGAAGGGCTCCGACATGCGCGTGCTGTTCGTCTCCTCCCCCGGCATCGGCCACCTCTTCCCGCTGATCCAGCTCGCCTGGGGCTTCCGCACCGCCGGGCACGACGTGCTGGTCGCCGTCGCCGAGCACGCCGACCGGGCCGCCGCCGCCGGCCTGGAGGTAGTCGACGTGGCGCCGGACTACAGCGCGGTCAAGGTCTTCGAGCAGGTGGCCAAGGACAACCCGCGCTTCGCCGAGACCGTCGCCACCCGTCCCGCCATCGACCTCGAGGAGTGGGGCGTGCAGATCGCGGCGGTCAACCGCCCGCTGGTCGACGGGACCATGGCGCTGGTCGACGACTACCGCCCCGACCTGGTGGTCTACGAGCAGGGCGCCACCGTGGGCCTGCTGGCCGCCGACCGGGCCGGGGTGCCGGCCGTGCAGCGCAACCAGAGCGCCTGGCGGACCCGGGGCATGCACCGCTCCATCGCCTCGTTCCTCACCGACCTGATGGCGAAGCACCAGGTCGAGCTGCCCGAGCCGGTGGCCACCATCGAGTCGTTCCCGCCGAGCCTGCTGCTGGAGGCGGAGCCCGAGGGCTGGTTCATGCGCTGGGTGCCGTACGGCGGCGGGGCCGTCCTCGGCGACCGGCTGCCGCCCGTGCCCGCCCGGCCCGAGGTGGCGATCACCATGGGCACCATCGAGCTCCAGGCCTTCGGCATCGGCGCCGTGGAGCCCATCGTCGCCGCCGCCGGCGAGGTGGACGCCGACTTCGTGCTCGCCCTCGGCGACCTCGACATCAGCCCGCTCGGCACGCTGCCGCGCAACGTCCGGGCCGTCGGCTGGACACCGCTGCACACCCTGCTGCGCACCTGCACCGCGGTGGTGCACCACGGCGGAGGCGGCACGGTGATGACCGCGATCGACGCGGGCATCCCGCAGCTGCTCGCCCCGGACCCGCGCGACCAGTTCCAGCACACCGCCCGGGAGGCGGTCAGCCGCCGCGGCATCGGCCTGGTCAGCACCTCCGACAAGGTCGACGCGGACCTGCTGCGCCGGCTGATCGGGGACGAGTCGCTGCGCGCCGCCGCCCGGGAGGTGCGCGAGGAAATGGTCGCGCTGCCCACGCCCGCCGAGACGGTGCGCCGCATCGTCGAGCGCGTCTCGGCCTGATCCGGGTCGTGCCGCCCGCCGCCGGAGGCCACGTCGCCGGCGGCCGGCGGCACGACGAACCGCTGGAAGGGGCACCCGTGCTGGTCGATGCCGTGACCGCGTTCGATCCCACCGACGCCGACGTCCGGCGTGACCCGTACCCGTCCTACCACTGGCTGCTGCGGCACGACCCCGTGCACCGGGGCGCCCACGGCGTCTGGTACGTCTCCCGCTTCGCCGACGTGCGCGCCGTGCTCGGCGACGAGCGCTTCGCCCGTACCGGCATCCGGCGGTTCTGGACCGACCTCGTCGGGCCCGGGCCGCTCGCCGAGATCGTCGGCGACATCATCCTGTTCCAGGACGAGCCCGACCACGGCCGGCTGCGCGGCGTCGTCGGCCCGGCCTTCTCCCCCTCCGCGCTGCGCCGGCTGGAGCCGGTGATCGCCGGCACCGTCGAGGACCTGCTGCGCCCCGCCCTGGCACGGGGCGCGGCGGACGTGGTCGACGAGCTGGCGTACCCGCTGGCGCTGCGTGCGGTGCTCGAACTGCTCGGCCTGCCCGCCGCCGACTGGCGGCCGGTGGGGCGCTGGTCGCGCGACGTGGGGCGGACCCTGGACCGGGGCGCCAGCGCCGAGGACATGCACCGCGGCCACGCCGCGATCGCCGAGTTCGCCGAGTACGTGGAGCGGGCCCTGGCGAGGCGGCGGCGCGAGGGCGGCGCGGACCTGCTGGCGCTGATGCTCACCGCCCACGACCGCGGCCTGATGAGCCGCAACGAGATCGTCAGCACGGTGGTCACGTTCATCTTCACCGGCCACGAGACGGTGGCCAGCCAGGTGGGCAACGCCCTGCTGAGCCTGCTGGACCACCCCGACCAGCTCGACCTGCTCCGGGGCCGGCCGGACCTGCTGGCCGGGGCCGTCGAGGAGTGCCTGCGCTACGACCCGTCGGTGCAGTCGAACACCCGGCAGCTCGACCGCGACGTGGAGCTGCACGGCCGGCGGCTGCGCCGCGACGACGTCGTGGTCGTCCTGGCCGGCGCGGCGAACCGCGACCCCGGGCGGTACGACCGGCCCGACGAGTTCGACGTCCGGCGGGACCCGATCCCCTCGATGTCCTTCGGCGCGGGGATGCGCTACTGCCTCGGTTCCTACCTGGCCCGCGCGCAGCTGCGCGCCGCGTTGGGCGCCCTGCTCCGGCTGCCGGGCCTGCGGCTGGCGTGCGCCCGGGACGGGCTGACCTACCAGCCGCGCACCATGTTCCGGGGCCTGGCCAGCCTGCCGATCGCGTTCACCCCGACCGCGTTCGCCCCGGACGCCTGAGCGGCCCGCCGAACCCCGCCCGAGCAGGAGGAAGTGTCGACCATGAGCCATCCCGAACCCGAGTACGACGTGATCGTCGTCGGCGGCGGCCCGGCCGGATCGAGCACGGCGGGCCTGCTCGCCCAGGAGGGCCACCGGGTCCTGCTGCTGGAGCGCGAGAAGTTCCCCCGCTACCACATCGGCGAGTCCCTGATCAGCGGCGTCACGCTCACCCTGGACGCGCTCGGCGTGCGGGAGCGGATGGCGGAGCTGCGCTTCCAGGTCAAGCACGGCGGCAGCCTGCTGTGGGGGGCCGACCAGACCGCCCCGTGGTCGTTCCGGTTCCGGGAGATCCGCGACGCCCGGTTCGACTACTCGTGGCAGGTTCGGCGCGCCGAGTTCGACGCGATGCTGCTGGACCGGGCGCGGGAACTGGGCGTGCTGGTGGTCGAGGGAGCCACCGTCCGGGGGCCGCTGACCGACGGCGACCGGATCGTGGGCGTCAGCTACCAGTTCCGCGGCGAGGCCGACCCGGTCGACGCCCGCGCCGCGATCGTGGTCGACGCGTCGGGACAGCAGCGCTGGCTCGGCCGGCACTTCGGGCTGGTCTCCTGGCACGACGACCTGCGCAACATGGCGACGTGGAGCTACTACGCCGGGGCACTGCGCTACCCCGGTGACCACGAGGGCGACCTGCTCGTCGAGAGCCGCTCCCACGGCTGGCTCTGGTACGCGCCGCTGAGCCCCACCCTGACCGGGATCGGGTACGTCACCCCGTCGGACCGGTTCGCCGAGTCCGGCCTACCCCCGGAGCAGTTGCTGGAGAAACAGATCGCGGAGTCGAACGAGGTCTCCTGGCTCACCGCCGGCGCGCGGCGGGTCGACGTCTACCGCACCGCGCGGGACTGGTCGTACGCGTGCAGCCAGTTCTCCGGGCCGGGCTGGGTGCTGGTCGGCGACGCCGCCGCCTTCATCGACCCCCTGCTCTCCTCCGGCGTGTCGCTGGCGATGCGCGGCGCGCTCAGCCTGTCCCGGGCGGTGCACGAGGCGCTGGCCGCGCCGGAGAAGGAGCGCCACCTCATGCAGGTGTACGAGGACCGCTACCGGGACTTCCTCGCCGCCCTGCTGGATCTGATCCGGTTCTTCTACGACGGCGCGCACGGCCGCGACGAGCTGCACCTGCGCGCCCAGGCCATCGTGGACCCGGACCGGCTGATGCCTCCGAAGATCTCGTTCGTCTCCCTGCTGTCGGGGCTGGCGAGGGGCGACGAGACGCTCGACACCGCCCCTCGGGCGGCCATTGACCGGCCGCCAGGCGCTATATAATCTTAAAGCGAAATGCCTCGATCAATTCCAACGCCGAGGAGAGAAGCCGATGCGCACCGCCGGAACGTACATCCGTGGGATCGGGGCCTACCTTCCTGAGACCGTCACCGTCGAGGAGGCCGTCGCCCGGGGCCTGTACCCGCAGGAGGACATCGAGACGCACGGGCTGGGCGGCGCGGCCATCGCCGGCGAGATGCCCGCCCCGGACATGGCGCTGCGCGCGGCCCAGGACGCCCTCAAGGAGAGCGAGCTGGGCCGCGGCGACATCGACCTGCTGCTCTACGCGGCCGCCTGGCACCAGGGCCCCGAGGGCTGGCTGGCGCACTCCTACATCCAGCACTACCTCCTCGGCGGGGTGCCCCGGGCCACCGAGATCCGGCAGGGCTGCAACGGCATGTTCACCATGCTCGAACTCGCGGCCAGCTACCTGAGGGCCGCGCCGGAGCGCAAGGCCGCGATGCTCGTCGCCGCCGACAACTACGGCACCCCGCTGCTGGACCGCTGGCGCACCAACCTCGGCTTCATCCTCGGCGACGCCGCCTCGGCGGTGGTGCTGAGCACCGAGAGCGGCTTCGTCGAGCTGCTGTCGGTCTGCTCCATCACCGTGCCGGAGGCCGAGGAGGTGCACCGCGGCGGCGAGCCGATGTTCCCGCCCGGCGCGACGCTCGCCAAGGAACTCGACTTCGGCGCCCGGCTCTTCTACCACATCACCGAGCAGACGCCCGTGCTCGCCGTGCTCGGCGAGGCGCAGGAGACCATGACCACCGTCGCCGAGCAGGCGCTCGCCGAGGCCGGCATCGGCACGGCCGACCTGGCCAAGGTCTCCTTCATGAACTACTCCCGCGAGGTCGTCGAGCAGCGCTGCATGGCGCCCCTGGGGCTGGGGATGGAGAAGTCCACCTGGGACTTCGGGCGCATGATCGGCCACTGCGGGGCCAGCGACCACCTGCTCGCCCTGCACCACTCGCTGCGCGCCGGCGAGGTCGCCGCCGGCGACCACGTGCTCTGGCTCGCGATGGGCCCCGGCGTGGAGTTCACCGCCGCCGTCCTGCGCGTCCTCGACAACCCCTACGTCGACCGCTGACCGACCCGCCCGCGCCGCGACCCGACCAACGGAGGTACGACGATGACCCGGGACGATCCCGCCGACCGCCCGTACCAGGTGGCCGTCATCGGCATCGGCTGCCGGCTGCCCGGCGACGTCGACACCCCGGACGCCCTCTGGGAGCTGCTGCTCAAGGGCGGCCAGACCGCCGGGGAGATTCCCGCGCGGCGCTGGCGCGCCTACCGCGAACGCGGTCCCGAGTACGAGGCGGTGCTGCGGGACACCGTCACCGCCGGCAGCTACCTGCGCGACGTGGCGGGCTTCGACGCCGAGTTCTTCGGCCTCTCGCCCCGCGAGGCCGCCGAGATGGACCCGCAGCAGCGGATCCTGCTGGAGGTCGGCTGGGAGGCCCTGGAGCACGCCGGCGTACCGCCGACCGGGCTGGCCGGCACCGACACCGGGGTCTTCGTCGGGGTCAGCACCACCGACTACGGCGACCGGCTGATGGAGGACCTGCCGACCGTCGAGGCGTACACCGGCATCGGGGCGGCCACCTGCGCCCTGGCCAACCGCGTCTCCTACGCGCTGGACCTGCGCGGGCCGAGCGTCGCCGTCGACACCGCCTGCTCGGCGTCCCTGGTCGCGGTGCACCTGGCCTGCCAGAGCCTGCTGCTGCGGGAGAGCACGGTAGCCCTGGCCGGTGGCGTGAACCTCGTGCTCAGCCCGGGCCAGAACGCCTCCCTCCAGGCCGCCGGCACCCTCGCGCCCGACGGCGTCAGCAAGTCCTTCGACCGCGACGCCGACGGGTACGGCCGCGGCGAGGGGTGCGGCGTGCTGGTGCTCAAGCGGCTCGACGACGCCGAACGCGACGGCGACCGGATCCTCGCGGTGATCCGCGGCAGCGCGGTCAACCAGGACGGGCACACCGACGGCATCATGGCCCCGTCCGGCCCCGCCCAGCAGCACGTCGTCCGGCGGGCCTGCGAGCGGGCCGGCGTCGCCCCGACCAGCGTCGACTACGTGGAGGCGCACGGCACCGGCACCCAGCTCGGCGACCCCGTCGAGGCGACCGCGCTCGCCGCCGTCTACGGCCCCGGCCGCCCCGACGACCGGCCCTGCCTCATCGGCTCGATCAAGTCCAACGTCGGACACCTGGAGGGCGCCGCCGGGGTCGCCGGGCTGATGAAGGCGATCCTCGCGCTGCACCGGGGTCAGATCCCGGGCACGCCGCTGCGGGGCCGGGCGATCGACGCCGTCGCCGACGGCACCGGGCTGCGCCTGGTGACCGGCACACTTTCCTGGCCCCGGCGCGACGGGCCACGCCGGGCCGCCGTCTCCGGGTTCGGCTACGGCGGCACGATCGCCCACGTGGTGCTGGAGGAGGCGCCGGCACCCACCGGCGCCGGGGCGCCCGCCACCGACGACGACGCCCGGCCGCTGTTCCCGCTCTCGGCCCGCTCGGACGCCGCCCTGCGTCAGCAGGCCGCCCGGCTCGCCGACCGGCTCGCCGGCGACGACCCGCCGGAGCTGGCCGACGTCGGCCACACCCTCGCGCACCGCCGGGCCCACCTGACCCACCGGGCGGTGGTCACCGGCCAGGACCACGACGAGGTCGTCGCCGCCCTGCGGCGGCTCGCCACCGGCCAGCCGGACCCCGCGACGGTCTCCGGGGTCGCGCCGGCCGGCCGGCCCGCCCACCCCGTCTGGGTCTTCTCCGGGCACGGCTCGCACTGGGCCGGCATGGGCCGCGACCTGCTCGCCCACGAACCCGCCTTCGCCGCCGCGATCGACGAGATCGAACCGGTCGTCGCCGAGGAGGCCGGCTTCTCGCTGCGGCAGGCACTCGCCGACGCCGAACTGGCCGGGGTGGACCGGATCCAGACGCTGACCTTCGCCATGCACGTCGGCCTCGCCGCCCTCTGGCGGTCGTACGGGGTCCGCCCGGCGGCCGTCATCGGCCACTCGGTCGGCGAGGTGGCCGCCGCCGTGACCGCGGGCGTGCTGACCCCGGCCGACGGCGCCCGGCTGATCTGCCGCCGGTCGGCCCTGCTGCGGCGGGCCGCCGGCCGGGGCGCGATGGCCATGGTCACCCTGCCGTTCGCCGAGGTCGCCGAGCGGCTCGCCGGCCGCACCGACCTGGTCGCGGCGATCGCCTCCGCCCCCGCCTCCACCGTGGTCTCCGGCGACATCGCCGCCGTGGACGCGGTCATCGAGCAGTGGCCGGCGGACCGGATCGCGGTGCGCCGGGTGCAGTCCGACGTGGCCTTCCACAGCCCGCACATGGACGCCCTCACCGACGAGCTGCGGGCCGCGGCGGCCGACCTGCGCGTCGCGGCGCCGACCGTGCCGATGTACTCGACGGTGCTCGACGACCCGCGCGCCGCCGCCGGCTGCGACGGGGAGTACTGGGCGGCGAACCTGCGCCGGCCGGTCCGCCTGGTCGACGCCGTCGGCGCGGCCCTGGCCGACGGGCACCGCGCCTTCGTCGAGATCTCCGCCCACCCGGTGGTCGCCCACTCGCTGCGGGAGACCCTCGACCACGCCGGCATCGAGGACGGGCACGTCGGCACCACGCTGCGCCGGCACGCACCCGGGCACCGGGCGGCCCTCGCCGCCGTCGCGGAGGCGCACTGCCACGGCGTCGGGGTGGACTGGGCCCGGCTGCGGCCCGCCGGCGGGCTGACCGACCTGCCCCGGTACGCCTGGCGGCACCAGGAACTGTGGCGCGAGCCCACCGCACCGGTGGCCGCCGGCGGGCACGACATCGGCTCGCACACCCTGCTCGGTGCGGCGACCACCGTCGCCGGCAGCGAGCTGCGGCTGTGGCACACGGTGCTCAGCGACGCCAGCCGCCCGTACCCGGGCAGCCACACCGTCCAGGGCGCGGAGCTCGTGCCGGCGGCGGTGCTCGCCGCCACCTTCCTGGCCGCCGGCGCCCGCGACGGCGCGCAGGTGGCGCTGCACGACCTGTCGATGCGGGTGCCGCTGGCCACGGCCGGGCGCCAGGAGATCCAGGTGGTGGACGACGGCGGGCGGCTGCTGCTCGCCTCCCGGCCGGCCGGCACGGCGGACGCGCCCTGGCTGACCCACGCCACCGCCCGCGTCGCGCCCGACGGGCCCGACGCGCCGCCGGCCCGGACCCCCAGCGCCCGAGGGCCGGGCGGAGTGGTCGCCGACCCCGGGCTCGTCCGGGACCGGCTCGCCCGCGTCGGCGTCCCCGACACGGGCTTCCCGTGGACGGTCGACCGCCTCACCACCGGCAACGGCGGGCTGCGGGCCCGGGTCCGCTTCCCGGAGCCGGCCGGGGACTGGGCGGCCGTCATCGACGCCGCGGTGTCGATCGCGCCGGCCGCCTTCCCCGGCGAGCCCCGGCTGCGCCTGGTCGACGGGATCGAGCGGATCCGGACGACCGGCGCCGCGCCGACCGTCGCCCTCGTCGACGTCGTGCGGGACGACGCGCGCGAGGACACCGTCGACGTGACCGTCTCCGCGCCGGACGGCACGGTGGCCGCCCGGCTCACCGGCCTGCGCTACCCGGTGGTGCCCGACGCCCCCGCCGCCGACACCGACGGGGCGGGCCCGGCCCGGCAGTCCCTGGCCGACCTCGACCCGGAGGAGCTGCGCGCCCGCCTGGTCGAGGAGGTGCGGGCGGTCGTCGCCGCCGAGATGAAGCTGGCCGTCGAGTCGCTCGACCCGCGCCTGCCGCTGGTGCAGCAGGGCATGGACTCGGTGATGACGGTCATCGTGCGCCGGCGGCTGGAGAAGACCTACCGGCAGGTGCTGCCCGCCTCGCTGTTCTGGCAGCAGCCCACCGTCACGGCGATCGCGGTGCACCTCGCCGAGCTGATCGCCGCCCCGTCGACCGACGAGGCCGTCGCCGACGCCGTGGCCCGCTGACCCACCGGACGCGTCGACCCGGAGGAGCGCATGGAACTCACCCCGACCGCCGCCCGGCCCGGACTGCGGCACCGGATGCAACAGCTGATCTACGGGTTCTTCACGGCGCAGACGCTGCACGTGGCGGTCCGGCTGCGGATACCGGACCTGCTCGCCGACGGCCCGCGCGACGCCGCCGACCTCGCGGCGGCGACCGGGGCGGACGCCCCGTCGCTGCGCCGGCTGCTGCGGGCGCTGGTCCACCTGGAGGTGCTCGACGAGCCCTCGCCGGGCACCTTCGCCCTCACCGAACAGGGCGAGGTGCTGCGGGCGGACGTGACCGGGTCGATGCGGGAACTGGTGCTGCTGCTCTCCGGCCCCGAGAGCTGGGCGGCGTGGGGGCGGCTCGAGCACAGCGTACGCACCGGCGAGGTCGCCTGGGACCACGTGCACGGGCGGAGCTGCTTCGACCACCTGATGGCGGACCCGGGCCGGCAGGCGGCGTTCAACGCGGCCATGGCCGAGGGCTCGCGGGCGTTCGTGCCCACGCTGCTGTCGGCGTACGACTTCGGCGACCTGGACACGGTGGTGGACGTGGGCGGCGGCAGCGGGGCCCTGCTCGCCGGGGTGCTCGCGGCGCACCCGCACCTGCGCGGCACCGTCCTGGACACCCCCGACGGCGTGGCCGACGCCGCGCGCACCGTCGCCGAGCAGGGCGTGGCCGACCGGTGCCGGGTCGAGGCCGGTGACTTCTTCGTGTCGGTGCCA
The DNA here is from genome assembly GCF_900090315.1 of Micromonospora citrea. NCBI lineage: Bacteria > Bacillati > Actinomycetota > Actinomycetes > Micromonosporales > Micromonosporaceae > Micromonospora > Micromonospora citrea. The sequence continues at coordinate 6,154,249 of NZ_FMHZ01000002.1, read as the reverse complement.
CCGGGCGCGGACGCCTACGTGCTCAAGAGCGTGCTGCACGACTGGGACGACGAGCAGTGCCTGCGGATCCTGCGGACCGTCCGCCGGGCGGCCCGACCCGACAGCCGGCTGCTGCTGATCGAGTCGCTGATGCCCGCGACCGTCACGACGGCGCCGAGCGTCGCCCAGGTGGTGATGAACGACCTGAACATGATGGTCTGCCACGGCGGCCGGGAGCGCACCGTCGCCGAGTTCCGCGAGCTGCTGCGGGCGGCGGGTTTCCGGCTGGAGTCCGTCACGCCCTGCCCGGCGCCGAGCGTGGTCGGCGTCGTGGAGGCGGTGCCGTCGCCGGCCGCCCCGGCGGACGGGGGCTGAGGCGATGGCGCGCACCGGCGACCTCGACGCCGCCCGGCCCGCGCCGGAGGCGGTGCCGCGCAACATGGTCCGCATCCCGGGCGGGACGTTCTGGCAGGGCTCGCCCGAGCGGACGCTGGACTGGCTGGAGAGCGAGGGGCAGGCGTTCCCCCGGGACTGGTTCACCGACGAGACGCCGCAGGTGCCGGTCACGCTGCCCGACTACCTCATCGACCGGTACCCGGTGACCGTCGCCAGGTTCGCCGACTTCGTCTCCCGCACCGGCTACGTGACGTCGGCCGAGCGGGCCGGCGGCAGCATGGTCTACGGGGATCGGTACTGGGAGGTCCGCGAGGGCGCCTGCTGGCACCGTCCGGCCGGGTACGGCAGCGGCATCCGCAACCGCGACGACCACCCCGTGGTGCACATCTCCCACCCGGACGCCGAGGCGTACGCGAGCTGGGCGGGCCTGCGGCTGCCCACCGAGTCGGAGTGGGAGCGGGCCGCCACCGGCCCGTCGTACCGGCTCTGGCCATGGGGCGACACCTGGGACAGCGGCAACGCCAACACCGCCGAGCACACCGCCGGGGCGCTCGGCGACCTCGACGCCTGGCGGACGTGGTGGGGGGCGATCCACGCCGCGCAGGGGCCGGTGCCGCAGACCACCCCGGTCGGCGCGTTCTCCCCCCGGGGCGACAGCGTCGACGGGTGCGCCGACATGACCGGCAACGTGTACGAGTGGACGTCCACCCTGGCGCACCTGTACGCGCCGACCACCCGGTGCGACCCGACGATCCACCTGGTGATGGGGCGGTTCCGGGTGATCCGGGGCGGGTCCTGGATGAACTTCCGCTACCAGGTGCGGTGCGCGGAACGGCTGTACGGGGACCCGACCGGCTGGTCCAACTTCGCCCTCGGCTTCCGCTGCGCGCGCGACGCCACGACGGAACCCGACACGGATGACAACGGGAGGTAGCGATGGTCACTGTGCTCCTGTCGGCCGGCTGGGCCCACCGGGGACAGAAGAGCTTCGAGTGCCACGAGGGCACCGTGCGGGACGTGATCAAGGAGTTCGTCGAGACGTACCCCGCCTACCGCCGCCGGCTGCTCGACGACACGGGTGAGCCCCTGACCTACTACAACGTCTACCTCGACGGGGACCTCGTCGAGAAGGCGGACCGGTCCCGGGTGACCGCCGGATCCGACAGCACGGTCGCCATCGTCCCGCCGCTGGCCGGGGGCTGACCCACCGGCCGGACGCCCGGGCCCGCGATCCGGGGCGGCGCGTCCGGCCACCGGCGTCCCGTCGAGCGCGTCCCGTCTCCGGAGGAACCATGCTCCTACCGCACACCGACGCCCGACCCGGTCCCGGGCGGTCCGCCCGCGCCCCCCTCGCGCTCCGGCTGGCCCGGTCGGCCGCCCACCGCCCCCGCCCGGCCGCCGAGCTGGCGGCCTGGCTCGCGCAGCGACAGCGGGCGAACCCGTTCGAGGTCGCCGAGGTGCCCTTCGCCGAGCTGACCGGGTGGCGCTTCGCGCCGGACTCCGGCGACCTCGTGCACGAGACCGGGCGGTTCTTCAGCGTGGAGGGTCTGCACGTCCGGACCGACCGGGGGCCGGTCGCCGAGTGGTGGCAGCCGATCATCCACCAGCCCGACCGGGCGATCCTCGGCATCCTGGCCCGGGAGATCGACGGGGTCCTGCACTTCCTCATGCAGGCCAAGATGGAGCCGGGAAACGTCAACGGCGTCCAGTTCTCCCCCACCGTGCAGTCCACCCCGAGCAACTACCAGCGGACGCACCGCGGCGCGCGGTCGCGCTACGTGGAGTACTTCCTGGAGCCGGGGCGCGGCCGGGTGCTGGTGGACGTGCTCCAGTCGGAGCAGGGCTCCTGGTTCCGGGGCAAGCGCAACCGGAACATCGTCGTCGAGGTCGCCGACGAGGTGGAGCCGCACGAGGACTTCGTGTGGCTGACCCTCGGCCAGATCCACGACCTGCTGCACCGCCCGAACCTGGTCAACATGGACGCCCGTACGGTGCTGTCCTGCCTGCCCGGCCACGCGCTGGCCCCCGACCCCGGCGCCGGGACGATCGGCGCGGCGGTGGCGCGGTCCTCGCTGACCGAGGACGGGGCGTGGCAACCGCTGCTCGGGGTCCGCAACTGGCTGACCGCCAACAAGGCCGGGCCCACGCTGGCGACCCGGCGGGTGCCGATGCGCGAGGTGCGGGACTGGCAGCGGACCGACGACGAGATCCGGCACCGCTCGGGCCGGTTCTTCCGCATCGTCGGCCGACGGGTGCGGGCCAGCAACCGCGAGGTGGCCCAGTGGTGCCAGCCGCTGCTGGCGCCGTGCGGGACCGGCCTGGTGGCGTTCGTCGTGCGGCGCATCGACGGCGTGCTGCACGTGCTGGCCCACGCCGACCTGCGGCCGGGCTACCGGGACACCGTCGAGCTCGGACCGACCGTGCAGTGCACCCCGGACAACTTCGCCGGACCGGCCCGGTCCGGCCGCCCCGAGTACCTCGACCTGGTGCTCTCCGACGAGGTGCGCGCGCACTACGACGTGCTCCAGTCCGAGGAGGGCGGGCGGTTCCACCACGCGGTGACCCGGCACCTGGTGGTGGAGGTCGGCCCGGACTTCCCCACCGCGACGCCGCCGGACTACACCTGGCTGACGCTGCGTCAACTGACCGCCATGGCGGCCTTCAGCTACCAGGTCAACATCGAGGCCCGCAGCCTCCTGCTCTGCCTGCGAGCCCTGCGATGACCGGGGACGCGGCCGGCATCGAGATCGACGCCTTTCCGCTGCCGCGGCGGTGCCCGTTCAGCCCACCGGCGGAGTACGCCCGGCTGCGGGCCGAGCAGCCGGTCGCCCGGCTGCCCATGCTCGGCGGCAACACGGCGTGGGTGGTGACCCGGCACGCCGACGTGCGGCGGGTGCTGAGCGACCCGCGGATGAGCGCGGACCGGCGCCGCGTCGGCTTCCCGCGGTTCGCGCCGACCACCGAGGGGCAGCGGCAGGCGTCGTTCGACAACTTCCGTCCGCCGCTGAACTGGATGGACCCGCCGGAGCACACCGCCGCCCGCCGCCAGATCGTCGACGAGTTCGGCGCCGGGCGGGTGCGGCAGCTGCGGCCGATGGTCGAACGCTTGGTCGACGCGCATCTCGACGTCATGACGGCCGGGCGGTCGAACGCCGACCTGGTGCCGTCGTTCAGTTATCCCGTGCCGTCCCAGGTGATCTGCGAGCTGCTCGGCGTGCCGTACGCCGAGCACGAATTCTTCGAACGCCGTTCCACACGCATGTTCAGCCGGGGCACGCCGGCCGAGGAGCGCGCCCGGTGCGCCCGGGAGATCCGCGACTTCCTCGACGGTGTGGTCACCGACAAGGAGCGCCGCCCCGGCGACGACGTGCTCAGCCGGCTGCTCGCCCGGCAGCGCGCCGCCGGCGGGCCCGACCACGAGGCCGTGGTGAGCATGGCCTTCGTGCTGCTGGTCGCCGGGCACGTCACGACGTCGAACATGATCTCGCTGAGCGTCCTGGCGCTGCTGACCCACCCGGAACGGCTCGCCCGCCTGCGCGCGGAGCCGGCGCGGTTCCCGGCCGCCGTGGACGAGCTGCTGCGGTACTTCACCGTGGTCGAGGCGGCGACCGCGCGTACCGCCACCGCCGACGTCGAGATCGGCGGCGTCACCATCCGGGCCGGCGAGGGGGTGGTGGCGCTGGGTCAGGCCGCCAACCGGGACCCGGCCGCGTTCGACCGGCCGGACGAGTTCGACCCCGACCGCGACGCCCGGCACCACCTGGCCTTCGGCTACGGGCGCCACATCTGCCCCGGCCAGCACCTGGCCCGGCTGGAGTTGGAGGTCGCGTTGAGCCGGCTGGTCGCGCGGCTGCCCGGGCTGCGTCTCGCGGCCGAGGTCGGCGACCTGCCGCTGAAGGAGGACGGCAACATCTTCGGCCTGTACGCGCTGCCGGTGGCCTGGTGAGCCGAGGCGACCGCCGGCCCCGGCCGGACCGCGGGGGCGGGTTGCGGCGCCCCGGGCCGCGCCGGCCGGGGTGTCACCGACGCTGGGAGATCATCTTCGTCCACGCCTCGCTGATCCGCTCGGCCGACTCGGCGGCGGCGGCCATCTGCTCGGGGCCCGCCGTGGCGATCCAGTCGACCGCCCGCCCCTGCGGCAGGTCGCCGGCGAGGTAGTCGCCGAGCGCGACCAGGCCCATCTCCCAGCCGGCGCCGATGCCCCACGCCGTCGGGGCCGCGTTGGGGATGATCTCCGCCGGCACCGGTGCGTGCTCCAGCTCCAGGACGGTGGCCTCCCCCGCCGGGGTGAGGCGCAGCTCGACCTCGCTGCTGCCGCCGCCCGACTCCCAGGTCAGGCCGATGCTGCTCGGGCGCTCGCACCGCAGGATCTCGCCGCTGGCGTTGCCCTCCAGCTGGAAGCGCCCGCCGACCCGCAGGTCACCGGAGATCGGCAGGAACCACCGCACCAGGCGCTCGGGATCGGTGATGGCGTCCCACAGCTCCTCCGGTGAGGCGTCGTAGCTGCGGCGGACCACCAGGGCGTTCATGCCGCTGGGGTGGTCGCGCAGCTCGCGCTCGGTGTCCCTGACGACGTCGGACGTCTTGTTCATGCCACTTGACCTTCCTACAGGTGCGTGGTGCCACCGGAGCCGGCCCGGTCCGCACGCCGAGGACTTTAGCAGCCATGACTTACATAACGTCCGATTTGTGCTTGCCGCGGGGGCGCGTTGCCAGGGACTTGCCACGATCGGGTGAGCGTGCCGGCGACCGACACGCCGCGACCGCCCGGCGGCGCGCCTCGCCGGGCGGACCAGTCGGGCGGCGCGGTCGAACGGGCCCAGCGGGCGGCGCGGGCGGCGCGGGCGGCGCGGGCGAGCGGGCGGCGCGGGCGGCGCGGGCGAGCGGGCGGCGCGGGCGAGCGGGCGGCGCGGGCGGCGCGTCTGGTCGGGCGGGCGGCGCGGTCGAGCGGGGCCGCGGTGAGGCGGACCGAGCGGGCCGCGCGGTCAGGCGGACCGAGCGGGCCGGTCGGGCGGCGCGCCTCGTCGGGCGGGCCGGTCGGGCGGGAGCGGTGACGCGGGCGCGGTGGGCGGGCTCAGGCCCGATCGCGGTCGCTGCGGGAGGGCCGCCGCATGAGCAGCACGAGGGCGGCGAGGAGCACGAGGCCGTCGACGGCGAGCAGCGCGGCCCCGACCGGATCGATCCCGTGGGCGTGGGCCGGCGGCTCCGGCGGGGGCGCTGCCGCCGGATCGCCGGCCGCGCCGACGGTGAACCGGGCGACGCCCGAGGCGTCGCGGCCGTCGACGGTGACCACGTGGTAGGCGACGGAGACCTCACCGGACCCGTTGACCCGCACCGCCTGGGCGAGACCGTCCCGCCCGGCGGCCGTCAGCTCCCCCTGGTTGAGCAGGGACCGGTCCGCGTCGTAGGCGGAGACGTGGGAGCGGCCGACGTCCGGCCGGCCGTCGACGCGGATCCGTACCGCCGTCGGCGCGCCCGCCAGGACGGCGCCGTCGGCCGGTTCGACCGAGATCACCTCGACCTTCGACGCCGTGGCCGACGGGGAGTCGATCCGACCGGCGACGGCGAGGACGGCGACCAGCGCCGCCACGGTGAGGGCGGCGCCGGCGTAGATCCGTCCGGTGGTGGACATCGGCGTCAGTCGGTGGCGGCCACGGGACCGCGCCAGGCCGGCACGTCGGTTGGGCGTACGCAGGAGCACCGCGCCGCGGCCCGCTCCTCGGCGTTCGGGCGCAGGTGCAGGTACATGGCGATCACCATCGGGACGAAGACCACCGAGTTGTAGAACAGGTGCAGCTCCACGCGGGGCACGATGAGTTGCAGCAGGCTGGTCGGCTCGGCCGAGCCCGGCAGCCGGAAGGAGCTGTGGGCCTGCACGAGCAGCAGACCGTGCTCGATGTGGTGCCAGAACTGCAGGGCGAGGGCGACCGTCCACCAGGCCCTGGACCGGCCCGTGAAGCCGGGCAGGAGCAGGAACAGGCCGATCAGCATCACGACGGCGTAGCCGTAGTGCAACCACTCGGAGCTCACCAGCCACGGGAACGGCATCCCGAGCACGCCGCGCGCCTCCGGGCGCGGCCAGCCGAGGATCCAGATCTGGTACGCCTGCACCAGGTGTTCCGCCCAGTGCCCGACGACCACCGCCAGGTACAGGGCCAGCGCCGTGCGGTGGTACCGACCGTTGATCGACGCCATCAGGCCGGGCGACGCCTTGCGCGCAGTGCTTGTCATGGGTCCTCCAGAGCCGGGTCGGCGGGGGTGCGGGCTCGGCGAAGCCGGAAGGGGCGCGATGTCCACACCGGAAGGTGTCCCTCCACGCTAGAGGCGAATTCGCCGGAGCGTGACTCTGAGGTTGCTCACCGTCCGCCCGCCCCGGCGACGCCGGCGGGAGCCGGCGGGCGCGCGGAGACGACGGCGGGGTTGGCGGGCGCGCGGAGACGACGGCGAGGGATGGCGGGCGAGCGGAGACGACGGCGAGGGATGGCGGGCGCGCGGAGACGACGGCGAGGGATGGCGGGCGCGCGGAGACGACGGCGAGGGATGGCGGGCGAGCGGCAGCGGCGCATCTCGGTTCGGCTTCGTCGCGGTGCCGCCGCGCCCGGTGACGGTCAGGCGACCGTCGCCGCCCAGGCCTTCTTGGCGTTCTTCCACGTCGGCGAGTTGACCTCGTCCCAGGCGCGGTGGCGCAACTCCTCCAGTACCTCCGCGGGGACGAGCGTGCCGGTCATGTTGGCCCGGTAGATGTTCATCGTGTCCGGGTCGAAGTCGGGGCTGATGTGGCCGCCGGCGATCGCCATGTCGAACAGGGGGGCGCCGGGCAGCGGCACCACGAGGAAGAAGTTCGCCGCGTCCAACCCGTGGGAGACGTGCTCCTTGGCGAGGCGGATGGTCGTCTCGATCTCCTCCAGCGTCTCGTCCGGGTAACCCATCATGTAGTTGCCGTAGATCTGGAAGCCGTACTCCTTCATCGCGACGATCAGCCCGCGCAGGTCGGCCTTCTCGATGTTGAGCTTGTTGCTCGCGTACTTGCGGATGATCCGCAGGTTGCCCGACTCGAAGGGCATGTTGATCTGCGTGAAGCCCGCCTGGCGCATCGCCTCGAGGACCTCGTGGTCGGGCTTCCAGCGCTTGAGGAGGTGGATCAGGTTGATGCCGTTGAGGTCGCAGATGGTCACCCCGACGCCCTGGATCTTCTGCAGCAGCCGCAGGCCGCGTCGCTTGTCGCCGAGCAGCGAGTCGTCCTCGATGAACACGTTGTCGACGCCCAGGCCCTTCAGCGTCTCGATCTCGGCCAGCACCCGGTCGTCGGACTTGACGCGGAACTTGCCGATCGGGCCGCTGAGGCTGCCCTCCTGCTCGCCGGCGATGTGGCAGTACGCGCAGTGGAACGGGCAGCCGAGCGAGGTCATCATGGTGGCGTAGCGCAGCTCGGCGCCGGGCTCGAAGAGGCCGGAGTGCGGCCGGGCGATGGCCCAGTAGCGCTCGTTGGGCAGCAGGTCCCAGGCCGGCATGGCCAGGGTGTCCAGGTCCCACACCACGTCCTGCGCGCGGGCGGGGTTGACCCGGATCCGCCCGTCGTCGAGGAAGGCGACGCCGTGGATGTCGGCGAAGCTCGGGCGGGCCGACCGCCGTACGACCTCGACGATGTCGACGATGGTGTGCTCGGCCTCGGACAGGCAGACCACGTCGAAGCCGGCCCCGAAGAACTGCGGCAGCCGCGACCGCGCGTTGACCCCGCCGGAGACGAGGATCTTCTCCGGAAAGGCCGCCCGGATCAGCCGCGCGCAGTGCAGGACCATCGACTCCTGGTCCGTGAAGATCGACGTGATCCCGACGATGTCGAAGTCGCGCACGACGTCGAGGATCCGCTCGTCGCTGACGCCGGTGCGGAGGAACCCGCTGGGCAGCGGCACGGGGTTGGCGAAGATGTCGTCGAGCGGGTCGTCGCCCGCTCCGACGCAGGCGTCGAAGACGCTGACGTGGACGCCGTGCTCGCGCAGGGCGCCACCCAGGTTCGGGTACGCGAGCGAGCCGTTCGGCTTGCACACCGTGCCGGGGGCGGTCTGGTTCGGCGGGTACAGCAGCAGCACGCTGACGTCACGAAGACCCATGGCGGGATACTATCTGCTTTTGAAGTGACCAACAAGAATATGCCGCCGCCCGCCGAGCTCTGGAACATGTATCTCAAGTAGACGGCCGCGGCCTGGTCGAGGTCAGGGCGCCGAGCGCCGCAGGTACGACTCGACCTCGTCGGCCGCCCGGACGGGCCCGCCCGCGGAGAGGACGTCGCGCTGCATCTGACGGACCCGCTCGCGCAGGGCGGAGTCGGCGGCGAGCCGCTCCACGACCTCGCGGATGCCGGCCGGCTCGACGCGGTCGGCCGGCAGCACGTGGCCCAGGCCCAGCTCGACCACGCGCGCCGCGGACGGGGCGGCCTCGGTCGCGAAGTGCGGCACGAGCGCCAGGGGCACGCCCGCGGCGAACGACTCCAGCACCGCCCCCGTGGTGCCGTGCGTCAGGCACGCCGTCGCGTGGGCGAGGACCGAGTGGAACGGGATCCACTGGTGCGCCTCGACGTTGGGCGGCAGCGGGCCCAGCGCCGCCGGGTCGAGGAAGCCGCCGATGGCCATCACCACGTGCCAGTCGGTGCCGGCGAAGGCGTCCGCGCAGGCGCGGAAGAACTCGGGATGCTCGTTGAACTGGTTGCCCAGCGACACCAGCAGCACCGGCGCGCCGGGGCGCGGCGGCTGCCAGCCGGCCTGTCCGTCGCGGCCGGTGAGGGTGGGGCCGACGAACGCGAACCGCTCGTCGAACGTCTCGGCGAAGGGCTGGAACGACTTCGGCAGGAAGACGACGGTGAGGCCCTCGATCTCGTCCCAGTACTCCTTGATCGGGGTGTCGACGCCGTACCGCGCCAACAGGTCGACCAGCACGGAGTGCACCGCCGGCACGTCGGCCGGGTGGCGCTGGCCGTTGCTCTTCCACAGCTCCTTGAAGAGCGAGTAGTGCTCGTTCGCCGCGAAGCCGCCGGTCAGGCGTACGGCCGGCAGGCCCCACGCGGTGGCGAGCAGCCGCCCGGCGATGAACGGGAACACGTCGTAGACCACGAGGTCGGGCCGGTCGTCCCGCAACGCCTCCTCGGCGGCCCGCAGGATTGCCACGTTCTCGCGGACGTACACCAGGTGCAGCTGCGTCTCGGCGTCCTCCTGCTTGACGACCTCGGGCACGTGGAAGGTGTCGAACTCAGACTTGTACGGCACCACCTCGGCCCCGGCCGCCTTGACCTCGTCGGCGAACAGCGCCGTGGTCACGTACGTGATCCGGTGCCCGCGCCGGGCGAGCTCGCTCACCAGGCCGAGCGACGGGTAGACGTGGCCGTGCCCCTGGACGTTGACGAAGAGGATGTGACGCTGGCGCATGGGCTCACTCCCGGCTGGTCGTCTCGGCGTCGTCGACGCCGCGTGCACGGCGGAGCGGGAGCCCCACCGGGATCCGACCGCGCCCGCCGACGGGGGCGGCGGGGACGCGATGGACCAAGACTTGAAACATATATAGCACGCGATGGGTGGGAGTCGCCATGCCCGGGAACGCCGGCGCGGGGCCGCGACGGATGCCCGTCGCGGCCCCGCTGTCCGCTGCCCCGGCCGCCGTGCGCCGTCGGGCGCGAACCGCCGGCGCGGAGTCAGGCGGCGACCCGCAGCTCCGCCAGCACCGCCGCCGTACGGGCGAGTCGCGCGCCCTGGTGGCGTGCCGCCGCCAGCACCGCCTGCAGGTAGCCGGGATCCCGGGCGGCGCGGCTCTCCACCAGGCTGACGCCGTACGGGTTGCCGCCGGCGGCGTGGCTGAGGTCGTAGTTGACGTAACCGGTGGGCAGCACCATCGATCCCCAGTGGTGGAACGTCTGGTAGAGGCTCAACAGCGTCGACTCCTGGCCGCCGTGCTCCTCGTAGCTGGCGGTGAAGCCGGTGGCGGGCTTGTCGGCCAGCTCCTCGGCCTGCCAGGGGGCGGTGGTGGTGTCCAGGAACTGGCGCAGCTGGGAACAGACGTTGCCGAACCGGGTCGGCGTGCCGAAGGCGTACCCGTCCGCCCACCGCAGGTCGTCCAGCGTGGCGACCGGGACGTCGGCGGTGGCGTCGAGGTGGGCCCGCCACTGCGGCTTGGCGTCGACGACGTGGTCGGGGGCCAGTTCCGCCACCCGGCGCAGGCGCACCTCGGCGCCCGCGTCGGCGGCACCGTCCGCGAACGCCTGCGCGAGACGGTGCACGGTCCCCGTGGCGGAGTAGTGGATGACGGCGATCCTGGTCTCCGGTCGTGGCATCGGTGTCTCCTCTCTGTCGAACGATGCCTCCACCATGCCGAGCGGACTTACCGCGCGGTGACGGTGCGCTGACCGTCCCCGGTCAGCGGCGGATCCCCCACGTCCAGCCGCCCGCCGCGCCCCAGCTCCGCGCCGAGGTCGTCGGGGTCCAGCCGCGCGCCACGCCCCAGTTCGGCGGCGAGTTCGTCGGCGCCGAGCGCGGCGCGGGAGCGCGCGGTGATCCGATCCACGTCGTACCGCTCCGCCGTCGGCAGCGGCGCCCCCGCCCCCTCGCGCAACGCCCCCGCCGCGCCCAGCAGCCGGGCGGCGCGGCGGTGCTCGCCGGCCAGGCCGGCAACGCCGGCCAGTCCCTCCAGGGCCAGGGCGACGGCGCGGCGGTCCCCGGTGGCGCGGGCGGCGTCGAGCGACTCCCGATGGCGGCGTTCGGCGGTGGCGGCGTCGCCGCGCTGCTCGGCGACGAATCCCAGCTCCGCCAGCGCCAGCGCGCAGCCCGGCAGGTAGCCGGTCCGGCGGTTCCAGTCGAGCAGGTCCCGCTGGCGTGACTCGGCGGCGTCGAGGTCGCCGCGCCGGCGCGCGATCATCGCCAGGCCGGTGCCGGCGAACGCCGCCGCGGGCCGGTTCGACTGCTCCTCGGCCAGCCGCAGCGCGCGCTCGTGGTGGGCCACGGCCTCGTCGTGGTCTCCCGCCAGCAGGGCCAGCCGGCCGAGGCTGGCCAGCTGGCGGGAGACCGACGCCCACAGCCGCAGCTGCTCGGCGATGCGCAGCGCCTCCCGGTACGACGCTGCGGCGGCCGCGTAGTCGCCGCCGATCTCGGCGAGGGTGCCCAGCAGGCTGGTCGAGTGCGCCTGCCCCCAGCAGTCGCCGAGCCGGACGAACAACGACCGGCTGGTCTCGCAGTCGTGCCGCGCGGTCGACAGGTCGCCCTGCACGAGCGCCAGCTCGACGCGGGTGGCCAGGGCCGCCGCTATCCCCCACCGGTCGCCGGCCGCCCGGAACGTCGCCAGGGCCGCGCCGAGCAGGCGCGCCGCCTCGGCGGTGTCACCGGAGCCGAGCAGCGTGAAGGCGAACAGCCACTGCGCGAACGCCCGGCCCTGCGCGTCGGTGTCCGCGTACCCGTCGAGCACGCGCTGTCGCGGCGCGGCCGGGTCGCCGTCGCGGGTGGCGATCGCGGCCAGCCACGTCGACGCCCGCAGCCGCAGCGCGTCGGGAGCGGTGTCGTCCGCGCCGGCCGGCACGGTCTCCAGCGCCGTCCGCAACGCCGCGCGGGCCTCACGGAGGCGGCCCCGCACCAGCCGGTACCAGGCAAGCGAGGTGGCCAGCCGCAGGCCCAGGTGCGCCCAGCCGTGCGCCGCCGCCGCGTCCGCCGCCGCCCGCAGGTTCGCGACGTCGCCGTCGAGCTCCCGCAGCGCGGCGTGCTGGTCGTGGCCGCGCAGGCGCGCGGCGGCGTCGTCGGCGAGGCGGGCGTGGAACTCGGCGTGCCGACGGCGCGTCGCGGCGGCCTCGCCGGCGCGTTCGAGCTGCTCAGCGCCGTACGCGGCGACGGTCTCCAGCAGCCGGTAGCGGCGCGGCTGTTCGCCCTGACGGACGCTCACCAGGGAGCGGTCGACCAGCCGGGCCAGCACGTCGAGGACGTCCTCGGGCGCCACCCGACCGTCGGCGCACACCCGCTCGGCGGCGGGCAGTGTGGCGCCGTCGACGAAGACGGCCAGCCGCCGCAGCACCGCGCGTTCACGGCCCGAGAGCAACTCCCAGCTCCAGTCGATGACGGCACGCAGGGTCTGCTGGCGCGCCGGGGCGGTGCGCCGGCCGGACGACAGCAGCCGGAACCGGTCGTCGAGCCGGGCCGCCAGCTCCGCCGGGTCGAGCGCGCGCAGGCGGGACGCGGCCAGCTCCAGCGCCAGCGGCACACCGTCGAGGCGCCGGCAGATCGTGGTGACGGTCGCGGCGGTCTCCGCGTCGAGGGTGACGCCCGGCTCGGCGGCGCGGGCGCGGGCCAGGAACAGCCGTACGGCGGGGGCCTGCGCGACCTGCTCCGCCGTCGCCCCCGGCTCGGGCAGCGCCAGCGGCGGCACGGGGAGCGTCGCCTCGCCGGCGACACCGAGCGGTTCCCGACTGGTCGCCAGGATCCGCAGCTCGGCGGCGGCGCCGAGCAACCGCTCGGCCAGGTGGGCGACCGGCACGACGACGTGCTCGCAGTTGTCCAGCACCAGCAGCGTCCGGCGGTCACGCAGCGCGTCGACGAGCCGATCGGTGGCGTCGCGGGACAGGTCACCCGGCAGGCCCGGCGCGCCGTCCTCGCGGATGTCGAGGGTGTCGGCCACCGCGTCGGCGATCTCGCCGACCGCCGCCGGCTCGGCGAGGGCCGGCTGACCGGCCAGCTCCACCATCCAGACCCCGTCGGGAAACCGGTCGGCGAGGGTACGGGCCGCCTCGGCCGCCAACCGCGTCTTGCCCACCCCGCCCGGGCCGGTCAGCGTCACCAGCCGCTCCCCCGCCAGCCGCTCGCGAACGGCCTCGACGGCCTCGTCGCGCCCGATCAGCCCTCCGTACGGTCCGGCCGACGCCGGGGCGGGCAGGTTGGTCCGGGCGCGGGGCGGTGGCGCCGCCGGCGGTCGCAGGGCAGGGTCCTGACGCAGGATCGCCCGGTGCAGCTCGACCAGGTCCGGCCCCGGATCCAGGCCCAGTTCGTCGCGCAGGTCGCGGCGGAACCGGTCGTAGGCGGCCAGCGCCTCGCGCTGGCGTCCCGACCCGTACAACGCGCGCAGGTGCACGGCCCGCAGCCGCTCGCGCCACGGGTGGCGGTCCACGAGGTCGGCCAGCTCGCCGGTGAGCAGGGCGTGTTCGCCGAGCGCGAGCCGCGCCTCGGCGAGATCCTCCAGCGCGGCCAGCCGTTGCTCGCCGAGGCGTTCGACGGCCTGACGCGCGAACGGCTCGTCGGCGAAGTCGGCGTACGCGGGACCGCGCCACAGGGCCAGCGCCTCGGTCAGCAGGGCGACCCGCCGCGCCGGCTCGGCCTGCGCCCGCGAGCGCGCGAGCAGGGCCGCGAACTGCCCGGCGTCGACCGACTCGGCCGCGATCCGCAGCCGGTATCCGGCGTCGCCGGACCCGACCAGTTCGCGGCCGCCCGGCTCGCCGGTCTCCAGCGCCCGGCGCAGCTGGGAGACCTTGACCTGCAGCGCGCCGAGCGCGTTGCCGGGCGGCCGTCCCGCCCACAGGTCCTCGACGAGCCGGTCGACGGGCACCGGGCGCCCCTCGTGAACCAGCAGGTCGGCCAGCAGTGCCCGCACCTTCAGGCCGGGCACGGCGACGGCGGCGCCGGTCGACGTCCAGACCACCACCGTGCCGAGCACCCCGAATCGCACAGTGCAACGGTAACCAGCCGACGGCGCCGGCCCGACGGGGGTCAACCGGTGGGCCCGGCCGGGCGGAGTCAGCCGACGGCGCCGGCCCGACAGGATCAGCCGACGGCGCCGGCCGGGCGGGGTCAGCCGACGGTCAGTCGGCCGTAAGCGCCGGCGCCCAGGCTGGACGCGATCGAACTCGAAAGGAGTGTCCCGTGACCCCATCGCCGCACCACACCGACACCCGCATTCCCGCCACCCCGGCACCGGCGCGCCGGGTGCCGGGGCCCTGGCTCGCGGTGCTGGCCGGTCCCCTGTCGTTCGGGATCGCCGCGCCGGCACTGATCGTCGACGACATCGCGCGGGCCCTGGACGTGGGTTCCGAGTCGGCGGCGCTGGCCGTGACCGCCTTCGGCTGGGGCATCGCCCTGGGCACGGCGCTGCTGGCGGCGGTGCTGGCCCGTCGCGGCCTGCCGGCCCTGCTGGCCGCCTCTGCCGCGCTGGTGTCGGCGGGGACGCTGCTGGTCGTGCTCGCCCCGGCCCTGCCGGTGCTGGTGGCCGGCGCCGCCGTGCAGGCGCTGGGCTCGGCCGGACTGACGGTCGCGGCGATGAGCCTGGCCGACTCGGCCCGGCGGATGGGGGTGGTCACCGCGTCGCTGGCGGTCGTCGGCTCCACCGGCCCGTTGGTCGGCGCGCTGGTCGCCGACGTGCTCTCGTGGCGGGCCACGCTGGCGCTGCCGCTGCTGGGGGTGCTGGCAGTGCCCGCGGTCCGCCGCGGCGGCGCCGCGCCGACGCCGCCCCGGTCGCGTCTGGACGGGCTCGGCACGCTCCTGCTGGCCCTGCTCGTCACCGCGCTGGTCGTCGTTCCGCACCGGCCCCTGGCCGCCGGCCCGGCCGCCGTCGTGCTGGTGCTGCTCCTGGCAGCCCGGGCGCGCGTCCGGCCCGACGGCCCCGTGCCCGCCGCGCTGACCGGCAACGCCCGGTACCTGGCCGCGTGCGCGCTGACCTTCGCGCTGGGGGTGGTCAACTTCGCCCTGCTGTACGCCGCACCGGACCTGCTGCACCGCCACGCGGGTTGGACGAGCGCGCAAACCGGGGTGGTGCTGCTGGCGCCGTACCTGTTCGGCGGCCTCTGCTCGGCGTTCCTGGTGGCGGCGTCCGCGCGCGTGTCGTCCCGGGTGGTGGTCGGCGCGCTGCTGGCCGCCGGTGTGGCCGCGCCGCTGGTGGCCGCGGTCGGCACCGCCGTACCGCTGCTGCTCGCGGCGATGGCCACCGGCTCCCTCGCCGCCGCCACGGGACAGGGCGCTCTCGCGGTACGCGCCACCGCGGCCGTCCCGGCCGCCCACCGGGCCGAGGCGCTGGGCCTGTTCACCGTGGCCTACCTGCTCAGCGTGGCGTTCGGCCCGGCGATCGCCGTGGCGCTCACGCTGCCCTGACCCGCGCCGGCACCGGCGGTGACGGGGGACCTACCAGCGGTTGCGTGCCTCCTCCGCCCAGCCGACGAGGCCGTCGAGGTCGACGCGTTCCCCGTCGGCGGCGCACACCCAGCCGGAGAAGTGGCCGAAGCACTGATGGGTCTCGTTGGCCAGCACGCCGAGGTTGGTGCGGGCGACCCGCTCGTGGAACGGGTGGAACTCCACGTCCACCCCCGTGCCGGTGATCCGCCACGGGCGCAGCCAGTCGGCGCGGTCGTAGCGCCAGGCGAGTTCGGTGCCGATCTTGTGCAGCCGCCCGTCGAGCAGGAGGGCGTTCTCGGTGGAGCCGGTGCCGTCGGTCCAGCGGCCGCCGAGCTGGATCGCCCGGCCCGGTCCGCTGCCGGCCGCCCAGTTCCAGCGGACGGCGTACGGCCACTTGCCGCGGCCGTGGTCGAGCACGGCGAACGAGTCGTCCCCGCCGATCGGGTGCGCCGTGCCGTCGAGGCGCAGCGTGCCCCGCACCGGCCGGCCCACGTCCTTCACCGTGTACTGGAAGCGGCGGGTGCTCCACGGCACCACGACGCCGAGCGACTCGTGCCCCGGCGGCAGCGGCACCTCCACGTCGACGTCCACGCCGGGCGCGGCGGCGCGGATCGTGGTGCCGTCCGGGCGCTGGTCGATGTGGAACGCCAACCCGCTCCCGCTCGCCCGCACCGGCCCCGCCCCGCTGACCGGCGGGAACACCGCGCCGCGGGCGAGCGGGACGACCGCCTCCCGGTCGGTCTCGACGCCCGTGCGGCGGTCCAGGACGTAGACGCCGTGCACGCCGGCGTAGTCCAGCGACGACACGACCAGGCCGACGATGTGCGTCGGGGTGACGATCCCCCAGTACTCCCACCGCTTGGCCCGCCCCCAGCCGCGCAGGTTCGCCCGGTGCAGCGGCCGGCGGCTCCAGCCGACCGCCGCCGGGTTCAGCCGCCCGTTCGGCAGGCACAGGTCGACCGGCTCGGTGATCTCGCGCTCGTGCGTCACGGACGCAGGCTATCGGCCCACCGCGGGCGCCCGGTCCGCCGTCCGGGGCGGCGTCCACTCCCCGCCGGATCCCTCGGGCGTCTCGTCACCCGGGTTCGCGCCGCGGTCGCGGGCACGCCGGTGCGACGCGGTGAGCTGTCGGTGGCGCCGTCAGGCGACGAAGACGCAGAACGGGTGGCCGGCCGGATCGGCGTACACGCGGAGCGGCTCGTCGGGGTCGTCGATGCGGTCGTACCGCAGCCGGCCGCCGAGGCGCAGCACACGCTCGTGCTGCACCAGCAGTTCCTCGACCGACGTCACGGTCAGGTCCAGGTGCAGCTGCTGCGGCACCGTGTGCTCCGGCCAGGTCGCCTCCGGCAGGTGGTCGACCTGCTGGAAGGCGATCTGGGGGGCGCCGCCCGGCGTCCGCAGCACGAGCCAGTCGCGACCGCGTTCGTCGGCCTCGCCCGCCTCCGGCGGCTCGTCGCCGGGCCGGTAGACCAGCCCCAGCAGGGCCTGGTAGAACTCCGCCAGGGCCCTGGCGTCGGTGCAGTCGAGCACCACCTGGCACAGCGTGGGCACACTCTCCCGGTCGGCCACGTAGATCACCTCCGACGTCATTATCGGGGCGGCGACCCGATGCCGCAGGGCGGCGAGGGCGACGACGCGGCGCGGTAGCAGTCCGAAAGTCGCTTGCCGCGAGCGTGCGGGCTCCGGGAGGGTGGTGCCATGACGTTCTGACGGACAGCACCCCGTTGCTCCCAGGCCCTCCGGCACGCGACCGTGCCGCCGTGCCGTCCGCCGCCCACACCTCAGCGAGAAGCGAGCGTCTTTGTCCCCGCATCATCTCCGGCAGGACTCCCTGCCGAAGTCCTCCCCGGCCACCGTCTCCGTCTTCGCCTCCGCCAACAGTTGGATCGAGTCCGACGCCCTCGTGCAGTGCCAGCGGGTGGCCGCGCTCGACGGCATGGTCCATGTCGCCGCCATGCCGGACCTGCACCCCGGCAAGGGCGCCCCGATCGGCGCCGCCATGGCGTCCACGGTGCTGTACCCGTTCCTGGTGGGCTCCGACATCGGGTGCGGCATCGCCGTGTTTCCCGTCAAGCTCAGGCGCGTCGTACCCGAGAGGATCGCCGCCCGCTTCCCCGACCTGGACCGCGCGCTGGATCCCGAGCAGGACGCGGACGACCCGGCCTGGGCGGCGCTGGACGGCGAGGTGCCCGCCGGTCACGTCGAAGGGCTCGGTACGGTGGGCCGGGGCAACCACTTCGTCGAGCTGTCACGGGTCGGAACGGTCCTCGATTCCGGCCACGCGAGCCGCCTCGGGCTCGAGGCCGGCGACCTGGTGCTCGTCGTGCACAGTGGCTCCCGGGGTCTGGGCGAGCGGATCCTGCGGGCGCACACCGAGGCACACGGCGCGGGCCCCGCCCCCGACTCCGCCGCCTACCTGGCGCAGCACGACGCCGCCGTACGCTGGGGCTCGCTCAACCGGCGGCTCCTGGCCGCCCGGGTCGCCCACGCGCTGGGGGCCGAACCCGGCGCGCCGATCGTCGACCAGTGCCACAACCTGGTCGAGGTCCGCGACGGGGTCTACCTGCACCGCAAGGGGGCAGCGCCGGGTGACGGCCGCGACGTGCTCGTCGCCGGCACGCGCGGCACCCCGTCCTACCTCGTGGCCGCCCACGCCGGCCCGGACGCCAACCACTCGGTGGCGCACGGCGCCGGGCGCAAGATGTCCCGCGCCGACGCCCTGCGCCGGGGCCGCGCCAAGCACACCGTCGAGGAGCTGCGCCGCACACCGCTGGGGTCGCTGGTGGTGTGCGGCGACCGCCAACTGCTCTTCGAGGAGGCGCCCTCGGCCTACAAGCGCATCGAGCAGGTGATCGGTGACCTGGTCCACCACGGCCTGGCCACCCCCGTCGCCACGACGGTGCCCCTGGTCACCTACAAGACCGCCGACGCCGGCTCCGCGTCCCGCGACGCGCGCCGCGACGGCCGGCGTGGGCGGGGCCGGCCGTGAGCGTCCACCTGCTCATGTCCGCCGGGCGCGGCCCGCGGGAGTGCGCCTGGGCGCTGGCCCACCTGCTGCGCCGGCTGGAGGCCGACGCCACCCGGCGGAACCTGACGACCCGCCGGGTGGAGTCGGTGCCCGGCGACCGGCCCGACACCTACCGGTCCGTGATGGTCCGGATCCTCGGCGCCGGAGCCGAGGCGTTCGCCGCCTCGTGGACCGGCACCCTGTGCTGGCGGGCCCCCAGCCCCTACCGGGCGGGCCACGGCCGGAGGAACTGGTACGTCACCGCCCGGCCGTGCCAGCTCGACACCGCGACGACGACGTTCGCGGAGGCGGACGTCGACGTCGTCGCCTGCCGCACCGGCGGCCCGGGCGGCCAGCACCGGAACAAGGCCAGCACGGCGGTGCGGGCGACCCACCGCCCCTCGGGCATCGTGGTCGTCGTGGACACCGAGCGGCAGTTCAGCCTCAACCGCCGCATCGCCGTCCAGCTGCTGCGGCAGCGCATCGAGCGCCGCGACGAGGCGGCGCGCGGCGCCGCCGTCACC
Organism: Micromonospora citrea; assembly: GCF_900090315.1. NCBI lineage: Bacteria > Bacillati > Actinomycetota > Actinomycetes > Micromonosporales > Micromonosporaceae > Micromonospora > Micromonospora citrea. The sequence goes on along the minus strand of NZ_FMHZ01000002.1, from coordinate 6,135,227 downwards.
GCCCGGTGGCGCGTCCACGACGAGCTCGTACGCGGCGACCCCACCCGCGTCGAACGTCCGGAGCCGCCGGGGCCGCAGACCGCCCCCCGGCTACGGGCGCGTCGCCGACAGCGGCAGTCCACCGCGCCGCGCTGAGGACGGCACCTCGACGCCGACACGCCCTCCGCCGCCGCACCGGGCGGATCCGCGGGTCGCGCCCGCCGTCTTCAGGGGACGCCGACGCTCGGGTCCCCGGGGTCGGGCGCCGGGGCGGCGGCGACCGGTGGAAGCCGGCGCAGTGCCCGGACGGCCAACGCGGCGACCGGCGCGCCCACCGCCAGGACGGCGACGGCCTGCACGGCGGCGATCGTGGTGAGGATGCCGCCCTGCGCCTGGGCGCCGTGGTCGGGCAGGGTGACGGCTCGCAGGGCGAGCGTGGCCACGGCGAGCAGGGTGAGCGCCAGCGACCACGGCAGCGTACGGGACCGGCGGACGGGCACCCGGAGCGCCAGGTGGACCGCCATGGCGGCGGTGACCACCGCGCAGGCCAGGCCCGGCCAGTCCAGCAGCCGCAGCGCCGGCGTGGTCGCCTGGGCGACGAACAGCGGTACGGGGACGAGGAGGATGCCGATCGGCAGCGCGAGCAGCCAGGGGCGGGGCCGCACCGGCGGGGCATCGTGGTGGAAGGCCGCCATGGCGAGCAGCAGGACGACGTCGACGAGCCGCATCGCCCACGGCGACACGGTCGGCGGCGCCGCCCCGGCGGCCTGCTCCACGGCGGTGGTGACGGCGGGCGGCACGACGGCCAGCAGGGCGACCGCCCGGGCCACGCGCCGGTGCCCGAGGACGAGCGCGACGTAGGCCGGCAACCACGCGTAGCCGGCGAGGTTCCACGCGGTGTGCCAGGCGTCCCGGGGCGGGGCGAGTGCCAGTTCCGCCGCGGGGGCCGGCAGCCAGTCGACCTTTCCGGAGAGCCACAGCGCGACGGCGATGCTCGCGGTGACCGTGACGGCCTGGGTCAGCATCGCCGTCAGCGTCGCGAGTCGCACGGCCTGTCCCCAGGCGTACGAGCGGGGTGGCGCGTCGGCTCCGCCGAGTCGCAACCGGACGGCCAGTGACAGGACGCTGGCAACCTCCGACAGACTCGGCCGACCGAATTCCGCCAGGTCGTCGGTGGTCTCCGGGTCGCCGGTGTCCACGCTGTCCAGGAAGGCGGCGACCATGTCCTCCTCCCACTGCCGACGGTAGGCGGCGGGCAGCAGCCGCAGCACGAGGCGGTAGCGCTCCTCCAGCCGGCTCACGACGACGTCCCGGGGGCCGGGTTCCGGTGGGCCCGCAACCGGGTGGTGGCGAGGCGGGCGTTGGCGGCCATCCGTCGCGCCTCCGCGTCGAGGGCGTCGCGGCCCCGCTCGGTCAGCCGGTAGTACCGGCGTAGCCGGCCCTGCCACGCCTCCTCGCGGTCCAGCTCGACCAGCCCGTCACCGACGAGCCGGTCCAGTGCCCCGTAGAGGGAGCCGATCTTGAGCTGGACGCGGCCGTGCGACAGCTCCGCCACGTCCGCCACGATCCCGTATCCGTGGCGCGGGGCGTCGAGCAGCGCGGTGAGGATGAAGAAGGCTGGTTCGGTCATCGCCCGGGCGGTCATCCGGCCAATATAGTGGATGGCAAGATATGCTGCGCATCAGAAGGCGGCTCGGTGCCGGCCAGACCGACCGGGCCCGCGGCGACGACCCGAGGAGTGGCCATGGGAGACGGTGACGCGGCGGATGCCGGAGACGTGGGCGGGCCCGACTTCGCCCCCGTGACACCGGCGGTGGAGAGCAGCGCCTTCGGTGCCCCACCCGCCAACCGGGCGGCCATCGTGCCGGGCCCTGGTCCGGGTTACCGCGGCCGCATCACGCTGCCACGGACCGCGCACCAGGCGCCGCCGCCCCCGCCGGTCGCGGGCAGCGATCCCGGCAACGGCGCGGGAACGGATCCGCGGCCGGCGCACCACGAAGGGCGCCCCCAGCCACCTGACGCCCGGCCGGCGTGAGCGGCACGCACGGGCGCGGCCCGACCGGATGGCACGCCGACACGCAGCGCCATCCGGTCGGCGCGGTCAGGTCGTCCGCTGGTATTCCTCCCAGGTCACCTTGGGCGTGACGGCGGGACCGTCGTCGGCGCCCCGGTTGGCCAGCCCGTTGAGGCCGAGGTAGTAGTCGCCGGCCTGGTGCTGTGCGTTCGCGGCCTGGTCCGTGTCGGCCAGGGCGATGGCGTGGATGTGGTACGGCCAGTTTCCCTGCGCCGGCGTGCGCAGCCACGCCGCGAAGCCCACCCGGCGCAACTGCCGCACGACCGTGGTCCGGTAGGTGGTGGACATGCCGCTGACGGAGAGATCCAGGGCTCCGCCGCCGTCGTGGGTGCCGGCGGAGGCCGGGTTGCTGACGTTGTACGAGCCCTGGGTGATGGTCAACTGGCCGCCGAGCAGCCGCTCGGCCTCCAGCAGCATGGCCCTGGTGCGCGTGTTCACCTGCACGCCCCGGAACGCGACGACGCCGCCCGGGGTCAACAGCCGGGTCACGGTGAAGCGCCCCTCACCCAGGAGCCGCAGCGACGTCTGGCCGGGGAGGCCGGTGGCGTCGAGTCCCGAGTATCCCAGGGAGCGCTGGTAGGCGGCGTAGGCCGCGACGGTGCTGGTGCCGAAGTGGCCGTCGACGTAGGTGGCCGACAGCAGGCCCCGCGCCTGCAGGGCGCGTTCCACGAGGAGCACGCTGTCCTTGCTGCCGGTGGTGATCGCCGTGTCCGCGCGGCGCGGGTCGATCTGGGCGGCCTTGATGAGCGCCTCCATGTCCACCACGGGAAGGGCCGCGTGGGCCGCCCGCCCCGTGACCGCGGCCCCGACCGCGGCAGCGGCCGCGCCGGTCAACAGGTTCCTTCTGGTCAGCATCTTTCCTCCCCCGATGACGGACTCCTGCCACGCCGGTGGCGTGGGCCGCACGAGAGCCGCGGCGGCGGGCAGGGTGACCGCCACCGGCCCCGGCGCGAGGCATGACCGACTGACCCATAGCAAGAAAGTCTTCCATGCCTCGATGGATAGTGGCAGAAAACTCCACCGGGCGGAAGGGCGCCGTCGCCCGGCCCCGGATCGTCACCGCCCCGCCCCGGCGGCACCGGGCTGACGCGCGCCGGGCAGCGGCTGCTGCGCTGGGCGAGCGGCATCATGATCACGCTCGGGGCGGGCCACCTGGCCCTGCTCACCGCCTTCGCCGGGGAGGGCGTCGGCGACTGGGTCGACCGTGGACCGTGGGCCGCCGTCCCACTCGCGCCGGCGGACGGCGCCGACCGGACCGCGGAGTCCCTGCGCAACGAGGTGACCTTCTGGGCCGGCCCGGGAAGCTTCGCCGTACCCCTGATCCTGCTGGGCTGGCTGACCTGGCACCTCGCCGGGCGCGGCGTGGCCGTACCCGCCGGGATCGGCTGGGCGCTCGCGGCGTGGTGCCTCGTCGGCGGCGTCCTGCTCGTGCCGTCGCCGTACTTCGCGGGCGTCGTCGCCGGCGCGCTCGTCGTGCTGGCCGCACGGGGAGCAAATCGCGCCCGCGCCGCGCGGGACCGGGAGGACCCCCTGACGTGACCCGGGCCCGCCGGGCGGTACGGGGACTGCCCGCCCACCCCCCTGTGCGGGCCGAAATGGAAATCGTTATCGTTGTCGCGTCCTCGTCGCCGATGGAAAGTGCGTGGCTGTGACACGACTGCGTCTGACCCTGATCTCCCTCCTCGCCGCCGGTGTCGCACTGGGCGGCTGCGGCGGTTCTCCCGCACCGTCCACCGGCGCCCCCGCGCCGTCCGCACCGCCCGTACAGCAGGTCACGCACGGCCTGACCGTGACCGACGTGCGGGGGCAGACGGTCAGCCTGAAGGCGAAGCCCGAGCGGATCGTCTGCCTGACCGGGCTGTGCGACGACACGCTCGTGGAGCTGGGGTTGACGCCGGCGGCGACCACCACGCCGAAGCTCGTCGCCCGCCCCGACTACCTCGGCGACGCGGGGAGGGCGGTGCCGGCCCTGCCGGGCACGTTCGGCAACGAGGACGTGGCGGCGATCGCCGCGGTCAGGCCCGACCTGGTCATCGGTCTCGCCGGGGTGCACGACCAGCTCCGCCCGGCGGTCGAGAAGTTCGCGCCACTGTGGCTGGTCCGCGTGAAGACGTACGAGGACTCGGTGCGCTACCTGCGCGACGTGGCCGCGCTGACCGACCGCGGCGCCCAGCAGGTGGCGGCCGAGCAGCGCTTCCGGGACCGGCTCGCCGCCGCCCGGGCCGCCGCCCGCGAGCACGGGCTGGGCGAGACGACGGCGCTGGCGATGTACGGCGGCACGTCCATCGGCGTCAACACCTCCGACGACCTGCTCGGACACCTGCTGTCACAGGTGTTCGACTACCCGTGGCCGAACAGGGGCGGCGGTTTCGACAGCGCGCAGGCGTACAGCGTGGAGGAGATCCTCACCCGCGACCCGGACGTCGTGTTCATCCAGTCGTTCACGTTCGGGCCGGACGCGAAGACGGTGTCCGCCCAGTACGCGGACAACCCGGTGTGGAAGCGGATCACGGCGGTCCGCGAGGGCCGCGCCTACGAGGTGCCGGCGGAGCTGTGGGCCTCGGGCCGGGGCACCCGGGCCCTGGGGCTGATCCTGGACGAGGCGGTCGCCAGGGCGACCGCGTGAGCGCGCTGGTAGCGGTCGCGGCACGACCGACGCCGCGCCGGCCCGCGGTGCCGGTGCTGGTGGCCGCCCTCGCCGGCGCGGCCGGGCTGACCCTGGTCCTGGGCCTGCCGGCGGACGCGGAGGTCGCGCGGGTCGTGCTGTGGGAGCTGCGCGTGCCCCGGCTGCTGCTGGCGCTGCTGGGGGGCGCGGCCGTCGGGGCCGCCGGCCTGCTGATGCAGACCGCGCTGCGCAATCCGCTGGCCTCACCGGAGCTGTTGGGGGTCTCCACCGGTGGGGCCCTGGCGGCGGCGGCGGTGGTCGTCTGGGCGTTGCCGGTCCCCGCGGCGGTCCAGCCGTTGGTGGCGCTGGCCGGCGCGCTGTGCGGCGGCGCGATCTGCCTGGCGGCTGCCGGCGCGGGCCGGGGCCCCGGCGCGGTGCTGCTGATCGGCGCGGCGGTCTCGACCGCCCTGCAGGCGGTGCTCCTGGCCGTGCTGGCCGCCGCCGACCGGCTGCAGTACGACACGCTGTTCCGGTATCTGGTGGGCAGCCTCAGCGGTGTCACCTGGGCCCACGCCCAGCTGACGCTGCCCTGGCTGCTGGCCTGCGTCCCGCTGACGGTGCTGGCGTCGCCCGCGCTGGGGGTGCTGCGCCTGGGCGACGAGGCGGCGGCGGCGCTCGGGCTGCGGGTGGGACGGGCCCGGTTGGTCGCGCTGGGGCTCGCCGCCGTCCTGGTGGCCGCCGTGGTGGGGCCCTGCGGACCGATCGCCTGGATCGGCTTCGTCGCGCCGCACGCGGCCAGGAGACTGCGCCCGACCGCCGACGCGCGGCTCCTGCTGCCCTGGGCGGCGGCGTTCGGCGCGCTGTTCACGACGGTCGCCGACCTCGCCGCGCGGCACGTCTTCGCCCCGGCGGAGACCCCGCTCGGGGCCTGGACGGCCGCGGTGGGCATCGTGGCCGGGCTGGTCATGCTGGCGCGGCGGGGCCGGTCGTGAGGTGGTGGTGGGCCGTCGCCGCGCTGCTGGTGGCGGCGACGGCGGAACTGGCGGTGGGCCGTGGGGTCGACTGGCCGCAGCTCGACGCGGTCGAGCAGCGGATCCTCGTCGAGCTGCGGCTGCCCCGACTCGTCACCGCGCTGCTGGCCGGCGCCGGGCTGGGTGCGGCCGGGCTGCTGATGCAGGCCGTGCTGCGCAACCCGCTGGCCGCTCCGGAGCTGACGGGGGTGAACCCGGGGGCGGTGCTCGGTGTGCTCGCCGGCATCCAGGTCGGGCTCGTTCCCGCCGACTCGGCCCCGGGCGCGCTGGTCGCGGCGCTGACCGGCGGCACCCTCGGCGGCACGCTGATGTGGCTGCTGGCCCGTCGTCGCGCGCCCGCCGAGGTGGCGGCGTACGGGCTGCTCGGGTCGGCTGCGCTGGCCGGGGTCACCACCCTGCTGCTGGCGTACGAGCCGAGTCGCTTCGGAAACGCGCTGCGGTGGCTCGTCGGCACCGTCGAGGGGCGGGTCTGGGCGCACGTGCAGACCGCGTGGCCCTGGCTGGCCGCCGCGCTGGTGGTGGCCTGGCTGTGCTCGGCCGCGCTAGGCGTGCTGGCCGCCGGGGACGGGCACGCCGCCGCGCTGGGCCTGGCGCCGCGCCGGGCGCGCGCGGTCGGGATCGCGCTGGCGGTGGCGTTGGCCGCCGGGGCGGTCGCCCTGGCCGGCGCGCTGGCCTTCGTCGGGCTGGTGGTGCCGCACGTCGCCCGGGCGATGTGCGGGGCCGACCTGCGCCGGGCGGTGCCGGCCGCCGCGCTGCTCGGGGCGACGGCGGTCGTCGGCGCGGACGTGCTGGCCCAGGTGTTGACGGTGGCGGTGCAGTCGGGGTCGGCCGGGCAGCGGCTCGGGGTGCCGGCGGGCGCGGTCACCGCGCTGCTCGGGGCGGTGGCGCTGGTCGTGGTGGCGCGCCGCTCGTCGCATGTGGAGGTGTCATGACGGAGCCGGTGTTCACCGTGGAGGACGCCCGTTACCACTACCGCGACCGGCCGGTGCTCGACGGGGTGTCGCTGGTGGTCCGCGCGGGCGAGTGCGTGGCGTTGGTCGGCCGCAACGGCTGCGGCAAGTCCACGCTGCTGCGGCTGCTCGCCGGCGCGGACCGGCCGGCCGGCGGGCGGGTGCTGCTGCACGGCCGCCCGGCGTACGAGCTGCGCCGGCGGGACGTGGCGCGGCAGGTCGCCGTGCTGCACCAGCAGCTGCCGCCGATGCCGGGAATGACGGTGCGGCAGCTGGTCGCGCAGGGCCGCTACCCGCACCGGGGGCCGCTGGGCATGCTGTGGCGCCCCGACGACGACGAGTCGGCCGCCGCGCTGGACGCCGCGGGCGTGACCGGGCTCGCCGGGCGTGAGGTGGACACGCTCAGCGGCGGCGAGCGCCAACGGGTCCGCCTGGCCCTCGCCCTGGCGCAGCGCACCCCGGTGCTGTTGCTGGACGAGCCGACCACCTTCCTGGACGTACGCCACCAGTTGGAGGTGCTGTCGCTGGTCCGCCGGCTGCACGCCGAGCGGGGCCTGACCGTGGTGGCGGTGCTGCACGAGCTGGACCACGCCGCCCGGTTCACCGACCGGGTCGTGGCGCTCGCGGGCGGCCGGGTCGCCGCCGACGGACCGCCCGCCGAGGTGGTCACCCCGGACCTGCTCGCCGAGGTGTTCGGCGTACGCGGCCGGGTGCTGACCGACACCCACACCGGCGCCGTCCGGGCGCTGGCTGACGCCCCGCTGGAGCTGCCGTGATCGTCCATCGGCAGTTGGTACGACTTGGCGGGGCCGTCGCGTGGCCGGTCGCCGGGTGCGCGGCGCTCGGGGTGGCGGTGTCGGCCGCGTACGTCGGTCAGGCGCTGCTGCTCGCCTCGGCGTTGGCGGCGGTGGCCCGGCGCGACCTCGACGCCGCTCCCCCGCTGCTGGCCGGGGTACTCGCGGTGATCGTCTTCCGGGCCGGGCTGCTGTGGTGGCGGGAGGTGGCGACCGCGGCGGCGGGCGCCCGGATCCGGGCCCGGCTGCGCGACCGGCTGGTGGGGCGGCTGGCCGAGCTGGGCCCGGCCTGGCTCACCGGCGCGCGCACCGGCCGCACCCAGGCCACGCTGGTCGACGGGGTGGAGGGGCTGGACGCCTACTACAGCCGCTACGTCCCGCAGGTGCTGGTCACGGCGACCGTCCCCACCGTGCTGGTGGCGTGGCTGGCCACCGTCGAGCCGGTCGCCGCGGCGCTGCTCGGCGTCGCCGTGCTGCTCGTGCTGACGGTGCCGCGGGCGTGGGACGCCACCCTGCTCAGGCGGGGCCGGGGACGATGGGCGGCGTTCACCGCCCTCGCCGCCGACTTCCTCGACACCCTGCAGGGCGCGGCGACGCTGCGCGCCTTCGGCGCGGTCGGCCGGATGCGGGACCGAGTCGAGGTGCGCAGCCGCGACCTGCACGCCACGACCATGGCGCAGCTGCGGCTCTCGCTGGTCGAGGGCGGGGTGAGCGCCCTGCTGGTCCACGCCGGCGTCGCCGCGGCGACGGTCGCCGCGGCCGTGGCGGCGACCGGCGGTCGGGCCGGGGCGGCCACGGTGTTCCTGGTGCTGCTGATCTCGGCGGAGTGCTTCCGGCCGGTGCGCGACCTGGGCGCCCACTGGCATGCGGGTTACCTCGGCGTCACCGCCGTCGACGGCCTCACCGAACTGCTCACGGCGCGACCTCCGGTCGTGCACACGGGCCGCGTCGACCGCCGCTTCGCCGCCGGCCCGGCCGTCGTCTTCGAGCGGGTCGGGTACCGCTATCCCGATCGCGCGCGGCCGGCGGTGCGGGACGTGACGCTGCGGCTGGCGCCCGGCGAGACCGTCGCGGTGGTCGGCCGCTCGGGTGCGGGCAAGTCCACCCTGGCGAACCTGCTGCTGCGGCACCTCGACCCGGACGCCGGCCGGATCACCGTCGACGGCGTCGACCTGCGGGACCTGACCCGGGACGCGCTGCGCCGGACGATCACCGTCGTGGCCCAGGAGACGTACCTGTTCCACGGCACGGTGGCCGACAACCTGCGCCTGGCCCGGCCGGACGCCACCGACGCCGACCTGGTGGCCGCCGCCCGCGCCGCGGGCGCGCACGACTTCGTGACCGCGCTGCCGAACGGGTACGCGACCCCGGTCGGCGAGCGGGGCGCCACCCTCTCCGGCGGGCAACGGCAGCGGCTGGCCATCGCCCGGGCGATGCTCGCCGACACCCCGGTGCTGATCCTCGACGAGGCGACCTCCCACCTGGACCGGCGGCAGGAGGCGGAGATCCTGACCGCCCTCGCCGGGGCCGCCCGGGGGCGCACCTGCCTCGTCATCGCGCACCGCCTGGCGGGCGTGCGGCACGCCGACCGGATCGCGCTGATGTGCGACGGCCGGATCACCGCGACCGGCCGCCACGAGGAACTGCTGCGCACGTCCCGTGCGTACGCCGACCTGGTCACCGTGCAGGAGGAGGCCTGATGGTCGCCACGGACCGCGCGTCCGACGCGCTCCCGACCGCCCCGCCGTCCGCCGGCGCCGCCGGGTCACCGCCCGGCGGTCCGCGACCCGGCGCCCTGCGGCGGCTGCTGCCGGCGGTCACCGGGCACTCCGACGCGTTCCGGGCGACCCTGGCGGCGAACCTCGTCGGGCAGCTCGCCACCGTCGGCGCGGCGGCGCTCGGCGCCTGGCTGGTCGGGCGGGCCGTGACCGGCGGCCCCACGCCGGTCGGGACGGCCGCGGCGGCGCTCGGCGGCCTGGTCGCGGTGATCGCCGCGGTCACCTGGTGGGAGATGCTGGTCTCGCACGACCTGGCCTACCGGGTCCTGGCCGACCTGCGGCTGCGGGTCTACGACGCGATCACCCGGCTGGTCCCCGGTCGGCTCGCCGGCCGCCGCTCCGGTGACCTCGCCACCGTCGCGCTGTCCGACGTGGAGACCCTGGAGTGGCTCTTCGCGCACACGATCGCGCAGCTGATCACCGCCGCCGTCGTCCTGGCCGCCGGCACGGCACTCGCGGCGTCGGTCGACCCGTGGCTGCCCGCCGTGGTGCTGCCGCTGGCCGGGCTGGTCGCGGTGGCGCCCTGGCTGCTGCGTCGCGCCGCCGATCGGCACGGCGCCCGCATCCGGGACACGACGGCGGGGCTGGCGGCCGACGTGGTCGACACGGTGCAGGGCCTGCGGGAGCTGACGGTCTTCGGGGCGCTGGAGCGGCGGCGCGCCGACCTGGCCGCCCGGACCCGTCAGCTCGGCCGGGCGCAGCGGGCGAACGCCGCCCGGGCGGGCCTGGAGACGGCGCTTGTCGACACGCTGCTGGCCGTGGCCGGCGTCGCCGCGCTGCTGGTCGTCGTCGACGGCGTCCGCCGCGCACGCGTGGACCCCGCGCTGGGACCGGTCGCGGTCGTCCTCGCCGGCACCGTTCTCGGGCCCGCCGCCCAGGTCGCGCTGTTGCTGAAGCAGGCAGGCACCCTACGTGCCGCCGCCGGCCGGATCGACGCGCTGCTGGGCGCGCCGGCGGCGGTAACCGCCCCGACCCGCCCCGTGCCCGCCCCCACCGGCGGCGGCGAGGTGGTCTTCGACGACGTGCACTTCGGCTACCTGCCGGGTCGGCCCGTGCTGCGGGGCGTCTCGCTGACCGTGCGGCCCGGCGAGACGGTCGCCCTGGTGGGCGCCTCCGGGGTCGGCAAGTCCACCTGCGCGCACCTGCTGTTGCGCTTCGCGGACCCGACCGCCGGGCGGATCACTGTCGGGGGCGTCGACCTGCGGGATCTCGCCGACGCCGAGCTGAGGCGCACCGTCACGGTCGTCCCGCAGGACGTGCACCTCTTCCCCGGGTCGATCGCCGACAACATCCGCCTGGGCCGGCCCGACGCCACCGACGCCGACGTCCGGCTCGCCGCCGACGCCGCGCAGGTCAGCGCGTTCGCCAGCGGGCTGCCGGACGGGCTGGACACCCCGGTCGGGGAGCGGGGCGCGACGCTGTCCGGCGGGCAGCGGGCCCGGGTCGCGGTCGCCCGGGCGCTGCTCACCGGCGCGCCCGTGCTCGTCCTCGACGAGGCCGTCGCCAACCTCGACGCCCGCACCGAGCGCGACCTGAGCCGGGCCCTGGCCGCCACCGGGTCGGGCCGGGCGACCCTGGTTATCGCCCACCGGCTCTCCACCATCGTGCGCGCCGACCGGGTGGTGGTGCTCGACTCCGGCCGCGTCGTCGCCGACGGCTCCTTCGACAGCCTGCGCGAGCGCGAACCGCTGGCGGGCCTGCTGGCCGACCAGCCCGCACGGCACCGGCAGGGACCGCCCCGCCGCTGACGCGCCGGTCACGACGGGGGTGTCCCTGTCGGCTGTGGACAGCCGGCGTCCCGCGGTCACTCGACCGTCTGGTAGGTTCCGCCGACACAACGGGCGACGGGGGAGGCAACTGTGCGGACGATTCGGCTCGGACTGATCAGCGCGGCCATGATCGCGGCGGCGGCGCTGGCCGGCTGCGGCGGCGACGACTCGGCGGGCGGCTCGACGCCGTCCGGGGGCGAGGGCTCGTCGGGCCCGGCGCAGGCGACGACGGGCACGGCGGAGGCGACCGCCACGAGCGCGGGCGCCGACGGAGGCTCGGCGATGAGCGCCGACGCCAAGGCCGCGTGCACCAGGATCAAGGGCGACATCAAGAGCGCGTTGGCGAAGGTGGCCGAGGCGGAGAAGATCGGGCCCCCGGCGGGCCACTCCGCCGTCAGCGCGCAGTACTCCGCGGGCGCGGCGGGGCTCTACGTGCACACCTTCACCTCGAACGCCGCGGTCAACGACGCGACGAAGCAGGTCGCGACCGCGATGACCGAACTCGCCGACAAGCACGCGGCCAACCCCCGGACGAAGCCCAGCACCGCAGCCCTGGAGACCGCCGTCAAGCAGGTGGAGGCGGTCTGCGCGGCCGGTTGAGCGGTCGGTTGAGCGGCCCTCGGGAGTAGACCCGGTCGCCGCGCGCCGGTGGCTCGGGCGCGGCGACCGTAGGCAGGGCCGGATAAGCGTTGCGCCACATATCCTGGACATGTAGTGTCCAGGATGCAGCCCTTCCCGCGCGGAAGGGCTTTCCGAGACCGTCATTCTGGACACAAACCATCCAGATAATCAGCGGCGGTCGCCGCCGTCAGGAGACATCGTGGAAAACCGCTTCCGTCACCCAGGGCTCGCGTTGGCCCTGCTGGCATTCGCCCAGCTCATCATCTCGCTGGACTACAACATCGTGTACGTCGCGCTGCCCGAGATCGGCGCGCAGCTCGGGTTCTCGGCACAGACGCTGCAGTGGGTCGTCAGCGCCTACGCCGTCGCCTTCGGCGGGTTCCTGCTGCTCGGCGGTCGCGCCGTCGACCTGTTCGGGCCGCGCCCGGTCTTCGTGCTGGGACTGGCGCTGTACGCGGCGTCGTCCCTGGCCGGCGGGCTGGCCACCTCCCCGGTGCTGCTGGTGCTGGCACGTGCGGCGCAGGGGCTCGGCGGCGCGCTGCTGTTCCCGGCCACGTTGACGCTGGTCTCCACCGGCTTCGCCGAGGGGCGGCAACGGCACCGGGCGTACGCGGTCTGGGGCACCGCCGGCGGCAGCGGCATGATCCTCGGCTCGTTGCTGGGTGGAGTGCTGACCGACGCGTTCGGCTGGACCTCCGTGTTCCTGGTCAACGTGCCGCTCGCCGGCATCGCCGCGCTGCTGGCGCTGCCCCTGGTGCCGCGTGCCGCCGCCGGCCGGACCGGCCGACGCTTCGACCTGGCTGGTGCGCTGACCGCGACCGCCGGCACCACGCTGGTGGTGTTCGCGCTGGTGCAGGGGCCGGAGTCCGGTTGGACCGCGCCAACCGTGCTCGGCTCGGCGGTGACCGGCGCGGTCCTGCTGGCCGCGTTCGTCGCGGTGGAGGTGCGCAGCGCGGATCCGTTGCTGCCGCTGCGGCTGCTGCGCGGCCGGGACCTGGGCACCGGAACGCTTGTCACGTTCCTGTACATGGCGACGTTCGGCACGCTGCTGTACTTCCTGACCGTCTACTTCCAGACGGTCCGCGGCTACGACGCGCTGCGCACCGGGCTGGCGTTCCTGGTGCCGATGGCCGCCATCGTCGCCGGCTCCCAGCTCGCCGGCCGGTTGGCGAACAGCCGCGGCACGCGTACCGCCATGATCACCAGCCTCGTGGTGGGTGGAGCCGGCACCGCGATCCTGGGCGCGAGCCTGACCGTCGACGGCTCCTACCTGGCGCTGCTGCCCGGTCTGGTCGTCCTCGGCCTCGGGCAGGGCGCCGGCTACACGCTGATGTTCGGCGCAGCCACCGCCGCCACGCCCGCCCACCAGCAGGGCATCGCCTCCGGGGTGGCCTCCACCGCCCAGCAGGTCGGCGGCGCGGTCGGCCTCGCCGTGCTCGTCGCTCTCGCCAACTCGCCCGCCAACGGGCTGACCGGCCCGGCCCTGCGCGCCGCCACGACGGACGGGCTCCGCACGGCGGTCTTCGTCGCGGCGGCCGGCATCGGTGTCACCGCGCTGGTCGCTCTCGGCTTCACCCCCGCCAGCCGCCGCACCACCACCGACACCGACGTCGCGGTCGTCCACGCCGCCGCCTGAAACCACGAGAAGAAGAAGGAACCCCGTGAACGCTCTGCACGCTCTGCGCTCCGTCGTCCGTGGCCAGGTGTGGCTGCCCGGCGAGCCCACCTTCGACGCCGCCCGTCGGCCCTGGAACCTCGCCATCGACCAGCAGGTCGACGCCGTGGTCGAGGCCACCGACACCGCCGACGTCGTCGCGCTCGTCCGCCACGCCCGCGCCGCCGGACTTCGCATCACCACCCAACCCAACGGACACGGCGCCACCGGCCGCACCGCCGGCACGATCCTGCTGCGCACCCGAAGCCTGGACACCCTCCAGATCAACCCCGCCACCCGCCGCGCCCGCGTCGGCGCGGGCGTACCGTCCGGCCTGCTCCAAGCGGCCGCCGCACCCCACGGCCTGACCGGCCTGCCCGGCAGCTCACCCGTGGTCAGCGTCACCGGCGTCGCCCTCGGCGGCGGACTGAGCTGGTTCGGCCGCGCACACGGCTGGGTCGCCGACAACGTCACCGCCTTCGACATCGTCGACGCCCACGGCCACCACCGACACGTCACCACCGACACCGACCCCGACCTGTACTGGGCACTACGCGGCGGCGGCGGCAGCTTCGCCATCGTCACCGCCCTCGAACTCGCCCTGCACCCCGCACCCCACCTCTACGGCGGCAGAATCCTCTGGCCCGCCCAACACGCCCCGGCCGTGATGGACACCTACCGCACCATCACCGCCACCGCACCCGACGAACTGACCGTCTGGCTCGACCTCCTCCACTTCCCCGGCGCCGACCCCATGGTCGCCATCGACACCACCTACCTCGGCCACCCGAACCAGGCCCACGAACTCCTCAGCCCGCTGGACCGCCTACCCACACCACTGTCCGACACCCGCAAACCCATCACCCCCGCCGAACTCGGCGCCATCACCGCCGAACCCACAGAACCCGCCGCAGGCCTGTCCCACACCGAACTCCTCACCACCCTCGACGACCAAGCCGTCACGACACTGCTCGAAAACCCCATCGCACCCCTGCTCAGCGCACAACTACGACACCTCGGCGGCGCACTCGCCCACCCCTCCGACAGCCCACACGGCCCCCTCACCGAGCCCTACGCCCTCTACATGTTCGGCCTACCCACCGACCCCACCCGCGCACAAGCCGTCACCACCAAACAACGCACCCTCGCCGACGCACTACCCACCAGCGGCCGCAAACCCCTCACCCTCCTCAACCCCACCGAAACCATCGCCGACGCCTTCACCCCCGACGTGATCAACCGCCTCCGCGACATCAAACACCGCCACGACCCACACGACACCTTCCGCGCCAACTTCCCCGTGACCGGCTGACGCGGACGCCCCGCCCGAAGGTGCTGCGCGCCGGGTGGCCGGTCCCGTCGGACCGGTCACCCGGCGTGCCTGCCGGAACCTCCGAGGTGGTGGCGGGACCGGGCGCCCCCGTCGACGTCCGGCCGACGGCAGCATCGGGAGAGGGACGAGCGCGATCGGCGGAACAGGGGTTCTCAGGTGCCGGCGCGATGGTGAACACTGCCCGGGGGCCGCCGCTTCGCGGCGGGCACATCATCGGTCCACAGGAAGGCTCGGTCGGGTGTTCAGTCGTGTCGCCATCGTCAATCGTGGTGAGGCCGCCATGCGGCTCATCCACGCCGTGCGGGACCTGGCCGCGGAGACCGGGACACGGATCGAGACCGTCGCCCTGCACACCGACGTCGACCGTACGGCCACCTTCGTCCGCGAGGCGGACCTGTCCTACGATCTCGGTCCCGCGTCCGCGCGCCCGTACCTCGACCTGAAGGCGCTGGAACGCGCGCTGGTCGAGACCGGGTCCGACGCCGCGTGGGTCGGCTGGGGCTTCGTCGCGGAGGACCCGGCGTTCGCGGAGCTGTGCGACAAGATCGGAGTCACCTTCGTCGGCCCGAGCGCGGAGGCCATGCGCAAGCTCGGCGACAAGATCGGCGCGAAGCTGATCGCCGAGCAGGTCGGCGTGCCGGTCGCGCCGTGGAGCCGCGGCGCGGTGGAGACCCTGGACGCCGCCCTGGCGGCGGCGGCCGAGATCGGCTACCCGCTGATGCTCAAGGCGACCGCGGGCGGCGGCGGCCGGGGCATCCGCGTGGTCACGAACGAGGCGGACCTCGCCGACGCCTACGAGCGCACGAGCCAGGAGGCCGCGCGGGCGTTCGGCAGCGGCATCGTGTTCCTGGAGCGCCTGGTCACCGGCGCGCGGCACGTCGAGGTGCAGGTGATCGCGGACGGCCAGGGCACCGCCTGGGCGCTCGGCGTCCGCGACTGCTCCGTGCAGCGCCGCAACCAGAAGGTCATCGAGGAGTCGGCGTCGCCGGTGCTCAGCCCCGCGCAGGCGGCGGAGCTGAAGGCGTCCGCCGAACGGCTGGCCGTCGCGGTCGACTACCGGGGCGCGGCGACCGTCGAGTTCCTCTACCACCCCGGGGACAGGCTGTTCGCGTTCCTCGAGGTCAACACCCGCCTGCAGGTCGAGCACCCGATCACCGAGTGCACCACCGGATTCGACCTGGTCAAGGCGCAGCTGCACGTCGCCTCCGGCGGCCGGCTCGAAGGCGCGCCGCCGGTGGAGCGCGGGCACGCCGTCGAGGCCCGCCTCAACGCCGAGGACCCCGACCGCGACTTCGCGCCCTCCCCCGGCCGCATCGCACGGCTCGACCTGCCGGCCGGGCCGGGCATCCGCGTGGACACCGGCGTCAGCGAGGGTGACACCATCCCCGCCGACTTCGACTCGATGATCGCGAAGATCATCGCGTACGGCCGCGACCGCGACGAGGCGCTCGGCAGGCTGCGCCGGGCGATGGCCCAGACCACGGTCATCATCGAGGGCGGCGCGACGAACAAGAGCTTCGTGCTCGACCTGCTCGACCAGCCGGAGGTGATCGACGCCAGCGCGGACACCGGTTGGATCGACCGCGTCCGTGGCGAGGGCCGGCTCGTCTCGCACCGGCACTCGGCCGTCGCGCTGGCGGCCGCCGCCATCGAGGCGTACGAGGAGGAGGAACGCGCGGAGCGGCAGCGGCTGCTGTCGACGGCCGCCGGCGGACGCCCGCAGGTGCAGCACTCCAGCGGCCGACCGCTGGATCTCAAGCTGCGCGGCGTCGGCTACCGCGTGCGCGTCGCGCGGGTCGGCCCGCACCGGTTCCGGGTCGGCCTGGAGGCGGGAGGCGACACCCGCACCGCCGATGTCGAACTCGACCGCTTCGACCGCCACACCGGGCAGATCGTCGTCAACGGCACCCGCTACCGCCTGCTCACCGGCACCCACGGGCCGATCCACCTGGTCGAGGTGGACGGCGTGACGCACCGGGTCAGCCGCGACGAGGGTGGCGTCGTCCGCTCACCGATGCCCGCGCTGGTCGTCGCCACGCCCCTGGAGGTCGGCGCCGAGGTCGAGGCGGGCGCGCCGGTGCTGGTGGTCGAGGCCATGAAGATGGAGACGGTGCTCCGCGCGCCGTTCCGGGCTCGGCTGAAGGAGTGCGCCGTGGCCGTGGGCAGCCAGGTGGAGGCCGGCGCCCCGCTGCTTCGGCTCGAGCCGCTCGCCGACACCGGCGACGCCGAGGACGCCTCGGCCGCCGAATCCGTCGAGCTGGACCTGCCCGCCGCGCCCGACGGTGTCCCGGCGCGGGAGCGCATCACGCGCGGCCAGGAGGACCTGCGCAGCCTGCTGCTGGGCTTCGACGTCGACCCGCACGACGACCGCCGCGCGCTCGACGACTACCTCGCCGCCCGCCGGGCGGCCGCCGAGGACGGCCACCGGCCGCTGGCCGAGGAGTTCGACCTCGTCGACCTGTTCTCCGACCTCGCCGAGCTGAGCCGCAACCGGCCGGCGGGCGAGGACGGCGGCGACGGCCACGTGCACAGCGCGCGCGAGTACTTCCACGCCTACCTGCAGTGTCTCGACGTCGAGCGGGCCGGGCTGCCGGCGACGTTCCAGGCCAAGCTCGCCAAGGCGCTCGCGCACTACGGCGTGACCGACCTGGAGCGCTCCCCCGAGCTCGAGGCCGCGGTGTTCCGGATCTTCCTCGCCCAGCAACGGGCGGCCGCCGACGCGACGGTCGTCGCGACCCTGCTGCGCGCGTGGCTGCGGGAGCCGCCGCCGGACGAGGCGCTGCGCGAGCCCGCCGGCCTGGCGCTGGAACGGCTGGTGGCGGCGACGCAGGTCCGCTTCCCCGTGGTCGCCGACCTCGCGCGCGGCGTGGTGTTCGCCTGGTTGGCCCAGCCGTTGCTGCGCCGAAACCGCGCCCGCGTCTACGCGAACGTACGCCGGCACCTGCGCCACCTGGACGCGCACCCGGACGCGCCGGACCGCGTCGAACGCGTCGCCGAGATGGTGCGCAGCACCGAGCCGCTGGTGCGGCTGCTCGGCCAGCGGCTCGTCCGCGACGGCCTGGACCACGCGACCATGCTGGAGGTGCTGACCCGGCGGTACTACGGCAACAAGGGGCTCACCGGCGTGCGCACCAGCGAGGTCGCGGGCTGCACCTTCGTGGTCGCCGGGCGCGCGGACTCCTGCGTGGTCTCCTCGGCGGTGCGCTTCGACGCGCTGGGCGGCGCGCTGCGCGGGCTCGCCGAGCTGGCCAGCGGCGAGGACGCCGTCGACGCCGACATCTACCTCGCCTGGGAGAACCAGCCGGAGGGCTCCGACGCGATGGCGGCGGCGTTGCAGGAGGTGGTCGGCGCCCACCCGCTGCCGAGTCAGGTCCGCCGGCTCACCGCCACCGTCGCGGGCCGCAGTGGCACGGTCATGCACCACCACTTCACGTTCCGCCCGTCGACCGCCGGGATGGCCGAGGAACGGCTGGTCCGCGGCCTGCACCCGTACATCGCACAGCGGATGCAGCTGGACCGGCTGCGCAAGTTCGACCTCACCCGGCTGCCGTCGTCCGACGAGGAGGTCTACCTGTTCCGGTGCGTGGCGCGGGAGAACCCGTCGGACGACCGGCTCGTGGCGTTCGCGCAGGTCCGCGACCTGACCGAGCTGCGCGAGCACGACGGCAGGCTGGTCGCGCTGCCGACGGCCGAGGACACCGTCGCCACCTGCCTCGACTCGATCCGCCGCGCGCAGGCGCGGCGGCCGTCGGCGAAACGCCTCAACACCAACCGGATCGTCGTCTACGTCTGGCCGCCGGTCGAGTTCACCCGCGCCGAGCTGGAGATGATCGCCGGACGGGTGCTCCCGACGACCGCGGGCGCCGGGCTGGAGGAGATCCTGTTCATCGCGCGCGAACGCGACCCGGAGACCGGCGAGCTGACCAGGATCGCGGTGCGCATCTCGTTCGACGCCACCGGCGGCGCCGAGCTGACCGTCGGCGAGCCGTCGGACGAGCCGGTCGAGCCGCTCGACGACTACCGGCAGAAGGTGCTGCGGGCGAGCAGCCGCAACACGGTCTACCCCTACGAGCTGACGGGTCTGCTCGGTGACTTCGTCGAGCACGACCTGGACGAGAACCACGTGCTGGTGCCGGTCGACCGGCCCAAGGGCCGCAACACGGCGGCGATCGTCGCGGGCGTGGTCACCACGGCGACCGCCCGGCACCCGCAGGGCGTCACCCGGGTCGTGCTGCTGGGCGACCCGACGAAGTCGCTCGGCGCGCTGTCGGAGCCGGAGTGCCGCCGGGTGATCGCCGCGCTGGACCTGGCCGAGCGGCTGCGGGTGCCGCTGGAGTGGTACGCGCTCTCCTCCGGCGCCCGGATCTCGATGGAGTCGGGCACGGAGAACATGGACTGGGTGGCCGCGGCGCTCAAGCGGATCGTCGAGTTCACCCAGGACGGTGGCGAGATCAACATCGTGGTCGCCGGCATCAACGTCGGCGCGCAGCCGTACTGGAACGCCGAGGCGACGATGCTCATGCACACCAGGGGCGTTCTGGTGATGACGCCGGATTCGGCCATGGTGCTCACCGGCAAGCAGTCGCTGGACTTCTCCGGCGGCGTGTCGGCCGAGGACAACTTCGGCATCGGCGGCTACGACCGGGTGATGGGCCCGAACGGGCAGGCGCAGTACTGGGCGCCGAACCTGGTCGCCGCCCGGGACGTGCTGATGGCGCACTACGAGCACACGTACGTCGCGCCCGGCGAGCAGGCGCCACGGCGGGCCACCACGACCGACCCCGTCGACCGGGACGTCTCCGACTTCCCGCACACGGTGGCGGGCAGCGACTTCACCACCGTCGGCGAGATCTTCTCCGCCGAGGCCAACCCGGACCGGAAGAAGCCGTTCGACATCCGGACCGTGATGCGGGCGCTCTCCGACCAGGACCACCCGGTGCTGGAGCGCTGGGCGGGCATGGCGGACGCGGAGACCGCGGTGGTGCAGGACGTGCACCTGGGCGGCATGCCGGTCTGTCTGCTCGGCATCGAGTCGCGGTCGGTGCCGCGGCGCGGCTTCCCGCCCACCGACGGCCCGGACGCCTACACCGCCGGCACCCTGTTCCCGCGGTCGTCGAAGAAGGCCGCGCGGGCGATCAACGCGGCCAGCGGCAACCGGCCGCTGGTGGTGCTGGCGAACCTGTCGGGTTTCGACGGCTCGCCGGAGTCGATGCGGAAGTTGCAGTTGGAGTACGGCGCCGAGATCGGCCGCGCCATCGTCAACTTCCGAGGGCCGATCGTGTTCTGCGTGATCTCGCGGTACCACGGCGGCGCGTTCGTGGTGTTCTCGAAGGCGCTGAACCCGGACATGACCGTGCTCGCGCTGGAGGGCTCGTTCGCCTCGGTGCTCGGCGGGGCTCCCGCCGCGGCGGTGGTGTTCTCCGGCGACGTCAACGCCCGGACCGCCGCGGACCCGCGCGTACGGGACCTGGAGACCCGCGTCGCGGCCGCCTCCGGCGCCGACCGGGCGGCGCTGACCGCGGAACTCGACGAACTCCGCTCGTCGGTGCGCGCGGAGAAGCTCGGGGAGGTGGCGACGGAGTTCGACCGCATCCACGACATCCGGCGCGCCGTCGAGGTCGGCTCCGTCGACGCCGTCGTCCGCGCGGCCGAACTCCGCCCGCGCATCATCGAGGCCATCGAGTCGCGGCTGCGGCAGCCGACGGGCGGGTCGCGGCTGCGGCAGCCGACGGGCGAGTCGCGGCTCGGGTAGCCGGCGGCGGGCCCGCCGCGCCGGACGCGTCACGTGCCGTCGGGAGCGGGTCGCCTGAGGACGCCGTGTGAGGGCGGGGAGCGCGACAGGGCGCTCCCCGCCCTCACGCGTCCGCGGCGGACGGGGCCGGGCCACCCGCCGGGCGGGCGCGCAGGGAGTAGACAGTGTCTACTGACCCTGGTAGACACTGTCTATGACCGACGACGATGACGCCGGGTTGCGTGCCCGGCTCGTGCGGGTCGGAGTGGACATGGTGCGCTCCGAGGGGTTGCCGACGCTCACGCTGCGGGAGATCGCACGACGCGCCGGCGTGTCCCACGGGGCACCGCGCCGGTACTTCCCGACCCACCTCGCCCTGCTGTCCGCGATCGCCCGCGAGGGGTTCGCCGACCTGACCGCGCAGCTCACCGCCGCGCTCGCGGACTGTCCGGACAACCCGCGCCCGCGTCTGGCGGCGCTCGCCCGGCGGTACGTCGAGTTCGGCCGCGACAACCGCGGCATGTTCGAGCTCATGTTCCGCCACGACCTGCTGGAGAGCGACCACCTGCGGCTACGGGAGGTCAGCCTGCCGCTGTTCGAGTTGCTGGTCGATCTGGTGTCGCGGGCACGCCCCGACAGCGGGGCGTCGGCATCCGTCGTCGCGGGAGCGCTGTGGACGAACATGCACGGCATCGTCCAGCTGTGGAACTGGGGAAGCCTCCCCCTGGCCACCGGTATCGACGACGTGGAGCAACTGCTCCACGCGGCCCTGGACGCCCACCTCGGCCCGGAACCCCGATGATCCGCCCCGGTACGCCCACGCCCACCCCCTCGTCGAGGAGAGCCCCGTGCCGCCGCTGTACGCCCTGAGCAAACTCACCGTCGGCAACGTGCTGCGGCTGTGCTGGCGGCCGACCGTGCACGGCCTTTCCCACGTGCCCCGGGCCGGCGGCGCCATCCTGGCCGGGAACCACCTGTCCGTCGCCGACGAACTGTTCCTCGGGGCGGTCGTGCCACGGCACATCGCCTTCTGGGCGAAGGCCGAGTACTTCTCGGGCCGGGGCCTGCGTGGCGGCCTCACCCGCGCCGTCGTCGCCGGAATGGGCGCGATCAGGGTCGAGCGCGGCGGCGGCCGGGCCGCCCTGGCGGCCTTCGACGCCGCCGTCCCCGTGCTGCGCGCGGGTGGGCTGGTCGCCGTCTACCCGGAAGGCACCCGCTCGCCCGACGGGCGTCTCTACCGGGGCCGTACCGGCGTGGTCCGCCTCGCCCGGCAGGCAGGCGTCCCGATCATTCCCGTCGGCGTGCTCGGGACCGACGAGGTCCAGCCCGTCGACGCCCGGTTTCCCCGCCTCGGCGTGGTCACCTTCAGATTCGGTGAGCCGATCGACGTCACCGGCCGCACCGACGGCCCGGCTGCCATCCGCGCCGTCACCGACGAGGTGATGGCCCGGATCCAGGAGTTGACCGGCCAGCAGTACGTGCCCCGGTACGCCCCCCGCCGCGACGCCGTACCCGCTTAGCCGCCTCGGTTCCCGATCTGCCGAGACGGCCCGGGCGGTGGCAGTGGCAGCTCGACGGCGGCCACCTCCTCGACCCGCAGGGCGGAGTGCGCCGGGGGCAGCTTGTCGGCTCGCGGCGAGCGGCTGTGCAGCCGCCCCCGGCCGGTCGGGTCCGGGCGCCCGCTCACCTCGCAGGTCACCATCCGGATCGGCGGGGGCGGCGCGGTGAACCGGCCGGCGCCCCAACGCACCCAGAGCGCGATGCGCCCCGCGTCGGCTTCGGCGAGCAGCTTGTCCCAGGTCCGGCGGCGGGTACCGTGATCGACCTCGACGGCGATCGGCGGCCCGTCCGGGCGCGCGCAGGCGACGTCGAGCACCGACCGCTGGGCGGACATCGGCGGCGGCAGGGGCAGCACGCTGGGCGCGCGGCGGTAGACCCGCCAGCCGCGCGCCGTGGCCCAGTCGACCACCGCGTCGATCAGCCGCGCGGTGACCTGGTCGGTGGTCAGGTCGGCGAAGGTGACGGCGTCGAGCCGCCCTGCCAGCGACGCCGCCAGCCGCTCCCCGTCCTCGTCGACCGTCACCGCCGCAGGGTAACCGCGCGGCGGGCCGTCGTCGCCGGCAGGGCGGCACGAGGTGTACGCGGGGCGGCCGGCGGCTCCCCGGCCCTCGGCGACGACTGCCGTCGGGCCAGAGTAGGCGTGGCGCGTCCCGGTGTCCGCCGCCCCGCCCGCTACCGCTGGTCGCCGACGGGTTCGGGCTGGGCGGCGGGTGCCGTGGCGGCGAGGTGGACGGTGGCGACGACCAGGCGGGCGATCGCGGCCAGGGTGGCCGGGTCGACCTTGTCGGGGCTGTCGGCAGGACTGTGGTAACCGCCCATGCCCGCGCCGATGCCGACGGCGGCGAGGCCGGCGGCGCCGTAGCGACGGTTGTCGGAGGCCACGGGGCCCGCCGCCAGGGGGACTCCGGTGTGGCGGCCGGCCTGGTCGAGCAGGGCCAGCAGGCGGTGGGCGGGACCACCGGCCTCGACGGCGGCGGCCTCGTCGAGGCTGCCGGCTCCGTCGACGTTGATCACCAGGGGCGCGGCTCCCGTCGTCCGGAGCCGGGCGGCGTGGTGTGCCGAGCCCAGCGCGCCGACCTCCTCGCCGTCGAGCAGCGCGACGGCGAGCCGCACGCCGCCGGAAAGGGCGGTGGCGAGGACCCGGGCGGCCTCGAGGACCACGGCGACGCCGGTGGCGTTGTCCGACGCCCCGGGCAGGCGCAGGCCGGGATGGTCGCCGACGCCGTCGTAGTGGGCGGTCAGCAGAAGTTCCGTGCCGCCGGGGGCGGTCGACCCGAACTCACCGTGGACGTTGACGCCGGTGACGTCGTCGCGGCGCAGCGGCGTGGCGGCGGCCAGCCAGCCGTCGCCCCCGGTCGCGGCGGCGAGCACGGCGTGATGGACGTCCGGACTGAGCGTCAGCACCGGCAGCGGTCCCGGGTCGGGCCCGGCGAGCATGGTGAACTGCCACCCCTCGGCGTCGACGGGGCGACGCACCAGCAGCCCGGCCGCGCCCCGGGTGTCGCGGTAGGCGTCGAACAGGCTCGTCTCGGCCGGCACCACGAGCCACCGCCCGGCCGGGTCGTGGGTGTCCGCGACGCCGAGGGCGCCGCGGCGCGGGTGGTTGGTGTCGGCGGAGGCCGGGTGGATGGCCACCTGGCGCCCGAAGACCAGCGTGGTCGAGCCGCCGCCGTCGCCCCAGGTGACCGCCGGCGCCTCGTACACCTGCGGCACGACGCGGACCGGGAACGCCTCGGTGCGCACCTCGGCGCCGAGGGCGGTGAGCTGGTCGACGAGCCACGCGCGGGCTGCCGCCCCGCCGGGTGAGCCGACGCGCCGCCCGGTCATGGGATCGCCGGCGAGTGTGCCGACCGTGGCGGTCATCCGGTCGGGGTCGACCCTGCCGAGCAGGTCCGGAAGGTCGGTGGGGACGGTCATCCGCAGCATCCCCGTCCGCTGGCGACGGCGTCGGCCCGGGCCCCGGTGCCGCAGCACGAGTCGGACGTCCGGGCGGCCCGTGCGGTGCCGCGGCACGAGTCGGCGGGGCCGGTGTCGCCGGTCGACGGGAGGATCCCGCCGACCGGCTGGGCGGGGCTGCCGCAGCAGGCACCCGAGCCGGTGACCTGGAGGGCGGCGGCGGGGTCCCCGGCGAAGCCGCCGGGGGCGGTGGTGTCGGCGCTCATGTCGGTCCTTCTCTCTTCAGCGCGGGCTGATCAGCGCGTGGGTGGTGGTGCGGGTGGCGTCGTAGCGGCGTTCGGCACGCTCGGCGGAGGTCGACACCTGCGCGCAGGAGTCACAGAACCGAACGGTGGTCAGCGGTGCGCGTGGGCGGCGAATGGCGCCGAACATGGTGGTCCCCTGTCCTCGGACGCTTGATTTGACGTCCGTCGAATCAGATACTGCATGCTGATTAGATATCTGTCAATCTAGAACATCATCTAATCAGCGCCGCCGTGGCCACACGTCCCGCACCCCGGGTCGTCTCGGCCGGGCCGGGCCGGCACCGCAACCCGACCCGGCACCGCACCGACCCGATCAATTCCCGCCGGGCGCTATCATCGCGTGGTGACGATCGACTGTGCTCCCGACCTGACGCCCGCCGTCGCGCTGTTCCGATCGCTCGGCGACCCGACCCGGCTGGCGATCCTGCGCCGGCTCGCGTCCGGAGAGGGGCGGGTGGTGGACCTGACCGGCCAACTCGGGCTGGCGCAGTCGACGGTCTCGAAGCACCTGGCCTGCCTTCGCGACTGCGGCCTGGTGGACTACCGGATCGAGGGTCGCCAGTCGTTCTACGCGCTGACGCGCCCGGAGCTGTTGGACCTGCTCCGCTCGGCCGAACAGGTGCTCGCCGCCACGGGCGAGGCGGTCGCGCTGTGCCCGGTCTACGGCACGCCGGCCGGCTCCCGCCCGGAGGCCGGCTCGTGAGCACGACACCGCTGACCCCGCAGCGTCGGGCGGCGCTGTCGCGCCGCAGCCTGTGGCTGGCGTACGCCACCGCCGGCTACAACCTCCTGGAGGGCCTGGTCGCGGTCGCGGCCGGCGCGGCAGCCTCGTCGACGGCGCTGGTCGGATTCGGCCTGGACTCGTTCGTCGAGGTGTCCAGCGCCGCCGTGCTGATCTGGCAGTTCCGCTCGCGGGTGCCCGAGGAACGGGAGCGACTGGCACTGCGGCTGATCGGCGTGTCGTTCTTCGCCCTGGCTGCCTGGGTGACGGTCGACGCCGTCCGGTCCCTGCTGGCCGCCGGCGGAGACGCCGACGCCAGCCCGGTCGGCATCGGTCTCGCCGTCGCGTCGCTGATCGTGATGCCGCTGCTCGTACGGGCCAAGCGCCGCACCGGCCGGGAACTGGGCTCGGCAACGGTCCTGGCCGACTCGACGCAGACCATGCTGTGCACGTACCTCTCGGCGGTGCTGCTCGTGGGTCTGGTGCTCAACGCCGTCTGGGGCTGGTCGTGGGCCGACCCGGTCGCCGCGCTCGTCATCGCCGGTGTCGCGGTCAAGGAGGGCGTGGCGGCCTGGCGCGGTGAGCACTGCGACGACTGCGCGCCCCCGCCCGCCGCCGTCGACCACGTCGGGGTCTGCGCCGACGGCTGCCGCGCCGACGGCAGGGCGTGACGGCGTCCCCTGTCCCCCACGACACCCACCGCCTCGTCGTGCTGACGCGCAGGCCGCGACGCCCCTGCACGGCGGCCGGGGTCAGTTGGGACGACCCGGTTGGGAAGGGCCACCCCGGCCAGGAACCGGCTCGGCGACGCCGGCCCCACGACAAGGCGACGCGGAGCCGGATTCCGTTACCGGCCGTCCGCACCCGGCGCTCGCGGGCGTACTCGGGGTCGACGACTCCCGAGTACGCGGCTGAGACCGGCCGGGGCCGCCCATCCCCGGATGGGCCCACGCCCCCGGAGCGACAAACCTCAGCCCGTCGCCCCGGCGAGCCGGGCCGCGAGCGTCCTGACGTGCTCGACCAACTCCGGGGGTTCGTGCACCTGGAAGTCGAACCCCATGGTCGCCACGTAGATGCCCAACTCGTCCAGTGAGTTGGACCCGGCCCGCAGGGTGCAACTGCGCTCGTCGATCGGCTCCAGCGTGCCCGTGGTGGGGGCGATCCGCTCCGCCGCGGTCTCGGCGCTGACGTGCAGGGTGAACCGGGCCTGGTAGCGGTAGGCCGACGTGGAGACCGCCCGCGAGGTGTAGCCGCCGACATCGGGATCCGGCGGGGTGCGCGGGGTGAACCGGGGGCCGGTCGGTGTGCGCGGGTCGAGGCGGTCCACGCGGTAGGTACGCCAGTCCCGGCGGTCGACGTCCCAGCCGACCAGGTACCAACGGCGACCCGAGTGCACCAGCCGGTGCGGCTCCGTCGTGCGGATGCTGCTCGCTCCGTCGTGGGTGCGGTAGTCGAAGCGCAGGCGCAGCGAGTCGCGGCAGGCGGCGGCGATGGCGGTGAGGGTGCTCGGGTCGACGGTGGGACCGGTGTTCGCCATCGGCACCGTCACCGTGTGCAGGGCGTTGATCCGGTGACGCAGCCGGGACGGCAGCACCTGTTCGAGCTTGGCCAGGGCGCGCACCGAGGTCTCCTCGATGCCGGTGATCGAGCCGCCGGCGGCCGTACGCAGGCCCATCGCGACCGCGACGGCCTCGTCATCGTCGAGCAGCAGCGGCGGCAGGTCCGCCCCGGCGCCCAGCCGGTAGCCGGCGATGCCCGCGGTGGCCAGCACCGGGTAGCCGAGCCCGCGCAGCCGGTCGACGTCGCGGCGCACGGTACGCGGCGTGACCTCCAGTCGCTCGGCCAGTTCGGCGCCGGACCAGTCGCGTCGGGTCTGCAGGAGCGAGAGCAGTCGCAGCAGCCGTGCGGAGGTTTCCCACATGATCCGAAGTCTGCCAGCCAGCTAGGACCGAGCCTGACCTAGCCGGCTGGCAGGGTTCCGGCATGGAGAACAACAGCGAGATCCGGCCCTTCACCATCGACATCCCCCAGGCCGACCTGGACGATCTGCGGGACCGGCTCGCCAGGACCCGCTGGACCACGGACCTGCCCGGCGTCGGCTGGAGCCGCGGAGTGCCGGCGAGCTACCTCAAGGGGTTGGCCGAATACTGGCGCGACGGCTACGACTGGCGCGTCCACGAGCGCAGGCTGAACGCGTACCCGCAGTTCACCACCGAGATCGACGGGCAGAACATCCACTTCCTGCACGTACGCTCGCCCGAGCCGGACGCGCTGCCGCTGATCCTGACCCACGGCTGGCCCGGTTCGATCGCCGAGTTCCTGGACGTCATCGGCCCGCTGACCGACCCCGGGGCGCACGGCGGCGCCCCCGAGGACGCGTTCCACCTGGTCGTCCCGTCGATCCCCGGCAGCGGGTTCTCCGGGCCGACCGTCGAGGCCGGCTGGGACACCAACCGGGTGACCAGGGCGTTCGCCGAGCTGATGGACCGGCTCGGCTACGACCGCTACGGCGCGCAGGGCGGGGACACCGGCGCGGTCGTCTCCCCCGGGCTCGGCCGGCTCAACCCCGACAGGGTCGTCGGCGTGCACGCGAACGGGCTCTCCGCGTTCACCCAGATCGACTCCGATGAGGCGGCGGAGCTGACCGACGCCGAGCGGGCGCGGCTGGCGCACCTGGAATACCTGCACACCGAGCAGAGCGGCTACGTGATGATCCAGATCAGTCGGCCGCAGACCCTGGCACACGCGCTGCACGACTCGCCGGTCGGGCAGCTGGCCTGGATCGTCGAGAAGTTCAAGGAGTGGACCGATCCGGCCGCCGAACTCCCCGAGGACGCGGTGGACCGGGACCTGCTGCTCACCAACGTGATGCTGTACTGGCTGACCGGCACCGCCGGGTCGTCGGCCAACAGCTACTACGAGACCGCGCACGCCGGAGCCTGGAGCGCGAGTGAGCGTTCCACGGTGCCGACCGGGGTCGCGGTGTTTCCCCTGGACGTGTCGATCCGACGCGCCGTCGAGCGGGAACACACGGTCGTGCACTGGTCCGAGTTCGACCGTGGCGGCCACTTCGCCGCCATGGAGGCTCCCGACCTGCTCGTCGGCGACATCCGGGAGTTCTTCCGCAAGCTGCGCTGAACCGCCGCGGCGCCGGCCCCGACCAGGTCGGCGCCGTGGTTCGGCGCCACCGGCGGCTCGTGCGCGTCGGGGCGCGTCCCTCGGTCGTACGAGCGCCGCCCCGCCCGGCGCGCGGTCCCTCCGCAGAGGGAGGAGGGCCGCTCTCCCGGGGGAGGCGTGGCCCCGGCGGAAGGCGCAGGCTGAGGGCATGATCAAGAAGAGACTGACCGTCGCCGCCGGATGGTCGCTGGCGACCATCGGGGTCCTGCACGCCGTCGTCTTCCTGCCCCACCCCCACTGGGACGAGTGGCTCTCCGGCGGGCTGCGCTCGGGCGAGGGCGGCGACGCGTCCCTGTCCGTGTTCTGGGCCCTGCCCGGCAGCTTCGTCGTCCCCCTGGTCCTGTTGGGCCTCCTGGTGGTGCGGCTGGGGCGGCGCGGCGAGCGCGCGCCGGCCTACGCCGGCTGGGCGCTGGGCGGCTGGGCGGCCGGCTGCGCGCTGCTCATCGGTCCCAGCGGTTTCCTGCTGGGCCTCGTCCCGGCCGGCCTGCTCATCGCCGAGGACCTGCTGGCACGCCGTCGGGACGCCGCCCGGGACGCGTCGACGCCGGCAGCCGAACGGAGGCGGTACGCCCGGTCGCCGCACTGAGCGCGTGCCACCCTCACCCCGCTCGACGAGATGGCGACCGAGACCACACGTCTTCCGTCGGACCGGTGCCGACAGCGGGGGTGAACGGCTCCCGCAAGGCACGAAGCCAGTCGGGCGCCGCGAACACCCCCGCTGCCGGCGGTCGGCTCACCGCTGCCGCAGCGAGCCCACCCTGCTCGCCGTCAGCCTACGGGCGGGGCGGTCCAGGAGGACCGGACCAGCTCCCGCTCGGCGGCGGCGAGATGGGCGGTCGCGGCGAGCCAGGCCCAGGCGTACCGGTCCTGGTCGGGATCGGTACGCCGGCCGAAGGCGTTACGGCCACCACGATCGGACTCGTCGGCGAGGGCGGCGGCCACCGCGGCGGCGGTGGTGAAGCCGGCGCGGCGCAGCGGACCGGTCAGCCCCGCGCCGTCTCCGCGAGCCGCCTCGGCGACCGCGCGACGACCGCCGGAGACGGCCAACTCCACCAGCCGACGAACCCGCCACAGCGGCGACTCCGCGACGGCGTCGGCGCCCACCACCGACTCGGTGGTCGCCGCCGGGTCGCGCGGCGGCAGGTGCCCGCCCTGGATCTCGTCGTAGCCGAGGTCGGCCCGGCCGTGCCAGTCCGCCGGCAGCCGCAGCGTCGCGGCGGCGTCGGGCACCGGGCCGACCACCAGCGGTCGCAGCGTGCTGGCCCGGTCGGGGTCCAGCCGGCCCACCACCCGGATCCGCAGGCCCGGCCGGGAGGCGAGCCGCCGCAGGTTGGCCACGTGCGCGAGCGTGGGGTGGGAGTCGACCGGCGCCAGCCGGATCACCGGCCCGTCCGCCACCGGCGCGCGGTCCGCTCCGAGGGCGGTGGGCGGGGCCAGCTCGCGGGCCAGCACCTGGTCGCCGGCGGCGCCCACCACCACCAGGTCGCAGCCGAGCAGCGCGGTCCCCGCCCGGGCCGGGTCCTCCGGATCCTCGGTGGCGAGCTGGGCGGTCACCACCTCGGCGAGCGGGCGGGCGAACAGCGCCGCCAGCGCCCCGGTGGACCAGTCGGTCGCCGTCAGCGGGGTGGCCCGGACGCCCTTGCCGGCGCCGAGCCGGCCGTCCGGGGAGACGGTGGTGCCGGTGATCCGCAGGCCGCCGCGGGCCAGCACCGCGTGGTTGACCGCGACCGCGCCCATCTCGGTGACCGCCCGGGCGCAGTCCCGCGCCCGGTCCGGGCCGCCCGGTCGCACGTCGCCGAAGGAGAGCTGTCGCCCGTCGGCGGCGACCAGGTGGGTGACCACGCCGGCGTACCCGGTCGCGCTGATCACCGGCTCCCGGCAGACGCCGTACACCTCCAGCGTGCCGTCGGGCTGGTAGGCCCGCCGCAGGATGCCGACCAGGGCCGGGTCGGCGTCGCCGGCGGCCAGCCGGCCGGTCACGTACAGCAGGTCGTGCAGCACCTCGACCAGTTCGGCGAGGCGGTGGCCGTTCTGCCGTTCCCGGTGCGCGCGCAGGCCACGTACCGTGCGCAGCGCGGCGCTCTCGGCCCGCGGCAGGCCGGCCAGCCGGGCGCCGTGGGCGGCCCGCAGCAGTTCGGCCTGCGGCACCGCGCCGGCGGCCGGCACGCCGGCCGCGAGCACGGCGGCGGCCGCCCGCCACAGCGCGCCGGCGGCGGCCCGCTGAGCCTTCGTCGGCGCCGCGCCGCGGCCGGCCCGGCCGACCGTGGCGGCCGACCTTCCGGCACGCCCGACCCGGCCGGCTACCGTGCCGGCGCCGTCCGAGGTGGGCGGCGCGGCGGTGGACGCCGGATCGGGGTGGGCGGCCGGATCCGCGACCGGGCAGGCGACCAGGACCGCGGTGCGGTGCAGGCAGCGCGGCGCCAGCAGGCAGCTGCACCGCGCCTGCTCCGGGCCGGTGACCGCGCCGGCCGGACCGGGCGTCAGGGTGACCAGTGCCTCGGGGCCGCAGTCGACCGACACGCCACCGTCGGCCCGGCCGACCGGCACAGCGGCCAGCCGTTCGACGGTGGCGTCCAGCCGCCGGTGCAGCCGGGGCGGCAGGGCCGCCACCGCCGCGGCGGTGACCCCCGGCAGCACCGGCGGCAACCGGTCGGTGTCCACGGCGGTGGATGTGCGGTCCGTCAACGTGATCCTCCGCGTACGCGGTCGCCCACCCAGCGGGCGAGTTCGAGCGGGCTGAGAGCGGCGACCGGCATCCCGGCCGCGACGAGCTGCTCGGCGACCGGCACCGAGTAGCAGGGCACGCCGCTGTCGTTCAGCGCGGCGCAGCCGAGCAGGTGCACGCCGGAGGCCGCCAGCGTGCGGACCTCGCCGAGCAGCCCGGCCAGCGGGTAGCCCTCCTCGAAGTCGCTGACCACCGCGACGATGGTGCGGCTCGGCACGGTCACCAGCGAGCGGGCGGCGGCCAGCCCGGCGGCGATGTGCGTGCCGCCGCCGACGCGCACCTCCAGCAGCAGCGACAGCGGGTCGTCGACCCGGTCGGTCAGGTCGACCACCTCGGTGGAGAAGGCGAGGAAGTGGGTGGACAGGGTGGGCACCCCGGCCAGCACGGCAGCGGTCAACGCCGACCACACCACCGACGCCTCCATCGAGCCGGACACGTCGACCACCAGCACCAGCCGCCAGTCGGCCTCCCTGCGGGTGCGGCTGTTGAAGACCGGGCGTTGCGGCACCACCACCGTCCGGCCGTCGCCGAGCCGCTGGGTGTGCGCCAGGTTCGCCCGCAGCGTACGGGCGAGGTTGATCCGGCCGCCGGGGCGGTACGACGGACGCGGGTTGGTCAGCCCGGTCAGCGCCGGGCGCACCTGGGTGGCCAGCTGCCTGGTCAGCTCCTCGACCAGCCGCCGGACCAGTGGCCGCAGCTTGGCCAGGTGCCCCTCGGGCAGGCCACCGGCCAGCGACAGCACCGAGGTCAGCAGGTCCATCGAGGGGCGTACCGCGGCCGGGTCGAGCTCGGTGAGCACGTCGGTGCGGCCGGTCTCGGCGGCCCGGGCGATGACCTCCTCGCGTACGGCGGTGCCGAACAGCGCCTCGAGTTCGTCGGCCCACTCGCGGGCCGTCGGGAAGGACGCCTCCTGGCCGCCGCCGACACCCTGGCCGAGATCGGTGGCGCCCTCCCCCTGGCCGGCCCCGTACAGCTCGTCGAGGGCACGGGCGTAGCGGCGGGCGTCGGCGGGCAGGTTGTCGGGCTGGCGGCCCAACAGCAGCCGCCACCGGTCCGTGGGGGTGAGCCGGGCGTCCGGGTCGTCCGGTCCGTGCGCGGCGTGGGTCGGGGCGGGGGCGTCGGTGTCGGTCGACGTGCCCGGGATCGGGATGTCGCGGGCCACCAGGGCGGCCCGCCCGGCCGCGTCGGCGGCCGCCCAGCGGGCCAGCAGCTCGGGCGGGGCGGACAGGCTCAGGTCGAGCCGGTCGCCCAGCCGTTCGGTGACGGTGTGCAGCAGCCGGTCCCGGGCTGCCGGGGTGAGCACGTCGAACCCGCCGCGCAGCGCCGGCAGCCGGTCCAGGAAGCCGGCGTCGGGGAGCCGCTCGATCCGGTCCAGCAGCGGGTCCAGGGCGGCCGGCGCGGACTGCAGCAGCGGGTGGGCCGCGGTGAGCAGACCGGCGAGCAGCCGGTGCAGGTGTCGCCGCGTGTCCGGTCCGGTCGCCGCGTCGATCCAGCCGGCCACCCGCGCGCCGAGGGTCCCCACGTCGGTCAGGTCGAGCAGCACCCGGGCGGCCAGGGCGGCGCCCTGGATCAGCGACGAACCGGCCCGGGCCAGGTGGTCGAGGGCCTCGTCCAGGCGCAGGCCGATCCGGTCCTCGCCGGCCCGCACCGCGAGGTCGACCAGAGCGGCGGCGTCGGCCGGGGCGTCGCTGCCGGCCAGGCCGGGCAGCCCGCGTACCGCCGCGTCCAGCAGCAGCACGGCCAGCTCCGCCGCCCGCGCCCGGCCGTCGGCGGTGGTGCCGGGCAGGTGCTCCCGGCGCAGCGCCTCCAGCAGGTCCAGCGCGGCCAGCAGCTCGGGGAGCGTGCCGGTGCCCGGCAGCACCGCGGCGGCCAGTTCGAGCCGGTCGGTGACCAGCTCGGGCAGGTCGCACCGCGCGGCGTCGTGGAGGCCGGTGAGCAGTTGCGCGGCGGTGGGACCGCCGTCGGCGGCCTCCCGGCGGAAACGCTCCCGCAGGGTGCCCGCCGCGGCCAGCGCCGCGGTCACCCCGCGTACGCCGACCAGGTCCAGCCGGGCCGCCACGGACGGCGTCCAGGCGAGTTGCCAGCGGGTCGTCAGGGCGGCGCCGTCGCCGGTGCCGGACACCGCGATCGGTTCGCCGTAGCCGACGCCACAGACCTGGAGGCGCTGCAGCAGGATCTCCCGCCGCCCGTCCAGCTCGGTGCGCAGCGGATCCAGGCGGACCTCGCGGGGCTTCGGGCTGTCCGGGTCGGGCAGCCGCAGCGCGGCCAGCTCCGCCTCGACGGCGGGGCCGAGCCCGGACCGGGGCGTGCCGGGGGCGATCCGGCCGCGCTCGGTGCCGACCAGCACGGTCTCCAGCGCCTTGGCCAGGGCCCGGCCACGGCCGAGCAGTTCGCCCTGGCCGAGCACGGTGGTGACCGCCTCCAGCACCTCGCCCCGGCCGGGGGCGGGCAGGTCGCGCAGCCGGGCCAGGTCGTCGGCCAGTCGTACCGTCTCGGCGGCCTCACCGGTGCCGGCGGTGTGCCCGGCGGCGCGCAGTTCCCGGCACAGGTCGGTGACGGCCCGCGCGGCGGCGGCCCGGATCCGTTCCGGGTCGCCGTCGGCGGCGAGGACGGACTGCTGCCAGCGCGGGTCGCGGATCCCGGCCGGGTAGCCGGACCGGGAGTCGAGCAGGTCGAACGCGTACGGCACCAGCGAGGTCACCGCCGTGCCGCCACCGTCGGCCGACTCCGCACGGCCCGGCACGGCCCGCGCCGGCGGGGCGGCGACGGTCCGGGTGGACGCGGCGGCGATGGACCCGGCGGCATCGGTCGACGCGGGGGCGTCGGTCGACGCGGCGGCGGTCGACGCAGCGGCCACGGTGGAGCCGGCGGCCACGGTGGAGCCGGCGGCGTCCGACGGGCCGGCGGCCAGCAGGGCCGGGGCGTGGAAGGCGCCGACGACGGCGGCGACCCGCCGGCCGTCCGCGCCGGCCTCGGCCAGCACCCGGCGCATGTGCCGCTCGCGGGCCAGGTCACGGGCCGGCACGCCGTCGCCACCCGCGCTGTCGGTACGCATCGCCCAGCCGACGCCGAGCGCGGCCCGGCGGATCGCCTCCGGCGCGCAGCCCGGGGCACGCACCTCGACCACCCGGTCCCACAGGTCGTCACCGTCGCGGCCGGTGCCACTGGCGCTCAGCGCGGCCGCGTAGGAGCGGCGCGGGCCGGGCGTCGATCCACCGGCGTCCGGGCCGGGACCACCCCCGGCGGCCGGCGCGGCACCCGCCGCCGGATCGGCGTCTGCGGTCGGGTCGGCGTCTGCCGCCCAGCCGGGGTCGGCCAGCGGCAGGTCGCAGCAGACCACCTCGACGCCGCGCTGCCGGGCCCAGCGGATCGCGGCCAGTTCCGGCGAGAAGTCGGCGAACGGGTAGAAGCCCATCGGCCCGTCGGTGCCGTGGCTGCCGACCAGGGCCAGCGGGGCCCGGGCGGCCGGGTCGGACAGGTGCGGCAGCCAGCGCTGGAAGTCCACCGGCAGCTCGACGCAGACCACCTCGGCCCCGGCGGCGTCCAGCAGCGCCGGGACGACCGCCGCCAGCGCCGGACTGTGGTGCCGCACCCCGATCAGGTACGGCCGGGCCGATCCGGCGAGCGCGTCGACCACCGCTCGCGGGTCGGCCGTCGTCGCATCGACCGCCGCGGGGGCGGCCACCGGCGGGGCCGCGCCGGGCGACGTGCTGGCAGGTGCCGTCATCGCAGGCTCTCCCGCAGGTCCCAGAGCCGCCGCCACATCGCCGAGCCGTCCTCGGCGCGACGGCGGACCGGGCCGTCCCAGTAGCCGAGCAGGCGGGCGTGGTCGTTCTGGTCGTCCTTGCGGACCACACCGAGCAGGTGCCCGGGCACCAGGTCGAGCGCGTCCCCGCCGGGCAGGTACGCGGCGGCCAGGCCGAGCGACACCGCCACCTGCACCGCCTCGGCGGTGGACATCACGGTGCCGGGCCGTTCCACGTCCCAGCCCTCGCCGGAGCGGCCGGAGCGCAGGTCACGGAACACGGTGACGAGGGCGTCCAGCACCGCGTCGTCGACCGTGTACGCCGCGCCGGCGCGCTGCACGGCGGCGGTGGCCTGCCGGCGGACCAGGTCGGTCTCGGTCTGCGCGTCCGAGATCGGGTGGATCGTCTCGAAGTTGAACCGGCGCTTGAGGGCCGAGGACATCTCCGACACACCCCGGTCGCGCAGGTTGGCGGTGGCGATCACGGTGAACCCGGGCACGGCGCGGATCAGACCGTCCTCGCTGCCGGACAGCTCCGGCACGTTCATCCGCCGGTCGGACAGAATGGACACCAGCGCGTCCTGCACCTCGGGCAGGCAGCGGGTGACCTCCTCGATCCGGACCACCCGGCCGGTGCGCATCGCGGTCAGCACCGGCGAGTCGACGAGCGCCTGCGGGGTCGGGCCCTGGGCGAGCAGCAGGGCGTAGTTCCAGCCGTACCGGAAGGCGTCCTCGGTGGTGCCGGCGGTGCCCTGCACGGTCAGCGCGCTGGTGCCGCAGACCGCGGCGGCGAGCAGTTCGGAGAGCATGGACTTGGCGGTACCGGGCTCGCCGACCAGCAGCAGCCCCCGCTCGCCGGCCAGGGTGACCACGCACCGCTCGACCAGGCTCCGCTCGCCGACGAACTTCGCCGGGATGGTCATGCTGGCCGGCAGCTCGGCGCCGTCGGGGCCGGTGCGCCGCCCGGCGGGCAGCTTCAGCGCCTCGCCGTCGCTGCCCCGGATGAAGGTGACCACGGCGCGCGGGGTCAGCGCCCAGCCCGGCGGCCGGGCCCCGTCGTCGTACGCGGCCAGGAAGGCCAACTCGTCGGCGTACCGCTGCTCGGCGGAGAGAACCTGGGCGGCGGTCTCCGGCGTCACGGTGGGGCGGACGTGTTCCGTCACGGTCACGGGGTTCCTCGATCTCTCTGGTTCGAAGGGGTGTTCGGGACAGGGGCCGGCGGCGTGGTGGCACCGCACGGCGAAACGGTCGGGTCGGCGCCACCGCCGCCGGTCAGGGTTCGGGGTCAGCGGCGGGCGCCGCGGGTGGGCATGCTGTTCAGCCGGGGCCGGTCGCCGTCGCGCAGGCGCTGCCGGGCCCGCCGGTAGAGGTCGGCGACCGGCTCGAACGGCACGGTCACGCCGAGCCCGGCCGTGCCGTCGGGCGCGAGGTCGAACAGAGGCACCTTCCAGCCCTCGATCGGCGCCTGCCCGCCGCCGCGCTCCAGCCACGGGCCGGGCAGGAACAGCGACCGCCCGGCCCGGGACCGGCTGGCCTCGACGACCAGATCGGTGCCGGCCAGTTCGGCGCGGGCCGCCTTCAGCCGGGCCGGCCGCCAGCCGGTCCACCTCGCCGTGTTGCGGTCGGTCGGATCCGGCATGGCCAGCAGCATCAGGTACACCGCCGCCGCGTCGGCGTGCAGGCCGAGTTCGCCGGCGATTTCGGCGACCAGGCCGGGTACCGACCGGGTCGGGTCCTGCGGCCACCAGGTCCCGTCCGCGGCCGGGGGTTCGCCGAGCGGCTGCCCCGGATCGCCGAGCAGCGCCGCGAAGCGCGGGTCGCGGGCCAGGCGCAGCGCCACCTCCGTCGCGTACGGCTTGGCGGCGTCCTGTCGCAGCGCCGGCAGGTACGGGTCCGTCCCGTCGGCGTCGAGCAGATGCGGCCGCAGCGCGGGCGAGGGCTGGTTGTCGTAGGTGGACAGGACGATCGCGCCGTACCGCTCCCACCCCGGACCGGTCTCCGACGGGCTGCCGGCCACCTGGCGGAACTCGGGCAGCGAGACGTACCGGTTGAGGTCCAGCAGCAGGTCCGGGTTGGCCAGCCGGTCCCGGACCGCGGCCAGCGCGGCCGGCAGCGCGGCCCGGCACGGATCGCCGGCCGGCGTGTGGTGGGCGACCCAGGCCGCCAGGGCGACCGTGGAGCGCAGCACCACGCCGGTGAAGCCCCGGGTGCGGTCGTCGACCGGCCGGGCCCGGTCGCCGCTGATGGCGAAGGCCAGGTCGGCGCTCAGCTCGGCCGAACGGGCCGGGGCGAGCAGCGCCGGCAACGCCTTCGCCGGCTCCCAGTCGGTGCGTACCGCGCGCACCGCTTCGGCGAGCAGCTGTTCGGGCACCGCCACGCGCCGCCCCAGCTCCGCGTTCCAGACCGCCGCGGCGGCCGACACGTCCGGACCGTCGGTCCACAGCCGGGCCGGGTCGTCGGGCAGCAGCGCCGAGAGCACGGCCCGCCGCGCCTTCGGGCGGGCCTCGTCGAGCATCCCGAAGGCCAGCCGCACCTCGCCGACCTGCTTGATCCCGAGGGCCTTGCGCAGCTCGGCCGGCACGGTGTTCGCCGAGTCGGCGTACGGCAGACCGGCCAGCACCAGCTTCCCGGCGGTGGGGGTGACACCCGTCAGCTCGGCGAACCGCTCGGCCGCCTCCGGCCGCCAGGGCAGCGGGCCGCGCGCGGCCCACTCGGCGCGGAACCGGGCCAGCCAGCCGGCGGGACGATCGTCACCGACCGGGGTCGACGACTCCACGGTGTACGGCTCCGGCACGGCGAACACGCCGGCCGGGTCGTGGTACAGCGCCTCGAAGAGGTATCCGGTGCGCGAGCCGCTGTAGTTGAGGACGGCGATGAAGGCACCGTCCGGCAACGGCAGGAGACCCGGCCGGGGAGGCCGGCGCGTGCCGTCATGGCTCTTGAGGTCGTCGTGCAGCAGGTGCAGCCTGAAGCGGCGCCACCGGGCCGGCTCGGCCGCCGCACCAAGGTGGAGCCGGTCCAGCTCCGTGAGCAGGGCGCGCAGCGTCTCCCGGTCCTCGTCGGGGGTGGTCGCCGCGACGGCGCGGTAGGCGACGGCCGCCACACCGCCGAGCAGGGACCACCAGTCCGGCGCCGCCGGCAGCGACGGCCCGTCGAGGTGCAGCCGCACCCCGGAGCCGCTGTCGCCGGCGATCGAGCGCTGGGCGGTGAACGCCTGGAACTGGGTGAAGACCTGGTGCGAGCCGCTTCCCCCACGGACCGATCCGCGCAGGCCGTCCAGCGCCGTGGCGAGTTGCGCGTCGCTGGGCCCGGTCACGACGGCCGCCGCCGCCACCGGCTTCGGGGTGGACAGGGACCTGGTGATCCGCTTGGTGACCGCGTCCAGGTCGGTGCGTACCCGGGCGGCCAGCCGCAGCGCCCCGGTCACCGCGGCCAGCACCGCCTCGTGGCTGACCGTCGGCAGCGTCGAACGGACCAGCTCGAACAGCGTGTTCCGGTCGTCCTCGTCGGAGGTGGCGGGGCCGGAGGCGCCGGCCGGGGCGCCGACCAGGGACGCCGGGACTGCGACGGGCAGGCCCGTGACGGCCTGCGTGGCCGCGGTCAGCCCGGATCGGGCCGCGGCCCGTGCGGCCTGCTCGGCCAGGGCGGCGCGGCGCTGGTCGACGGCGAACTTGAGCAGCGCCGCGACGGTGTCCCGGTCGATCCGGCGCAGGGCGGCGGAGCCGGCCGGATCGCGGGGCACCAGGTGGCCGAGGAACCTCGGCCCCGGCAGCGGGTGCCGGCGGCGGTGGAAGTCCCGGCTGTCGGGCGGCCCGGCGACGGCCGACACCATCCCGTCCGGGTCGACCAGGGCGAGGCCCTTGAGGACGGCCCGGGGCCGGTCGTCGCCGGGGAGCACCAGCGCCGCGATCGGCTCCTGCCCGGCGGCCACGGTGACGCTGCGGCCGGCCAGGTCCTCGCCACGCACCGAGCCGTCCGGCAGGCCGACCACCCGCCAGCCGAGCAGACCGTCCACCGGCACGGCGGCCGGGGTGGCCCGGTCGGACAGGGCCGGCCGCAGCCAGCTGGCCGACTCCCGGAGGCGGCCACCGTCGACCGGGGCGTCGGCCAGGAACCGGGGCAGGCTGCGCCGGCCGTGGGCGTTGCCGGCCGGGTCGTACTCGCGCCAGCCGAAGGCGCCGTCGTCCTCGCCGCTCCGGTAGACCCAGTGACAGGTGCCGTCGGTGATGACCGGCAGCTCGGACGGGACGACGGTGTCACCGACGTGCAGCACGCCGCCACCGGTCGTCCGCCCGCCGCCGGCGAGCGGCAGGGTGACCTCGTTGCCGCGCTCGCTGCCGTGGTGCCGGCCCTGCATGGGCTGCGGCTCGCCCGGCGACGAGTGCCAGTAGCCGCGCAGGTCGTAGCCGAGCGCCTGGGAACGCCAGTAGACCAGCAGGTGGCCGTCGACGTAGTGGTAGCCGGGCTTGCCGTACATGTCGCCGGCCGGGATGCGCAGGTCGTGGCGGAGCACGATGCCCTCGGTGCCGATCACGCGCACCGTGGTCGGCCCGCCCAGGATCACGTACGGCCAGGCCTCCGCCTGGACGACCTCGACCCGGCGGTCTCCGCCGGTCACCTCCTGCCAGGCCAGCTCCCAGTCCGGCCAGCCCAGTTCGTCGAGGAGAC
Source organism: Micromonospora citrea (assembly GCF_900090315.1). Lineage (NCBI taxonomy): Bacteria > Bacillati > Actinomycetota > Actinomycetes > Micromonosporales > Micromonosporaceae > Micromonospora > Micromonospora citrea. Next base: position 6,096,111 of record NZ_FMHZ01000002.1, on the reverse strand, counting down.
CGCCGCGCAGGCTGCGGGTGACGCGCTCGGCGAGGTCGACGCCGAGGCCCTGCCCGAGGTCGCCGCCCGTCCCGGCGTCGCCTGGCCGGCGGAGTTCGTCGGACACCAGGCGCAGCGCCTCGATCGGGAGCCTGCCCAGCCAGTCCACCGCCTCGGGCAGGTGGGGCAGCCCGGCGGCGAAGCGGTCGCGGAGCCGCGCCCGCAGCCAGTCGGTGAGCAGCGGCCGGATGCCCGGCGTCCCGGCCGTCCGGCGCAGGGCGGCTTGGTTGTCGTCGAGCTGGTCGAGGCCCCGGCGCAGGGCCGCGGTGAACCGGTCGTCGCCGGCGACGGCGAGCAGGTCCCGCTCTCCCCCGGCCCCGGCCCACCGCGCCAGGTCGAGGGTTTCGCGCTCCTTCGGCGGGGTCACCGGCACGTCGAGGGCGAGCAGCAGGTCGAGCAGGTCGAGGTCCTCGTGGACGGTGAGGGTCTCGCCGCTGTCGGCCAGTTCGGCGCGCAGCCGGTCGGCCATCCGCTCGACGAGCGGGTACAGCTGCGGCAGCGGGCGACGGTGGTAGCCGGAGTGCACCCGGTTCACGAAGCGGCGCAGCCAGCCGACGACGCCGTCCCGCGGCCGGGCCGCGTCCGGCACGTCCGGGTCGGTCAGCCCGGCGAGCGCGCCGGTGTCGGTCAACAGTGCCAGCCACGCCACCAGGTCGTCCCGGTCGGCGGGCATCAGGTCGAGCAGTCTGCCGCGGATCGCCGGATCCCGGCCGGCCAGCGCCGTCACCGCGGGCAGATGCGCCTTCCACCAGCCGGCCGGCGCCTGGGCGACCACCGGCAGCCGCAGCAGCTCGGTCAGGTAGGCCGCCTCCCTGTCGGCGACGGTCCTGACGGCCTTCGCGCCGGTGCCCGCCTTCGCGGACTTCGCGCCGGCACCCGCCTTGGCGGCCTTCGTGGCGGCGCGGACCAGCCGGTTGACGGCGTTGGCCGACTGCGCGGACGGCACCACGCCGGCGGTCGCCGCCCGCAGCGCCAGCCGGCAGAACCGCTCCAACGCCTCGTCCGCCGGCAGCAGGGCGGCCAGCTCCTTCGCGTACGCGGCCAGCGCGGTCGCGGACACCACCTTGGCGGACACGAACTCCACGTAGACCTCGTCGAGCCGGCTCGGGTCGACCGGCAGGCCGTGCTGTGCCTCCGCCTTGCGTGCCTTGTTGAACAGCTGGAGCGCGTAGGTGTCCTGCCCGGCGGCCAGGAACACCCGCGCCGCCTGCTCGAAGAACGTCGGCAGGAAGTGCGGCAGCGTACGGGCGAACCGGTCGGCGATGGCCTGGTGCCCGTCCAGGGCGGCCTTCGGCCGGGACCGTGCCTGCTTGGCCAGCTTCTGCAGCTCCGGCACCACGGCCAGCGCGTGCCGGCCGTCCGCCGGGTGGTGCACCAGCACCCACTCCGGGAAGGCCAGCGGACGGCGGGGGCCGAGCCCGACGACGACCGGCTCGGCGGCCGGGGCCAGGCCGAGGAAGCTGACGGCGACGTCCTCGCCCTCGCCCAGCGCGGCGTCGACCAGCCGGACCACCGGCCGATCGTCGAGGGCCGGGTGCCGGTAGGTGCGGGCGGTGAGGGGCACGGCCCGGTCGCCGGCCCCGGCGGTGTCGGCGGGCAGCACCGCGCCGGCGGCCAGCAGGCTCTCGGTCGACTCCTCGTCCGCCGTCGTCTTCTTACCGCTCACGCCTTCTCCCCCGCTCGCGTCGCGGCGCCGGACAGGGCCGTCGCCATCCGCATTCCTTCCGACCAGGCCACCGGCCCGACCTCGGTCAACCGCAGCGTCGGCCCGTCCACCACCGACCAGGAGAGGGTGCCCAGGGTCGCCTCGGAGTCCCAGTAGTCCTCGTCGAACCACATGGCGGCCTCGACCGTCCGGCCGTCCTCCCAGACCCGGCAGGTGACCTGCGAGCCGGAGACCCGGTAGCCGAGGGTGGCGGCCCGGGCGGCCAGCCGGTTGGGGACCGTGGCGCCCTGGAAGTCGGTGATCGTGGTGTCGCGCTCCCGGACGTTGTCGGGTCTGCCCCAGGTGCCCCGGTACAGTTGCTCGATCCGCTGGGTGATCTCCAGCTCCTCGGCGAAGCCACGCAGGTCGGCCAGGTCGGGCAGGCGCACCGGGTGGGGCAGGGTCGCGGTGGCCGGCGAAGACCGGACGGTCTCCCCGTCGAGGTTGACCACGCGCAGGTCGCCGGTGTCGGTGACGTCCCGCAGGAAGCCCGGCTCGGCCGGGTCGTCGCCGAGCACCACGAGGTCACGCAGCGCGTCCCGCCAGGCCGGATCCGGCCAGACCCGGGCCAGCAGCCCGGTCGGCACCGGCAGCGAGGACACCACCCACGCGTCGACCCGGGCCAGGCATTCGGCGGCGTGCCGGTCCAGCCACTGGGCGAGCTGGCGCAACCGGTCCACCTCGGGGTCGTCGCGCAACGCCTTCGGCAGGATCTTCAACGGACGGCCGGTGGCACGCGGGCCGCTGGACCGGGCCGCCACCTTTCCGTCCACGAGGGAGATCTCGTACGAGTCTCCCATCGGTAGCCAGGCCATCAGGAACACCCTCCGCAGTGGCAAACTAGGCATATTTCATGAGGAATCAGCCACGATCGACGCCGCAGGGCACGCTAACAGTAGTGACCGACACGACAGCGCCCCGCCGGCGGGGCGGCGGTGCGCGTACGGCGGGACGAGCGGCCCGAGGATCTGTCGGAGCCGCAGGTCCGGCCCGTCCGATCCGACCGCGGGCAAACGCCGGCCACCCCCGCCACCAGCGTTAAGTGACGGGGGTCACAGCGAAGTCCTCGGCTTGCCGGTGTCCCGCCCCACGACGGCGCGTCGCCCCGACCGGGCGACGCGATGGCCGGCTGCTCCTGGTCGCCCTGCCGTGGCGACACCGGACCACCACGCGGATCCGGCTCGACCGGCGAGCGGGACCGGTGGGTACGCTCTCCGCCGTGACGGACCCCACGGTGCCCGACGATGTGGACGGCGCGCCGACCACGGCGCTGCTGGAGAGCGTCCTCGCCCAGGCGGCCGAGGTGGTGATCGTCGAGGCGTCGCCAGACGAGCTGGATCGCGCCGACGCGGCACGGACCGTGGTGACCGGCGAGGACATCGCGGAGCTGGCCCGACTTTTGTCTGTCGTGGACGGCGGCACCGGGGACCGTTGTCGGTGCCCGGGTTGGCCGACGGTCCTCGTGTCGGCAGCCGGTGGCCGGCGGCTCGCCCTGTGGACGCTGCATCACCAGGCCGCGCTGGGCGGCCTGGGAAACTGCGACGCGGCTCTTCGTGACGGGTCCGCCCTCACCCGGTGGCTGGCCGGCCGGGGCCTGACCGGCTCGCGTGACGTCCAGCAGTCCCTGGCCCGTGCGGCCGTCGAGCGGGAGGACCGGCGGGCCCGGTGGGTGGCGGCCGCGCCGCGGGGCCTCACCGCCGTCGCGGCGGCCACGTCGCGCCGGGAGGCCGGCGCGGAGGAGCGACTCGTCGATCTGGTGGCCCGCCGACACCCTGACGCCGTCGAGCGCGTCCTGGCCCTTCTCGCCTGGGCCGGCTTCCCACCCCGTCAGCCGGACGGCACGCCCTGGCACGAGCTGGCGCCCCAGCGCCTCCTGCTGGCCGAGCCGACCGAGCTGATCTTCGAGGCCCTGGCGTCGGTGTCACCGACTCCGGCACAGCTCGACGGCGCGGCGGAGTTGTTCACGTCCCTGGAGTGGACCCGTCCGCCGCGCGCCGAGCTTCCCGAGCCGTTGCGGACCGTGCTGATCGACCACGTCACGGCGACGGGCACGGACCCGATGAGGTTCCGGATGCGGCACGGCTACGGCGCCGGCCGGGCCACCGGCGCCTGACCCGCCGCGGCCGGACCACCGGCGCCTGACCCGCAGCGGCCGGACCAGCGCCGACGGCGCGGCCGGCCGGTCGTGGCGCTCGGCCGCCGTGTCGCTCGACCGACCGGCCGTGACGCTCGGCCGCCGTGTCCACCTCGGCCGCCCGGCCGTGGCGCCCGGCCGTGCCGCTCGACCGCCGTGTCCACCTCCGCCGCTCGGCGGCCGGCAGCGCCCGCGGCCGTGACGCTGGACGGCCGCGTCCACCTGCGCCGCTCGGTGCGCGCACGTCGTCGGGCGGCGCAGGTGGACGCCCCTGTGTGAGCGACGGTGAATCGGCCGGGGGTGCCCCAGAACGGTCAGGCACCCACGTCGAGATCGGGCAGCGCGCCGCGCACGATGGCCCAAGCGAGATCGTCGACGAGTTCCCTGCTGACGTGCCCGGGCGGTGCCGCCACCAGTGCGAACAGCGTCCCGCCGTAGAGGGCGACCAGGATGGGGATCCGCTCGGCGGGGATGGCCAGGCCGAGTGCGGCGTGCTGGTCGGCGGTGAGCCGGAACGAGCTGTCCTGCAACGCGGTCAGTACGGCGGCCAGCGCCGGTCGCCGTGTCGCCTCCATCTGCAGTTCGAACACCGCCAGGTAGCGGTTGCGCAGTGTGGTCGCCGCCGCGAACAGCGACTCGGCCAGCAGCTCGGCCAACTGTGCGCTCGTGCCGGCGGGCGCGCTCGCGGCGGGTGCCTCGGCGGTCCCCGCGCGGGGGGCGAACCCGTCCGTGTCGGCGTGGTGCAGGTCAACGATGCGTCGCGCCGCGGCGACCAGGAGCGCCTCGCGGCTGCGGAAGTAGTTGGAGGCGGTGCCCGGGGGCAGCCCGGCGGCCTGCTCGACCGCGCGGTGCGTCACGCCGTGGACGCCGGACGTCGCGAGCAGGTCGATGGCGGCGTCGGTCAGGGCTCGGCGACGGCCGGGGTTGGTCGGCGGCATCGCTCCATGGTATCCAATATCCGTAGTAGAACGATCGTAGTGGTTCAGGGGAGGGTGTCATGCGGGTCGCGGTGGTCGGTGCCGGTCTGGGTGGGGTCTCGGTGGCGGTCGGGCTGCACCGGGCCGGTCACGAGGTGACGCTGTACGAGCGCGGCGCCGAGTTACGCGAGGCGGGCACCGGCGTGGTGATCATGCCCAACGGCGCCCGCGCCCTGGACGCGCTCGGGTTGGGCGACGACCTGCGCGGCCAGGCGGTACGCGCGACCAGCGGCGGGTTACGGGACTGGCGCGGCAGGGCGCTGCTGGTCGCGGACGCCGTTCAGGCACAGCGGTCGGTCGGCGCGGCGCACGTGGTGTCCCGCGCGGGGCTGCACCGGGCGTTGCGCGCGCCGTTGCCCACCGCGCTGCTGCGGACCGGCACGCCGGTGCGGCGGCTGGAGCCCCACGGGAACGAGGTGGCCGTCGTCACCGAGGGACACCGGGTGACCAGGGCCGACGCCGTGATCGTGGCCGACGGGATCGGCAGCGGCCTGCGCGGCCAGCTGTTTCCCGACCATCCGGGGCTGCGGCAGGTCGGCCGGCTGGACCTGCGGGGCGTGCTGCCCACGCCGGCCGGCCTGGACGTCTCCGAGCTGCTGGCCAGCATCATGGTCGACCGTCGCACCGGAGCCGTGTTCGGCCTGTTCCCGCTCGGCGAGAGCGACCTGTACTGGTTCACCGACTCGGCGCTGGCCGGGCCCCCGCCTGCGGCGCAGGAGGCGCGCCGACAGGTCCTCTCCCTCATGGCGGACTGGCACCCGGCCGTCCCGGCGCTGATCGAGGCCACTCCGCCCACGGACGTCCACGTCGACGCGATCGCCCGCCTGGCCGAGCCGCTGCCGTCGTTCGCGGTCGGCCGGGTGGCGCTGCTCGGCGACGCCGCCCACGCGATGACCCCCGACCTCGGCCAGGGCGCCAGCCAGGCGTTCGAGGACGCGGCCGCGTTGACCCGGCACCTCGCCGACGCCCGCCCGGTCGACGTTCCTGATCGACTTCGTCGCTACGACGCCGAACGCCGGCCCCGCACCAGCCGCCTCATGGCGGCGGCGTCCCGGCAGTCGCGGATGACCTCGCGGACCGGCGGCGCCGCGTGGCTGCGTGACGCCCTGCTGCGGGCCGTGCCGCCTCAGCTCGCCACCCGCCTGCTGGCCGCCACGTGGCGTGCGCAGTAGGGACGCTCACGACGAGGGTCGCCGGCCCCGGCGCCGGCGTGCGGCGACCGGCCGCCGCCATATCTTGATCTCGGTGTCCGGCACCCGCTCCGCGAAGACGCCGCCCGGCGACGTCTCGCGAAGCAGGAGGCGCAGGTCCCGCTCGAACGCGCCCAGCCGGTCTCCGAAGAGGTGCGGCGCCGAGTCCGAGCGGGAGAACACGTTCGCGACGACGTCGTCGGCGGAGCGCTCCACCACCGCGCCGGCCGGCACGATGAGCCGCCGGAACCCCTCGAACCCCGCCCGCGCCAGCACGTGCTCCTCCCCGCCCGGCGTGCCGTCCACCAGCACGCCCCGCCCGGCCCGGCGCACCTCGCCCAGATAGCTGCGCACCAGCGCGGCGACGGGCCCCGACGGCGGGGCCGGGTGCGGCAGCCCGGCCGGTTCGGTCGGCGGCCCCTTGCGGTCGCTCATGTGCAGGAAGGCCCCGCCGGGCGGGAGCATCCCGCGCACCACCGCGGCGACCTCGTCCCGGTCGGTCCAGTGGAACGACTGCGCGAACATCACCGCCCGGAACTCCCCCAGGCCGGCCGGCAGCTCCTCGGCCCGCGCCGCCACCCAGCGGGCGTTGCCGACGTCGAGCCGCCGCGCGCGGCGACCGGCCTCGACCAGCATGTCCGGGTCGGGATCGACGCCGACGACCGCCACGAAGTACGGCGCCAGCGCCAGCGTCGCGGTGCCAGGCCCGCAGCCGACGTCGAGGAGCCGGCCGGAACCGTCCAGCGCCAACTCCTCGGCGAGCCGCTCGGCGAACCGCGGCGCGTACGGCAGGCGGCCCCGTTCGTAGTAGGCCGCGCTGCCCTGGAACAACGTCGGGTCCCACTGCCATCCGTCGGGCATGTCCACTCCGCTCGTGCGGGGCTGGTCGCCGGCAGCCCGGAACCGTCGAGCACGTCCGCCCGTGGCAGCCGTCGGCGACCAGGCCCACCAGAGTTCGACCTTCGCACGGGCGGGCGCTGCGGGCCTCCGTCCGGCGCGCGGCCGGCGCGTCGGCGAACCTGGTGAGGATCGGAGCGCTCTTCGCCGACGCCGGGCCGGCCTCGCCCGGGGAAATTGAGGACTCTCTCGCGGCTGAATGTGCCGACCTTTGGAGGAAGCACAATCCCTCCCACTCGTAATGTATAGCGCACCCGGGGGCTTGCGGCAAGACCCGGGTCGTGCCGCAGAATCGTCCGCCTGAGCCGGAACCCACAGGAATGGACGTCGCGAAATGCGTGTGTTGTTATCGACCCCTGGGTCACAGGAGGACGTCCGACCGCGGCTCGGACGGCGAGGTGCGCGTGCGGGGCGCCCCGGCACCGGGCGCGCGGTGCGCTCGCGCGCCCGGTGCCGGGGCGTGGGTGTGCGCGCCGAGTTCGCCGGGCGCGTGCCGGTGGCCCGCCCCGGCCGGTCCACGCGCTGACGAGCGCGCCGCCGTCGTCGGTGGACCCGGCCTGGCCAGCGGCCGAGGCGCCGGGCCGGGGCCCGTGACGCGGATCCGGCGGACCCTGGCCACCTGAACGGGCGACGGCGACGGGCCCGTGCCGCCTTCGCCGCCGCCAGATTCGTCACGCCGCGAATGCGGTTCCTCGCCCACCCACCCGGGAAACAGAAATGACCTCAGATCGGAATTGTGAATTGCGTTTCCTGACCTCCGCCGTGTTCGACCTTTCCGACCGCCACGCCCAGAAGGCCGATCCGGCGCTGATCGCCCGCGACGAACAGCACTTCGCGGCCCTCGCGGAGAGCCTCGAGCAGTTGTCCACCGATCTGACCGATCGCCTCGACGCCGCACGCAGGGCTCCCGGGGGCAAGGGCCGGCAGGCGGTGGACCGGGACCAGGAGATCCGCCGGCTGACCGCCCGCCTGCGCGCACTGGATCGCTTCGGTCTGGACCTGTGTCTCGGGCACATGGTCAGGGCGGACGACTCCGAGACCGTGTACATCGGACGACGTGGTCTGACCGACAGCGCGGGCCGCCAACTGCTGCTCGACTGGCGCTCACCCGCGGCCGAGCCGTTCTTCGGCGCCACCCATGCCAACCCGATGGGTCTGGCGAGCCGCCGCAGGTACCGCTGGACCCGCGGCCGGATCACCGACTACTGGGACGAGGTGTTCACGCCGGACGGGTTCGAGGGCCACGCCGCCGTGCTCGACGACCAGTCCGCCTTCATCGCCAGCCTGGGCGGCAGCCGCTCCGACCGGATGCGCGACGTGCTCGGCACGATCCAGGCCGATCAGGACGCCATCATCCGCGCGGGATCGAGCGGCGCGCTCGTCGTCGACGGCGGTCCCGGCACGGGGAAGACGGTCGTCGCCCTGCACCGCACCGCCTACCTCCTCTACTCCGACCCACGCCTGCGGCAGCGCCGGGGCGGTGTGCTGTTCGTCGGCCCGCACCGGCCCTACCTGGCCTACGTCGCCGACGTGCTCCCCAGCCTCGGCGAGGAGGACGTGCAGATCTGCACCCTGCGCGACCTGGTCCCCGAGGATGCCAACGCCACCACGGAAACCGATCCGGACGTGGCCCTGCTGAAGTCGTCCGCCGACCTGGTGAAGGCGGTCGAGGCGGCCGTCAGGTTCTACGAGGAGCCGCCCACCACGGGGATGACGGTGACGACCGACGACTCCGACATCCGGCTGCGCGCCGACGACTGGGCGGAGGCGTTCGAGGCACCGGATCCGGGCACCCCGCACAACGAGGCGCGTGACGAGATCTGGGAGGAACTGCTCACGATCCTGACGGAGAGGTACGACGGCGACGAGCCGGACGACCTGGTCCGCAGGTCGCTGCTGCGCAACCGGGAGCTGCGCGCGGCATTCAACCGCGCCTGGCCGGTGCTCGACGCGGCCGACATCGTGTCGGACCTGTGGTCGGTGCCCGCCTACCTGCGCAGGTGCGCCCCCTGGCTCAGCCGGGACGAGATCCGCAAGCTGCAGCGCGCGGACGCCCGGGCCTGGACGGTGTCGGACCTGCCGCTGCTGGACGCGGCACGGCAGCGGCTGGGCGACCCGGAGGCGTCCGGGCGCAACCGGCGGCACGAGGCCATCGTCGCCGTCGAACGGGAGCGCATGGCCACGGTCGTCGACGAGTTGATCGAGGCCCACGCCTACGACGACGGCGAGGGTGTGCTGTCGAGCCTGCGCCAACTGGACCTCCAGGACGCCCTGGTCGACGGGAGCGTCCTGCCCGACACCGAGCCGGACCTGCTCGCCGGCCCCTTCGCGCACATCGTCGTGGACGAGGCCCAGGAACTGACCGACGCCGAGTGGCAGATGCTGCTGCTGCGTTGTCCGTCCCGGAGCTTCACCATCGTCGGGGACCGCGCCCAGGCCCGGCACGGGTTCACGGAGTCGTGGCGGCAGCGGCTCGAACGGATCGGGCTCGACCGGATCGAAGTGGCGTCCCTGAGCATCAACTACCGGACGCCGAAGGAGGTCATGGCGGAGGCCGAGCCGGTCATCCGGGCCGTGCTCCCGGACGCCAACGTGCCGACCTCCGTACGCAGCAGCGACATCCCCGTCGCGCACGGAGCCGCCGCCGAACTCGGGTCGGTCCTCGACGCGTGGCTCGCGGCCCGTGCCGAGGGGACCGCCTGCGTCATCGGCGCTCCCGCCTTCCAGGCGATGCCCCGCGTGCGGTCGCTGACCCCGGAGCTGGCGAAGGGACTCGAGTTCGACCTGGTCGTCCTCGTCGACCCGCAGGACTTCGGCGAGGGCATCGAGGGAGCTGTCGACCGCTACGTCGCGATGACGCGGGCGACCCAGCAGCTCGTCGTCCTCACCAGTTCCTGACGGGGGCGACGCCACGGGGCGCCCTCACCACGCCTGCGCCGACGCTCGCCGGCGCAGGCTCCGACGCTCGGGAACGGTCAGGAGCGCGCCGAGGTCAGCGGATGCCCACGAAGAACCGGGTCTGGTCACTGCGGTGCAGCGCGTAGTAGGCCTCGAAGCGGGTGCCGTCGGGCAGCCAGGCCACCGACTCGATGCCGAGCAGGGGCGTTGAGCTGGTGACCTCGAGCAACACGGCGTCCTCCGGGCTGGGAAAGACCGCTTCGATCCAGCGGTCGGCCGCAGCGGCCTCCAACCCGTACCGACGGCGCAGGACGTCGTAGAGCGACTGGTTCTCCAGCACGGCACGCTCCAACCCGGGCACCAGGCGAGCTGGCAGGGCGGTGTCGACGAGCAGCCACGGCTGCCCGTCGACCCGCCGCAGTCTGCGCATCCGTACGACCTGCTCGCCGTAGGGGATCTGCAGCAGTTCGGCTTCGCGCTGGTCCGCCTCGCCGAGGCTCTGGCTGATGGTGTGGGTGGCCACCCGACGGCCGGCCTCCCGAAGATCGTGGGCGGATCCGGATACCGAGCCGACGAAGTGCAGCTCGGTCTTGCGGGGAGCGACGAAGGCGCCCCGTCCCTTGACCTTGTAGATCATCCGCTGCTGGACGAGCTCACGCAGCGCTTCCCGGACGACGGTCCGAGAGACGCCGAAGATGTCGCTCAACTCCGCCTCGGAGGGCAGCGGCTGGTCCGGCCCGACCTCGCCCGACTCGATCTGGCTGCGCAGCGCTCGCATCAGCTGCATCCACAGCGGTTCTCCCCCGTCACGGGTCAACCGCCGGTAGGTCATCGTCATGGATCCCCTTCTCATCGATCGGCTACAGCATGCCATGCCGACGGTCTTGTCATTACAGGAGAGTCGTCCATTCGACGGGCGCAAGCAGAGCGCGTCAGGCGACCACCGGCAAAACACCAGGCCGTGATGCCTCTGTTACCAACAACACTGTGACGTGTAACACGCTTTTAATCCAGGCCTAGCGCGGCTGTCACTACAGGTCTGTAATAACTGCACCTTGCTCCACCCCCGTGGCGGCAGGCGACCTGCGCACACCGCGTCCCGCTCCGGCGGGCCCGCTCTTCCTGGAGGCCCCCACCATGCGCACCCACCACACACCCCGGCGCTGGCACGCCGCAGCCGCAGCCTCGCTCGTGGCCGCAATCGCGGTCACGGCCACCGGCTGCGGCTCCGGCTCGAACGACGGCGGCGGAAGCGCCGGCGGCGACAAGCCGTTCATCGCGCTCAGCAACGGCTTCATCGGCAACGGCTGGCGGCAGACGATGATCGCCAAGTTCGAGGCCGCCGCCAGCCAGGCCCAGAAGGACGGGCTGATCGGGAAGTTCAAGGTCGTCAACGCGCCCGGCGAGAACTCGGCCACCGAGCAGGTGGCCCAGATCAAGAGCCTGCTGCTGCAGAAGCCCGACGCCCTGCTGATCGACCCGGCCTCGCCCACCGCGCTCAAGCCGGTCGTCCAGCAGGCCTGCGACGCCGGCATCAAGGTCGTGGTCTTCGACTCGGCAATCGACGCGCCCTGCGCCCACGTGCTGCTCAACAGCTTCAAGGACTGGGCTACCGCCGCGGCCGAACCACTGGTCAAGGGCATCGGCGGCAAGGGCACCGTCATCGTCAGCCGGGGCGTCGTCGGCTCCCAGCCGGAGGAGGAGATGTACAAGACGACGCAGGAGATCCTGGCCCGCAACCCGGACGTCAAGGTCGCCGCGACCGTCAACGGAATGTGCGACGGCGCCAAGGCGCAGAAGGCCGTGCTCGGCGTGCTGTCCAGCGTTCCGAAGGTGGACGGGGTCATCGGCTGCGGCGACGGCTACGGCATCGCCCAGGCGTTCACCACCGCCGGCAAGCCGATTCCGGCGCTCACCTTCGAGACCAACGGCCGCGCACTGAGCTACTGGAAGGACAGCAAGCTCGACAACGGCTCGGTCGCCGTCATGTCCGACCCGGGCCAGTCGGTGGCCGCCCTCTGGGAGGCGATCGACCTGCTCGACGGCAAGGACATCCCCAAGGAGCTGACCTTCCCGATCGTGCTCGTGGAGCAGAAGGACGTCGCCGCCTGGGCCAGCGCGCTCAAGCCCGACGAGTACGCCGCCTGGCCGTGGACGCAGGAGCTCTTCCGCAAGCAGGTAGAGGCCGTCAAGACCGGCAGCGCCCCGGTCCAGCCGCCGATCCCGTCGGCCGCCGGCTGACCGGGACACCCCCGAAGGAGCGGATCATGCACGTCGACAACCTGCCGGTGGGGTCGCTCGCGACTCCACCGGCGGGCGGCCGGGAGCCGTCGAAGGCGCCACCGGTCGTCACCGCACGGCAGGTGACCAGGACGTACGGACGTACCCGGGCACTCACGGGCGTGGACCTGGAGGTTCGCGCCGGCGAGGTGCTCGGCCTCGTCGGCCACAACGGCGCCGGCAAGAGCACGCTGATGCGCGTCCTCGCCGGCCTCGAAGCGTGCGACGAGGGCGTGGTCACCGTTGGCGGACAGGAGGCACCGCGCGACGTCAGACCGGGTGCCGCTGAGTTCCGCGCGGTACGGATGGCCTACCAGGAGACGTCGCTCTGCCCCGACCTCACCGTCGCGGAGAACATCTGGATCTCGTCCCGGCACAGCCTGCCCCGGCTGCGGTGGCGGCGGGCGGCCAGCACCGCGGTGCGGCGTCGGCTCGACGAGATGTTCCCCGGCCACGGGGTGGCGCCACGCGACCGGGTGGCGGACCTCACCCTGGCCCGCCGCCAGATGGTGGAGATCGCCCGGGCGAGCCTGGTCGATCGACTCGACCTGCTGATCCTGGACGAGCCGACCGAGTCTCTCGGCCCGGACGCCGCCCGCTCCCTCTACGACCACGTCCGCACCCTCACCGCGCGGGGCTCGGCCGTGCTGCTCATCTCGCACCGCATCCGCGAGGTGCTGTCGGTGGCCGACCGGGTCGCTGTGATGCGCGACGGAGCGGTCGTGGCGGACCGGCCCGCGGTCGGGCTCAGCGAGAACGACGTGCTCGCCCTGATGGGGGCCGAGGTGGCCGCCCCGGCGGACCCCGCGCCCACCACGGCGTCACCGACCGGCGACCGTCCGATGGTCGCCGAGCTGCGCAGCGCCAACGGCCAGGGCCTGAACGACGTGTCGGTCCGGGTCGGCGCGGGCGAGGTCGTCGGCCTCGCCGGACTCGCCGGGCAGGGCCAGCAGGAGGTGCTCGAACGGCTGTGGCGCCCGGTCCGCAGGGACACCACGGTGCGTGGCAGCCGCGCGTACGTGCCGGGCGACCGGCAGCGCTCCGGCGTGCTCCCGCTGTGGTCGGTGGCGGAGAACCTCGTCGTCACCGCGATGCGCGACCTCGCCCGGTACGGCCTCCGCCGCCGGGCCGAGGAGAGCGCGGCGGTGCGGAGCTGGGTGGAGCGGCTGGTCATCCGCGGGGGCGCCGACGCGGGAATGACCGAGCTCAGCGGCGGCAACCAGCAGAAGGTCATCGTCGCCCGGGCGTTCGCCTCCGCGGCCGACCTCGTCCTGCTCGACGACCCGTTCCGCGGGGTCGACGTGCACACCAAGACCGACCTCTACGCGCTCATCCGCGAGGAGGCCGCCAACGGCCGCAGCGTCGTCTGGTACTCCAGCGAGAACGCCGAGATGGCCCACTGCGACCGGGTCTACGTGCTCCGCGCCGGCCGGGTCGTCGCCGAGTTGGCCGGCGAAGAGATCTCGGAGGAACGGATCATCGCCGTCTCCTTCGCCGAGTCCACGGGAGAACGACGATGACCAACCTCGTCGTGGCGGCCGTGCCGCCACGGGCCCAACTGCGCCGTCTCGCGCCGGCCATGGTCAGCACCGTCGCCATGTTCGCGATGGTCGTCGTCTGCGCGTCGCTGCAGTCGGACGTGCTGACCGTGACCGGCCTCACCCTGATCCTCTCGGCCACCGTCCCGCTGGTCATCGCCGCCCAGGCCCAGATGATGCTGATGTCGGTCGGCGACATCGACCTCGGCATCGGCAACTTCGTCGGTCTGGTCACCGTGGTCACCGCGACCAGGCTGGTAACCGAGCCCGGCACCGGCGTGCTGCTCCTGATCGGTCTCGTGGCCGCGTACGCGCTGCTGGGAGCGCTGATCCACCTGCGCCGGGTGCCGTCGCTGATCGCCACCCTCGGCGCCTCCTTCGTGTGGCTGGGGCTCGGGCTGTTCGCCCTGCCCACCCCGGGCGGGAGCACGCCGCGGTGGCTGGCCACCTTCGGGTCCTGGGCGCCGGCCGGCTTTCCGGCGCCGCTGCTGCCGATCCTGGTTGTGTCGGTGCTGGTCTGGCTGCTCGCCTCCCGCGGCTCCGTCGGGGTACGGGTCCGCGCCTTCGGCAGCAACCCCGTCGCGCTGCGACGGGCCGGCCTGAGCCCGTTGGCCGCCCGGGTCGTCGCGTACGCGGCGGCCGGCACGCTCGGTGTGCTCTCCGGTCTCCTGCTGGCCTCGCAGACCGGCGGGGGCGACGTCTCGTCCGCCTCCAGCTACACGCTGATCACTGTCGCCGCGGTAATCCTCGGCGGGGGCTCCTTCCGGGGCGGCAACGCCGTGCCGTGGGGCGTCGCCATCGGTGGCGTGACGCTCGGTCTGGTCAGTGTCGTCCTCAGCCTGCTCGACGTGCCGTCCAACCTCCAGTCGGCCGTCCAGGGCGCGATCGTGCTGGCCGTGCTCGCCGGCCGGGTCGTGGTCGGAAAGGTGCTCCGATGATCCTCCGTACCCTCGCCCGCCCCTGGATCTGGGGCTTCGTGGCCGCCGCGCTCGTCTGGGCCACCATCCTGGCGATGTCCAGCCAGGGCGGCGGGCAGACGGTCTCCCTGGCGCTGTCGCTGGCGCCGTACCTGGTCATCGTCGGCCTGGGCCAGATGCTCGTGATCACCGCCGGGCCGGGCAACATCGACGTCTCGGTGGCCCCGATCGTCTCGCTCGCCGGATTCGTCGCCGTCGGGACGACCGCGTCGACCGGGTCGGTGGCGGTGGGCGTCCTGGCGGGAATCGGTGCCGGTCTGGCCGTCGCCGTGATCAGCGTGCTGGCCATCCTCGGCCTCTCCGTCCCCCCGATCATCGCCACCCTGGCGGCCGGGCTGATCGCCTCGTCGCTGACCCTCTCGCTGGCCGACGGCTTCACCGCCGTGCCCGACGACGGGCTGCGCCGACTGCTCAACCTGCGCCCCGCCGGTGTACCGGTGCTCGCGGTCGCCGTGGCCGTGCTCACCGCCGTGGTCGTCGCCCTGCTCAGCCGCACCACGTACGGGCGGTCGCTGCTCGCCCTCGGCCAGAGCCGGCCGGCCGCGGAACGGGCCGGCATTCCGGTCGCCCGGATCCTCGCCGCCACCTACCTGGCCAGCGGCGCCCTCGCCGGCCTGGCCGGCGCCCTGCTGGCGGCGTACATCGCCCCCTCGCCCGACCTGGGCACCCGGTACCTGCTCGACTCGGTGGCCGTCGTCGTCATCGGCGGGACGCTCATCTCGGGCGGTCGCGCCGTACCGGTGGGCATCTGGGGCAGCGCGCTCTTCTTCATCCTGCTCGACGGCCTGGTGAACCTCGTGGGCTGGAGCACCGCCGCGCAGAACCTCCTCAAGGGCGCGCTGGTGCTGTTCGTCCTCTTCCTCGCCGGTGGCGGAACGCTCCGCGACGCCACCAGCCCCCGACCCCGGCGGCGGCCGCGTCCCGCGACCGCCGTCACCGCCGCAACAACCACAGGAGAGAACACCCATGGCTGACACCGACGGTCTGCTCGACGCCCGCACCTTCACCGGCGGCGAGCGCGCGGCCACCCACTTCCACGTCAAGGGCGCCCATGCGCAGGACTGGGGGCTGCAGAACCGGCTCGCCCGCATCTTCCGACCCGACAACGGCCGCACCGTGATGCTGGCCTTCGACCACGGCTACTTCCTCGGCCCGATGGCCGGCCTGGAGCGGATCGACACCAACATCGCCCCGCTCGTGCCGCAGGCCGACGCGATCATGATGACCCGGGGCGCGCTGCGCACCAGCATCCCGTCGCGGAGCACGGCCGGCGTGGTGCTGCGCGCCAGCGGCGGCCCGAGCGTGCTGCGGGACCTCTCCGACGAGCACATCGCGCTCGACATCGAGGACGCGGTACGGCTCAACGCGGCGGCCCTGGCGATCCAGGTGTTCATCGGCGGCGAGCACGAGTCGCGGTCGGTGGCGAACCTGGCCAAGCTGGTCGACGCCGGCCAGCGGCACGGCATCGCCGTCCTGGGCGTGACCGCGGTCGGCAAGGACATGGTCCGCGACGCCCGCTACTTCCGGCTGGCCACCCGGATCAGCGCCGAGATGGGCGCGCACATCGTCAAGACGTACTACGTCAACGAGGGCTTCGAGACCGTGACCGCCAGCTGCCCGGTGCCGATCATCGTCGCCGGCGGCAAGAAGCTCCCCGAGATCGACGCGCTGACGATGGCGTACCGGTCGATGCAGGAGGGTGCCGCGGGCGTGGACATGGGCCGCAACATCTTCCAGAGCGAGCACCCCGCGGCGATGCTCGCCGCGGTCCGCGCCGTGGTGCACGACGACGCGCGGCCCGAGGACGCCCACGAGCTCTTCCGCGAGCTGTCGGCCGGTTCCGCCGCCTCCTGACCAACCCCAGGGGTGCGGGACCCGGCGCGGGCCCGCACCCCACACCCCCGGGAGCCCTCCATGTCGTATCCACACACCGGACCCGGTGACGTCATAGACCTCGTCATCGTCGGCGCCGGCATCAACGGCCTCGCCATCGCCAGAGACGCCGCCGACCGCGGCCTGAGTGTCGTCGTCGTCGACCGGGGCGACATCGGCGCCGGTACGACGAGCACGTCGAGCCGGCTCATCCACGGCGGCCTGAAGTACCTCGAGCGCTACGACTTCACCCTGGTCAACGAGTCCATCCGCGAACGCCACCTGCTGTTCCGCACCGCCCCCCACCTGGTGCACGACTACCCGATGCTCATCCCGTCCTACGCCAGCGACAGCCGACCGGGCCCCCTGGTCCGGCTCGGCCTGGCGGCCTTCGACGTGCTCGCCGCCCGCCGGGGACGCGGGGTCAGCCGGGGCCTGTCCGCCCGGCGGATCGGGCAGCGCTGGCCGCAGCTGTCGCGCGACGGGTTGCGCGGCGGAGTGCTCTTCCACGACGCGCAGGTGCCGTGGGCCGAGCGGCTCTGCGTCGAGCTGCTGCTCGACGCCGAGCGGCTGGGCGCGCGGGTGCTGACCCACACCACGGTGACCGGGCTGATCGTCGAGAACGGCCGGGTGCTCGGCGTGCGAACCACGGACAACCAGTCCGGGCGGCAGGGGCGGATCCGGGCCCGGCTCACGGTGAACGCCGCCGGGCCGTGGATCGACCACGTCCTGCGGGGGCAGATCGAGTGCCGGCGGCTCAACGGCGGCACCAAGGGCAGCCACGTCATGCTCGACCCGTTCCCCGGCGCCCCGGACACCTGCATCTTCTTCGAGGCCGCGGCCGACCGGCGTCCGATCTTCATCTTCCCGTGGCAGGGCCGTTACATCCTGGGCAGCACCGACCTCACCTACGACGGCGACATCGACGAGGTCGTCGCCAGCGACGCCGAGATCGAGTACCTGCTCAACGAGACCAACCGGATCATCCCGCAGGCCAGGCTCACTCCGGCCGACGTTCTCTACAGCGTCGCCGGGATCCGCCCGCTGCCGTACACCACGGGCGTGTCGGACAATGCCAAGATCAGTCGCGGGCACACCGTGCTCGACCACGCGCCGGCGTACGCGGGACTGCTGTCGATCATCGGCGGCAAGCTGACCACCCACCGGGCGCTCGCCGAGGACGCCACCGACGCGGCGTTGAAGGTGCTCGGCCGGCCCCGGCGGCGGTGCAACACCCGCACCCGGCCGCTGCCGGGGGCCGACACCGCCGACTGGCGTGCCTTCCGCGCGGAGTTCCAGCACTCGGCGGCGCCGTTCACCGCCGACCAGCGGACCCGGTTGCTCGACCTGTACGGGGTGCGGGCACGCCGGGTGCTCGAACTCGCCACGACCGACCAATCACTCGCCGAGGTCGTCGACGAGCAGAGCGGAGCGGTGGCCGCCGAGATCGTCATGGCGTTCCGCGAGGAACGGGCCGTGACGTTGGCAGACGCCCTGTTGCGCCGTACCCTGATCGGCCTCGGCCCGGACATGGCGGTGTCGACGGCCGTGACCTGCGCGGACGTCGCCGTCCGGCACCTCGGCTGGGATGCCGCACGGGCCCGGACCGAGGTGGCCGCCTACCACGCCGAACTGCGGCGCTTCCGCCCGCGCGCGCTGCAGCTCTCACCGGCGACCCCGAACAGCGACAGGAGGACGTCGTGACGGCACCGCAGACCTGCTACCTCGGGGTCGACGTCGGCCTCACCGCGACCAAGGCGGCCGCGTTCGACGTCGAGGGAGGCGAGTTGGCCGTCGTGCACGCCCGCACGCCCCGCACCAGCGTGAACGCGCACCGCCACGACGTGGACATGCGCGCGCTGGCCGACACGGTGATGTCACTGCTCGCCGAGATCACCGGCAAGCTCGACGCCGACGGGTACGCCCCGGCCGGCATCGGGGTGGCCGCCCACGGCAACGGCCTCTACCCGGTCGACGAGGCGCTGCGCCCGGTCGGGCCGGCCATCGCCTCGTCGGACAGCCGCGCCCAGCGGATCGTCCAGGCGATCCCGCCGGAGGGTGCCCGCCGGCTGGCCCGGGAGACCGGCTCCATTCCCTGGGCCGCCCAGCCGGCCGTCCTGCTCCGCTGGCTGCGCGACGCCGAACCGGACGCCTACGCGGCCACCCGGTGGGCCCTGTCCTGCAAGGACTGGGTCACCTCGCAGCTCACCGGCGTCGCCGGCGCCGACTACAGCGACGCCAGCGCCTTCGGGATGGTCGGACTCGACACCCGCGCCTACACCGCCACGGCGCTCGAACTGGTCGGGCTGCCGGCCACCGACCTCGACCGGTTCCCGCCGCTGCGGCGCTCCGACGAGGTGGTCGCCGGGCTGAGCGCCGCCGCGGCGGCCCGTACCGGACTCCCCGAGGGCCTGCCGGTCATCGCGGGCTGCATGGACTGCGTGGCGGCCACCCTGGGCGCCGGGGGTCGGGAGGCCGGCGACGGAACGATCATCGTCGGCACCTGGGCGATCAACGGTGTCGTGGTCCCCGCGCGCGCCCCCGCACCCGAGGTCACCCTCAGCGCGTTCATGCCCGACCCGGCCACGATGCTGGCGATGGAGGTCGCTCCGACCTCGGCGGCGAACCTGGAGTGGCTGGCCTGCGCCGGGGTCGCGCACGACCAGGTCGGCGGTGTCGCCGCCGCGGAACTGCTCAGGGAGGCGGCCGCCGTGCCGCCCGGGGCCGACGGGCTGTTGTTCCTGCCGTTCGTCAACGGGTCGCCCGAGCACCCGTCGGCTTCCGGCACCTTCCTCGGCATCTCCAGCAACCACCGCCGTGGACACCTCACGCGGGCGGTCATCGAGGGGGTGGCGCAGTACCACCGGGTCCAGGTCGACCGGGTGCTGGCCAGTGGTGCGGACGTCGGGGACCGGCCCTGGCGGTTGGCCGGCGGGGGTGCCCGGTCCACGGTCTGGGCGCAGATCTTCGCCGACGTGCTGGGGCGGCCCGTCCGGCGCCAGCTCACCAGCGAACTCGGCGCCCGTGGGGTCGCCTCCCTGCTCCCCGGCGCGCTCGCCCACGACGTGCCGCCGTGGACCGTCAACGACGAGGACGACCTGTGCGTGCATCCGGGTCCCGACCGGGCCGCCTACGTCGAGCACTCCCGGGTGTTCGACCGCTGCCTCGCCGGGATGTCCTCGGTCTGGTCGGAGGTCGAGCACTACCGCGACGCCGACCGGAACGGCTGAGGGACCTTCGGGCCGGCGGGCGGTGCCGGCATCGGCGCCGTGCGCGAGCAGGGCCAGGCCGGCGGCGGCCCACGTCTCGACGCCGAGGCGGGGCCGCCGGCGCGCCCGACGCGGCGACCACCTCGCCACACCATACCCCCCCAGGTATGCTGGGGCATCGAAGGCCGCTGACGCATTCCCGGCCCCGGCGCGGGTGCGCCCGGCGACCGCCCTTCTCCTACCCGGGAGGTTCCATGACGTCGGTCCGGCATCATCAGGTCGTCATCGTCGGCGGCGGCACCGCCGGCATCAGCGTGGCCGCGCGGCTGCGCCGTCGGGGCGTCTCCGACGTCGCCCTGGTCGAACCCTCCGCGCACCACTACTACCAACCGCTCTGGACCCTGGTGGGAGGCGGCCTCGCCACGGCGGGCGAAACCGTCAGGCCACAGCGGAAGCTCGTCCCCCGGGGCGTGAGCTGGATCCGGGACCGGGCGGTCGGGGTCGATCCGGACGGTCGCACCGTCACGCTCGACGGCGGCGATGTCGTCGCCTACGACCAACTGGTCATGGCGCCGGGGCTGCAACTCGACTTCGGCGCCGTCCCCGGCCTGGCCGAGTCGGTCGGCCGCGACGGGGTGTCCAGCAACTACCGGTACGACCTCGCCCCCCGGACCTGGGAGTTCATCCGCGCCGTACGCGGCGGCACCGCGATCTTCACCATGCCGGCCGGGCCGGTCAAGTGCGGCGGCGCTCCGCAGAAGATCGCCTACCTGGCCGCCGACTGGTGGCAGCGGCAGGGGCTGCGTGACGCCACGCGGATCATCCTCGTGCTGCCGACGCCGAGCATCTTCAGCCAGCCCGACTGGGCCAGGGTGCTCGAGTCCGTGGTCGCCCGGTACGGCATCGAGGTCCGCTACGAGTCGCAGCTCGTCGAGGTCGACGGCGCCGGCCGCCGGGCGACCATCGTCGACAACAGGTCCGGCGCCACGGAGACCGTCGACTACGACCTGCTGCACGCCGTGCCGCCGCAGAGCGCCCCGGACTGGCTCAAGGGCAGCCCTCTCGCGGATCCCGCCAGCCCCTTCGGCTACCTCGCGGTCGACCGGCACACGCTGCGGAGCACCCGCTGGCCGGAGGTCTTCGCACTCGGGGACGTGGCGAACCTGCCCACCTCGAAGACCGGGGCCGCCATCCGCAAGCAGGCGCCGGTCGTCGTGGCCAACCTGCTCGCGGCCCGCCGGGGCGAACCGCTGCCGGCCCGCTACGACGGCTACACCTCCTGCCCGCTGGTCACCGCGCACAACCGGATGCTGCTCGCCGAGTTCGACTACGAGCTCAGGCCCAGGCCGAGCTTCCCGTTGATCGACACGATGAGGCCGCGTTACGACATGTGGCTGCTCAAGCGGCACGGGCTGCCGGCGATGTACTGGCACGGCATGTTGCGCGGCCTCGCCTGACCGATCCGCCGGGTGTCGAAGGTCCCGAGGATCAGGGACCTTCGACCCGGAATATACCCCCCGGGGTATGCGCTACCGTAGGTGCGTCGTCGACCGCCAGCGCGAAGGAGTTCAGCACCATGTTGTTCACCCAGTACTACCTGGACTGCCTGTCCCAGGCGTCGTACCTCGTCGCGGACGAGACGAGCGGGCGGGCGGTGCTCGTCGACCCGCGCCGCGACATCGACGAATACCTGGCCGACGCGCGCCGGCGCGGCCTGACCATCGAAGGGGTGATCAACACCCACTTCCACGCGGACTTCCTCGCCGGCCACCTGGAGGTCGCCGCGGCCACCGGCGCGTGGATCGGCTACGGCCGACGGGCCGAGACCGAGTACCCGATCCGCAAGCTCGCCGACGGGGAGCGCATCAGCCTCGGCGACGTGACCCTGGAGATCATGGAGACCCCCGGGCACACCCCCGAGTCGATCAGCATCCTGGTCCACGAGCACGCCGCCGACACGGTGCCGTACGGGGTCATGACCGGCGACGCGCTGTTCATCGGCGACGTCGGCCGGCCCGACCTGCTCGCCTCGCTCGGCGTCACCGCCGACGAGCTGGGCCGGATGCTCTACGACAGCGTGCAGCGCAAACTGATGGGCCTGCCCGACGAGGTGCGGGTCTTCCCCGCCCACGGCGCCGGCTCGGCCTGCGGCAAGAACCTGTCCACCGAGCGGCAGTCCACGATCGGCGAGCAGCGCCGCACCAACTACGCCTGCGCCCCGATGAGCGAGCAGCAGTTCCTCGCCCTGGTCACCGGCGGGCAGCCGGCGGCGCCCGGCTACTTCGCCTTCGACGCCGCGCTCAACCGCAAGGCCCGCGAACTGTTCGACCACACCCGCTCCGCCCGGGCGCTCGACGCCGCCGCCTTCCGCGCCGCGCGGGCCGACGGGGCCGTCGTGGTCGACGCCCGCGACCCGCACGAGTACGCCGCCGGCCACCTGCGCGACGCGCTCAACATCCCCGCCGACGGCCGCTTCGCCGAGACCGCCGGCAGCGTGGTCGCGCCGGACCGCGACGTCCTCGTCGTGGCCCCGCAGGGCCGGGAGGAGGAGATCGTCGTACGCCTCGCCCGGATCGGCTTCGACCACGTCGTCGGCTACCTGCGCGAGCCCGACGAGGCGTTGCCCGGGATGGCCGCCGACCTGACCCGGGCCAGCCGGGTCACCGCCCCCGAACTGCGCGCGGCGCTGGAGCGGCCCGGGCCGCCGGTGGTCCTCGACGTCCGCAACGCCGGCGAGCGCGAGCAGGGCGCCGTCGAGGGATCGCGGCACATCCCCCTCGCCGAGCTGACTGAACGCCTGCACGAGGTCCCGGCCGACCGGCCCGTGGTCGTGCACTGCGCCGGCGGATACCGCTCCTCGGTCGCGGCCAGCCTGCTGCGCGCCGACGGCCGCTCGGACGTCTCCGACCTGCTCGGCGGCTACGGCGCCTGGCAGACCATGCGCGACTCCGCCCCCGCCTGAGCGGCGGCGGGCGCGAAGGCGCGCGGCCGGCGGCGCGGGTTCGCTCCCGGGCGAGGGTGGCCCCGCCGGACGGAATTAATACCCTGGGGGGTATGTTGTGACTGTCGGGTACGGCAATCGTGACAGGCGGGCGGCGCTGCCGGCGCGGCCCCGTCCATCGGAAACACCCGCGCCCGGAGATACCCCCGGGGGTAGGTGTTACGGTGTGAACGGAGGTAGACGAGATGAAGTTGCGCCCCGAGATGACCGGCGAGGCACTGACCCGCCTGAAGCGCGCCCGAGGGCAGCTCAACGCGGTCATCGAGATGATGGAGAACGGCCAGGACTGCCGCGAGGCACTGACCCAGCTGGCCGCGGTGTCGAAGGCGATCGACCGCGCGGGCTACAAGATCATCGCCTCCGGCATGCGGCACTGCTCCGCGGCCCGCGATCGCGGCGAGCAGCCGGAGATGACCGAAGAGGAACTGGAGAAGCTGTTCCTGGCCCTGGCGTGATCCGCCGGGCCTGAACGCCGGAGCCCCGGCGGCGTGTCCCGCCGGAGCCCCGGCGGCGTGTCCGCCGGGGCGGGTGACGCGTTGTCAAATTCGACAAAGGGTGCAGACTATTCCCTGCATACCCCCCCGGGTATGTAGGGAGGGGTGAAGGGAGAAGACGAAATGTCGGTGCAGGTGTCGGTCATCGCGACCTCGTCCCTGGGAGACCGCAGCTACCTCGCGACGGACGGCCGGGTGGCCGTGGTGGTGGATCCGCAGCGGGACGTCGACCGGATCATGTATCTCGCGGGCGAGAAGGGCGTGCGGATCACCCACGTGGTGGAGACCCACATCCACAACGACTACGTCTCCGGCGGCCTGGAGCTGGCCCGGCTCACCGGCTCGCAGTACCTCGTCTCCGGCCGCGACGAGGTGGGCTTCGACCGGACGCCCGTCACCGAGGGCGACGAGGTGACCGTCTCCGACCGGCTGCGGCTGCGGGTCGTCGCCACACCGGGCCACACCTTCCACCACCTGTCGTACGTCCTCGACGAGGCCACCGACGGCGGCTGGCAGCCGGCCGGGGTGTTCACCGGCGGCTCGCTGCTGTTCGGCACCACCGGCCGCACCGACCTGCTCGGCCAGCAGCACGCCCACACCCTCGCCCACCACCAGCACGACTCGGCGCGGAAGCTGGCCGACCTGCTCCCCGACGGCGCCCAGGTCTGGCCCACCCACGGCTTCGGCAGCTTCTGCTCCGCCAGCCAGTCCGACGCCCCCGAGTCCACCATCGGCCGGGAGAAGCAGGCCAACCCCGTGCTGCGGCTGGCCGCCGACCGGTTCGTCACCGAGACCCTCGCCGGCCTCGACGCCTACCCCGCCTACTACGCCCACATGGGCGTGGCCAACACCGCCGGCCCCGCCCCGGTCGACCTCACCCCGGCCACCCGCGCCGACGCCGCCCAGCTGCGCGAGCGGATCGCCGCCGGCGAGTGGGTCGTCGACCTGCGACACCGCAAGGCGTACGCCACCTCGCACCTCGCCGGCACCGTCGGCCTCGGCCTCGACGGGCCGATGTCGACCTGGCTCGGCTGGCTCATCGACTGGGGCGTGCCGATCACCCTGCTCGCACAGACGCCCGAGCAGGTCGCCGACGCCCAACGCGAACTGGCCCGCATCGGCATCGACCGGCCCGCCGCTCAGGCCACGGGAGACCCCGAGCGGTGGGCGACCGACCCGGCCGACCTGCGCGAGCTGACCGTCGCGGACTTCCCGGCCCTCGCGGCCGCACAGGCCGGCGACGCCCCCGAGGGCCTGCCCGCGCCACAGGTCGTCCTCGACGTCCGGATGACCAACGAGTGGAGGGCCGGCCACATCGACGGCGCGGTGCACGTGCCGCTGCCCGACCTGCCGAAGCGGCTCGCCGACGTGCCCGAGGGCGTGGTCTGGGTGCACTGCGGCTCCGGCTACCGCGCCACCGCAGCGGCGTCCCTGCTGGCCAACGCCGGCCGCGAGGTCGTCCTGATCGACGACTCGTTCGGCCGCGCCGAGCAGGTCGGCGTCCGGATGGCCGCCGCCGCCTGAACGTCGCCCGCGCCGGGCCGGAGCGACTGCCGGCCCGGCGTGGCGGCCGCACGACCACGCGGGCCACACCAGCGGCCCGCGCCCCGCACATCCGAAGCGACTCAAGGAGAGAGCATGACCACCCCGACCAGCCCCGCCACCCTCGACGCCGCGACCCTGCGCGAGCTGATCGACACCGGGCGGGCGCCCCGACTGCTCGACGTGCGCACGCCCGGGGAGTTCGAGACGTCCCACATCCCCGGCTCCTACAACGTGCCGCTGGACCTGCTCAAGGAGCACCGCGAGGAACTGCTCCGTCACCTCGACGAGGACGTCGTGCTGATCTGCCGCTCCGGCGCCCGCGCCACCCAGGCCGAGCAGACCCTCGCCGGTGCCGGCCTGCCCAACCTCAAGGTCCTCAAGGGCGGAATCATGGCCTGGCAGGCCGCCCACGCCCCGATCTCCCAGGGCAGGCCCCGGTGGGACCTGGAGCGCCAGGTCCGCCTGGTCGCCGGCTCCATCGTCCTGGTCAGCATCCTCGCCTCGGTGTTCGTCCCCGGGCTGAAGTGGGTCGCCGCGTTCATCGGCGCCGGGCTGACCTTCGCCGCCCTCACCAACACCTGCGCGATGGGCATGCTGCTCGGCAAGCTCCCCTACAACCGGGGCGCCAGCTGCGACCTGGACACGATCGTCGGCCAGCTGCGCGGAGGGCCGGCCGCCGGGCGGCGGTCATGAGCGGCGGCCTGGCGCTTACCGTCGGGCTGGCCGTGCTGATCGGGATCAGCCTCGGCCTGCTCGGCGGCGGCGGATCGATCCTCGCCGTGCCGCTGCTGGTGTACGTCGCCGACCTGCCGGCCAAGGAGGCCATCGCCACCTCGCTGCTGGTCGTCGGCGTCACCAGCGCCGTGGGCGTGCTGCCGCACGCGCGGGCCGGCCGCATCCGGTGGCGCACCGGCCTGGTCTTCGGCGTGGCCGGCATGGCCGGCGCGTACGCAGGAGGCCGCCTGGCCGAGTTCGTTCCGGCCGGCGTGCTGCTCACCGGGTTCGCCCTGATGATGCTGGCCACCGCCGTGGCGATGATCCGGGGTCGGCGGGCCGCGGCGGGACGGCCGGCACCGCACGAGCTCCCGGTCCTGCGCGTCGTCCTCGACGGCGTCGTGGTCGGTCTGGTGACGGGCCTGGTCGGTGCCGGCGGCGGCTTCCTGGTGGTGCCGGCGCTGGCGCTGCTCGGCGGTCTGCCGATGCCGGTCGCCGTCGGGACCTCGCTGGTGGTCATCGCGATGAAGTCGTTCGCCGGGCTGGCCGGCTATCTCTCCAGCGTCGGCATCGACTGGGGCCTGGCTGCCGCGGTGACGGCTGCCGCCGTGGTCGGGAGCCTGCTCGGCGGTCGTCTCGCCGGCCGGATCCCCGAGGAGGTGCTGCGCAAGGCGTTCGGCTGGTTCGTCGTGGCGATGGGCGTGTTCGTGCTCGTCCAACAGGTGCCGGACGAGGTGCGGACGAACCCGCTGCTGTGGGTGGCGCTGGGTCTGGCCGCCGCGCTGGCGATCGGCGTCGCCGTCCGGCGGAGCCGACGGCGGGAACGGCAGCCCACCCGTACGGCCGTGGCGGCCGGACGTCGCTGAGATCCGGCGGTGGCCGGGGTGAGGGGGTTCTCTGACCAACCCCCTCACCCGGACGTCGCCGCGCCGCCGAGGAGTCAGCGGTTGTCGTACGCCTTCACCACCGAGTTCGGGATGCGGCCGCGCTCGGAAATCTGGTAGCCGTTCTCGACGGCCCATTCGCGGATCGCGCGGGTCTGCGCGCGGCTGCGACCCGCGGGCGCCACCGGAGTCGTCGACCGATCCGGGTCAATGCCACTTC
The DNA here is from genome assembly GCF_900090315.1 of Micromonospora citrea. Taxonomy (NCBI): domain Bacteria; kingdom Bacillati; phylum Actinomycetota; class Actinomycetes; order Micromonosporales; family Micromonosporaceae; genus Micromonospora; species Micromonospora citrea. Next base: position 6,069,537 of record NZ_FMHZ01000002.1, on the reverse strand, counting down.
GGCCGATCCGCCGGGCGGCGTCGATGTACACGTCGAGGGCCTTGCGCAGGGCGCCGGCATTCTGGTCGGACAGGTCGATGGCATAGGCGACGCCGTCGAGGCTGAAGTCGATGGTCCGATCCGCGGATCCGCCGTCGAGGTCGTCAGTCAGGATGGTGATCACTTTCCGGGCCATGACGGCAACTCCCGCGCATTCGTCGTGCATGGTCGATTCGTGGAATGGTACGCCCGACCGCATCCCTATCGACGGTTGGGCACCGCAAGAATCGATCGCTCGATTGGCCGGACGCAAGCTCGCGACGAAAGGCGTTCATCAAGCGAAAAGATCGGGGCATTGGCGCAATCCACGAGTCCGCCGGGGCGTGGGCACGCCGCCGGAGCGTGGGTGCCGCCGGGCCGGCCCGGCGCTCGCCACCGGCGCGCTCGCGACCGGGCGATCCGGTCACAGCGCCCGACGGAGCCACTCCTCGACGCCGGCGACGTGCACGGTGGCCCAGGAACGCGCGAGATCGGCCTGCCCGGCCGTGATCGCGTCGACGATGGCCTGGTGCTGCTCCCGGGTGCGGGTGACGGCGCCCTCCTGCGTGACGCCGCGCCAGATGCGGGCCCGGGTGGTGGGCCCGGAGAGACCTTCGAGCAGCGAGCACAGCACCGTGTTTCCGGAGCCGACGGCGATCAGACGATGGAACTCCAGGTCGTTGGCGACCAGTGCCTCGACGTCCGAGGTGTCACCCAGGCTGTCGAGCACCGCCTGGAGGCCGGCGACGTCCTCGGCGCTCATCCGTCGCGCGGCCAGTGCCGTGGCGGCCGGCTCGAGGATGCGCCGAACCTCGAGGAAGTCCAGCACCGTGTCGTCGCGGTGGAAGTCCACGACGAAGCTGAGGGTGTCGAGCAGCAACTGCGGGGCGAGGCTCGTGACATAGGTGCCCGCAGCAGCGCTACGTCAACCTACGTCCGGTGGAGTGACGGCGTGGGCGGCGGGCTCATCGTCGACGGCCGGCTCGCCCGCGGCGCGCACGGCGCCGCCGGCGAGATCGGCCACGTCAGCGTCGACCCCGACGGCGAGGCCTGTCCGTGCGGCGGCCGTGGCTGCCTGGAGCTGCTGATCCGCCCGTCGGCCCTCATCGAGCGGTGCGCCGACCGCGGCGTGACCGTCGCGGACCCGGCCGACCTGGCGGCGCTGGCACGTGCCGGCGAGCCGACCGTCGAGGAGGTGGTGCGGCACGCCGCGACGCTGCTCGGCCGGGTCCTCTCGGGCATGGTGGTGCAGTTGGATCCGGGCAAGGTGGCCATCGGCGGCACCCTGGCCCAGGCCGGCGAGGTGGTGCTGGAGCCGGTGCGGGCGACGATCGGCCGGTTGGCGATCCCCCGTCACCCGCGCCACCTGGACGTCGTGACGGCCCGGTTCGGCGACGAGGGCGGCGCCCTGGGCGCCGTCGCGGCCGCCCTGCGGCTCAACGTGCCCGAGCCCCTGCCCGCCCGTCCCCCGGCATAGGCCGGTGCGGGCGGTGACCACGCCCGCACCGGCCCCGGTGTCCGGCCGACTGCCGGCGTCGGGCTACGGCACCTCGGGCAGCAGGGTGAGCAGCCGCTCCACCACCCCGGCCATCGCGTCCCGCCCCGCCGCGAGGTAGCGGCGCGGGTCGCGGGACTCGGGCAGGGCGGCCCGGACCGCGTCGGTGAAGGCCACGTTGAGGGCCGTCCCGACGTTGATCTTCACCATGCCGCGCCCGACCGCCGCGCGGATCTGCTCCAGCGGCACCCCCGAGGAACCGTGCAGCACCAGGGGCACGGGCACCGCGTCGCGGATCGCGGCCACGAGGTCGAGATCCAGCGACGCCGTGCGGTCGGCCATCGCGTGGGTGCTGCCCACCGCGACGGCCAGCGCGTCGACGCCGGTCTCGGCCACGTAGCGGGCGGCCTCGGCCGGGTCGGTGCGGACGCCGGCCGCGTGGGCGCTCGCCGGGGCGTCCGGCTTGCCGCCGACGTGGCCGAGCTCCGCCTCGACCCACAGCCCGCGCTCGTGCGCCCAGTCGGTCGCCTTACGGGTGGCGGCCACGTTCGCCGCGTACGACAGCGCGGACGCGTCGACCATCACGGAGCTGAAGCCGGCGGCGGGGGCCTGCTCCAGCAGGCCGACGTCGTCGACGTGGTCCAGGTGCAGCGACAGCTCCGCGCCGGCAGCGCGGGCGATCTCGGCGGTCGCCGCGGCGATGGCCGAGACGCCGCCGTGGTAGCGCGCCGCGTTCTGGCTGATCTGCAGGATCGCGGGCCGGTGCGCCCGCCGCGCCGCGGCGGCGATCGCCTGGGCGTGCTCGATGGTGATCACGTTGAACGCCAGCACGCCGGTGCCGGCGGCGCGGGCGGCGGCCACCAGGTCGGCGGTGGGGACGAGGGTCATCGGCGCTCCTCAGGCGGCGGGCACGGGCAGGACGACGGACCGGGTGAGCAGCCGGGGGCGGTCCGGGTCCAGGCCGCGCCGGGTCGCGAGCTCGACCGCGAGCCGCTGCGCGGTGGTGAGGGACGCCATGGGGTCACCGTGCTCGTGCACCACGATCGCGCCGGTGCCGGCCAGGTCGTCGCGCAGCCCGGGCACCGGCGGACCGAAGATCCAGACCACGGACCGGTGGTCGATCACGCTGATCGGGCCGTGCCGGAACTCCATCGCCGGGTACGACTCCGCCCAGACCTGCGCCGCCTCGCGCAGCTTCAGGGCCGCCTCGTGCGCCAGTCCCACCGTCCAGCCGGTGCCGAGGAAGGTGAACTGCTCCCGGCCGACCACGGCCGGGTCGAGCGGTTCGGCCAGCCGGGCCCGCGCCTGGGCGATCGCGTCCGTCAGGTCCCGCCCGAGGCCGACGCGCCAGGCGGCCAGCGCGGTCGTGGCGAAGCGGGTCTGCACCACCGACCGCTCGTCGGCGAGGCCGAGGACGACGCGGTCGGTCGCGAGCCGGGCCGCCGGCAGGGCGGCGTCGGTGGTGACGACCGTCGAGCGGGTGCCGGCCGGCAGCCCTTCCAGGAGCCGGACCACCTCGGTGGTGGTGCCGGAGCGAGTGATGGCGACGACGCGGTCGTACCGCCGCCCGGTGGGGAACTCCGAGGCGGCGAACGCGTCGGTCTCCCCCTGCCCCGCCGACTCCCGCAGCGCCGCGAAGCTCTGCGCCATGAAGTACGACGTGCCACAGCCCACGACGGCGACGCGTTCGCCGGGCCGGGGCAGGGCCCGCGCCACCTCCGGCTGCGCGACCAGCGCCGCGGCGTGCCGCCAGGTCTCGGGTTGGGAGGCTATCTCGGAAGCGACGTACGACACGGTTCCTGCTTTCTGTCGGTGCGTGGTGTTTCCAGGGTTTCCACGGTGGTTCCGGGCAGCAGCCGGGAGGCCACGTCGGCGTCGTATCCGCCCGCCCACGGGCAGGCGACGGCGGCGGCGGAGACGGCCGCGCCCCGGGCGAGGACGTCCCGCCACGGCGTCCGGGTGACGAGCCCGTACGCGAGCACGGCCGCGAGGGCGTCGCCGGCGCCGGTCGGGTTGCCGGGCACCCGTTCGGGCGCTCGGACGTCGTAGGTGGCTCCGTCGGCGACCGCCACGAATCCGTCCTCGCCCCGGGAGACGACGCCGGCGCCGGCGCCGAGCCGGACGAGTCGCCGCGCCACCACCACGGCGTCGTCGCGGGTGCGTACCGGACGGCCGAGCAGATCCGCCGCCTCGTGGGCGTTCGGTTTCGCCAACGCCGGCGCGGCGGCCAGCGCGTGCCGCAGCGCGGGACCTTCGGCGTCCACGACGGCGTCGACGCCGTTGGCCCGGGCGATGGCGACGAGGTCGGCGTAGGCGGTCTCGGGTACGCCCGGTGGCCGGCTGCCGGACAGCACCACCACCCGCGCCGCCCCGACCCGCTCCGCGTACGCCTCCCGGAACGCCGACCAGCGCGCGGCGGTGACGGGCGGGCCCGGTTCGTTGAGGACCGTCGCCCCGCCCTCCGCGAGGACGGTCACCGTCCGGCGGGTCTCCGCGTCGAGGCGGGTGAAGTGCGCCGGCACGCCGACGGCTGCCAGCTCGGCCTCGATCCGGTCGCCGGCGGCGCCGCCGAGCAGGCCCAGGACCAGGGTCTCGGCGCCCAGCTGACGCAGCACCCGGGCGACGTTCACCCCCTTGCCCCCGGCCCGGCAGACCACGTCCGTGACCCGGTGGGACGTGCCGGGCACCAGTTCCGGCACGGAGTAGGTGACGTCCAGTGCGGGGTTGAGCGCGACCGAGATGATCAGCCCGTTCCGGTCCGGGCCGGTGGCGCTCACTTGACCGATCCGGCGGTCAGGCCGCCCACGACCTTGCGCTCGATGAGGGCGAACAGGATGATCACCGGCACGGTGGCCACGGCGGACGCCGCGAACAGGTGCCCCCAGTCGATCTGGTAGCCGCCGAGGTAGCTGTCGAGCACCACGGTGAGCGGCTGCTTCTCGGGGTCGGAGGTCAGGATCAACGCGACGACGAACTCGTTCCAGGCGGCGATGAAGGTGAAGATCAGTGCCGTGACGACGCCGGGCCAGGCCAGCGGCAGGGTGATCCGCAGCAGCGCGCCGAGCCGGCCCGTCCCGTCCACGGTCGCCGCCTCCTCCAGCTCGACCGGGATGGAGCTGATGTAGGCGTTGAGGATCCAGGTCGCGAACGCGAGGTTGAAGCCGGCGTTGACAAGCGTCAGGCCCCAGATCGAGTTGTTCAGGCCGAGGGCCACGAACTCCCGGTAGATGCCGACCAGCATCGCCGTGGGCTGGAACATCTGCGTGACGAGCACGAGCAGGAGGAACACGGTGCGGCCCCGGAACCGGTGCCGCGCGGTGTAGTACGCGGCGGGCAGCGCCACGAGCAGGACCAGCAGGGTCGCGCCGGCCGCCACGCGGAGGCTCACCCCGAGGTTGGTGCCGAGCCCGCTGGACCAGAGGGTGACGAAGTTGGACCACTCGAACCGCGACGGCAGGTAGGTGGGGTCCTTCAGCTCGTCGCTCGGACGCGCCGCCGCGACCACCATCTCCAGGTACGGGAGCAGGAAGAGCGCGGCGACCGCGTACGCGACGCAGGCAAGAATGATCTTGCGCCCGGAGGGGCGGCGCGCCCGCCCCGACGCGACGGCTGCGGTCACGACTGCACCTGCGACTTTCCTCTGCTGGCCCGGACGAAGAGGGCGACGAGCACGATGACGATGCCGAAGTTGACGACGGACATGGCGGCGGACTCGGCGATCGAGGACGACTTCAGCTGGTACATGAAGATCGTCGTGGTGGCCGTCTGGTCGCCCGGCCCACCGGCGGTCATGGCCCAGATGATCGGAAAGCTGTTGAAGACGTTCATGATGTTGATCAGGACGGCCACGAGCAGCGCCGGGCGCAGCAGCGGCAGGGTGACCGACCGGTAGGTGCGCCACGGCGACGCCCCGTCGAGCAGCGCGGCCTCGTAGACGTCGGCGGGGATGCCCTGCAGGCCGGCGAGGATCGCGTAGGTGGTGAACGGAATGGAGACGAAGACCGCCACGCCGATCATCCACCACAGCGCGACGGAGGGCCGGCCGAGCCAGTCGGCCTGTGCGGTGCCGAGTTCCGGCAGCACCCCGATGTCGTGCAGGAAGAGGTTGATCAGGCCCGACCGCGAGTCGAGCATCCAGCGGAACACCACGGCGGTCATGAAGACCGATGCCGCCCAGGGCGCGACGAGGGCCCACCGGGCCACCCGCCGCCCGGGGAACTCCTGGTTGAACAGCTGCGCGAGGACCAGCGAGCACGCCATCGTGACGGCCACCACGGCCACGACCCACACGAGGGTACGCACCACGACGGCGCCCAGTGCGGGCTCGCGCAGCAGCGCCTCGAAGTTCTCCCAGCCCGCCCAGCCGTGGTCGAAGCCGATCGCGTCGATCCGGTGGAAGGCGGTGCGGAACATCAGCACGACGGGCACCAGCACCACGCCGATGATCAGCAGGATCGCCGGCCCGATCCAGACCAGCGGTTCGAGCGCCGCCCACGCGGAGCGCCGGCGGCGGGCGGGCTCGCTGGAGCGCGCGGCACGAGCCGCCTCGGGGAGCGGCGTCAGCGTCACGGTTCTTGCCATCTGAGTCCTATCGGGCGCCGGTGGGCGGTGGCGCGCGGGTGGGGACCCGCGCGCCACCGGAGAGGTACGGAGGCGGGCTACCGCCCCGCGGTCGCCTTGGCCTGCAGGTCGCCGAGGACGCGCGCCGGGTCGCCGGTGACGGCCAGGCCGATGTTCTTCTTGACGGCGGGGAGCACCGTGGCGGTCCACTTCTCGTCGCTGGGGAACTGCACGGTCTGCGGCAGCAGGCTGGCGAAGGTGCCGAGCACCGGGTCGCTCTTCAGGCTGTCCAGCGCGGACTGGGTGCCGGGCAGCAGCGCGTACTGCCTGGCGAAGGCGAGCTGGCGCTCGTCGGTGAGCGCGAAGTCCAGGAACTGCTTGATGGCCGCCGCCCTGGCCGCGTCCCTGGTCTTGAACGCCTGGATCGCGTCCGCCACGCCGAGCGTCTGCTGGACGGGGCCGGTGCGCCCGGGCACCGGAGCGGTGGCGTAGTCGGTGGCGGAGAGCTTGCCGGCCGAGGCGATGGTGGCGGTGAGGAACGGCCCGTTGAACTCCATGCCGACCTTGCCGGCGGCGAAGTCGGCCGCCGCGTTGGCCGTGCGGTCGTAGGTGGCCGGGTTGGGCTGGGTGAGGCCCGCCGCGACGAGGTTCTTGAGGAACGTGAACGTCTCGACGTTCTGCCGGCTGTCGATGGTGTACTTGCCGTCGGACTGCCAGCCACCGCCGTTGCCCAGCATCCAGAGGGTCGACTCGGCCTGCGCCTCCTCCGGGCCCAGCGGCAGGGCGTAGCCGATGTACCCCTTGGCCTTCAGGGCCCGCGCGGCGTTCTCCAGCTCGGCCCACGTGGCCGGCGGCTTGTCGATCCCGGCCTCGGCGAACGCCTTCTTGTTGTAGAACATCGCCCGGGCGGAGGTGACGAACGGGGCGGCGTACTGGACGCCGTCGACGCTGAAGGCCTCCTTGAACACCGCAGTGCCGGCGGCCGGGTTGGACAGGACGTCGCCGAGCGGCGCGACCAGCCCGTTCGTCGCGTACTGCGGATAGAACACGCCCTGCAGGATGTCGGGGTAGTCCTTGTTCTGCAGCTGGGTCTTGACCTTGGTGTCGTAGTCCGTCCAGTTGATGGTCGTGACCTCGACCGTGATCGAGGGGTTCCGGGTGTGGAACTCGTCGGCGATCTTCTGCCAGTACTTCTGGGTCGTGTCCGCGGGGCCGGTGCCGTAGTCCGCGCCGACGAACTTCAGGGTGATCGATCCGTCCGACGAGTCGTCGGAGGAGCCGCAGCCGGTGATCGCGAGCGCTGCGGCGGTGGCGAGGGCGAGCGCCGCGCCCAGACGTCGTTTCATGTCCGCCTCTTCCGGGAGATGCCGATGGCGCGAATGCATGACCTTTTGTGACATCGGAGCGCCAATATCTAGCAGGATGTTGCAGACCCTAGGATCTGGCTCGGGCGCCGTCAAGGTCCGTCCACAGGCGAGCACCTCTTGACGGCCATCGATCCGCCTCGTACCGTTGTCAGACATCTGACGTACGACATCCCTGTCGCTGAGCCAAGGCGCAGTCCCGTGAAACCCACCGGAGGCACGCGGCAATGCTCTTCTTCCGCGAACGACGTCTTTCCCTGGTGCTGGCCGCCCTGCTGGCCGGCGCCGGGGTCCAGGTCCCGTCGCCGGCGCGGGCGGCCAACCCGGCGCCCCTGGTCGCACCGAGCGTGCGGGAGTGGACCGGGGGGACGGGCACCCACACGCTGACCCCGGCCTCCCGGATCCTGGTGGACCCCGCCCACACCACGGAGCTGTCGTCGGTGGCGACGTCGCTCCGCGTCGACCTCGGCGCGATCAGCGGCGTCGACCTGCCGGTCGTTCCGTCGGCAACGGCGAGGACCGGCGACATCCTGCCCACCCTGGCCGGCGCCGACGCCGGCATCGGCGACGAGGGGTACCTGCTGACCGTCGGCGCACACGTCGCGGTCCGCGGGAACGCGGCCGCCGGCGTGTACTACGGAACCCAGACCCTGCTACAGGTCGTCACGCAGAGCGCGACGCGGACCACCGCGCTGGCGGGCTCCGTCCGGGACCACCCGCGGTACCGGCAGCGGGGGCTCATGCTCGACGTCGGCCGGCACTTCTACGAGATGGACTACCTGGAGAACCTGCTCCGCCGCATGGCGTGGCCGCGGCTGAACACGCTGCACCTGCACTTCACCGAGTGGAACGGCTTCCGGCTGCGCAGCGACCGGTACCCCGGCCTGGCCTCCGCCCAGTCCTACAGCGAGGCCGACCTGCGCCGGCTGCAGGACGTCGCCCGGAGGTACCACGTCACCGTCGTGCCCGAGATCGACCTGCCCGGGCACGCCACCGCGATGACGACGTACGACCCGACGATGCGGTTCGAGTGCCCGTCGATGGACTACGCCCCCTGGCCGGGCGGGTCGAACGGCGGCTGGACCCTCAACCTGACCAGGGAACACGCCCGCACGTTCGCGATGAACCTGCTGTCGGAGTTCGTGCCCCTCTTCGATGGCCCCTACTTCCACATCGGCGGCGACGAGTACCAGAACGACGCCGCCAAGGACAGCTGCCCGGAGCTGGTCCCGCTCGACGTGACCGGCAGCTCCACCGCCGACGGCGCCGACGTGATCCAGTGGACCCCCACCGGTGCGGCCAACCAGCAGTGGCGCGTCACGCGGGTCGGCACGTACGTCACCGTCACCAACCGGAACAGCGGCAAGCCCCTCGACCTCACCGGGCCGGTCGCCGACGACGGAACGGACGTCGTCCAGCGCACCGGCAACGGCGCGGCCACCCAGCAGTGGGCCCTGTCCTAGCCGGCCCCGGCCGGCCCGGTCCGATCGCCGATCGGGCCGGGCCGGCCCACGACCGGCGCCCCGGGGCGGCGACGCGCCCGTCAGACCTGCACCACCTTCACCCCGGCCTGCTCGATGAGGCCGACCTGCTCCGGGTCCGCCGCCTTGTCGGTGATCAGGGTGTCGATGTTGCCCAGCGGGCAGATCCGGTTGAACCTGCGGCGGCCCAGCTTCGAGGCGTCCGCCACCACGATCGTCCGCGCGGCGCTGGTCACCATGACGTGGTTGATGGCCGCCTCGCCGTCGTTGTGCGCGCTGGCGCCGTGCTGGTGGTCGATCGCGTCCACCCCGAGCACGACCACGTCCAGCGCCACGGACGCCAGCATCGTCTCGGCGATGCGGCCCACCAGCTCGTAGGACTGCGGACGGGCGGTCCCTCCGGTGAGCACCACCCGGATGTGCGGACGCACGATGAGTTCGTTGGCGATGTTCAGCGCGTTGGTCACCACCGTGACCGGCGGCAGATGCCCGTCCGGGTCGGCGCGCAGCGCCAGCGCCCGCGCCACCTCGGTCGTCGTGGTGCCTCCGTTGAGCCCCACCGTGGCCCCCGGCGGGATCGCCGCGACCGCGGCCGCGGCGATCCGCTGCTTCTCCGAGGCCTGGCGCACCGCCTTGTAGCGCAGCGGCAGGTCGTAGGAGACGCTGGTGGCCACCACGCCGCCGCGGGTGCGCGACACCAACTGCTGCGTGGCGAGCTCGTCGAAGTCACGCCGGATGGTCGCCGTGCTCACGCCCAGCTCGCGGGCGGTGGACTCGATGTCGAGCTGCCCCTCGGCCGCCACCATCTCCAGGAGCCGGTGCCACCGCTCGTGCTGGTTCACGTCTCACCCCGGTCGTCTGGCCTGCCCATGCGGCCATCCTCGCATCCCTGAAGCGGCCGTCCGTACGCCACGGGGGCGCCGGCGGGCGACCCCCGGCGGCCGCGCGCCGCAGGGTGGTCGCCCGCCCGCTCCCCCACCGCACCGGGGGCGACGCCACGTCGCCCCCGGTGCGTCAGGCCGGAGTGAGCCGCCAGTGCTGGCTCGGGTCGCCGGTGTCGCTCTGCTGCACGACGGCCGCCCCGTCGGTGGTCGCCCGGTCCGCCACGCCGAGGACCCTGCCGCTGCGCACGTTGACGAGCTTGACGAAGTCGGTGGAGACGGCGACGACCCGCCACTGCTGGTTGCCGCCGCCGTGCGCGGTCCACTGGATGACCCGGGCGCCGTCGGCGGTGGAGGCGCCCTCCACGTCGGCGAGCAGCTGCGAGTGGACGCTGGTCATCGTGGTGACGCCGCCCGCGGCGCCCGCCATCAGCCACACCTGGTTGGCCCCGCCGTTGGGGCTCCACTGGATCAGCTGGACGCCGGTGTCCCGGGACCAGCCCGGCACGTCCAGGGCCTTGCCGCTGGCCCGGTTGACCACGCTGTGGCGGGTGGCGCCCGCCTGCCCGCTCAGGGTGGCCTCGAATGGGATCGGCTGCGCCTGCACCTGGTGCAGGTCGAAGACGACGATCTCGTTGGCCCCGACCCGCAGCCAGGGCGCCGGGCAGTAGAGCCGCTGCTGCGGCCCCACCTTCCAGTAGCGGCCCAGGTTGCGCCCGTTGACCCAGACCACGCCCTTGGTCCAGCGGGACATGTCGAGGTACGTGTCGCCGGTCTGGGTGAGGTTGACCGTGGCCTTGAAGAAGATGCCCGGCCGCGAGCTGTCGCCGACGACCGGCCTGAGCCCGGCCACGAACGCCTCGTCGACGGGGAGCAGGTGGGTCTGCCACCCGGTCAGGGTGCCGGTCAGGGCGCCCGCGTCGAGCAACGACACCCGTTCCAGGATGCCCTTGCGGTCGACCAGGGCCTGGCCGTAGTTCGTCCGGCCCATGCCCTCGACCAGGATGTCGAGGGTGGGGCTGCCGCTCGCCGAGGTCTTCAGCGGCAGCGGCGCGTCCTGCACGGTCACCCCCAGCGGGCCGGTGTAGGACGGCGCGAGGTTGCTGCGGGACATGCCCCCCTGGTAGACGCCGTCGAGGAAGACGGTCGCGTAGTCGCGCACCGACCTGACCTCCAGCCTGCCGCCCGTGTAGCCCGGCAGCACCCGGCGGTAGAGTATGAAGCCGGAGTTCTGGCCGTACATCTCCATCGGCTGCGGGTTCACCGTCTGCGCGGGCGGCAGCGCGGCGGGCAGGTTGTCCCAGAGCGAGGCGTACGGCGCCGGCAGCACCGCCTGGCCGCCGGTGCGCACGATGGTGGGGATCGGTGCCGGCACGGCCGGCAGCGGCGCGCCGAGCGCCGTACCGATGATCTCGCGGTAGGTGGGGTACAGGCGGGCCGGTCGGCCCTGTTCGGTGATCGGCGCGCCGTAGTCGTAGCTGGTGATGTCCGGCTGGTAGCCGGACCCGTTGTCGGCGGCGTTCGCGCCCGCCGAGTACCCGAAGTTCGTGCCGCCGTGGACCATGTAGATGTTGAACGACAGGTTGCCGGCCATCAGGCCCTGCAACTGGCTGGAGATGTCGGTGTTCGATCCGGCGAAGCCGCCGTCGCCCCAGTGGGTCAGCCAGCCCGAGTAGAGCTCGCCCGACATGGCCGGCACGGCCGGGAAGGAGCGGCGCGCCGCCGCGATCGCCGCGGCGTCGCCCCCGCTGAGCGCGATCGCCCCGCCGGCGACGACGGTGCGGTTGGCCTGCACGTAGCCGAGGCCGTCCTCCGTGTAGAAGGGACCGGCGATTCCGGCGTCGAGCCAGAGCCGCCGCAGCTCCTCCAGGTAGGTGACGTCGGTGCCGTACGACCCGTACTCGTTCTCGACCTGGACCATCAGGATCGGCCCGCCGTCGGCGACCATGAGGGGCCTGACCTGCGCGGCGAGCGCGTTGACGTAGCGGGCGACGGCCGCCATGTAGTGCGGGTCGGCCGCGGTGCGCACCCGCAGCCTGATGTTCGGGTTGCGCAGCAGGTACGGCGGCAGACCGCCGAGGTCCCACTCGGCGCAGACGTACGGACCGGGGCGCAGCAGCACGTACATGCCCTCGGCCTGGCACAGCCGGACGAAGCCGGCGATGTCGCGCCGGTCGGTGGTGAAGTCGAAGACGCCGGGGCGTTCCTCGACGTGGTTCCACATGACGTAGATGGCGATCGTGTTCAGGCCCATCGCCCTGGCCATCTGGATCCGGTGCCGCCAGTACTGCACGGGGATCCGGGCGGGGTGCATCTCCCCGCTGCGGATCTGGAAGGGCCGGCCGTCGAGCAGGAAGTTGCTGCCGTCGGCGGAGAAGCCGAAGGTCTGTGCCGCGGCGGCGGCGCGGGCGGGGCCGCCCGACGCCAGCATCGCCGCGAACGGGCTGAGCACACTCACAGTGAGGAGTTGACGCCGTCGCATGGTCTCTCCTTCGCAGGCAGGCGTCGTCGGCACGCCGGCGGCGGCCGGGCCCGGGGGACGAGGCCGGATCGCGAGCGCGGTGACGATTGTCGATATAGCTAGAGCCTGCCAGACATCGCAATATCATGTAAATATCCCGCGTGTTTATTGCATTTTCGATCATCGGTGCCCCCCGGGCCCTCGACTCCGCCAGGATCGGCGCCGGACGAGGCGCGGCTCGCCGCCGTCGGGACGCCGTCTGCGACCCCGGAACGACAAAGGGGGCGGCCCCGGGCCGTCGCCGATGCGACGCGCCCGGGGCCGCCCCCGACGCGCGGGAACTCAGCCGCAGTTGCCCCAACTGGACCGACCCGCGCTCACCCAACTCGTGAAGTACATGACCTCGCCGCGGTACATGACGCACTTGTCGACGGCGGAGCGCTGGATGGCGGCGTAGTACTTGTAGTTTCCGGGGTCCTCGACCCAGGAGCCGCCCTCCACCCGGATCCCCGCCGACACCCCGGTCGTCGAGCCGACGGCCACCCGCTTGAGGGTGGCGACGCAGTTGTAGCCGGTCGCACCGTTGTACATCAGGTAGACGTCGCCGACCTTGGTGCCGTCGGAGTGGTAGATCGACCGGTGACCGTCGCTGGCGTAGGCCCACGAGCCGCCGAAGTCGTTGTTGCACGCCTGCGCCGCGGTGAACGGATTCGTCGCCGCCTGGGCGGGCGAGGCGAGCCCCATCGCCGCGACGGTCGCGGCGAGAATCGAGACGGCCAGTCGTCGCGCTGATCCGCGCACCCGTACCTCCACATGATTCTGGCGCGCGGAGACCGCGCGCACGGGCGGCCATGATCCCACAGTGGACGCGCCCAAGATCGCCGACTCCGCCGGTTCGCCACGCGGGATGCCGGCCGGGCATCACACCGGCCGTCGCGGGCTGTCGGATCCCGTCGGGGCGTTCGCGCCCGACCGGCCGCCCGGACCCGGCCGGCAGTGGCTCCGGTCACGATCGTCGGGCCGGGACGCCGTGACCGGCAGTGGCTCTGGTCACGATCGTCGGGCCGGGACGCCGTGACCAGCGCTCCTGCGCCGCGGCCGTCGTGGACGTCCGGGCACAAAGGGCGCAGACCGCGCTAGCTTTGCGCCGTGCGTGGCTATCGGATCGGCATCCTCGGGCGGACCGAGTTGAGCGTCGACGGGGTGGTGGTGTCGCTCGCCCCGTTGGAGCGGGCACTCGTCGCGAGCCTGGCGGCCCACCATGGACGCATCGTCTCCGTCGACCGCCTGATCGACGGGCTCTGGCCGAACGATCCGCCCGCGGGGGCGCGCAACCGGGTCCAGGCGGTCGTCGCCTCCGTCCGGCGCGGTGCGACGCCGGAGCTGATCCTCACCCGCTCGCCCGGCTACCAGTTGAACCCCGTCGTGGTCGTGGACGCGGCGGAGTTCGCCGCCGACGTGCAGGCCGCCGCAGCCGCCACCGACCCCCGCTGCACGGTCGAGCTGCTCGACCGGGCGCTCGCCCGATGGCGCGACGAGGCGTTCGTCGACGTCGGGGCGAGGCTCGTCGACTTCGAACGGGACCGGCTCCACGAGCTGCGCGAGAACGCGGTCGAGCTGCGCTTCGAGGCACTGCTCTCGCTCGGCCTGCATCAGGAGGTCGTGCCCGAGCTGACCACACTGGTGCGGGACCGGCCGCTGCGGGAGCGACTGCGCGGCCACCTCATGGTGGCCCTGCACCGCAGCGGCCGGCAGGCGGAGGCGCTCGCCGTGTACCGGGCCGGGGCCCGGCTGCTCGCCGAGGAGCACGGCATCGATCCGGGCCCCGAGCTGCGGCAACTGCACCGGGAGATCCTGGGCAGCGAGCGGGAGACGTCCCCGCGCGCGTGGGTGCGTCCCCATCAGCTGCCCGGGGTCACCGGTGACTTCGTCGGGCGCGACAAGGAGCTGGGGCTGCTGCTGTCGTTGCTGGGGCGTACCCCACCGGCCGCCGGCGTGGCCCAGGTGATCGTCGTGACCGGGCTGGCGGGAACGGGCAAGACCACGCTGGCGTTACGGGCGGCGCACGAGAGCCGCCACCGCTTCCCCGCGGGGTGCCTCTACGCCGACCTGCGCGGCAACACCCCGGACCCGGCCCGGCCCGGCGCGGTGCTCGGCGCGTTCCTCCGCGCCCTCGGGATAGCCGGCGAGGCCATTCCGGTCGCGGCCGAGGAACGCGCGGCGCTGTACCGCTCCGTGCTCGCCGACCAGACCATGTTGGTGATGCTGGACAGCGCGGCGGACGCGGCGCAGGTGCGCCCGCTGCTGCCGCCCGGCGGCAGCACCGCCCTGGTCACCAGCACGGGGGCGCTGCCCGGCCTGCCGGGCACCGAGGTCGTTCCGCTCGACTTGCTGCCGGTCGACGACGGCGTGGACCTGCTGGCCGGGCTCGCCGGCGCCGAGCGGATCAACCGGGAGGCCGGGGCCGCCGTCGACGTCGTGGAGCTGTGCGGTCGCCTGCCGCTCGCGTTGCGCATCGCCGGCGTGCGGCTGGCCGAGCGGGAGGCGATGACCGTGGCGCGGCTGCGCGAGCGGCTGCGCGACGAGCGACGCCGCCTCGACGAGCTGTCACTCGACGGGCTCGACGTGCGCAGCAGCTTCACCGTCGGGTTCGAGCGGTTGCCACCGCCCGCCGCGCGGTTGCTCGCGGTGCTCAGCCGTACGTCGCTGCGCAGCTTCGGCATGTGGGACGAGACCTCCGAGCCGCTGCTGGAACAGCTGTGCCGGGCCCACCTGCTGACCGACGATCCCAGCGGCCGGGTACGCATGCACGACCTGGTCAGGCTCGTCGCCCGGGAACGCACCGAGGTTCCCGTCGAGGAGGTGATCGCCTGGTACGAACGGCTGCACGCGTACGCCGGGCGGGCCGGGGCGTCGCTGCCCTGCGGGGCCCTGCCGGTGGCTGACGCGGGGCCCACGATCGACGCCTGGGAGGCGGTCGAATGGTTCGAGGCGGAGCGGGAGAACCTGGTCGCGGCGGTGCGGGACCTGCTGCGGCTCGGCGCGGTCGACCTGGCCGGACGCCTGGCCTGCACGATGGGCAACTTCGCGACGATGCGCAGTCAGCACCTGCCCGAGTTCGTCGACTGCCTGCGCGGCGTGCTCGACCGCCACGCCGAACTGTCGGCGCCGACCCGGATGTCGCTGCGGCTGCACCTGGGCACGGCGTACGGGTGGTTGAACCGGCACGCCGAGGCGGTTCCGCTGCTGCGCGCGGCACAGCGGGACAGCCGCGGGCCGTGGGTGGCGCACCGCCTCGCCGCGCTGCAGAACTACTCGCTGTGCTGCCGCCACCTCGGTCGGTTGCGGGAGGCGGACGCCGCGCTGCTGGTGATGGTGCGGCTGTGCGCCGCGCACTGGCCGGTCGGCCCCGTCGGCGGGCACGTGCTGTTGGCCCTCGGCATGCGGTACGGGCAGTACCACCTCACCTCCCCGTTCGCCGAGGCCGCCTGCGCCGCCGCCCTGCGGGTCTTCGTCGACGAGGGCGACCTGTGGGGCGAGGCGCTCGCGCGGGAGACCATCGGGCTGCTGCACCGGCACGCCGAGCGGTGGCCGCCGGCCGTGGAGCAGCTCCGGCAGGCGGTGGCCGCCGCGCGCCGGCTCGGCGACCGGATGAGCGTGACCACGGCCGAGCAGGCGCTGGCCGCGACGCACCTCGCGGCCGGGAACGGCGAGTCGGCCCGACGGCTGCTGCGGCGTACGGTGCTGGCGTTCCACGAGATGCGTCACGAGTGGGGCGAGGCGATCTCCCGGCGGCTGCTCGGCAAGGCGCACCTGGAGGGGGGCGACGCGGACCGGGCGGTGGTGGAGTTGGAGGGCTCGGTGGCGATGCTGCGCGACGTCGGGCAGCCGTTCCCGCTGGCGAACTCGCTGCACCTGCTGGCGCGGGCGCAGGCCACCCTCGGCAGGTACGACCGGGCGGTCGTGCTGGGCGAGGAGGCGCTGGGCATCTTCGCGCACTTCGACTCCCCGTACGCCGACGACCTGCGCGAATCGCTGCCGCGCTGGCGGAGCGCAGCCGACGCGCAGTAGAAGCGCAGGGCGCGCGCAGCGGCGGTCAGCACAGTGATGGCAACCACCCACTAAGGAGGTCTGCCATGACCAAGATGATGACCCGCGTCGGCGACGCCGTCCTCGCCAAGGTGCTCGGCCGCGAGGAGGCCGGTGCCTGCGTGCCGGAGAACGGCCAGGCGTGCGGGTGCGTCGCGTCCAACGGCTACTGCTCGGGCGGCTACTACTTCCGCTACTACCGGCAGGGCTACTACAACTGCTACGGCTCCTGCGTGACCTCGACGTCGCGGTCGATCTGCTACACCAAGAAGGTCGGCGTCTGCTGACCTGACTTCCCCTCGGGGGCCGCGCCGTCCGGCGCGGCCCCCACCCCTCCGACTCGCCGAGGAGTTTCCATGTCGGGTTTCGCCTACGCCGCCATCGCCGTCGTCGGCGCCGTCGCCGCGCTCAACCTCGTCCTGACTCTGGCCCTCGCCCGGCGGCTGCGCGAGGTGCAGGCCGGCCACGGCCACGACCACGACGGCGAACCCGTTCCCGAGGTGCTGCCCGCCCCGGGCCTGGACGTCAGCGGCTCCCCGCACGCCGACCTGGCCACCGGCCGGCGCACGGTGGTCATGCTGACCCCCACCTGCCCGCCCTGCCAGGATCTCCTGGACGCCCTCACCGACGACGCCGCGCGCTACCGCCACGACACCCTCGTGTTCATGATCGGCACGCCGGCGGAGACGGCCGCGATGGCCCCCCGCCTCGCCGGCTTCGACACGGCGACGATCTCCGAGGCGCAGGCCGAGAGGGAGTTCCGGGTCAAGGGGTTCCCCGCCGTGCTGTCGATCGTCGACGGCGTCGTCGTCGGCGCCAGCCACCAGCTTCCGGTCCTGGCCTGAGCCGTGGCCACGCTGCGAGCCGCGCTGCGGCTGGGCTGCGCCGACCGGAAGGCGCTCGCCGCCATGGTGGCCCTCGTCGTCGTCGGCGCGGCGCCACCGCTCGGCATCGCGTGGTTCACGAAGCTGCTGTTCGACGAGGTCAGCAGGGGCGGCTCGGCCAACCCGTCGACCGCGACCTGGTATGCGGTGGCGATCGCCGTCCTGGGAGCCCTGGCGGCGATCGCCAGCCGCGTCTCCGGCTACTTCACCACCGCGCTGCAGAACGCCATCACGATCGCCGCCGACGTGCGGCTGTACCAGAAACTGAACAGCTTCCTCGGCCTGGGCCCCTTCGAGCAGCCGGCCCTGCGCGACCGGCTGGCGCTGGCCCAGCAGGCCGCCACCCAGGCGCCGTACGTGGTCGTCATGTTCGCGGTCGACGTGGCCCAGAACGTCGTCACCATCGGCGGCTTCGCCGTGATCCTGGCGTCCCTCTGGCCGCCGGCCGGTCTGCTCCTGCTCGCCGTGGCGGTGCCCGAGTTCCTCATCCAACTGCGGCTGTCCCGGCGGACCGCGCGGGCGGTGGAGGACAGCGCCGGCCTGTTCCGGGCCCGGTTCCTGTTCCAGGCCGTGCTGACCGACCTGCGCGCCGCCCGGGAGGTGCGCCTCTACCACCTCGGCCGGTTCTTCCACGACCGGCTCACCGGCGCGGTGCGCTCGGCCGCCCACATCGAGCTGGCCGCCGCGCGGCACACCACGACGGTGCAGGCGTGCTGGGCGTTGGCCGGCGCCGCGGTGACCCTCACCGCGACGGTGTTCGCGGTGAACGCCACGGTCCGTGGCCGGCTCAGCCTCGGCGACCTCACCCTCCTGCTGGCCGCGTTCACCGCGGCGCACAGCGGCCTGGCCGGCATCGCCGCCCAGCTCGGCGAGGCCGGCGCCGCCATGCGGCTGTTCCGCCACTACGTCGCCGTTCTCGACACTCCCACCGATCTGACCGACGGGACCCTGCCGGCGCCGCCGCTGCGCACCGCGATCAGGTTCGAGGACGTGTGGTTCCGCTACGACGAGGACGGCCCCTGGATCCTCCGGGGCGTCGACCTCACGATCACCGCCGGTGAGGCCGTCGGACTCGTCGGGCTCAACGGGGCCGGCAAGAGCACCCTCGTCAAGCTGCTCTGCCGGTTCTACGACCCCGACCGGGGCCGGATCACCTGGGACGGGGTGGACCTGCGCGAGCTGCGGATCGAGACGGTGCGCCAGCGGATCGGGGCGGTGTTCCAGGACTTCATGTGCTACGACCTCACCGCCGCCGAGAACGTCGGCATCGGCCGGCTGCCGCACACGGCCGCACAGGTCGAGGAGGCCGCCACGCGCGCCGAGATCCACGACCGCCTCCGCGCGCTGCCCCACGGCTACGACACGTTGCTCAGCCGTACCTTCGCCGACCAGGACGGCGAGCCCGGCGTGACGCTCTCCGGCGGGCAGTGGCAGCGGGTCGCGCTGGCCCGGTCCCTGATGCGCGCCGACGCCGACCTGCTCATCCTGGACGAGCCCAGCTCCGGGCTCGACGCCGACGCCGAGACCCGCGTGCACGCCTCGCTGACGCGGATCCGCCACGGCCGCACCGGGCTGCTGATCTCCCACCGGCTCGGCACCCTGCGCGACGCGCGCCGCATCGTCGTGCTGGGCGCCGGACGCGTCGTCGAGTCCGGTACGCACGACGAGCTGATGGCGGCCGACGGCGAGTACGCCCGGCTGTTCCGCCTCCAGGCCGACGGCTACCAGCTGGCGGCGACGTGACCGGCTGGCTGCGCCCCCGCTGGCTCCAGGCCGACGGCTACCATCTGGCGGCGACGTGACCGGCTGGCTGCGCCGCCGCTGGCGCCTAGTGGTCGTCCGCGGGCAGAGCATGGCGCCGACGCTGCACGACGGCGACCGGCTCCTCGTCCGCGTCGGGCGGGCGCCGGTCGTCGGCGACCTCGTCGTCTTCCGGGCCCGCGACGTCGTCCCGGAGGCGGACCTGACCTGGATGGTCAAGCGGGTGCACCGGGTCGAACCGGACGGCGCCGTGACGGTGCGCGGGGACAACGCCCGCAGCCAGGACTCGCGGCATTTCGGGGCGGTGCCACCCGAGGCGATCCTCGGGGTGGCCAGAGGGAGGCGATGACACATGTACGTCGAGATCGGGTGCCGGGTGCTGCTCGGCACGGTCCTGCTGGCGGCGGCCGTCGGCAAGGTCTCCGGGCGCGACGCCTACCGCGAGTTCACGCGCTCGGTGCGCGACATGGGCCTGCGACCGGCCGGTCCGCTCGCCGCGGCGGTGGTCGCCGCCGAGTTCGCCGCCGTCGCACTGCTGGCGGTGTTCCCGCTGGGCGGGTTCCTGGTCTCGGGCGCCCTGCTGGTCGCCTTCACCACCGCCATCGTCGTGAACCTGCGGCGCGGCGGCGGCACCTGCCGCTGTTTCGGCCGCACCGCCGCGCCCCTGGGCTGGCACCACGTGTGGCGCAACGCGTTCCTCGTCGGCTGCGCCGTCGCCGGCGCGCTCGCACCGGCCGGGCCGGTACGCCCGGGCGAGGCGGTCCTGGCCGGCGTCGCCGCGCTGGCCGTCGGTGTGCTGGTCGTCATGCTGGACGAGCTGCGCTACCTGTTCGGCGCGGCCAGCCGCACGTGACCCCCGAGGGGCCGCGGGCGTACCCGCGGCCCCTCGGCGCGGCCGGTGTGCCTCGCGGCTCGCGGGTGGCCGCCACCGACGGACCGGTCACGGCCCGCCGGCCCCCGAACGGGCGGCCGTCCCACGGTCAGCTCAGGCCACGCCGTACGAGCTGCCGGCGCAGCACGTCGTGTCGGACCAGTACTGGTAGACCACCACCTCGACCCGCCGCCCGTCCGGCACGTTCTCCGAGCCGTACTTGCAGCCGTCGGAGGAGTTCGAGTCGGCGACCGAGAACTCGTTGACCCAGAATCCGCCCGCGGAGTCGTACGAGTAGACGACCCCCCGGATGCCCCGGCCGTCGGCGCTCATGTCGCAGACCTTGAGGCTGTCGCCGTCGTGGTACCAGACGGCCTGCCCCCGCGCCGTTCCGCCGCTGTACGTCCAGGCCATGGCGTTCTCACCGGCCATGGCGGGCCCGGCGGCGACCGTGACGGAGGTGGCCACGGCGAGCACCGTCGCCGCGGTGAGGGACGCGGTCCGACGCAGCATGTTCATGGTTTCGTCCTTTCTGGATGGGTGCTGTTCTGCGGGCCGGCTGGTCGGCCGGCGTCGGTTCACGGGCGGCTCACCCCGGCCGGCGGCTCGACCGGCCGGCCCGCCGCGACTCCCCGGGCTTCGCTGTGACCTGCCGTCACCGTCAGGCCGGCGACGCGGGTGGGTCCCCGACCGGCCGCCCGCGCGGCCGTCCGGCGGCCCCGACGTGCCCACCCGCGTCGTCACCGGCCGCGAGGGGACACGGCCGCCGCCGGGGCGGCGGGCGAGAACAGGGCGACCAGGTCGTCGAGGCGCACGACGACGAGCGCGCCCACCACGCCCAGCGGCACGGACAGCGCCGCGGTCCCGACCGTCGTCCCGGGATCCCCCGATGCGGCGTACCCGCCGATCCCGGCGACCACGGTCAGCACGACGTTGCGGGCGAGATGGTGTCGGCCGAACGGGGCGGCGGCCGCCTCCCCGAAGCACCGGCACGACGCCTGCGTGCCACGACGGAGCACCACCGCGACCGCCACGGTGAACGCCGCCAGCAGGGCCGCCGCCAGCGCGAACCCGACAGTGGTCAGCGCCGCTCCGGGCAGCGGCGCCAGCAGCAGGGGCACGACCGCCTCGGCGGCGACCACCGCACCCGCCACCGGGACGACCATCCGCGCCGGCAGCAGGTCCATGGTCCGCAGCGAGTCGGCGAACGCCCGGAACGCGGGCCGCCCGCGCAGCTTGCCGGCGGCCGACGCCAGGAAGACCAGCGCGAGCAGGCACTGGCTGAACCCCGACACGTACGACATGCTCTCCGCCTCCTGTTGTCGCTCCCCCGGGCGAGAGGGAGGCCCTCTGCCCCGCCGCTCCGCTACCGTGATGCGGTGCCTGAACCCACTCTGCTGATCGCCGTCGGCGCCGTCGTGACACTCGGGGCCGCCGTGCTGGTCGCCCGCGCCCTGCTCCAGGTGGTCGGGGTCAACGGCGACAGCATGACCCCGACGTACCAGGAGGGCGACCAGCTCCTCGTGCTCCGGCGAGGGTTCCGGCACCGGCTGCGGGTCGGCGCCGTCGTCGTCTGCCTGCCGCCGCCCGGCATCAGGATCACCGCCGGCGACGCCGACGCCGCCACCCAGTTGATGGTCAAGCGGGTGGCCGCGCTGCCGGCGGGTGAGGTCTACGTCCTCGGGGACGCGCCCCGGCACAGCCTCGACTCGCGGGCCTTCGGCGCGCTCCCGGCGGAGCTGGTCCGCGGTGTCGTCATCCGCCGGCTGCGGGCCGCCTCGCGGCATCCGGGCCGGCAGCCCGGCCTGGCGTCATCGCCCGGCGGTCACGACGTCGCGCCCCGGGGACAGGCCGGGTAGCTGGGCCGCGCTGTTGCTGACAGCGCTGACCCGCCCGTCGGCGTCGATTAGATAGAATGTGGGGAAGGCGGCGACCTGGAAGGACGACTGGAGCGTCCCGTCGAGCGGCTCGTGGACGATGGTCGCCCGGCTGTCCGCCACGCCCAGCGCGGCGACCAGTTCGGCGCGCTCGCTCTCCTCGCGCTCCGGGGCCGGGCGCAGCCGGGTGAGCACGACGAGCACCGCCGCCGGGGTGTCGAGCGCCTCGGCGAGCGCCGACCGCACGTCGGGTAGCTGCTCCTGGCACCCCGAACAGTCGGGGGCGAGGAAGGCCACCAGGCCGCCCGACGCGCGCAGCGAGGCGAGGGACACCGCGTCCCCGTCGGCGGTCGACGCGGTGAAGTCGGGCACCTGGGCGCCGACCGCGAGGGTCACCGGTGGGCGGGCGCGGGCCAGCTCCTCCGTGTGCTCGCGCAGTTTGCGGATCACGCCGAAGATCAGCAGCAGGTTCAGCAGCGTGAGGATGGTGAGTACGACGAGGACGGCTACGACTACGGGCATGGGTCAGCTCCTGACGGGAATGGGCACCGGGGCGTCGCGGCCGGGCTCGGCCCGGCCGCGACGCGCTCACGGGGTTGCTCAGCAGTCCGGGCCCCACCAGCACTGGCACGAGCTGTTGCAGGTGCGCCACTTGAACCGGGTGTAGGTGTAGCGGCAGCAGATCGAGCGGTTGTCGCACAACGGCTCACAAGCGGCCGAGGCGGTGGTCTTGGGCAGCATGAGCGCCAGGAACCGGTCCGCCAGGGCGCCGACGTGACGGGTCATCGTGTACCTCCAATCAGAATCTGGACTGATCGCGGACGGTATGCGGGCCTGCTACACGGCGACCTACAAGATCGATACAAACTGTTACCCGTCGAGGCGTTGCGGATCGTCGTACCTCGTTCCTAGGGTGCTGGCCGTGGTGGACCACATCAGAACCGAGACGCCTTGAGCCTGCGATTCCGGCTCCTCGGCCCGCTCCGGATCACCGCCGGCGGGCGGGCCGTGCCGGTCGGCCCGCAGAAGCAACGGGCGATGCTGGCCGTGCTGTTGCTGTCGGCCAACGAGCGGGTCTCGCTGGACCGCCTCGTCGGCGAGCTGTGGGACCAGCCGCCGCGCTCGGCGGTGGCGAACCTGCGCACCTACGCCAGCGGGCTGCGCCGGCTGCTGTGCACACTGGACGACGGCCCCGCCGGCGACGACCGGCTGGTCGCCAGCGCCGCCGGCTACCAGCTGCGGGTCGGCCCGGAGGAGCTGGACCTGCACCGCTTCCAGGCGGCGACCGAGCTGGGCCGCGCGGCCCTCGCCCGCGACGACCACGCCGCCGCCACCGCCCGGTTCCGGGAGGCGCTGGACCTCTGGCGGGGTCGGCCGTGTGAGGACGTACGCCCGGGGCCGCAGCTCGCCGCCCGGATCACCCTGCTCGAGGAGCAGCGCCTGTCGCTGGTCGAGGACCTGATCGAGGCCCGCCTGGCGCTCGGCGAGCACGCCTCGGTGACCGGCGAGCTGCGGCTGCTGATCACCGCCCACCCCTACCGGGAGCGGCTGCGGCACCAGCTCATGCTGGCGCTGTACCGCTGCGGCGACGCGCCGGCGGCCCTCACGGCGTACGCGGAGACCCGCGCGGCCTTCGCCGACCAGCTCGGCCTCGAACCCGGAACGGAACTGTCCCGGCTGCACCTGGCCATCCTCCGCCGGGACCCGCAGCTGTGCACACCGGACGCCGCGACGGAGCCCGTCGACCCGCCACCGGCCGAGAGGCCCGACCGCACACCCGGTTCGGCCGAGCCGCCGCGGCAGTTGCCGCCGGACCCGGCGGCGTTCGTCGGCCGGGTGGACGAGCTGCGTGGCATCGAGCGGGCCTGCGCCGCCGTCGACGGGCCCCGGCCGGGCCCGGCGGTGGTCGTGCTGCACGGCCCCGGCGGGATGGGCAAGACCACCCTGGCGGTACGCGCCGCCCACCGGCTCGCGGGCCACTATCCCGACGGACAGCTCTACCTCGCCCTGCAGGGCGGTGCTCCGGGCATGCCCGCTCTCGACCCGCTGACGGCGCTCGGTCAGCTGCTGCGCGCGCTCGGTGTGCCGGCCGGGGACGTGCCGCTCGACCTCGGCGAGGCGGCCGCGCGGTTCCGGTCGGAGACCGCCGCCCGGCGGCTGCTCATCGTCCTGGACGGCGCGGCCGGGGCGCAGCAGATCAGGTCCCTGCTCCCGGCGGGCCGGGACTGCGCGGTCCTGGTCACCAGTCGCCAGCCGGCGGGCACCCTCGACGCGCTCCGGATCCGGGTGGGCCGGCTCGGCGCGGCCGAGGCGCACGAGCTCCTCGACGCCCTCTGCGGCGACGGGCGGGTGACGGCGGACCCCGCCGCGACCGACCACCTGGTGTCGCTCTGCGACGGGCACCCGCTCGCGCTGCGCATCGCCGGAGCCCGGCTCGCCGCCCGCCCCGACTGGTCCGTGGCGGTGCTGGCGGACCGGCTCGACGACGAGCGGGGGCGCCTCGACGAGCTGCGCGCGGACGACCTCGCCATCCGGTCCAGCTTCTGGCACACCTACCGGCAACTGCTGGACAGCGCCGATCCGGACGACCGCGCGGCGGCGGCGGCCTTCCGCTCGTTGTCCCTGCTTCGGGTGCCGGAGCTGCCGCTGCCGCTCGCCGCGGTCACGATCGGCGCCCCGCAGCGGCGCGCCGCGAGGCTGCTGGACCGGCTCACCGAGACACACCTGCTGGACGCCGTCGGGCCGGCCCGGTTCCGCTTCCACGACCTGCTCCGGCTCTTCGGCGCGGAACTGGCGCAGGAGGCGGACCCGCCCGCCGACCGCCAGCACGCGGTGCGTCGCGGGCTCACGGCGTACCTGACCACGATGCTGCGCGCGGGCCAGCTGTTGCGCCCACAGCGGGTCACGGAGCTCGCCACCGGGCCCACCGTGGTCGAGCTGGGCACCCTCGACGACGCCGTGCGCTGGGTCAACGACGACCTGGTCGGGATCATCGCGGCCGCCCGGCAGGCGGGCGACGCCGCACCGCAGCTGGGCCGGCTGTGCGTGGAGGCGATACCGTCGATGGCGGTGTGGCTGCAGAAGCACAACCGCTGGGCGGAGGCCGACGCCCTGGTCGCCGTCTGCGAACGGGCGGCGACCGTGACCGAGGACGACGCCGCCCGGGCCACGGTGCTTCCGCTGCGGGCGACGCTGCACTGGCGTACCGGCTCGCTGGAGGCGGCGGGCGGCGCGTTGGAGGAGGCGCTGGAGCTGCGGCGCCGGCTGGGTGACCGGGAGGGCGAGGGGCGGGCGCTGCAGAACCTCGGCTGGTTCCACCACCGCACGGGCTCCCCGCGCCGGGCGGCGGAGCTCGTCCGGGCGGCGGTCGGGCTCCTCGCCGGCGCGAAGCCGGTGTGGCTGGCGATGGCGCTGCACAACCTGGCCGAGATCGAGTTCGAGCTGGGCGACTTCCCGGCCGCCGACGAGCACCTCACCCGTTGCCTGGCGATGCGGCGCGAGCACGACGACGCCGTCGGCGAGGCGATGACGCTGGTCGCTCTCGGCCGCACGCACAGCCAGCTCGGGCGGCACGCCGACGCGCTGACGGCGCTCACCGCCGGCCTGCGGCTGTGCCGGCGGACCGGCAACCGGGAGGACGAGTGGGAGGCGCTGCTGAGCCGCTCGGAGGTGCACCTGCGCGTCGGCGACCTGGCGCCGGCGCACCGGGACGGCGAGGAGGCGCTGACCCTGGCCCGGGCGGCCGGCGACCGGTACGGCGAGGCCGCCGCGCTCCGGCAGCTCGGCCGGATACGGCACCGCCGGGGCGAGCGCGCGGCGGCGGAGGAGTACGCGCGGCGGGCCGACCGGATCTTCGCGGACCTGCCCGTCCGGCGGGACGGCGTGCTGGAGAGGTTCCTCGCCGGTGCGGGTCAGCCGGTGGTCGCCTCCACCTCGGCCGGGGCGTAGCCCGCCGCCTGCGTCCGGAACAGCGCGGCGTACGTGCCGTCGGCGGCCAGCAGGTCGTCGTGGCGGCCCGCCTCGACGACCCGCCCGCCCGACAGCGCCACGATCAGGTCGGCGTCGCGCAGCGTGCCCAGCCGGTGCGAGATCAGGACGCTGGTCCGACCGGCCCGGTGGTCGCGCAGCCGGAGCTGGATGTCGCGCTCGGCCTCGGCGTCCAGGCCGGCGCTCGGCTCGTCGAGGATGAGCAGGTCCCGCGCCTCGGGCAGCACCGACCGGGCGATCGCCACCCGCTGCCACTGCCCGCCGGAGAGCAGCACGCCCGCGTCGGCCGGATCACCGTCCAGTTCGAACACCCGGGACAGCATCGTCCGGTACCCCCGGGGCAGGCCCTCGATGGTCTCGTGGATGCCGGCGCGGCGGGCGGCGTCGGCGATCCGGGCGGCGTCCTCGGCGCGGACGTGGTCCGGGCCGTTCGGGTCGACGTCGCCGAGCCAGATGTTCTCCTCGGCCGTCAGGTCGTAGGTCATGTAGTCCTGGAACACCGCGCCGATGCGGGCCCGCAGGTCGTGCACGGGCAGCTCGCGGAGGTCGACGCCGTCCCAGAGGATGGCGCCCCGGGTCGGGTCGTAGAACCGGCACAGCAGCTTGACCAGCGTGCTCTTGCCGGCGCCGTTGTGGCCGACCAGGGCCACCGCCTGCCCGGCCGGGATGAACAGGTCCACGCCCCGCAGCACCCACGGGTGCTCCGGGCCGTAGCGGAACCAGACGTCGCGCAACTCGATGCCGCGTCGCAGCGGCGGCACCGGTCGTGGTCGGGCCGGCTCCGGCAGGTCCGGCGGGCAGGTGACGACCTGCTCGTAGTGGGTGAGCAGCAGCATCGACTGGTGGATGCCGGCGAGGTTGTCGATCAGGGTGGCGAGGCTGGTCTGCACCCCGGCGACGGCGGCGACGAAGACGGCCACGTCGCCCACCGTGAGTCCGCCGGAGCGGGCGGTGGTGACCGCCCACACGAGGCCGCCCCCGGACAGTGCCGCGCCCAGCATCGCGAGGAGCGCCTGAACGCGCACCTCCCGGCGCTCGTGGCTCCGGCGCGCGGCGTTCGCCGTGCCCAACTCGACGAGCATCCGGCGGCGGAACAGCCCGCCCAGCCGCAGCAGCCGGATCTCCTTGGCCGCCGCCAGGCTGGTCAGCAGGCTGGCGTAGAACATCTCGCGCCGCTCGCCCGGCCCGATCTCCCACAGCATGTCCGCCCGGCGGCGGCTGAGCCGGAGTTCGGCCACCAGCGCCGGTACGCCGCCGGCCGCCACCAGCGCGGCCATCACCGGGCTGACCACCACGAGGGTGCCGAGGAAGCCGGTCAGCAGCACCGTGGCCTGCACCATGCCGAGCAGGCCGTCGACGCAGCGGCTGGGCCCGTCCCGGCCGGCCTGCTCGGCGAGCCGAAGCGTGTTCTGGAACGCGGGCTCCTCCAGGCGACGCAGGCCGGTGAGGCGGTCGGTCGCGGCGTACAGCCGGTCGAGGGCGACGACGGCGGCCGAACGGCCGAGGTCCGCCCGCAGGTAGTTCGTCAGGTGCGGCACGAGGGCGAGGCCGACGGAGACGATCGCCAGCGCGGTCGCCACCTGGAGGATCGCGCCGCCGGCGGGGTCCGCGACCCGGTCGAGGACGAGCTTGGTGAGCCAGGCCGCCAGCACCGGAAGCGCGCCCGCGATCGGCGCGAGCAGCACGTACACCGCCAGGTTGGTCCGCCCACCCCGCCAGACGACCGCGACGGCCCGGGCGGTCCGGGCGATGCTGATCATGACGCGAGGGTAGGGACGCCACCTCCAGAACCAGCTACAGCGCCGGTACAGCGTGCGATCCGGGCCCGCCGCTCCGGCTTCGCCGCCTCGCCGGCGCTGGCCTTGATTGATCGAAATGAGTTAACATCCCGATCCCATCCACTGTGGAAAACGGGGGTCCCGGTTTGCGCAGGAGAGCGATCCTCAAGGCCGCCGCCGTCGCGGCCGCCGCGCCGGCCGCCGCGCTGCTCGGCGAGACGCCCGTGCAGGCGTACGCGACCTATGACGTGGCCGTCTGCGAGCAGTACCGCAATCAGATCCAGATCTACCCGTCAAACTCGGCCTGGAGCACGGCGACGCTGAAGTGGAGCTTCAGCCCGGGCACCGCGAACGGCTGGTCGAACCTGTCGGACGTCAAGTTCCGTGACACCGCGGCGTTCGGCGTGGTCGCCCTGGTCACCGCCTCCGGCGGCAAGGTCGGCATCGTCAACAAGACCACCGAGGCGGCGCAGGAGCTCAACGACGTGCTCTGGTCCGCGACGCCGGGAAACAACCCGCACGCGATCGAGCGCATCCCGAACATCGGGGCGATCGTGGTGGCGTCCTCAGGCGGATACCTCCACCTCTACGGCCCGACCGCGGTCAGCGATCCGAGCACGTTGGCGCTGGTGCAGACGATCTCCTTCCCGGGCGCGCACGGTGTCTGGTGGGACGACGTCTCCGGGAAGCTGTGGGCGATCGGCCGGGACTACGCCCGCGTCTACAACGTGTCCGGGACCTACCGCAGCACGCGTCTGTCGCTGTTCCGTTCGATCTCGATCGGAGCGCACCTGGGGCACGGGCTGGACGCCAGCTACTCCGACAGCAATCTCATGCTGGCCACCGACGGCAGCAAAGTGATGACCATCGACAAGACCACGTACGCGGTGACTCAGGCTTATCCGGACAACTCGGTCAAGTCGTACTCGCAGCACAGCTCGGGCGAGCGGTTCTGGGTTCAGGCCACCGGGTTGACATATCACGGTGACACCCGGAACTGGGTCAGCCCGACCGTGCAGTTCTTCGACGCCACGGGGGCCAGGTCGTTCACCCGCTCGCTGTCGTACGGGGCGGAGTTCTACAAGGCGCGGCTGTACGACGTGTCCTTCCACTGAGGGTGGCCGCTCGATGAGTCGGGCAGACCGTCACCGGGCCGCCGGCACCGAGCCGACACCGCATACCCGGGCGGCTCGGGTCCGTCGTGGTCTCGGCCTGTCCGACCTGCGGGCGCTGCTGGTCGGGCACCCTGGGACGTTTGATCAAACTGCGCCATCGGGCATGCCGCCGTCGGAGCGTCGACACCTGTGCGGCGGGCTCGGACGCCGGTCCGCCGGGCACGTCCCTGACGTGCCCGGCGGACCCCCGAGGTGGCTCAGCGCGCAGCGGTGAGGCGGAAGGCGTCGAGGACGGTCTGCTCGACGGTGTTGCCGCCGGCGTCCTCCGCCCTGGCCCTGATGCTGACCGTGCCCGTGGTGGCCGCCAGGCGCGGGGCCTGGTAGCTCGCGGTGTAGTTTCCGCCGCCCCTGGCGGTCGTCCGGAGCTGCCGCCAGGTGACCCCGCCGTCGGTGCTGACGGACAGCGTGAGGCTCTTCACCGCCGGCGCGGCGGACGCCTGGTGGTACGCGGCGACCCTGATCTGGTGCCGGCCCGGCGCGGTGACCGCGTCGCCGAGGTCGGCCCCCGCGTCGTACCGCAGGAACAGCAGCGGGTCGGCGTGGCACGGCCTGCCCGACCCCTCGGCGCACCTGAACCCCTTCGGCGGCTCGTCCCGCTTCGGTGCGGCGGACGTGAACTGCCATGCCGTCGTGGTCCTGCCGTCGGCGGTCCGGGCCGTCAGCCGGTAGCGCCCCGGCTCGGCCGGAAGCTCGTAGGTGGGGCCCCACACGGTGGAGCTGCCCTGGGGCAGTTCCCGACCGTCGTCGGCGTACATGCGCACGTTCGCCGGCTCGAACACGTACGAACCGACGAGATGTCCCGGCTCCGCCCCGGAGACCAGGTAGGTGATCGGGTAGAACGTGTCGCCCTGCCGGCAGTAGGCGCAGATCTCGGTGGACCAGTCGCCCTCCCACTTGCCGGGTTGGGTGCGGAAGACCTTGGGCGACAGTTCCGGCGCGCCGGGCACGAGGGGCCGCGCGGCCCACCGCGCCGTGGCCGGTCCCGCCCGGTCCGTGACGTCGATGGTGCGAACCGCGGGCTGGGACCCCGAGGGCTCGTAGAACTGGTTCCGCACGAGGTCGGGCGAGACCGGCCCGCGGTAGGTGGTGAACCGGACGCTGTCGGTGACGTAGCCGTGGAAGACTCCGGCGACGGCGGTCTCGTTCGGCCGGAAGGCCGAGTAGATCATGCTGGTCGGCTCCGCCCGCGTGCCGTGGAGCGCGGTGTCGACCTTGGCGAGCTGCCGGTCGGTGAGTTTGGTGTGCAGCGAGGTCGGAATCCGCCCCTCCTGGTAGACGTGCAGGGCGTAGACGTACGGACTGACCGAGTCGTAGCCCGACACGTCGATCCGCACCGGGCCGCGGCGCAGCAGGCCGCGCAGCCGCTCGGCCTGCGCCAGCGGGATGGAGGCGTACGGGATGTCGGCCACCTCCTGCGATTCGTGGTACCACCAGTCCGGCTCGACCGGGAGGAGGCAGGTCGTGGTGGGCCACGGCCCGCCGGACGAGGTCGGGTCGACGAGCACGCCGACGGCGCCCGCCGCCCGCGCCCGCGTCAACTGCGCGGGCCCCACGCGGCACTGCCCGCCGGCGGGCTTGTCGGCGTCGATCCGCAGCAGGACGAGCCTGCCCCGGGCGTCGATCCGCCGGAGGTCGGCGTCCCGCCCCAGCCCGCCGTCGACCAGTTGTACCGTCTGCCGGCCGTCGAACCGCACCACCTCGAAGCCGGGGCGCTTGTACCAGTCGATCGGCAGGGTCGGCGTCAGCGCCAGCCGCTCGGGCGTGGTGGCCGCCATGGTCACCATCGGTTTGCCGAGCACCCAGTTGACCCCGAGGTGGAAGGTGCCCGCCGTCACCGGGGCGCTGGGGATGGCCCAGAACCTGGAGTTGCTGTAACCGGTGAAGCTGAGGACGCCACCGCCGGCGCCGTTGCTGAAGGTGCGGAAGGTGACCCGGGAGCCGACGAACGTCTCGGTCGGTCGCGGGGTGCCGACCGTCATCTGTCGGGCCGCGTCGCCGTCGCGGGTGATGGTGGTGTCCCCGGCGACCTCGAACTCCGGCAGTTCCAGGTTGAGGTGCTGCTCCCGGCCGTCGATCCGGAAGGTCGCGTGGCCGCCGGACTCGTAGATGCCGGGCGGCACCTCGTACGTCACCTCGAACGTGGTGCAGGGATCCTGGTCCAGGCACCGCGCGCTGACCGACTCGTACCCGGTCCCGACCGCGGACCCGGCGACCTGGGCGAGCAGGAATCCGCCGGTCGGGCAGAGGGTCATGAGGCGGCTGTCGCAGTAGAACCGCTCGCCCTTCTGTCGCTTGACGATCTGGGTGACCCGGTACTTCGGCTGCCCGGTGTCGGTCTGCGGCCCGGCCTTCGCCGAGCGGAGCCCGGTGGGCCAGATCGCCACCGCGCCGCCGGCGAGCTTCGGAGTGGCCCGGTCGAAGAGGTAGCTGGCCAGTCCGCCCCGCCGCTCGCCGGTGACGGCGGCCCAGAAGGCGGCGGCCCGGCGCGGTTCGACGCGCAGGTCGACCGAGCCGTCCTCCGGGTGCGTCGCGGCGCTCTCGGCACCGGGCAGGCCCGACACCCGCTTGTCCAGCGCCGCCTTGTCCGGCCGGTCGCCGTACTTGACGGTGACGGCGAGCGGGCTGCCGCCACCGCGCTCCGACTGGCCGGCGAGCCATCCCAGGTCGAAGACCTTGCGGTCGACGACGCCGCTGGTCACCAGCGCCTGGGCGTCGCTCGGCACCGCGTGGAGGCTGGTGTCCGCTCCGCCCGGTCCCGTCCTGACCGCGACGTCGATCGTCGGGCGGGTGCCGTCGGCCCGCGCCGACGGGACGGCGGTGACGGTGTAACGGCCGCCGGTGCGGGCCAGCGTGACCTCGTCGCCGGTGATCAGGGTGACCTTGTAGGTCGGCTTGGTCAGCCCGGGTAGCGAGACCGCCCGCAGGCCGTCCTCGGCCGCGGCGGCGCCGGCCGGCGCCGGGACCCGCCCGGCCGGCTCGTCGGGCCGCGCGGCCGCGGCGACGGGCGCGGCCAGCACGGTCAGCAGGGTCGTGGCGGCGGCGACCAGGCGTAGCCGACGGTGTCTGCGGGAGTGGGGGTTGCTGCGTGACGTGATCACGAATGGCTCCTTGTCGGGCGAGCTGGTGGGATCGCGCTGCACGGCGTCGTCCGGCATGTCAACCACCCGCCCGGGCCAGTGACCAGTCCCGGGTCACGACAGCGTCCCTGCGGACCGGGATCGTCGCGGCGCCGGTCTGGTGGCCGGACGCGCGCGCGGTGAACTCGGTGTCGCC
Source organism: Micromonospora citrea (assembly GCF_900090315.1). NCBI lineage: Bacteria > Bacillati > Actinomycetota > Actinomycetes > Micromonosporales > Micromonosporaceae > Micromonospora > Micromonospora citrea. Next base: position 6,037,582 of record NZ_FMHZ01000002.1, on the reverse strand, counting down.
GGTCGCGGAGCTGAACACCCAGTACAGGCCGTCGCCGAGGGCCGGGTCCGCCGGCGTGGTGACGCCCGTGCCGGCCTCCCGGGGCTGTTCCGTCCGGGACACGGTCGCGAAGACCGGCGCGCCGGTGTCGCGGTCGGTGACGAACCCCACGACCAGCCCGCCCTCGACCGGTCGGCAGGCGCGGGCGCCCACGAACACGTCGTCGACAGCCCACCACCACGCGTCGCGGCCCTGGTAGTGGAACCGGATCCGGACGTCCGCACGGTTGGCCGCCTGCGGCAGCGGCAGCATGACCTGGCCGAACGCGTGGTTGGTGGTCTGCCGCCACACCGTCTTCCAGCTCCGGCCGCCGTCGGTGGACACGTCGACGTCGGCCCGCTGGCTGGCGTCGTCCGGGTAGTAGGACGTGCGGAAGGTGAGCTTCGGGGAGGCGTCACCGGAGAGGTCGATCGCCGGGGAGGTCAGGGTGGTGTCGAACCGCTTCCCGGCGCCGACCGTCGAGTCGGCGACGGCGAATCTGCCGTCACCGCCCTCGGGCACCGGCCGGTGGCCGGGATTGTCGAACCGCCAGCCCGGCCTGCCGGAGACCCGCCAGCCGTCGCGCGCGCCGGTGTCGGTCCAGTCGTCGAAGTCCTCGCCGACGCCGCTGAAGCGGTAGCCGGGGGCGGTGCAGGTCGACTCGTCGACGGTCAGCGCCGCGTCCTGGGTCAGGTCCGCCCCGCCCAGCTCGAACGTCCGCTGGGCGCCCTGATATCCGGGGTACTGGGCGGTGACCCGCATGGTGTACGACGCGGATCCGGGCAGCCGCACGCTGTACCGGCCGGTCACCGGATCGGTGAAGACCGGTCCGAGTGGATAGCCGTCGATGACGACCTTGGCGTACAGCGGCCAGCCGTGCCCCGATCCGTCGGTGACGGTGCCGCTGACCGTGCTCATTGGCTGAGGGGCCAGCCTGACGTCGGCGGTCGCGGCTTCGCCCTCGCGGACCTGTGCCTGCGCCGTGCCGGCCGCGTAGCCGTACTTGCGCACACCGATCGTGTAGCTGCCCAGCGGGAGGGCACCCGACTGGTAGGCGCCCTCCGCGTCGGTGGTCACCTCACGACTGACCGGGCCGGTGATCGTGACGGTGGCGCCGGGCAGCGGCTTCGAGTTCCCGGCGTCGCTGACGGTGCCGCCGATCCTGCCGGTGGGCCCGCGCGGCGCCTGCTTCATCAGGGCGAGCGCGTCCAGCCGCCCCTCGCCGAAGGCGTTGTTGTCGTCGTCGGTGCCGCCGCACTGACCGTCCGGGTTGTCGACGGCCGTGCCGTCCAGCAGGGACCTGGTGGCCTCGGTGTCGCCCACCATCGACGCCGCCGCCGACCAGACCAGGGCGACGGCGCCCGCCACGTGCGGGGCCGCCATCGAGGTGCCGTTGAGGCTGGCGTACGAGTCTCCCGGCATGCTCGACCGGACGTTCACGCCCGGCGCGGCGACGTTCGGCTTGATCTCGCCGTCCTGGCCGGCTCCGCGCGACGAGAACGGCGCGATGGTGTGGTCGGAGCCGTACGCGCCGACCGAGTAGTTGATCTTCCGGCTGCCCGGGGCGCCGCTCGTCCGGCAGCCCGGCCCGTTGTTGCCGTTGGCCCACACGCCGAAGATGCCCGACGCGGTCCACGCCAGGCTGATGTCCTCCAGGAACGGGGCGTCCGACGGGGCGGTGGTACCCCACGAGTTGTTGATGACGTGCGGCCGCTTGCTGGCGTCCGGGTTCTGGCCGTTGAGGTCCGTCGGCTCCAGCAGCCACTGGCCCGAACTGATCAGCGCGGCGTCGCTCGGGCAGCAGCCGTTGGCCGCGATCCAGCGGGCCTTCGGCGCCACCCCGACCCGGTTCTCTGCGCCGTCGTCGCCGACCATGGTGCCCATCGTGTGCGTGCCGTGCCCGTCGCCGTCGCAGGGCGCTCCCCCGCAGGTGCCGGCCGCGTCGAACCAGTTGTAGTTGTGGTCGAACACCCCGTCGCCGTTGTTGCCGCGGTACTGCCGCACCAGGGCGGGGTGGTCGAACTGGGCCCCGGTGTCGATCGAGGCCACCGTGATGTCCTCGCCGCGTACGCCGAACTGCTCCCACACGTCGTCGGCGTTGATGTTGGCGACTCCCCATTCGACCGCGTCGACGGCCTGCCGGCCGACGCCCCTGGTCACCGGGGGCGGGTCGACCTTGAACGACGGCAGCAGCGAGCTGACCTCGTGCTTCGCGGCCAGCCGCTCGGCGAGGGCCTGGTCGCCGGTCACCTTTATCGCGTTCGTCGCCCAGAAGCTCTGGTACGCGACGCCCGAGGCGGTGAGTTCACCGCGTACCGCCCGCTGGCTCTCGTCGGCGGCCTGCCTCAGTGCCCTGGCCACGGCCGTGCCGCGCGCGTTCCAGTCCCTGATCGCCCGGGCCGCGCTCAGGTCCGCCTTCGCGTCGAAGTAGACCCAGAAGTCCACGGGGGACTCCCGGTCGCTGAGCTGGGTCTGGAGCTGTGGGCGGATCTTGGCCTTCGCCGCGGCTGCCGTCGGCGGCTCCGGCGCGGTCGAGGGCAGCGCGGTGGCGGCGCCGTTCAGGGCGAGCACCGTGGCCACGGCGGCCACCACCACGGTCGTGATTCTTCGTCTCGAGGGATGGGCTGGGCGCATGAGGGATCCTCCCTGGAAGGGGGTGTGGGGGCTGCGGCCTCGACCGGTCACAGCGGCAGGTACCGGTCGTCGTCCTCGACGTCGGTGTCGTCGCCCGGTCCGGCCCCCGGACGGGGCTCCACGCGTGCGTCGGCGGGGCGGGCGGTCTCCGGCGACGTCGTCTCGTCCTCGTCCGGGTCATCTCGCTGCGGCATGCCAGCATCGTGGTCAACGGCGGGACGGCGCTGCGATCCCTCAGGTGAGTGAAACAACCCGGAAGCGCTTGCGGGGCGTCAGTCCCCCGAGTCCGCGCCTGGCTCGCAGACCAGTCCCGTGCCGATCGCCCGTGCGGTGAGCGCCGCCCGCGAGGAGACCCCGAGCTTGCGCATCGCCGACTTCATCTGGCTGGCCACGGTGTGGTGCGAGCGGTGCAGGGCGTCGGCGATCTCCCGGTTCGTCCGCCCCTCGGCCGCGAGGACGACGACCTCCCGCTCGCGGGGCGACAGGTCCGACCCGTAGCCCTTCCGGCCGCCGCGCCACACGCGCGGCACCGGGCGTCCGTGCGCGCGGAGGGTACGGGCGACGCGGTCCACGTCGAGCCTCGCCGGCAGGGACGACAGTCCACCCAGGACGTCGGTGAGCAGGTCGAGCCCCTCCGGGACGGCGCCGGCCCGGATCAGGCACCCTGCCTGCCGCTCGCGGGAGAGCGCCGCGCCGTACGGTCGGGGAAGCGCCGCCCAGGCCGCGGCGGCCCGCCCGAACAGGCCCGCCGCCGAGGTGTAATCGCCGGCGGCCTCGGCGAGCAGGCCACGGCAGTCCAGCACGGCGGCCCGCGGTGCCGGCAACCGCCCGTCGCGCAGCCCTCGGGCGAACGCGTCGACCAGGTCCTGCGCCTGCGCCGCGGCTCCGACGGCGAGCAGGGCCTGTACGCGTGCGGGCACCACGTCGGTGCCCCACAGCCAGACCCCCTTCTCCGCGACGACCTCGCACGGGTCGCGGGAGATGGTCAACGCCTCGCCGGGCCGGCCCTCGCGCAGCCGGATCTGCACCAACGTCGCCACCGCCTCGGCGACGGTGTCCCAGGCCCCGGCGTCGCGGGCGCCGGCCACCGCGCGTTCGATCTCCCGGGCCGCCTGGACGAGGTCACCGGCCGCCATGCGCAGCAGGCCACTGACCATGATCGGCTCGACCCGGCTGACCGGGTGGAGATCGTCGGTGTTCGCCAGCGTGGCCGCGCGCGCCGCGAGGCCGTCCCAGGCGCCCGTGAACCAGTCGAGGTGCAACTGGGTGGAGTCGACGAGATCCCTGATCCTGACCTGCTCGTACTCGATCGCGAGCCGGCGCGCGGTGGCGAGCCAACCGCCGGCCTCCGCGTACCGCCCCCACCGCATGGCCCCGTCGCCGATGTTGAGGTAGCCGACCGTGATGATCCGGCGGTCCCTGACGGTCCGGGCCGCCTGCGGAATCTGCGCCGCCTCCGCCCAGCCACGCTCGTCACCGAGTTGCAGCAGGGCGGGCGCCCGGCCGGCCGCGACCCGTAGCCGGTCCGACGGCTCCAGCGACCGCGCGAACTCGGCCGCCCGGTCCAACCAGGTCAGGTGCCGGGCCGCCGGCGAGCGGCCGCGCGGCCAGCCGAGCAGCATCATGGCGACGGCGGGTGCGGCACGCCGACGGTCGAGGTGCGGTAGCGCCCGTTCCAACTCGGCGTGCGCCTCGTCGAACTCCTCCATGTCGTTGAGGATCCGGGCGAGCTGGAAGCGGAGACTGGCCTCCACCGCCGGATCCGGGACGCCTCGGTCGAGCACCCGGCGCACGGCGGCGGCGAGGTCCCGCAGACGACCCGGGCCGGTGAAGGAACCGAACGGCACCTTCTCCACCAGCGCGCACATCTGCTCGGCGGGCACGTCGCCGTTGGTCAGCACGTCGTGCAGCAGCGCGCCCGCGGTCGTCTCGTCGCCGGTCTGCAGCGCCACGTCCGCGGAGAGTTCCGCGTACCTGCCCCACCTCTCGCCGTCGCCGGCCTGCCGGAAGTGCCGCGCGAGCTGCGCCAGCGGTCGCGGGGTCACGGTTTCGAGCACCCGCCCGGCGCGCTCGTGCAGCGAACGGCGGTCCCGTTCGTCGATGGCGTCGTAGATGGCCCGGCCGGCCAGCACGTGGCGGAAGGACACCCGGAGGTGGCCCCGTCGGTGCAGCAGGCGGCGCGCGACGGCTTCGGCCAGGCCGGCGGCGAACTCGTCCGGCGGCAGTTCGCTGATCCGCCACAGCAGGTGTTCGGCGACGGGATCGGCGACGACCGCGGCGGCTCGCAGCACCGCCCGGGTGGAGCCGTCGAGGCGGCCGGCGTGCTCCAGCACGGTGTCCCGCACCGTCGGGGGCACCACGATCTCGTCCAGCGGCAGCCGCTTCCAGCCCTGGTCGCGGCGCACGAGGTCGCCGCGTCGGGCCATCAGCCGCACGCACTCCTCCACGGCGAGCGGCACCCCTTCGGTGCGCGCGTGCAGGTGCTGGGCGAATTCGCCGGAGACCCGCTGGTTGGCCAGCATCGACGAGGCGAGCGCCGCGGTCTCGGCCTCGTCGAGCGGGTCGAGAACGACCCGCAGGCGTGCGCGGTGTGGCCTGAGGCGTCCCGACAGGCGCAACAACCAGGGGTCCCCGACCAGGTCCTCCGGGCGGTAGGCCACCACCAGGCTGGGACCCCTGCCGTGCCGTTCGGCCAGGAAGAGCAGGAACTCCCGGGTGGCGTCGTCGGACCACTGTGCGTCGTCGACGACGAGCAGGTCCACACCCAGCCGGTCGAGCAGTTCGGCGAGGGCCCGGAGCACCCGGTGGCGTGCGGCGCTCGCGTCCCCCGCCGGCTCGGGAGCCGGCGGCAGGTGCTCGGCCCACTCGGGGAACAGCGGTCGCAGGGCCCCGGCCAGGCCGCTGAGGCCCAGGTTCGCCACCGCGTCGACGTCGGTGGCCAGCAGGGCATCGACGATCGGTCCCAACGTGTACGGCTCGCGCAGGGGCGGACAGACGGCCGTCAGCGCGCGATGGGCACCACCGGCGGGGGAAGCCAGGAACTCCTCCAGGAGCCGGCTCTTGCCGACGCCGGCCTCGCCCTCGATCAGCACCAGCGCCGAGGGGTTGGTGAGGACCCGCTCCAGCCGGGCCAGCTCCTCCTCGCGGCCGATCAGCAGCGGGGCCGCGACCCCGTCGACCGGCTCTGCCGCGCCGCGGCGGGGAGAGTCTTCGCCGACCACCACCGTCCCCCACCGCTCGTCCGCTCGTACCGTCACAGCTGTCAGTGATCATCGTTTATGTGCCGACCGGCGGCAAGGCGTCCCGCCCTCGCGGGCACCGTGGCGTCTCGTCGTGGGCGGGCGGTTCCACCGGCGCCGGTGCCGCCGCCCGATCCTGCCCCTCAGGGGCGCAGGCGGGCGTTGAGGCGGGCGGCCTGCCGCGTCAGGTGGTCGCGTTCGGCGAGGTTGGGGGCCTTGTGGGCCGCGTCGGCGTACAGTCTCGCCGCCGTCGCGAGGTCGCCGTCGCGCTCGTGGAGGTACGCCGCCACCGCGGCGTGGCGGGGCAGCGAGTCGTCCAGGGCCGCGAGCGCCGCCAGGCCGGCGCGCGGGCCGTCGGCCTCGCCGACGGCCACCGCGCGGTTGAGCCGGACGACCGGGCTGTCGGTCAGCCGCGCGAGCTCGTCGTACCACTCGACGATCTGCACCCAGTCGGTCTCTCCGGCGGTGGGCGCGTCGGCGTGCAGCGCGGCGATGGCGGCCTGGGCCTGGAACTCGCCCAGCCGGTCGCGGGCGAGGGCCGCCCGCAGGATCTCGACGCCCTCGGCGATCGACCTGGTGTCCCACCGGCGGCGGTCCTGCTCGGCCAGCGGCACCAGGCTGCCGTCAGGCGCGATCCGGGCGGCGCGCCGGGCGTGGTGCAGCAGCATGAGGGCGAGCAGCCCCGCCACCTCGGGATGGTCGATCGCGGTCGCGAGCTGCCGGGTGAGCCGGATGGCCTCGGCCGCCAGGTCGACGTCGCCGGAGTAGCCCTCGTTGAAGACGAGGTAGAGCACGCGCAGCACGGTGGCGACGTCGCCCGACCGGTCGAACCGGACGCCGGAGACGGTGCGCTTGGCGCGGCTGATGCGCTGCGCCATGGTCGCCTCGGGGACCAGGTACGCCTGGGCGATCTGGCGGGTGGTCAGTCCGCCGACGGCGCGCAGCGTGAGCGCGACCGCGGACGACGGCGTCAGCGCCGGGTGGGCGCACAGGAAGTAGAGCTGGAGCGTGTCGTCGAACGCGGGCACGGGGCCGGGCGCGGGCTCGACGTCGACGAGGTCCTCGCGCCGGCGTCGGGCGGCGTCGGCGCGGGCCGCGTCGAGGAACCTGCGCCAGGCCACGGTGACCAGCCAGCCCTTCGGATCGCGTGGCGGGTCGGCGGGCCAGACGCGGACGGCCTCGACCAGCGCGTCCTGCACGGCGTCCTCGGCCGCCGCGAAGGTGGCTCCGCGACGGACGAGGATGCCGAGCACGACCGGGGTGAGGCTCCGCAGCAGGGCCTCGTCCATCAGGTCACTCCGTGATGGTGGGCGGCGCGGTCAGGAAGGGGCGCAGCTCGAGCCACTCGTGGATCGGCTTTCCACCCGCCCCCGGCGCCGCGGACAGCTCGCCGGCCAGCTCGACGGCGCGCTCGTAGCTGTCCACGTCGATCACCATCCAGCCGGCGATGAGGTCCTTGGTCTCGGCGAACGGGCCGTCGGTGACCGGCGGGCGCCCCTCTCCGTCGTAGCGGACGAACGTCCCCTCGGGGGCGAGCGCCTGACCGTCCACGAACTCGCCGGTGCCCTCGAGCCGGGCCGCGAAGTCGTGCATGTAGCGCATGTGCGCGGAGATCTCCTCCGGCGTCCACTGGTCCATGGGCACGTCGTTGACCGGAGCCGGGGCTCCGCGGTAGTGCTTGAGCAGCAGGTACTTGGCCATGGTGTTCTCCTCGGTGCCGGCGCGACCCATTCTGGCCGCGTTCGCTGCGGGGACGGAGTCGATCCCCGGTTCTCGACATCGCCGGCCGAGATGTTTCCGGGTCTCCTGGACGGGGGCCGACCCGACCGGCGCGTACCCTCGACCGGTCACCCGCCGGTGGAACCGACGCCGGAGAGCGGCGGCCGCGGCGCCGGCTCGGCGAGGGGTGGCGCCGGTGGCTCGGCGAGGAGCCGGACGAGCAACCAGGCCAGCGCCGGCAGGACGATCAGCGGCGCGAGTGCCGTGCGCAGCGACGTGGCGTCCGCGAGCGCGCCGATGAGCGGACTGGCCAGGCCGCCGACGCTGATCGTGAGACCCAGCGTGATCCCGCTGGCGGTGCCGACGTGGTTGGGCAGGTAGTCCTGGCCGAGCGTGACCTGCAGCGAGAACGGGATGTAGAGGCCGGCGGAGGTGAGCAGCACGAAGAGGTAGAGGGCCGGCCCCGGCACGAGAACCACCCCGGCGACGGCGGGCAGCGTCAGGAGGCAGGACCACCGGACCACGGTCACCCGGTCCCACCGGTCGGCCAGCCGGCCGCCGACCACGGTACCGGCCGCGCCGCCCAGGTAGAGCAGGAACAGCGCGATGGCGCCGGCGGACGCGCCGCCGCCGGTGCGTTCCTGGGCGTAGAGCGAGATGAAGGTGCCGAGGCCGATGAAGACGACGGACCGGCAGATCAGGGTCAGCGTCAGGACGGCGAACGACCTGAGGTCGGCTCCGCCGGTCCGGGCTCCGGTGCGGGCGGCCGACCCGGTGTCCGCGCCACGCAGCGCGGGCGCGCACAGCGCGGCGCCGACCAGGGCCGGAACGATGAGCACGGGTGTCAGCCCCAGGCCACCCCCTGCCATCACCAGGGCGACCAGCAGGGGCGCGCACGCGAAGCCGAGGTTCCCGCCGAGGGAGAACCAGCCCATCGCGGTGTGGCTGCCCCGACTGGCCCGGCGGGCGAGGCGGGCGGACTCGGGATGGTACGCGGCCACGCCGATGCCGGCGATCGCGACGAGTGTCAGCGTCGTCGCGTAGGAGGCGATGACGCCGGCGAACGCGGTGCCGGCCCCGGCCAGCAGCGTGCTGACCGGCAGCAGCCAGGGCAGCGCCCGCCGGTCGGTCAGCGCGCCGAACAGTGGCTGCGCGAGCGAGGAGAGCAACGAGGCGGCCAGCACGATGCCCGAGGCGGCGGCGTACGTGTACGACCGCTCGGCGACGAAGAACGGCACCAGCGCCGTCACCGCTCCCTGGTAGAAGTCCACACACGCATGCCCGGCCGACAGCGGGACGATCGATTCGCGTCTTCGCACGCGGCCATCCTCGCCGGCCGTCGCGCTGTCGCGCTTCCGATAAAGTGCCATCTGATGTCTGAGACCCGCCACGTCGCGATCGCCCCGACCCGGGCCCAGCCGTTGCCCGCGGGGGCTCGCATCACCCCTCACCGGCACGACGACCACCAGATCGTCTACGCCGGCCGGGGCGTGCTCACGATCGACACGGACGCGGGATCGTGGGTGGCACCCACGAACCGGGCGATCTGGATCCCCGCCGGGACCGTCCACGCCCATCGGGCCCACGGCCGGTCCGAGCTGCACCTGGTCGGTCTGCCCGCGCGGGACAACCCGCTGGCGCTCGACCGGCCCGCCGTGCTCGGTGTGGGGCCGCTGCTGCGCGAGCTGATCCTGGCCTACACCCGCGATCCACAGGACGCCAGCCCGGAGCGTGAACGGCTACGCGCGGTCCTGCTCGATCAGCTCAGCGTGTCGCCCCGACGACCCTTCCACCTGCCGCACCCCACCGACGCCCGGCTCGTCGCGCTCTGCGCGATCCTGCGCGCCGACCCGGCGGACGGGCGCACGCTCGCCGCACTGGGGCGGGAGGTCGGCGCGAGCGACCGCACGCTGACCCGGCTGTTCGCCTCCGATCTCGGCATGAGCTTTCCGCAGTGGCGCACCCAGCTGCGACTGCACCACGCGCTGCTGCTGCTCGCCGACGACGTCCCGGTCACCGCCGTGGCCCGGCGCTGCGGGTGGGCGTCCGCGAGCGCCTTCATCGACGTCTTCCGGCGGGCCTTCGGGCACACGCCCGGGACACATCTACGCTGATCTCGCCACGAAGGTTCCCGCTCCACCGCCGTCCCGGCGCTGCTCGCGGCCGCCCCGCCGTTCCCGGCGAGGCGGCCGGCACGCCGTGCTACGCCACACCCCTGTTGGTGTACGTGCAGTGCTCGATCCTGTCGCCCCAGTACTCACAGACCTGGACGTAGACGCCGTACCCGTCCGCGAAGTAGTTGGTGGCCCAGGAACGGCACTGGCCGTCGTTGGAGGGGTCCCTGAACTCGAATCCGACGTGGTCGGTGGGGCTGCTCGGGTTCACCCGCACGCCCTCGACGTAGGCGTAGATCCCCCGGCCGTCGGTCCTGTTGTCGCAGACGGTGATCTTCTCGTAGGACGGGTAGCCCTCCAGGTCGGCGTCGAAGAACACCGCGCCGCTACCGGTCGACGTGTAGAGCCAGTGGACGTTCGCCGGCGGCTCGGCGCTCGCCGGCGTGCTGGCCGCAAAGAGGACGGCGGCCGTAACGGCCGCGATGGTTGCCAGTCGTCGCATCAGTCGCATGCGGATCCTCCCCCGTTCGACGCTCTGCGTCATGATCGCCTGGACGAGGCTCATCGTAGACGGGAGACGATGAACGGGTAGGCGGGCGAGGGCGGCCCGTGCGCCGGAGCGGCCGGTCGAGCCGGCCCCGCTTGGCGCGTCCACCGGTCGGGGCCACCGAGCGCGCCGTTCGGATCGGCCCCCGGCGGGACGGTGCCAGCGCGGCGGCGCCACCGGTCCACGAAGGTCCCAGGCCTGGCCGCGTGCCTGCCCGCGGATCTCCCTCGGCGGCGTCAGCCCTCCGAAGGCGTGAGGAGCGGGCGGAGGACGGCGTACGACCAGGCGGCCAGGGTCGTCGGCGTGGTGGTGGTGACATCGCGGATCTGCTCGGGCACGAAGCCGTCGCGCAGCCCGGTCGACATCCCGAGCACAGCCTCGACCTGTTTCGCGCTCATCCCGGCGCCGGCGAGCATCGCCCGCATCTCCTCGTCGGTCACCCGCCGGGCTCGCACGGAGTGCCCGGTCGCCCGGCCGACGACGGCGAGAGCCTCGTCCCAGCTGAGGTCCTCCGGGCCGTGCACGCCCTGGACGTGGCGGCCGGACCAGTCGGCGCGCAGCAGCCACGAGGTGGCGACCCGGGCGATGTCGGTGGGGGCCACCCACGCCATCGGCTGGTCGGTGGGGAGCACGACCGGCACCTCGCCGGCGCGCAGCTGGTCGATCTGCGGCAGCAGGTTGGAGAAGAAGAACCCGCAGCGCAGGTGCAGCACCGCCGCGCCGGTGCCGTCGAGCAGCTCCTCGACCCGGGCCAGGCCGTCGATCTCGCCGGCGCCGTGCCGCAGCTCCGCGCCCACGCTGCTCTGCAGCACGACCCGGGCGACACCCGAGCGGGTCACGGCGGCAGCGATCGACGCGCCGAAGCGTGCGTAGTCGGCCAGGGGATCCTCGGACATGACCGCCGGGACGGTGACGAAGAGCGCCTCGACTCCCCGGATCGACTCCTCGACGGCGGCCTCGTCGGCGAGGTCGACGACCCGCAGGTCGACGTGGTCACGCAGGGCCGGGGAGAGACTCTCCGGGCGGTGTCCGAGCACCCGGGGCCTGATGCCGGCGCGGACGAGGTCGCGCACGACGTGGCGGCCGACGTTGCCGGACGGTGCGGTGGTGGCGATGGTCATGCGGACGACGCTAACGCCGGATGTGGTCAGCTGATGGCCACATCTCCGGGCATCCTTGGTGCTGTCATGGATCACGACGTCGCCGCCCGCGCCCTGCTCCTGCTGACCCTGCTGCAGACCCGGTCCACCTGGTCGGCTGCCGAACTCGCCGAGCGCACCGGCGTCAGCCCACGCACGCTGCGCCGCGACCTGCGGCGACTTGCCGAACTCGGTTACGAGGTGGTGGGCAGGCCGGGGCCCGGGGGCCATTACCGGCTCGCGGTGGGCGCCCGGGTGCCGCCGATGGTGTTCGACGACGACGAGGTGGTCGCCCTGGTCGTCGGGCTCCGGATGGCCGAGCAGGGGCCGGCGGCCGAGGCCGCCGCGCGGGCCCTGGTCAAGTTGCGCCGGGTCCTGCCCCGGCGGCTGGCGGCCCTCGCCACCGACGTCGCCGCCCACAGCGAGACGGTCGTACTCGACGAGGCGCCGCCGGAGGACGCCCTCCTCGGACCGCTGACGGCCGCGGCCGCCGCCGACCTCGGGGTCCGCTTCACCTACACCGACCGGCACGGAACCACCTCCCGGCGGCGGGTCGACTCCGTGCGCTGCCTGTTCGTACGCGGCCGGTGGAACGTGCTGGCCTACGACCACGACCGCGCCGACTGGCGGGTCTTCCGTCTCGACCGGATGAGCGACGTGACCGCCGACGGGCCGACGGCGCGGCGCGATCCCCCCGCCGACGACCTCGCCACCTGGCTGCGCACCGACTTCGGCAGGTCAGCGACCGGTCGCGGCTGAGTTCCCGGGCCTCGGCGGTGGCACCTCAGCCATGCCGTGCCGGGTCGAGGCTCCGGACGTGCCCTCCCCGGGGTGCCAAGTCCGATAACCGCCGGAACCCGCGACCTCGAAGGCGCACCCTGGTGTTCCAGGAGCCATCGGCGGCGTCGTGAGGAGGCCCGGCGCGCACGCCTACCGCCACCGCCGGGCCTGAACTGACCCGGACACCACCCGGTCGCACCTGCGGCGTGACCGCCGGGCGGACCGGTGCGTCGCGAGCAGACGCCGCTCGCGCTCGAAGGTCCCATACCACCGTCTGACACCCGGGAGATTCATGTACGCCGACAGCACCCGTCGAGACGCCCGCCGGCGCGTCGACGAGACGGACTGGGTCGCGCTCGCCGAGGCGCTGGACGCGACCGGCTGCGCCCTGACCTCCGAGCTGCTCGACCCCGGGCAGTGTCAGGCCGTCGCCGGGCTGTTCGAGCGGGCTGAGCTGTTCCGCAGCACCGTCGACATGGCCCGGCACCGCTTCGGCTCCGGAACGTACCGCTACTTCACCCACGAGTTGCCCCCCGTGGTCGCCGAACTGCGCGAGGCTCTCTACCCGCGCCTGGTGGCGGTGGCCCGCGACTGGGCCGAGCGGCTCGGTCGGCCCGCACCCTGGCCGGACGACCTGCACGAGTGGCTGGCGACGTGTCACGCGGCGGGGCAGGACCGCTCCGCGCAGATCCTGCTGCGTTACGGGCAGGGCGACTGGAACGCCCTGCACCGCGACGTCTTCGGTGATCTCGTCTTCCCACTCCAGGTGGTGATCGGCCTCGACGCGTACGGCGCCGACTACACCGGGGGCGAGTTCCTGCTCGTCGAGCAGCGGCCCCGCGCCCAGTCGCGCGGCACGACCGTCGCCCTGCCCCGGGGACACGGCCTCGTCTTCACCACCCGGGACCGCCCCGTCCGCACCAGGCGCGGCTGGTCCGCCGGCTCCGTTCGGCACGGGGTCAGCGTCGTCCACTCCGGCCGCCGCCACGCCCTCGGCCTGGTCTTCCACGATGCGTAGCGACACCCGACGCCCATCCGGGCGGCTGTCGGGCGCCGAGGACGTAGCCGATGGGGTTGAGTTTCCGGCGGGACCCGGGAGACCGGCGCGGGCCACGAGGGGCGGGCCTGATGGCCCTGATGACCGGCGCCGCAACCCCGGCGGCGACGGGGCACGCCCGTCTCCGCTGCTCGACCCGGCCGCCGCGACCGCGTACGAGCGGCTTCCGCGGCCCGCCCCGCACACGGCGGCCGAGCTGGCGGCACTCACCGGCCTGCTGACGGCGCCCGGGGCCGGCGTCACGACCGTGACGGTCGGTCACAGCAGGGACGCCGCCGCCACAGCGTCCGTGGCGGCGTTCACCGCGTTGTGGGAGGCGCGCGGCGGCGTCGTCCTGGCGGTCGTCGACTGGCCCGAGACGGCGGCCTCGTGGCTGCGGGCCGCCGACCGGATGACCGCGGAGACCCCTGACGCCTGGGTCGTCGCCGCGGCCATGACCGGCTTCGTTCAACTCGCCCGACGGATGCTGGTGAGCACCGCGTGGGAGCCGGCCCGGACGTACGCGTTCGGATCCCTGTGCGACTCGCGCCTGCCGGCGCTCGCCGGTCCCGGCGCGCTGGACGGTCTGCGCGGCGCCGGCGTGGACGGCGGCACCTGGGAGGTGCGCGGTCGCGGCGTCACCACGTTTCCGCCCCGAACCGGCGAGTGAGGGCGGCGCTGGCGGAGGGCGTCACCCGGCCCTTCTGGTGTTGCGCGGTGCTGATGCCCTGCGTGGCGCTCACCGCCCGGCTGGGAGCCTGCGGTCCGAACGGACGCGTCCGGCGAGCCCGGGCCACCCGTCCGGCGCTCCGGCCCCGTGCGGGTGCGGTGAAGGCGTCCCGGCACGACCGCCGGTCCTGGATCACGCCGCACGGGATGACGACCGACTAGGCCAGTTGCCCCATGGCGTTGCGCTTGCCCTGCCCGATGCCGATGCCCTGGAGCGGGGCGGGCGGAATTCCGGCGGCCAGGATCGCCGCCACCGCCGTACGGCTGTTGACGCCCAGCTTGGCGAAGATGCGGTGCAGGTGCGCCTCGATGGTCCGGGGGCTGAGGAACAGGCGGCGGGCTATCTGGTCGTTGGTCAGCCCGGTGGTCACCATCCGCGCGACCTCGAGTTCGCGGTCGGTCAACGCGGGCCGCTCCGGGCGCCCGACGCCGTCCTCGGCCGCGACGCGGGCGCGTTGCCGAGGGCGGCGCGAGTTCATGCGTCGCTCCTCGCGCACGGCCTCGGCCAGGTACCGCTCGGCGCCGCACTGTTCGAAGTGGGCCCGCGCCCTGGCGAAGGCCGCACGGGCCGGTCCGAGCCGGCCCGCCGAGCCGAAGGCGACGGCGGCGGACAGGTGCGCCCGCCCGGCGTACAGCCTGGTTCCCGCGGGCTCGAAGAGGGCCGCCGCCCGCTGCGCGGCGACCGCCGCGGCGGCCGGGTCCCCGGCGAGGGCGCTGGCGTGGGCGAGGTGGGCGAACGCCCTCGGCAGCGCCAGCGACGGCGGTGCCGCGTGCTCCGCGCGCTCCGCCCAGCCGCGGGCGGTGGCGGTCTCGCCGCGCTCGGCGTTCGCGACCGCCAGCAGGTAGTACCAGAAGCTGCGGGCGACGACCAGCCCGCCCGTGTCGTGGGCCGGCCCCGCCCCGAGCAGGTCCGCACAGTCCGCCGGCTCGCCCGCGTGCAGCCGGGCACAGGCGAGGGTGGCCTGCGCGGACCTGCCGTACCAGCCCGTCTCCGGTCGGGCGCACCGGACGGCCTCCGTGGCGTCGGCGACCGCCTCCGGCAGCCGCCCCTGCCAGATGGCGGTCCACGCGGTCTGGGTCAGGGCGAGCGTCCGCAGGACCTCGCTGTCGGTGCCCGCCGCCGCCGACAACGCCTCCCGCGCGCATGCGGCTGCCGCGTCGAGGCGCCCCAGCAGCGCGTGCACCGTGGCCTGCCCGTGCAGCAGGTGGGTGGTCAGGTGGTGCTGACCGCCGACCCGGGCCAGTTGCAGGCCCCGGGCCAGGTGCCGCTGGGCGGCCCCGAACCGTTCGAGGCCGATCTCCGCCCAGCTCATGAACCAGACGATCTCCAGATTCGACCGCAGGTCGCCGTCGGGGAGCGCGTCGACGTGCGCCGCGGCGTCGTCGGCGAGGGCGGACGTCTGGTCGGTGAACGTCCCGGCGGCCACCCGGGTGGCGACGTTGACGGCCAGTGCCGCCGCCAGCAGGGCGGGGTCGCCCGACGCGGCGGCGAGTTCCCGGGTCTCGTCGGCCCAGGCCGGCGCCTCCGCCGGCACCCGATCGCAGAGCCAGGTCGCGGCGAGCTCCAGGCGGAGCCGCACCGCGGGACCGGTACGCCGGTCGGGCAGGGCCTCGATCTCCCGCAGCAGTCGTGCCCGGGCCTCGACGTGCCGGCCGAGCAGCCGGTCAACCAGGGCGGAGAGCGCGGCGACCTCGATCCGCTGCTCGACGCTCCCGGCCGACAGACACCGGCGCACGTCGTGCAGCTGCTCGCGGCTGAGCTGTAGCCGGCCGGCGACCGCGAGGGACCGGGCCCGCAGGATCCGCAGCCGCTGTTCGATGGCGGAGCTGTCCTCGTCGCCGGGCAGCAGGCGCAGCGCCACCGTCAGCCAGTGGGCGCTGGTGGCCGGCGCGGTCTCGGCGGCCGCGACCGCCGCCGCGACGAGGGTGTCGACCGCCGCCCGCTCGCCCGCGACGGCATAGCGCTCGACGTGGCCCGCCCGTACCGAGGGTGCCGCGCCGCGGTCGCGCAGCGCGGCCTCGACCGCACGGTGCGCGTCGAGCCGCCAGACCGGGCTCGCCGCGCCGTACGCCACGATCCGCAGGAGTGGGTGGCGGTACCGGAAGCCGCCCGGCACCGGTCGGATGAGATCGCGGTCGACCAGCGCGTCGAGGACGGCGTACACCTCGCCGGGCGTCAGCCGACAGACGGCGGCGACCAGGCCCGGGTCGAAGCTCTCCCCGGCCAGCGCCGCGGCGGACGCCACCATGCTCTGCCGCGCGGACAGGCCGTCGAAGTCCGCCGACAGCGCGGCGTGCGCCGGGCGCGGCAACTCCAGGTGGAGCAGCGCGTCACGACAGGTCGGCACCGGTGGCGGAAGGGCGGACGACGAGGCGTCGCGGTGGGCCAGGGCCAGCGCGGTGAGATAGAGCGGGTTGCCGTCGCCGGCGGCGAGCACCGCCTCCCGGCAGCGCGGCGGCACCCCCCACGAGTCCACCAGTTGCCCGGCGTCGCCCGGACGCAGCGGGGCCAGGTCGACGATCGTGGCGTCGTCGCGCCGCTCGGCGTCGGCGACCGCGCGCAACAGCCGCGCGGGCGCCTGTCTGGGCCGCACCGCCGCGCCGACGACGAGCCGTCCCCTGCGCGGGCGGCGCAGCAGTTGTTCGAACAGTTCGACGGAGTTCTCGTCGGCTCGGTGCAGGTCGTCGAGGAGGACCACCGCCGCCGGTTCGGCGCTGACGGCCTCCAGCAGGGAACAGACCGCCTCGTGCACCCGCCGGGGCTCGACGGCCGGCTCCTCGGCCGTCGGATCCGGCCCGGGCAGCAGGAGGGCGGCTGTTCGGGACAGTCGGCGCAGGACCCGGACGTCCGCCGGCCGCAGGCCGGCGGACGCCGCCGAGCCGACGGTACGGAAGCAGTCCTCGACCAGGTCGCGTGCCGTCCCGAACGGTCGGCCGTCGCCGGTGCCGCGCCCCCGGAAAACGCGGATGCCCACGTCGGCCGCGAATTCGCCGAATTCCCTCAGCAATTCGGTCTTACCGATGCCGGGGTCGCCGTACAGCACGAATGTGGCGCACATGGGCACGTTGTTCCGATTGCACGCCTCCCGCAGGAGACGCGTTTCGGACGATCGCCCGACAAGTCTGTCCATCGTGGCGGACTTCGCTGGCTCCCGTATCTCTGACAGTTCCGGTCCGAAACGAGGGGATCCGTTGCCCATGCGGGAATGCTAAGGCCGGCGCGGGGCATGGAAAGCGACGTTTATCCGACGACAACCGTCGATCAAGATCAACGCGTCCCGAGCTTCCCGCGGCCGGTTCGGTCGGTCCACCGTCGGCCGGTCAGGGCCGGACGGGCAGGAAGTCGGGGCGGCGCTCGATGCGCGCCCGGTCCGCCCGGGAGGCGAAGTGACGGTCGATCCGCCGGGTGGCGTCGGCCCATTCGCGCATGGTGCGCACCGGCGTCAGCGTCTCCACCACGAACGGGTCGTGCCACCGCTCGACCGCCCGCCGCCACAGCTCCGCCGGCGGGTCCGTCAGCAGGTTGCCGACGGTGCCCTCGTACGCCGGCATGGCGCGCGCCGCGCCGTCGGGCTCGACCTGCAGGGCCGGGAAGAACTGACCCCGGCGGATGCGGTCCGGGTGCATCTGCAACGCCAGGTTGTCCGTGGCGGTCACCTGGACCGACGGCGGCGCCACGGAGCGCAGCCGCGCGGCGAACGCGGCGCTGCCGAGCAGCCCGACCTGCTCGTCGGTCAGCAGTTCGTGCTCGGCGACCCCTGGCCGGCTGGCCAGCCCCTCGGGCACCACCGCGCCGAGGGAGACGAAGCCCAGCGCGGGGAAGCGTGGCGCGATCCGGGTGCAGAAGTCCTCCGCCTGGTGGAAGTTGCTGCGCACCAGGACGCAGTCGATCCCGAAGCTCGGGGCGTCCCCGCCGTCGCGGCGGAGCCTGCCGACTCTCTGGTCGAGGAACTGGAGGGTGGCCATCGCCCGGTCGAACGAGCCCCGCCGGCCCCGGATCCGGTCGTGGACCTCGGCCGTCGCGCCGTCGAGGCTGACGCTCACCCGGAAGAAGTGGCGCACGATGTCGTCGATCATCTCCGGGCGTACCGACCAGCCGCCGGTGAAGAGGGCGACCTTGATGCCGGCGTCGGCCATCCGAGCGGCGACCTCGAACACCCCGTCCGCCAGGAGCGGCTCCCCGCCGGCCAGGGAGATGCCGTACGGGCGCATCGCGACGATGCGCTCCGCGACGCGCAACATGTCCTGCCGGCTCAGCTGCCGGCTCGGCCGTCGCCCCGACTCGGAGTAGCAGTGGAAGCACCGCAGCGGGCACGCGTAGGTGATGTCCCAGATGATTTCGAGAGGACGGTCGGGTATCTCCATGCGGCGCTCCTGGCGTGCGGTGGGCGGATCGGGCGGGCGTGTCGCGGCCCTCCGGGGCGGCCGGACGGGGGCGGGCGGCCGGGGCGGGCGGCCCGGGCGCGGCGGCGGGAGGTCAGGGCGCGGAGCGCGGGTCGAGCAGGACCAGCAGTTGCCGGTGGCCCGTCGGCGACACGCTGGGGTGGACGTCCTCGACGAGCGTCAGGTCGGGAAACCGTCGGACGAGGGTCCCGACGGCCAGCCGGGCCTCGGCCCGGGCCAGGGCCGCTCCGAGACAGTGCTTGCGGCCGAGGCCGAAGGCGAGGTGCGGGTTGTCCGGCCTTCGCGGGTCGAACACGTCCGGGTCGGCGAAGCGGGCGGGGTCGCGGTTGACCGCCCGCATCGCGCAGTGCACGCCGGTCCCCGCGGCCACCGGCACGCCGGCGACCTCGGTGTCCGTCCTCGCGTACCGGGACGACAGGGCGGCCGGCGTGACGAACCGCAGCAGCTCCTCGACCGTGGCGTCCAGCTGGTCCGGCTGCTCGACCAGCCGCTGCCACCGGTCGCGCGGTCGCAGCAGGGTGGCGATGCCGCTGGCCAGCAGGGTCGTCACGGGACGGTTTCCGGCCACGAGCAGCAGGCGGACGGCGGAGAGCACGTCCGCCTCCGACGTCGACGGCCCCTCCGACCGGGCCATCGCGCTGATGAGGTCGTCGCCGGGGTCGCGGCGCCGCTCGACGATCAGCGCCCTGAGGTAGTCGGCCAGCGCGAGCCCGGCGCTCCTGGTGACCGGCGTCGCCGCGCCCAGTTCGGCTATCCACCCGTAGACGTAGTCGCGGATGTAGCGGCGACCGTCGGACGGGATGCCGAGCAGCTCGCATAGGACGGCCACCGGCAGCGGGCGGGCCAGGGCGTCGATGGCGTCGACCGGCGTACCGGTCGGCACGGCGTCCAGCAGCGCGTCGATCTCGCCCTGGATCCGGGCGGCCAGCGCCGTGACCCGTCGGTGGGTGAGCTGACGGGTGATCATCCGACGCAGCCTTCGGTGCTGTTCCTCGGGGAGGAAGAACAGGTCCTCCTCGTCGAGGAGGTCCTCGTCGGTCCGCCGATCGGCGCGCGCCGCCAGCGCCTGCGGAGGCTCGCCCATCAGCCGCGGGTCCGCCAGCGCCTTCGCCGCGGCGTCGTACCCGGCGAGCAGCAGCCCGGTCTCCCGGCCGCCCATGTTGACGTGGTGGACCGGCCCGGCCTCGCGGATGCGACGGACCGTGTCGGCGGCGGCCAGCATCCGCGCGGTGATGACGGGCAGCCCCGTCGGGCACCGTTCGGCGCCCACGGTCGCCGCCAGGTCGGGACTGCCGGCCCCGGCGTCGACCGGGTTCGCTTCGATCGCGGTCATCGACACAAGCCTTCCTGCGGTGGGGACGGGGAGTCCGGCGTCAGCCGGTCGCGGCGAGGAACTGGGTGGCGGCCAGCTCCGCGTAGAGGGGGTCCGCCGCCACCAGCTCGGTGTGGGTGCCGACGGCCTGCACCACTCCGGCGTCGATGACGACGATCTGGTCGGCGAGGGTCACCGTGGACAGCCGGTGCGCGACCACCAGGACGGTGGTGGTGAGGGCCGCCTCCGCGACCGTCTCCCGCAGCGCCGCCTCGTTGACCGCGTCGAGTTGCGAGGTGGCCTCGTCGAGCAGCAGCAGCCGGGGGCGGCGCAGCAGCGCGCGGGCGATGGCCACGCGCTGGCGTTCGCCGCCGGACAGCTTCGTGCCGCGGTGCCCGACCAGCGTGTCCAGCCCGTCGGGGAGCTGGGCCACCAGCCCGTCGAGGCGGGCGGTCTCCAGCACCCGCCGCAGGTCCTCCTCGGCGGCGTGGGGCGCGCCGAGGAGCAGGTTGTCGCGGAGGGATCCGGAGAGCACCGGCGCGTCCTGCTCGACGTAGCCGATCGCCGCCCGCAGCTCCGGCAGGCCCCAGTCGGCCACGTCACGTCCGTCGAGGAGGATGCTGCCGGCGGCCGGCTCGTAGAACCGCTCGATCAGCGAGAAGAGGGTGGTCTTGCCGGCCCCGGACGGGCCGACGAAGGCGGTCATGCCGCGCGGCGGGACGGTGAACGTCACCCCACGGTGCACGTCGGGCAGGTGCGGCGCGTAACGGAAGTGGACGTCGCGGAACTCCAGGGCGGCCGGCGCCGCGACCGTGGCCCGCGGCGGGGGAGGCGCGACGGGCGGCTCGGCGGGGAGCCGTTCCGCCTCCTGGATGCGGGCGACCGCGGCGGCGCCGACCTGGTACTGGCTCAGCGCGCCGATGAGCGACTGGACGGGCAGGACCAGGTAGTAGACGTACATCAGGAACGCGATCAGGGTCGCGACGTCGATCGCCCCCGAGGCCACCCGCGCCCCGCCGACGGCGAGGACGGTGAAGAAGGCCACCTGCATCGCCGTCTCGGCGGCGCCACCACCGATCGCCAGCCACCGGGCCGCGCGCACGCTGGCCCGCCAGGCGTCCCCGGCGGCGCGGTGGACGAGGACCTCCTCGCGGTGCTCGGCGCCGGACGCCTTGACGGTACGCAGGGCGCCGAGCGCCCGCTCCAGCGCGGCGCCCATGGCTCCCACCGACTTCTGGGCCTCCCGGCTGGCCCGGTTGACCCGGGGCATCGCGAGGCGGACGACGGCGAAGGCGAGGACCAGCACCGCGAGGGTCACCGCCAGCAGCACCGGGTCGAGCAGGCCCATCACCGTGCACGTGGCGAGCACCATGACGGCGCCGGTGACCGCCCCGACCAACGACTCGGTCGCGACCTGGCGCAGCAGGGTGGTGTCGGAGGTGACCCGCGACATGAGGTCGCCGGGCTCGGCGTGGTCCACCGCGCAGATCCGCAGCCGCAGCAGGTGCGAGACCAGGCGCCGCCGGGCGGCGAGCACGATCGACTCGCCGGTCCGGCGCAGCACGTACACGCCGAGGGGCCCGCTGACCAGCGTGACCAGCACGAGCGCGACCATGACGAGGAGGACGGGTGTGGTCGGCTCCCCGGCGGCGAGCCGGGCGACGAGGTGCCGTACGGCCAGCGGCAGGGCGAGCCCCACCGCCCCGGTGACCAGGCTCAACGCCCCGCCGAGCAGGAGCCAGCGCCAGGACGGGCGCAGGTAGCGCAGCATGACCCGCCAGGCGGGGGCGGCGCGGGGCGCGTCGTCGCCGCTCGGGCCGGCTGCCGGGGCGGGGCCGGATCGGGCGGGCGCCTCGTCGCGTCGGGCTCGGTACGTGGACACGGCATTCCTCACCGGGGTGGGGGACGGGAAAGAACTGCTGTGCGGCGGTGTCGGAGACCGGAGCCCGGCCCCCGACACCGCACGCACCCTGCCCCGACGTGGCGGCGGGGTCAGGCGCCGAGGTGTCAGTTCTCGGCGGCGCACGTGCCGGCGTACGACGTCACGTGGCTGTAGCACGGGTGGCGGGTCGCCTGCGGCGCGCTGAGCGCCTGGAGCTTGAGCACGTAGGCCATGTCTGGTCACCTCCCTTCTGGTTCGCCGCCCGGGAAGCCGGGGCGGGGTGGTCGACGCGTTCCGGTGAACGCGACGCCCGGCGGGACGGGCCGTCCGCGCCGGTGGTCAGGGCTCAGGAGAGCGACGCGGCCGGGGCGCGGCGGTGCGCCTGGCCCCCGCCGTCTCCTGTCGGTGTGGGCGCGGGTGCCCGCAGGTCGAGCAGGGGGACGACCGACGTGCTGTCGCCGAAGGCGACCCCGAGGGCGGCGAGGATGCCCGCCGAGCCGGTGGTGAGGTCCATGGACAGCCGTAGGAGCTGGTTGCCGGGGAAGGCCAGGTGTCCCCGGTACGACAGGGCGTGCCAGCCGAGCCGGCGGACGTGCTCGTCGACGACGGGCTGGTCCTCGGGCCGGCCCAGCAGGCGCAGGGCCGCGATCGTGCCCGCCCGGCCCAGGAACAGGAAGGGATGGCGGACGAACGGTGCCCGGCAGGCCCGTCGGGCGCCGTCGACGACGTCGTCGAAGCCGGGTTCCGGCCGCCGCCCGAGATATCGGGCGAGAACCAGCGCCAGCCCGATGCTGCCGCTGCTGAGATACGCGTGGTAACGGTTGCCCTCCAGGAGCTGGAACGTGCCGTCGGCCAGCACGTGGCCGCGGTCGACCTCGCGGCGCAGCGCCCGCCCGGCCAGGTCGAGGTGGCGGGTCTCCCCCGTCGCCTCGTACAGCTCCAGCAGGTACAGGGCGACGCCGGTGAGCCCGTGCTGGAGGCCCACGCGGCTGTCGGGGTGGAACATCCCGGCGTCGCCGGCGTCGAGTTGCTCCGCCAGTCGCCGGCCGAGGTCCACCGCCTCCGTCCGCAGGCCCTCGTCGCCGGTGATCCCGGCGAAGTGCAGCAGGCTGAGGCCGGCTCCCGCGAGGCCGCCCTGGATGCCGGGGGTGACCAGCTCCCCGTGCAGCTTGCGGGCGCGGTCGAGCAGTTCCAGGGCTTCGTCGCGGCGGCCGAGCGACTCCAGCACCGCGGCCACCCCGTGCAGGCCGTCCAACAGCCCCGGGCGCGGGTCGGCGCAGCGCCGCGCGGCGGCGGTCAGCCAGTCCACGTACTCCGGCGGAACCTCGCACCCCGCCTGGCGCATCGCCCACAGCACACCGGCCGCTCCCTGCCCGACGGTGTACCCGCCGGAGACGAACAGCTCCGGGTCGCCGGGGAAGAGCCGGTCCGGCCGGTCGGGTGTCGCGCTGGCGGCGATACCGGCCACGATGGAGTCGCGGATCGCCGGCCAGTCGAGCCGCGCGGCGGTGAACATCCGGGCCGGGGCGTCCTCGCCGAGCGGGCTGCGGCCGGCGGTGAACCGGCGCAGCATCCTCGGCGCGAACCCGGCGGGGACCGGGAAGTGCGCGGCGACGGCCTCGGTCAGCGTCGCGAGCTTGACCGGGGAGCGCTCCGTCAGCGGGCTGATCGGCAGGAACACCCACTGCCGTAGGCAGTTCAGGACGTAGTCGTCGGCCTCCCGGCCGGAGAGTCCCGGGGGCGCGGTGAAGCCGGGGGTGGCGAGGCCGACGGGTGTCGTGCGGGCCAGGTCCGACGCGATCTCGAAGTCGACGAGGACGACCGAGCCGTCCGGGCGCACGATGACGTTGCCCGGGTGCAGGTCGCCGAAGCGTACGCCGCGCGCGTGCACGGACATCAGCGCGTGGTCGACCCTGGCCAGGACGTCCGTCGCCCAGGAGGTGTACGCGGCGAGCGCCTCGGCGGTCGGGTCGGGGCCGACGAGCGGATACCGTGCGAAGACCTCCTCCATCAGGGTCTTGCCCTCGATGTACTCCTGCACCAGGTAGTGGTGCTCCCACACCACGAGGTGGTCGAGGAGCCGGGGGACGCAGTCGAGGCCCTGCAGGCGCCGCAGGATCTCGCGTTCCCGGCCGAGTCGGGTGACGGCGTCCGTGCCGGTCCCGTCGAGCCCGGCGTGAGGGCGGGCCTCGCGCAGCACGACGTACCCGCCGCCGTCGCGGGTGCGGGCGAGGTACACCCCGCCGCCGTTGGAGAAGTGCAACGGCCGCTCGATCTCGAAGGGGAACTCGCCCTCGCCGCCCGCCTCCATCCGCGCCAGCGACGGGTGCAGCACCTCCGGCACGGTCACCCACTCCGGCACGGTGAAGAACGGGCTGCGGTCGTCGGGCACCAGGCGCCCGTCGGGGGCGCGGACGGCGTGCACGAGTTCCCCGTCCGGGGAGGTGTACGTCATCCGGCGGAAGGCGCCGTACCGGACGTACACCGGCGAGTCCCCGTACCGCAGGTCGCTGAGCACGTACGGGCCGGTGAAGTCGCGCAGCAGCGCCGCCAGCTCCGGCAGCACCTCGCCGAACCGGTCCTCGTCCGGCGGGTACACGGTGATGAGCTTGCCGCTGCCGCCCCGGTCGGCGTACTTGCTGTTGAGCAGCTCGAACGCGGCGCGGCTGCGCAGGTACTTCAGGGGGATGCCGCGGTCCAGGCAGAAGCTCACCACCAGGTCGCAGACCTGTTCCGTGGTGTCCAGGGCCGACGAGACGTGGATCTTCCAGCCCTGCTCCGGCAGGCGCGTTCCCGGCGGCTCCAGCACGACCCACAGGTCGCTGTCCCGGGCGCGCCACCCGTCGGGCAGCGGGCGGCGGCTCACCGCGAACCGGCTGCTCCGGTCGTCCATCCGCAGGGGCGAGTCGAAGAACAGCGGATCGGCCTGACAGTAGGCGAACAGTTGGGGAAACGCGGCGTCCATCGGTGCGACTCCTGCGGGAGAGGGGGTGGCGGGCCGGGCGTCACGCGGCGGTCGCCGCGGGTGGCCCGGACGGCCGGAGGACGATCGGGAGTTCGAGCAGGTAACGCATGCGGTTCTGCCGGTAGTGCAGCTCGCGGGTGTCGACCGCGAGCCGCATGCCGGGAAAGCGGCGGGCGAGCGTGCCGAAGGCGATCTGCGCCTCGGCCCTGGCCAGCGCCGCCCCGACGCAGTAGTGGTGGCCGTGCCCGAAGGACAGGTGCGGGTTGGCGCTGCGGGCGACGTCGAGGGCGTCCGGGTCGGTGAACCGGGCCGGGTCGTGGTTGGCGGCGATCAGCGACGCCGCGACCAGGCTGTCGGCGGCGATAGTCCGGCCGGCCACGTCGATCGGCGCCGAGGCGATCCGGGCCAGTCCCACCGGGAACGGCGTCACGTACCGCATCAGCTCCTCGACGGCGGTCTCGACCAGGTCGGGGGCGTCCACCAGGCGGCGCCACTGGGTCGGCTCGCCCAGCAGCGCCGCCACGCCGTTGGCCAGCAGCGCCATCGGGGCGCGGTGGCCGCCGACCATGAGCCACCGGGCGGCGGAGACCAGGTCCGCCTCGTCCAGCGCCGCGCCCTCCGCCCGTACGACCGCGCTGATCAGGTCGTCGCCGGGGCGGGCGCGGCGGGCGGCGATCAGCTCGACGAGGTAGTCGTCGACGTCGGCGTGCGGGTCGGGGGGCCACTCCCGCATGCGGCGGACCAGCCAGTCCTCGACGTACCCGCGGTCCGCCTCGGGGACGCCGAGCAGTTCGCAGAGCACGACGATCGGCAGCGGGCGGGCGAACGACTCCACCAGGTTCGTCACCGAGCCGGGGTCGATCGCGTCCAGGAGCCGGTCGGTCTCGCGCTGGATCCGGGGCCGCAGCGCGTCCACCCGGCGCGGTGTGAGGTGCGCGGCGACCAGCCGTCGCAGGCGGGCGTGCAGTTCGGCGTCGACGGTCACCAGATCCTGTTCGCCCCGGTGGTCGGTGTTCTCGCCGGGCGGCGACAACCGGAACCCGGCCGTCATCTCCCGCTCACCCGCCAGCCGCGGGTCGGCCAGCGTCGTCGTGGTGACCTCGTGCCCGGTGAGCACCCAGGTCGGTGTGGTGGCGACCAGCGAGACGCGGTGCACCGGGCCCGCCGCGCGCAGCTGGCCCAGGGTCTCCGGGTCGTTGAGCAGGGCGGGAGTGAGCGCGGGCGGCCTGACCTGGCACGACGACGCGTCGTCGAGGTCCGCGGCGACCCGGTCCAGGAACGGCCCGAGGGCCGGCAGGTCCACCTCGGCCGGCGCCGGCGGGAGCAGGAGGGTGGGGCACGACACCCACTCCGCCTCCGGCGGGGCGGCCGGCAGGTCGAGCGCCACGACGGCGGCGACCCGTTCCGGATGCCGGTCGGCGACGGTGAGGCCGGCGACGCCGAGAGGGCCGGCGCCGACGAGCACCGCCCGGTGCGGGCTGTCCGGGTGCGCCAGGAAGTCGACGATCCCGCCGACCGGTTCGACCGCTTCCGCCGGGAGCGTGACGGTCCGCACCGGCCTGCCGGTCGACCGGCACGCCTCCGCCAGCCGGTCGACGGCCGGCCCGTGGCCGAACACCACGACGTCGACGCCGCCGGCCGGTCCGTCCTGATCGATCTGCATGCCGGAAGCGTGCCGTCGCCGGGCGCGCCTAGCATCGGGGAAACACCGCGAAGCCGAGTGGTCGCGTCGCGTCGGGCACGGGCGGGATCCCGCCTTCGTGCGGGAGCGGCGGCGCCGGACGCGGCAGCGGCCTGCCGGCGAAGAGGCGCGGCCGTCGCCGGAGGGCCCGCGCCGACCAGGACGTACGTCGGGCACCCGACACGCCGGCGGCGGCCCCGCCACCTGGCTCGGCCGTCCACCGGACGACGCAACCGAGCAGGACGCACGCGCGGCGCACGCCGCGGCGGCCCGAGCCACGGACGGTGGCCCGGTCGAGGGATAGGGGTCTTCCCGATGCTAAGGGGCTCGGCCCGGCCCGATGCTGCCTGCCATGGCACCCACCCGTGACGCTGTCGCCGGCCCCCGGACCGGCCCTCCGCCCGCACAGACGGTGGCCGCCCCGGCCGTCGACGAGACGGACCCGGCGGGTCTGCTCCGGCTCGGCCTGGCGTTCTGCGAGTCGAAGGCGCTGCTCAGCGCGGTGGAACTCGGCGTGTTCGACGCGCTGCACGAGACCGGGTCGTCGGACGTGGACGAGCTCGTCGCCCGGCTCGGCCTGCATCCGCGGGCGGCGGGGACCTTCCTGGACCTGCTCGTCCGGCTCGGGCTGCTGACCCGGGCGGCGGGCCGGTACGCGAACGGGCCCGGGGCGGCACGGCACCTCGTGCGGGGCAACGGGTCGCCGGTCCGGGAACTGCTCGACCGTGCGAACCGCATGCACTACGCCGCCTGGGGCGGGCTCGCCGACGCGCTGCGGACGGGCGGCCGGCGGCCCGAGGCGGACTACTCGGTCATGCCGCGTGACCCGCAGCGGCTGCGCCGGTTCCTCAACCTGATGGACGCCCTGACCACGGCGATCGGTCCGCTGCTCGCCGAGGCCGTCGACTGGGCGGCCGTGCGGCGGGTCGCCGACGTCGGCGGCGGGCGCGGTCACCTGCTGTCGTACGTGCTGACGGCCCATCCGCACCTGTCGGGTGTGGTCTTCGACCTGCCGCACAACGCCGGCCCCTTCGCCGAGTACGTCGCCGCGCGCGGGCTCGGCGACCGGATGACGTTCCAGCCCGGCGACTTCTTCGCCGATCCGCTGCCCGCCGCCGACGCCCTGATCTTCGGTCACGTGCTGCACGACTGGTCTCCGCGGCGGCGTGCGGTGCTCGTCCGGCGCGCGTACGACGCGCTCGCCGACGGCGGGCTCCTGGTGGTCTACGAGGGACTGCTCGGTGCGGACGCGGGCGAGGAGCGCCTGCCCCGCCACCCGGCCACGCGCGAGGAGCAGCCGGACGTCAGCGGCGACCCGGTGGCGGCGCTGGACATGCTGCTGTTCGGGGAGGGCAGCTCGGAGTACACCGAGCGGGAGTGCCGCCAGTTGCTCGGCGGGGCCGGCTTCGAGCTCCTGGCGGTGCGCCCGCTCGGCGAGCGGGACACGCTGGTGGTGGCCCGGAAGCCGTGACCACCGGTGGCCGACCGACCGGCCACCCGGGCCGGTCGGTCGGCGGTCCTAGCGGGGTCGCGTCACGCGACGGCCGTGCCCTCCAGCTCGACCATCAGGGTGGGAATCGCCAGCCGGGTCACCCCGAGCATCGTGGTGGTCGGCGCCACCCCGGCGGCACCGAGCCTCGACGCCAGCACGCCGTAGTGCTCGAAGAGCCGGTCGACGTCGGTGGTGTAGACGTTGAGCCGGACGAGGTTCGCCAGGGACATGCCGGCCTCGCCGAGGACGGCCTCCAGGTTGTCGAGGCTCAGTGCCAGCTGCGCCGCCATGTCACCGTCGTGCTGGGGCTTGCCGTCGCCGCTCATCGCGGTCTGTCCGGCGCAGTACAGGGTCCGGGTGTGCCCGGAGACGACCTCACCCTGGTGGTATCCCAGCTCGGTCGACCAGGTCCACGGGTTGACCGCCGTACGCTCCACTGCCATTGCTGCTCCATCTGTCGAAAGTGCGGGTGCCGCCGGTTTCCGGCCCCACGTGTCAGTGAGCTTCGCAGGGCAATCACGACATCCTGTGTCGTGTATTTCTGGCATAGTTTCCGGGTGCGCGCCGACCGGTTGGTGTCGCTGGTGCTGCTGCTGCGCCAGCGCGGGCGGCTGTCGGCGGCCACGCTGGCCCGCGAGCTGGAGGTCTCCACCCGCACCGTGCTGCGCGACATCGAGGCGCTGTCGGCGGCCGGTGTCCCGGTCTACGCCGAACGCGGGCGGCACGGTGGCTTCGCGCTGCTGCCCGGCTTCCAGACCGAGCTCACCGGGCTGAACCACGACGAGGCGCTCGCCCTGCTGGTCGCCGGCTCGCGGCGCGGCGCGCAGGCGTTCGGCCTCGGCTCGGCGCTCGCCTCGGCCATGCTCAAGGTGGTCGACGCGCTGCCCGAGAGCAGTCGGGACATCGCGGCGGGCGCGATCGAGCGACTGCTCATCGACCCGGAGACCGACCTGCTGTCGCGCCGGCTGGTCGCCGACGAGGTCCCCGAGCGCATCGTGGCCGAGATCCGGCGCGCCGTGCTGGCCGGGCACCGGCTGCGCATCCGCTACGCGGCGGTGGGCCGGGCGCCGCAGTGGCGCACGGTGGACCCGATCGGCCTGGTCACCGTACGCGAGCAGGGTTACCTGCTGGCCACGAGGTCCGGCGCGGACCGCACCTACCGGCTGTCCCGGGTCCTGGCCGCCGAGGAACTCGCCGAAGCCGCGCAGCGGCCGGACCGGGTCGATCTGGACCGGGCCTGGCAGGACCGCAGCACGCGGTTCCGCACCGGCGGCGACCAGGTGCTCGTGCTGGTGCGGCTCGACCCGCGGCGGCGGGAGGACCTGGTGGGCACCGCGCTGGCCGTGCTCGCCGAGGAGGCCGACGCGGACGGCTGGCTGCGGCTGGAGGTGACCTTCCAGGATCGCAGGCACGCCGAATGGGCGCTGTGGCAGCTCGGCACGAACGCGGAGGCCCTGGCCCCGCAGTGGCTGCGCGGCGCCCTGCGCGACCGCGCCGCCGCGATCGTCACCCGCTACGAGGTGTCGCCCGCGGGCACCGTCGTGGCTGATCATTGAGCGGTGATCGATCCTGTTGCGCCGCCGGCCGCCCCCGGTGCGTTCTCGTTGGCCGTCCCGCCGCTGTTCGCCGCGCTGGCTCCCGCGCGGAACATCCTCGTCGCCGGGGCGGGCGGCGGCTTCGACGTGTACGCCGGCCTGCCGCTGGCGTTCGCCCTCTGGCAGGGTGGCGCACGGGTGCACCTGGCCAGCCTGTCCTTCTCCGAGCTCGAGCTGATCGACCGGGACGCGTGGGTGGCGGAGCACGTCGCGGCGGTGCGGCCGGACACCGCCAGCCCGGACTGGTACTTCCCCGAGGGGACGCTCGCCCGGTGGCTGGCGGCGCAGGGTCTGCCGTCGACCGTGTACGCCTTCCCGCCGCTCGGGGTCCAGCCGTTGCGGGCGGCGTACCGGCACCTGGTCGAACAGCTCGACATCGACGCGGTGGTGCTGGTCGACGGCGGCACCGACGTCCTGCTGCGCGGCGACGAGAGCGATCTCGGCACGCCGGTGGAGGACATCACCAGCCTGGCCGCCGTGGCCGCGCTGGACGTGCCGGTCAAACTGGTGACCAGTCTCGGCTTCGGCATCGACGCCTACGACGGCGTCAACCACGTCCAGGTGCTGGAGAACCTCGCCGCGCTGGAGCGCGACGGCGGCTACCTCGGCGCCCTGTCCATCCCCGGTTCCAGTCGGGAGGCCGCGCTGTACCGCGATGCCGTCGCCGACGCCCGGGCCGCCACCCCGGACCGGCCGAGCATCGTCCAGGGACAGATCGCCGCCGCCACCGGCGGCGCGTTCGGGGACGTCCGGTTCACCCGGCGCACCGGCGGCGGCGACCTGTTCGTCAACCCGCTGATGGCGATCTACTTCACCGTCGACCTCGACAAGCTCGCGGCCCGGTGCCTGTATCTCGACCGCATCGAGAACACCATCGGCAGGCGCCAGGTCATCACGCGGATCCAGGCGTTCCGCGACGAACTCGTCGGCGCGCGCATCCCCCGCGCGTATCCCCACTGACGGCCTCGGCGTACGACCGGAGCGCGTCCGCTTCAGGAGGCGTCGCGGTACAGGTCGCGTCTCTCGGGCAACCGCTCGAGGCCGGCCGACCGGTAGGTGGCGACGGCACCGACGTTGGCGCTCTGGCAGCACACGAGCACGCTGGACGCACCCGAGTCCCGCAGGGTGCGCGCCCCGGCGGCCGTGACCGCACGGCCGTAGCCGTTACCGCGGTGGGCCCGGTGCACCCCCATCGGCTCGATCAGCCCCGGCCTTCCCTCGCCCGCCGACCACACCGTCACGACCGCCACCGCCTCGCCCTGCTCGTTGCGGGCGAGCAGGCACCGGGCGTCGGCATACGGCGTACCCGCCGCCATGGCCTGCCAGCGCTCCTCGGTGAACGTCGACCCGTCGAACGACGCCCGCATGACCGCGGCCCACTCGGGCGCCTGTTCCGGCCCGATCGCCTCGACGCGAACGCCGGCTTCCGGCACGGGCGCGCCGAGGTCACGCCGCAGTGGCGTCCACGGCTCGCCGACCGCCCAGCCGTGGCCGGGCAACAGCTCCCGGACCAGGGCTCCCGTCGGCGCTTCGACGTACGTCCGCCCCTCGGGCAGCACCCCGCGCTCGGGCGCCGACGCGTCCTCGACCACCTGCCGCGCCAGCTCCTCGTCCCGCAACGCCTCCGGCGCGAACGCCACCCGCAGCAGGTCCGCGCCGTCCAGCAGCCCGATCGCCAGCACCTCCCCGGCCCGGCTCCACGTCCGCGTGGCCTGCGCCGTCCGCTCGGCGCCGAACCGCCAGAACCATCCCACGTCGCCCGGATGCAGCTGTACGGGCCCGGTGTCGTGCTGCCACTCCCCCAGCACCCGCACCACGTCGCCGAGCCCGTCGACCCCCGGCCTGCCCATCGTGATCGTCATCCCCCGATCGCATACCACCCGGCCGGCCCTGCGCACCCGAATTTCCCGCCGGTTCGGTGAGCTGGGGTGACGGGCGGACAGCAGTTTCGTCAGGGGCGAGCGGCGGCCGTCACGTCCTCGGCCGCCGGGCGAGTGCGGGAGCGGCGTACGCGCCGGCGAGACACGGGGCGGCTCGTGGCGCCGGACCGCCGCCGCCCATGCCCAGGCCCATGACGAACAGCGAACCGCAGAGCAGAACGTAGGACGTGTCCGGTGGGGCCGGGCCCCCGGGTCTCGCCGTGCGCGGCGCTACGGCCGGTCGCGGCCGGGCTGTCGCGTCGGTGTGTCGTCCCGGGGGGCGAGGGCGGCGATGGCCCGCTCCAGGTGCTCGGTGAACACCCGCCGTTCGTCGACGCCGAACGCGTCGGCCAGCCGCTGCTCGACGGCGAGGACGGCCGGGTCCGCCCGGCGCGCCAGGTCGGCGCCCTCGGCCGTCAGCCGGACGATCCTGACCCGCTGGTGCAGCGGCGACGCCGCCCGTTCGACAAGCCCCTTCTCCTCGAGGTTGGCGAGCACGGTCGCCATGGTCTGCGGGGTCACCAGGCAGGCGCGGGCGAGCTGCGCGGCGGACGCCTCCGCGGCCCGCAGGAGGACGAGCAGCACCGCGTACTGCGGGACGGTCAGGTGGAACTCCTGCAGCACGCGCGTCTTCTCGGCGATCAGCGCCTGTTCGGCGCGTTTGATGACGAGGCCGAGCCGTTCCATGTCAGTAGCGGGTGCCGACGGCGGTCGGGGCGGCGTCGAGCGCGGCGAGGTCGGCGGCGGTGAGCGTGACGTCGGCGGCGCCGACGTTGTCCGCGAGGTGCCCGAGCCGGCGGGTGCCCGGGATGGGGACGACGTGCGGTCCCTGCGCGAGGACCCAGGCGATCGCGACCTGCGCGGGGGTCGCGCCGTGGCGGTCGGCGACGGCGCGCACGGTGTCGACGATGCGGGCGTTGGACGCGCGGGCCTCGCTGGTGAAGCGCGGGTTGCCGGCCCGCAGGTCGTTCTCCTCGAAGCGGGTGGTGGCGTCGATCGCGCCGGTCAGGAAGCCCCGGCCGAGGGGCGCGAACGGCACGAACGCGGCGCCGTTGGCGGCGCACCAGCCGACCACGTCGCCGGCGTCGGACGCCCCGCCGCCGGCGACGGCGGCCACGGGTGCGCCCGGGGCGGGCTGCCCGAGCGCGTCGCGGGTCCACAGCGACAGCTCGGACTGCACGGCGGTCACCGGGTGCACCGCGGCCGCGGCGGCGGCCTGCTCGACGGTGACCTCCGACAGGCCGAGGTGGCGGACCTTGCCCGCGCGGACCATCTCCGCCATGGCGGCCCAGGACTCGACCAACGGCACGGTGTCGTCGACGCGGTGCAGATACCACAGGTCGATGTGGTCGGTGCCGAGGCGCTTCAGGGACGCGTCGACGGCGGCGCGCAGGTGCTCGGGCGACCCGTCGCGGCGGAGGCTCCTGGCCCGCATGTCGTCGACCACGAGCCCGGCCTTGGTGGCCAGGAACACGGTGTCGCGCAGGCCGGACAACGCCGCACCGACCAGTGTCTCGTTGTGGCCGTCGCCGTAGACGTCGGCGGTGTCGATGAAGGTGACACCGGCGTCGACGGCGGCGCGCACCACGTCCCGCGATGCCGCGTCGTCGCGCGTGCTTTCGGCGTACGCCCAGCTCATGCCCATGCAGCCCAGGCCGATCTCGCCGACGTGGCGTCCGGTGGTGCCCACCTCGCGTGTCCGCATGTCCTCACACTCCCCCAGTCGCAGTACTCTGTCATCCGACAGCCTACTGCCAAAGGGGACGACGATGACAACGGCACTGATCCTCATCGACCTGCAGGAGTGGGTCGTCGAGCGGTACGCACCCGACGGCGGCACGGCGGCGGCTCGGGCCGCCGAGCGGGCACGGCGGTCGTTCCGCAGGTCCGGCGACCTGGTCGTCCACGTGCGGCACCTGGCCCTCGACGGCTCGGACGGCGGCCCGGGCTCGGCGACGACCCGCTTCGTCGACGAGGTGACCGTCGAGGACGGCGAGCCGGTCGTCGACAAGTACGACCGCAGCGCCTTCGCCGGCACCGCGCTGCACGACACGCTGCGCGCCCACGCGGTCGACGACGTCGTGCTGGCCGGGCTGGTGACCGAGGGCGGCATCGCCAGCACCGCCGTCGACGCGCTACGGCTGGGCTACGAGGTGTCCGTACTCCTGCCGGCGATCGCCGCGAACACACCGGAGGGACACCGCCGTACCCTCGACGACCTGCGCGACCGGGGCGTGACGCTACGCGCGTAGGCGGCGCCGCGACGCGCGGCCCGGCGGGGCGGAGCTGTCCGGCGTCGGTCCGGCCGGCACGGTGGCTCCCCCGCCAGGCCGGTCCCGCCGCCGCAGCGCCAGGACGCGGCCGGCCAGGATCACCGTGCCCGCGCCGACGCCGGCCAGCAGCAGCGGCGACACGGTGAGCAGCCACGGCCAACGGGGTCCGGGCAGCCCTCGGTCGGGCACCGGGTACTGCAGGGACCTGGCGACCCAGCGGGCGGTGGCGACGTCGTAGGTGTCGGCGATGTCGCGCAGCGCCCCGTCGAACGGGAACTCGCCCGCGTCGTGCAGCGCCCTGACGGGGATCGACGTGTCGCCGAGGGCGACGGGAGGAGCACCGTGGGGCACCAGCACCCGGTCGAATCCCGGGTCCGCCGGGCGCCAGGCGGCGCGGGGCAGGAACGTCAGGCCGTGCCGGGACCGGACGGCCCGGCCGTCGAGACTGAACGCCCGGAGGCGGGCCAGATAGGACAGTTCGGTGTAGGGACGGAAGGCGGCGGCCAGCTCGATCTCGCCCACGCCGTCGGTCAGCAGCACGCCGGTCGTCGGCCGGTTCCACCGGTACGCGGCGCTCAGCAGCGCGACCAGGTCGCGCGGCTGCGGGTCCTCGTCGGCGATGGCGACCGGACCGCCTGGTCGGTAGCCGGACCAGCCCAGCTCGCGGGACACCCGCTCGGCCTCGGCGGGACCGACGAGGCGCTCCACGACCCGCAGCGCGCCGTCGATGCCGGACAGCACGCCCGCGGTGGTGACGATGTCGCCGTCGTCGACGAACCGGACGCCCTCGGTCCAGTTCACGTCCGGATCGCTGCGGCGCAGCCCGATCAGCTTGAGCCAGTGCGAGGTCGCCGGCCGGCCGTCGAGGAGCCCGGCGTCGGCGAGCACCTCGGCGCCGACGCACACGCTCAGCAACAGCGGTGCGCCCTGCCGCCGCTGCGCGCGCAGCCAGTCGACCACGTCCGAGGTCGGACCGTGCAGCTGCGGCACGACGACGACATCGGGCGGCTCGGACGCCCGGGCCGCCAGCTCCGCGAAGCTCAGGTCGGGAACGAGGTCGAGGCCGCCCGTCAACGTCACCGGGTCGGACGTCGGCGCCACGGTCACGACGTTGAACCGGCCCGTCGCCGCGAACACCTCGTACGGCGCGAGCGCGTCGGCGACGTTGGCGCCCGCCGCGCCGAGCACGACGGCCACCGTGGGCCGGCCCGGATCCAGGACGGGCGCCGGGCGCTCGGGCGGGGCGACGTCCGAGACGCGCTGGGGATAGACCTCCTCGGCCGCTCGCCGGACGCCCAGCGTCCCGACGGCGGTGGGCACGGCGAGCGCCGCCACCGTGATGACGGCGATGTGTGCGATTCGTCTCCGGACGGGTTCGGTGGCTGCCATGGACCCACCATCCGTGGCGGGTCGTCGTCGCGGCGACGCGCGGGCGGGCATCGGTCCGGAAACTTGGGTCGGCTGTCCTACGGACGTGTCGTCAGCCGGCGGCGCGGCTCGTAGCGTGGGCACCGTGGGGTCCACACGTCGCGTCCTGGTCGTCGGCTATCCCGCGGCCGAACTGCTCGACATCGCCTGCGTCATGGCGTCGCTGCAGATGGCCAACCACCTGCGGGGCCGCGCGATCTACGGGCTCCGGCTGGCCTCGCCCGGCGGCGCCCCGATCCGCACCGCGACCGGGCTGGTGGTGCACGCCGAGATGGCGCTGGAGCGGGCTCGCGGGCCGTTGGACACGCTCGTCGTCTCCGGTGGGATCGGCTACGTGGACGCGATGCGGGACGAGCGCCTCGTCGCGCACGTCCGTCGGCTCGGCCGGGAGGCGCGCCGTGTCGCGTCCGTGTGCACCGG
Source organism: Micromonospora citrea (assembly GCF_900090315.1). Taxonomy (NCBI): domain Bacteria; kingdom Bacillati; phylum Actinomycetota; class Actinomycetes; order Micromonosporales; family Micromonosporaceae; genus Micromonospora; species Micromonospora citrea. The sequence continues at coordinate 6,002,256 of NZ_FMHZ01000002.1, read as the reverse complement.
CGCGGGCGTGCTCGCCGCGGCGGGCCTGCTCGACGGGCGGCGGGCCGCGACGCACTGGCATCACGCGGCGTACCTTCAGGCGCGGTTTCCGCGGGTGGTGTTCGACAGCGATCCGATCTTCATCGCCGAGGACGACGTGTGCACCTCGGCCGGCGTGACGGCGGCGCTGGACCTCACGTTGGCGTTCATCGAGGCCGACGAGGGGCCGGCGCTGGCCAGAGACGTGTCGCGCCACCTGGTGACCTACCTCCAGCGGCCCGGCGACCAGGCGCAGATGAGCATGTTCACGGCGCCGCCCGCGGCGGGGCACTCGCTGGTGCACGACACCGTCTCGCACATCTCGTCGCACCTCGACGCGGATCTCTCGGTGGCGGCGCTGGCCCGGCTCGCCGGGGTCAGCGAGCGGCACCTCGCCCGGCTGTTCCGCCGGGAGACCGGGGTGGCACCGGGCAGCTTCGTGCGGCGGGCCAGGGTGGAGGCGGCCGCGCATCTGCTCACCCGCACCGACCTGACGGTGGAGGCGGTGGCGGGGCGCTGCGGCTTCGGCACCGTCGAGGCCCTGCGCCAGGCGTTCCTCGGCGCCTACGGCGTCTCGCCGTCGCACTACCGTGTCGCCCGCTCCGAACTGCGGTGACCGCGCGGACGCCACGACGTCGTAGGGCGCGTCCGCGCCCCCCGGTCGGCGTCGGTGGCGGAGCCGGTGCCGGGCCCGGCCGTCGAACGCCGGCGGGCCCGGCACGTCGGTCCGTCCTGCCGGACCGGGGCGTTCAGCGCACGACGGCGTACCGGGTGTGGACGGCGTACGGCGACTGGTGGACCGCAAGGATCTTGAGGTCGATGTCCCGGTCGAAGCCCTCGAAGAGCCGCTTCCCGCCGCCGAGCACGACCGGAGCGGTGGAGATGCCGAGTTCGTCGACCACCCCCGCCCGGAGCGCCTGCCGGATGACGTCAGCACCCCCGCCGATGGCGACGCCGCCGTCGCCGGCCGCCCGTCGTGCCGCCGCCAGCGCCTCGTCGAACCCGTCGACCATCAGGAAACCGGTGCTCGGGTCGGGCTGGTCCTCGGTGCGGTGGGTGAGCACGACCAGGGTGCCCTCGAACGGGTTCCGGCCGCCCCAGGCGCCGGCGCTGTCGTACATGCCCCGGCCGCAGAGGGCGGCGCCCGTCCCCTCGAGCAGCGTGTCGTAGTAGGCGCGGTCCGGGTCGGTCATGCCGGCGCCGGGTTCGTGGTCCGTGTCGTAGGTCCACGGGCCGCCCATCACCCAGTGGTGCAGCCGCTCGCCGCCGACGCCGAGGCCCTGGCCCGCCCGATCGTCGGGACCGGTGACGTAGCCGTCCAGTGACACGGTGATGGCGGCCTTCACCGGGCCGCGCCGCTCGGTGGTACTCATGGATCCTCCTGTGCGGGAAGTCGCAGACGTCTGCCGTAACGAAGACTGCCCGCCGACGCCGGACTCATCGGTCCGCCTCGCCGAACAGGGTCGAGGAGGATCCCGCGTGGGCGGTGCCGGGCGACGAGGGTGGGGTCGCCCGGCACCGCCGGCCGTGGAGAGCCACTTGCGGACCGCTCTCCACGGTGTCGTCGGGCCGTCGCGGCGGCGCGTTCCGGCCCGTCCGACCTGTCAGGTCAGGGCGTCACCTTCCAGGCGCGGGTGACGGTCTGGTCGATCCGGTTGCCGGCGCGGTCGGTGGCGGTGACCCGGACGGTGGCGAACCGCGCGTCGGCCGGCGCCGCCGGCATCGTCGCCGTCACCGTCCCAAGGCCCCGGGTCGGCACCCTCCGCCAGTGGGCGCCGTCGTCGTAGGACACCCACACGGTGGTCTCGAACCGGCCGGGCCCGGCCGCGCCCGGCTGGTAGCCGGGGCTGAGCGTCAGCGGGTACGGCCGATCGGCGCGGACCGAGTTGGACAGGTCCGTCCGCAGGTCGTACCGGACCTGCGGCAGCGCCAGCACCTGCGGCTCGTCGCCCCTGGGCCGGCTCGACCGGAACGTCCAGGTCGTCGACGTCGCGGTCGAGGTGGTCCACCAGACCCGGTCCCGGAACGTGTCCCGGGCGACGTCCAGCGTCAGGCGGTACGTCCCGTTGCCCGGGCCGACCGTGAACTGCCGGGACGATCCGGTGGTGGTGCCCACGACCTGCCCGCCGCGGCGCAGCGTCAACCGCGCCCGGTCGGAGCCGCCGTCGATCCAGCCGTACGACCCGGCGTCGCCGTCGGCGTACTGCGGCACGGCCACCCGGATGCTGTCGTGCCACCGGTTGACGGGGGTGCCGTACGCGTAGTTGGGCGTGCCCCTCGGGACGGCGGGCCGGGTCAGGGCCGGGAACCACACCTGGCGGGCCCGCTCGCCGGGCCGGTACGCCCGCAGGGGGCCGTACATGGTGCCCTGGGTCCTGCCCAGGTTCTCGCCCTCGGCGGTGGCCCGGGCGCGCCAGAGCACACCGCCGGTGTTGACGTGGTCGGTGCGCCGCTGCGCGGCGGTCACCGGCCGGTTGAACTCGAACGCGACGCTCACCCCGTCCGGGTAGCCCGCCCGCGAGTCCAGCGCCCGCATCTGCGTCCCGTGCTGGTGGAACTCGCTCTCCACCGTGGCCAGCGCCAACTCCCCCGCCGTGTAGTGCAGGTCGGCCGGAATACCGCCCGGCTCGGCCAGCAGCAGGTCGTAGTGGTACGGGCTGCGGGCCACGCCGGTCAGGGCGAGGTCCACCGTCCCGGCGGCCAACCGCTCGCGCAGCCGCAGGCCGTCGGCGTACTCGATCTGGTAGGCCGGCACCGACGAGCCGTAGCCGCTCGGGTAGATCCTGCCGGGCTCGGCGGGGGCGAGGAGCACCACCACGGCGCCGGCCTCGGCGGCGGCGCGCAACTGCTCGGCGACGGCCTCCTCACCGGCGTACCGCAGCAGCAGCGCCGCGCCGCGGGCGCCGCCCAGCCCGGCCGGAGCGCCGTCGCCGCCGTCGACCAGCGGCAGCGTGCGGGTCCCGTCGAACAGCGGCGCGAAGTCCACCGGCAGCGGACGGTCCAGGCGGAAGCCGCCGGCGCCGGTCACCTCGGCGGTCAGCTCGGGGGCGCTGAGGTCCCACCGGCTGAAGAACTGGAACGTCCCGGTGGAGACCGGCCGGGTCGGTACCGCGTAGACCCGCCGGACGTGCGACGGGTTGAAGGCCCAGCCGGACAGGTTCGACCGGCTGCCGGCGGTGCGCTGCCACGACACGGCGCTGCGGCCGACCACGGTCGGGTCCGCCACGTCGACGCGGATCTCGTTGCCGGCGCGGGCGTCGAGCCGCAGGGTGCGGTCGGCGTCGACGACCAGCTCCGGGTCGCCCGCCAGGGTGAGGTCCTTCTCGACGCCGGCGCCGTCCAGGCTGTGCAGGAGCGCCATCAGCGAGTACCGGCCGGCGGGCAGTTCCAGCGTCGCCCGGCCGTCGGCGAAGAACCCGTAGTGCTGCTCGCCCGTGTCGAGGTTCCACAGCTCGGCCCGGTTGGCGAATCCGGTCGCCGGCCGGCCGTCGCGGTCGGTCGCCTCGATGGTGAGGGTGTGCACCGGCGGGGTCACGCTGAGGCCGACGGGGGTCCGCAGTCGCAGTCCGGCGCCGGCCGCCGTGAGCAACCCGGCGTACTGGTTCGGCCGGGTCGCCGCGGTGTCCAGCCGTACGGTCGCGGTCGCCCGTCCGCCGGCGGCGATGGTCAGCCGGGCCGGCGTGACGCTCAGCGCCGCGGCGCGGCCGGTCGCGCCGGCGTCGGTGGCGGCCACGGTCAGGTCCAGGGTGACCGGCTTACGGCTGGTGTTGGTGTACACCACGTCCGCCGTGCGCGGCCCGGACCCGGCGGGCACCCGCCCGAGTACGACACTGGCGGTGTCGGCGTGGACGGTCTGCCCCAGCGCGGCCGGCACGTCCACCCGCCCGGCGCCCTGCTGCGCGACCGGCGCGCCGCCGGTCGGGGTCGCGCTCGTGACCAGCGCGGCCTTGAGCTGTTCGGGCCGCCAGTCGGGACGGGCCTGGGCGAGCAGCGCCGCCGCGCCCGCGACGTGCGGCGCGGCCATGGAGGTGCCGGACATCGCGGTGTAGGACCGGTCGACCACCTGCCCGAGCGAGGTGCCCGCCGCGCGGGCCGCCACGATCTCGACGCCCGGTGCGGTGACCTCGGGCTTGACGGCGCCGTCGTCGAGGCGCGGCCCGCGGCTGGAGAAGTCCGCCAGCTCGCCCTGGTCGGACACCGCGCCCACGGTCAGCGCCGCGGTGGCGATGCCCGGCGTGCCGACGGTCTGCGGTCCCGGGCCGGAGTTGCCGGCGCTCACCACGAAGAGCGCGTCCGAGCTGGCGCTCAGCGCGTCGACCGCCTCGCTGACCGGGTCCGTGCCCCCGTACGACGGCCCGCCGAGGCTGACGTTGACCACCCGTGCGCCCTGGCGTACCGCCCACTCCATGCCGGCGATGACCGCGGAGACGTCGCCGTAGCCGGTGTCGTCGAGGACCTTGCCGACGAGCAGCCGGGCGCCCGGGGCCACGCCCCTGCCGCCGGCTCGTCCGGCCTTGCCGCTGCCGGCGATGGTGGCGGCGACGTGCGTGCCGTGCCCGAACCGGTCGACCGCCGCACCGTCGGTGTCGGTGAAGTCGGCGGCGGCGGCCACCCGGCCCGCGAGGTCGGGGTGGGTCGGGTCGTAGCCGCTGTCGAGCACGGCCACGGTGACGCCCCGCCCGTCGTATCCGGCCTTCCACGCGGCCGGCGCGCCGATGCGGGGCACGCTGTCGACCAGGTCGGCGCGCAGCCGCCGGTCCAGCCAGACCCGGCGTTCGCCGGCGGCGAGGGTACGGGGCCCCGAGGTCAGCGCCTGCCACAGCGCGCGCAGCTCGGACTTGCGTTCGGTGACCGCGACCGCGCCGATGCTGGGCAGCACCCGGGTCCGGGTCACACCCGGCGGCGTGTCCGGGACCGCCGCACGGGCGCCGGCGGTGGCGGGCGCCCCGGCCACGAGCAGCGGAAGGGTCGGGCTGGCCGCGTCGTGGAAGCCGTCGGCGACCAGGTCGGTGACGTTGAACAGCGCCTCGTCCAGCACGCCGGCGGAGACGTACGGCAGCGCCTCGTCCGGCACCACGTAGACGTCGCCGTCGCGGTGGGACAGTTGGAAGCCGCGCCGGTCGGGTCTGCCCCGGTCGTCGATCGTCGCCTCCTGCCGGCCGTCGGCGAAGCGGGTGAGCCGGACGACGTCACCGTTGATCAGCGTGATCCGGTACAGCGACCCGGGTGCCGCGGTTGACGCAACTGCGTCAGCGGTGAAGGCGGTCGCGGGCGGCGGCGCGACCGCGACGACGGCGGCGACCGCCACCGCCGCGGCGAGCACCCTGCGTAACGAGCTGAACACGAGACCCCCTATGACGTGCCGGCCGTTCAGCAGGCAGCGTCACACCTCGTCACCAGCACCGTAAAGGATCTAGAGTCAGCGCAGCTGCGACAAGGCTCAGATGCGCCAGGAGGAGGCGATCATGCTTGGACCGGCGGGGCTGAGCGCGGCGGAGGAGGCGGTCTACCTCGCGCTGGTCCGCCAGGGCGGTGCGACGCTGACGCAACTCGCCGCCCGCACCGGGCTCACCCCGACCCGGGTGCGTCGCGCGGTGCTCTCCCTGCAGCGCAAGGGCTTCGTGCACCACACCCCGGCCCCCGAGGAGCGGGTCGTCCCGGTTCCCCCCGAGCTGGCGGTGGAACAGCAGGTCCGCCGCCGCCAGGAGGAGCTGGAGGGCGTACGGGCCGCCGCCCGCCGCCTCGCGCACGAGGCGCGCAGCCGGGCCAGCAACCGGCGCACCGAGGACCTCATCGAGATCGTGTCCGGTCGGGCGGCGGTGGCGCAGGCCTTCGACCGGCTGCAGCGTACGGCCCGGCACCAGATGCGGGTGCTGGTCGCGCCGCCGTACGCGGTGCCGAAGGACGTCAACCGCCAGCAGCTCGAACGGCAGGCCGCCGGGATCGTCTACCGGGCGGTGTACGACGTCGACGCCCTGACCGATCCCGGCTTCGTGGCGAGCGTCGTCGTCCATGTCGAGGAGGGCGAGCACGCGCGACTGGCGCACGGCCTGCCGACCAAGCTCGCCGTCGCCGATCGGGAGCTGGCCCTGCTGCCGCTGGCGTGGACGCAGTCGGCACACGACGCGGCGCTGCTGGTGCACCCGTGCGGCCTGCTCGACGCGTTGATCGCGCTCTTCGAGACCGTCTGGAGCCAGGCCACTCCCCTGTCCGTGGCGGACTCCGCGGACCTCGCCGCCGCCACGGCGGTCTCGGCCACCGACCGGCGCCTGCTGTCCCTGCTGGTCGCCGGCCTGACCGACGAGGCGGTCGGCGCGCGGCTGGGGGTGAGCCGCCGCACGGTGGTCCGGCGGGTGCAGCACCTCATGGAGCTGACCAACTCGCGGTCGCGGATGCAGCTGGGGTGGCAGGCCCGCGAGCGCGGTTGGCTCTGACGCCGCCCACCCGCCACCCGCACGGCTCAGCGGACGGCACCCCCGTTGGCCCGGCAGGCGTCCCGGACGTGCCAGAAGTCGGCGAGGTAGTCGTCGTGGACGCCCCGGCCCATGACGCGCAGCATCGCCTCGTCGGCCTGGCGCAGCGCGGAGACGTTGTAGTTGTGGCTGCCGGTGAAGACCCGGGGCACGATGTCGTCGTCGTACGCGCCGTCGATCAGCATGTACTTGTTGTGCGTGCGGATGTCCCGGCCGGGCCCGACGTTGTAGTCGCACCTGGTGAGCTGGATGTTGCCGCCCAGCTCGCTCAGCACGTTCGCGTTCGCCTCGCTGTAGACGACGTCGACCCAGCAGCCGGCGTTGCGCAGCGCGGTGAGCCGCTTGGCCACCTCGGGTCGGTTGAACGAGAACATGTTGACCCGGACGTCGGTCTGCCGGCGGGTGCCGTTGTCGTCGTACGAGCAGGAGGCGACGGAGTTGAGCACGCTGACGATGGTGTCGGTGGCCGGGTCACCGACCGGCTGCCCGGAGCGCTCCCGCCGGGGGAAGAAGTACGCCCGGTACGTCGTGCCGGTCGGGGTGCCCCAGTAGTAGTCGTTGTTCCCGGTCGAGCTGTAGCGGTACGACCGCAGGTCCCCGAAGTACTGCCGGTACGCCTGGTAGGTGGTGGCGTCGCTGAACGTCAGGGCGTTGTTGTACGCCTCGTTCGCGTCCCACCAGCCCAGGTTCGCGGAGCCCTGGAAGACCACGTTGGGCACGGTCGAGCCGTCGTTGCGCACGATGCTGGACGCGATCAGGAACTTGTTGTGGTTGTAGGCCGTCACCGACGAGTTGGTGTAGTCGATCCGACGGGTGCCGATGCAGCCACGGTCGGCGGCGGGGAACTTGTCGGCGCAGTGCACGATGTACGACCCGGCGGTGTCGTTGCCGCCGAGCACCGGCAGCAGCCGCTGGTACGGCCGCTGACCGACCTGCTCGTGATCCAGGATGATCTTGACGCGCACCCCCCGCCGGTGCGCGTCGAGCAGCCGCTTGGGCAGGTCCGGGGTGGTCTCCGAGTCGGTGACGTCGGTGACGCTGAACCCGAACCAGGACATCTGGATCTCTCCGCCCGCCGGCACGCGGTCGATGATCCGGGCGAGCTGGATGAAGATCGCGTTCTGCTGGGCGGCGGTCCCGGTCGGCCGGCTGAAGACCGCGTCGTTCATCGTCGGGTCCGGCTCGGCGGCCCTGGCCGGCCCGGCGCTCGCCGCGGGCGCCCCGAGCACGCCGGCGGCGAGCACGAGGACCAGCGCCAAGCGCGCGACCGGACGCCGAAATAATCTATACATCTCCATTAGTGGATTGTTTCACCGGGCGGCGCCCGACGGAACCTCCGCCTCCGGTGACGAGGGACGACAGCCGCGGACGCCAACGGACCGACCCCGGCGGCGGGCGGACCGACTTCGGCGGCGGGCGGACCGACTTCGGCGGCCGGCGGACGAGGAACCCGAACCGGTGCAGTCCGTCCGGTTCGGCGTGCTCATCCGGGGTACGGCCACATGCTGGGAGGGGCGGGCGGACGCCGCGAGGGGCCGCCCCCGGAGTGTCGTCGGAGGGAGCGCGTCGTGGTCGACCGGATCGCCGACCCGTGGGGTGAGCGGACCCCGTACGGGCCGGGGCAGCAGTGGCCGGTGCGGGTCGACCGGTTCCTCGACGGCGACCTGACCGAGGCGGACGTCTGATCCGGTGGACCGGGCCGGAGGAGGTGTTCGAGGCGTGGCAGGAGTGCTCGCGGGGGCGGCCGTGCGACTACACCGGCATCAGCTACGCCCGGCTGCGGGGCGGCTCCGGCGTCCAGTGGCCCTGCGCCGAGGAGCACCCCGAGGGCACCGAGCGCCTCTACGCCGACGGGCGCTTCAACACCGACCCCGACTTCTGCGAGACGTACGGCCACGACCTCGCCACCGGCGCGGAGTTCACCGAGTCGGAATACCGGGCCAAGGAGCCGGGCGGGCGGGCATTCCTGCACGCCGTCGACTACCAGCCCTCCCCCGAGGTGCCTGACGACGAGCACCCGATGCTGCTGACCACCGGTCGCACCGTCTACCAGTTCCACACCCGCACCAAGACCGGCCGGGCCCGCAGCTCGACCGCGCCGCGCCCGACGTGTGGGTGGAGTTCAACGCGGACGACGCGGCCCGGCTCGGCATCACCGAGGGCGACCTGGTCGGCTGGAACATGGGGCTGCCGGTGTCGAGCACCCACAGCCGGTCGGCCGGGTCGGCGACGCTCTGCACGGACACGAACGCCCGGGCGTCGTCGTCGGCCGACGGGTTGTTCCACTCCTGATCGGGAAACGGCACCTCGATGCCGTCCCGCAGCTCGACCACGGTGGCGGTCACCTCGTCACCCCACTTCGGGAAGTTGACGAAGACACGTCCGGTCCGCGAGACGCTCACGCCCGTCGGCATCGGCCCGGTGAAGGTGTGCACCACCTCCAACTTCCCGACGGGCTCATCGCCCGCCAGGGCGCTCACCACCACGCCGCCAGGGTGTGGGCGGTCATCGTTCCGCTCGCCGGACGGGGGAAGGGGCAGCCGGCGACCCGGTCCGCCGCTGGCCACGAGCGGGGATCGGTGACCTTCGAGGCGGAGCCGGTCGGGCCGGCGACGAGGAGGATCCTGCTGGTCGGCGTCACCCTCGCCTGCTACCCGTCTGTCCGCCGATGACACCCGTCCCGCCCGACGCGTTCCTCCGCGCACGCGCGCCGACGGCGAGGCTCACCGCTCCGCCTCGGTGGCCGTGGCACGGCCCTGCTCCTCGTCGCGTTGGCGGCTGAGGAAGAACGCGCCGAGCGCTCCGGCGAGGGTGCCGAAGACCACCACCGAGTACGCGGCGAGGGCCAGTTCGAGGATCTGCGCGAACGTGTCGTTGGCGGCGAGCGGCTCGCCGGTGATGGTGGTCAGCGCGACGTCGTGCAGGGCCTGCCCGTGCGTCCGGTAGGAGCCGGTGACGACCAGGAGCTGCCCGGCGGCGAGGATGATCGTCACGGTGACCACCGCGAGCCAGGCCAGCCGGTCGGTCAGCAGCCGGCCCGCCGACCGGGTGCCGCGGACGGCGGCGGCGACCACGCCCGTGCCGCGGGCGGCCCGCAGCGCGGTGGCGGCGCGGGCGAACCGCAGGAAGGGTACGGCGAGGAAGATCACCTGCCACCAGTTGCGCCTCCAGAACTCGCGGGCGCAGTGGCGCGCCAGCCAGGCACGTAACGCGAACTCGGCGACGAAGACGGCCCACAGCACCCAACTGGCGACGGTGAGCACCGTGGCGAGCGGCTGGTCGTCGGTGACGGCCTGGCCGAGCACCAGCAGCAGGAACAGGAGCCCGAGCACGCCCATGGGCTTGTCCAGCCGGCGGGCGAGGCCGTCGAGCAGGGCGTCGTCCTTCCGCTGCGGCGCCGGGCGCGCGGCCTCCCCGCGGGGTGCCTCGTCGGTCATCGTCCCGCCCGGGCGGTCACGCCCGCCGGCTGGTTCGGTTCGGGTGGGTCATGGGCGGTCCGTACCCGCTGGTCCTTGCGCCATGCCGCCCGCGGCCGTCCTGATTCCCGCAGCCACCCGCCTCGGCGAGCGGCCGCGGCGGCGTCCGAGCGAGGTGGTACGGAACGTCGTCGGTCAGGCAGCCCGGTCCACGCCGGCGACGTGCGGAAACGCGGCGGTCACCTGCCACTGGCCGGCGCCCGCCGGGCCGTAGCCGAGTGTGCCGCCGTACGCCTCGACGTCCGCCGCCAGGCTGCGTAACCCGTAACCCGGCGTGCCGCCGGGTGGCTCCGGGCGGGTCGGGCCGTCGTCCGGAGGGCGGACGCTCAACACGGACAGACGGATGTGTTCGGCGTCCCGGTCCACGCGGATCTCCAGCCGGGTGCCGGGGCCGGCGTGGCGCAGCGCGTTGGTGGCCGCCTCGCCGATCAGCCGATGGGCCACCACCAGCACCGGTTCGGCAAGCGCTGCCAGCGTCCGCGGCAGCCCGTCGGGCACGTCCAGGCCGGCCGCACGCAACTGGTCCAGCCGCTCGGCGAGGTCGTCGCTGGTCGCCACCGCGGCTCTACGGTCGAGGGCGGCGACGGTCTGTCGGATCTCGCCAAGGGCCGCCCGCCCCGCGCCGAGCACCCGCTCCACCCGTTCCCGCTGCGGCGCGGCCAGTCCGCCGCCGACCCGCAGCGCCTCGGACTGCACAAGCATCACCGTCAGGGTGTGGGCGAGCGTGTCGTGCAGCCGGCGGGCCAGGTGCTCCCGCTCCTGCGCCGCCCTGCGCTCCTCGGTCGCGATCCGCCGCTCCAGCCGCAGCCGGGTCTGCTCCGCCACCAACGCCGTACGCTGCCGCAGCTGCCTGCCCCGCTCGACGCCGGCCAGCCAGGCGACGGTGAAGGCCACGATCACCAGCAGCGCGCCCTCGACCGGGCCCCGGTGCGGGAGGCTCGCGACCGCCACGCCCACCGTCACCGCCCCGCACAGGCCCCACCGCACCGCCGCCGACCGGCCGTTGGCCGCGGCCGTGTAGAGCGCCAGCATCGCGGGCAGGTAGCCGATCGTGCGGGGCACTCCGACCAGCATGTGCGCCGAGGTGGCCACCCCCACCACGGCCAGCACCGGCCCCGGGGCCGCCCGCCGCACCACCAGCGGAAGGATCTGCCCCGCCGCCAGCACCACCGGAAGCGGCTTACCGGGTACCACCCCGCTGGCCAGGAACAGGCCGGCGGTCAGCGCGGGTAGCGCGAGGTCCACCAGAAGCTGCCAGTGGCGTCGCGCCCACCGGGCCGCCCCGCCCCGGAGCCGGTCGACCATCCGCGCACCTGTCGGCATCACGTCTCCTTCCGCCCGATCGGTACCATCTGCCGGTGATCCGGCTTGCCATCGTCGACGATCAGGCCCTGGTGCGGGAAGGGCTGGCCCTGATCCTCGGCGCCCAGCCGGACATCGAGGTGGTGGCCATGCTGCCGGACGGTCCGGCCCTGCTGGACCTGACGCGGTCGTCCGCCGAGCCCGCCGACGTGATCCTGCTGGATCTCTATCTGCCGGGCCTGGACGGCGTCCAGGTGTTGCGCCAGCTCCGCTCACGCCCCGCCGCGCCGGCCGCGCGGGTGCTGATGCTGACCACCATCGGCCGGGCCACCGACATCCAACGCGCCCTGGCCGCCGGGGCGGACGGCTTCGTGCTGAAGGACGCCACCGGCGAGGAGTTGGCCGCCGCCATCCGGGGCGTGCACGCGGGCGTCACCGCGCTCAGTTCGTCGGTCACCCAGGCGCTCTGGCCGCAGCGGCGCCCCGACGCGGCGGCCGCCACGGACGGTACGGCGGGACGCCGCCTCGAATCGCCCGCCGCCCGGCTCGCCACGCTCACCGCCCGGGAACGCGAGATCCTCGACCTGCTCGGTCAGGGGCTGGCCAACCAGGAGATCGCCCGCGCCCTGCACCTGGCCGAGCGCACGGTCAAGACGCACGTCAGCAGCGTGCTGGCGAAGCTGGGAGTGAGCAGCCGCACCCAGGCCGCCCTGCTGCTCCGGGACGTGCCCGACTGAGCCACCGGCCGGGGGCACCGCCCGCCGGCCGACCGCCCGGGCCGTCGGGCCCCTGCCGTCCGTGCGGGCTCCGGCCCGAAAGACGTAGACCGACTGCGACCTTCGCCGGTTCCGGGGACCGTCGGGGGACGGAATGCTGACCGGGCCCGTCGCCGAGCCGTGAGGAGAACCGTGTCCCCGTCCGACCCGACCCATCGTCGCCCCGTGTCCCGGCGGCGGCGCGTCCTGCGCGGCCTGCTCGTCGGCGTACTGGTGTTGACCGCCTACTGCTACGTCAACAACACCACCGTGTTCTCCGACGCCGCCGGCGCCCGGCCGTCGTTGCTGGCGCACCGCGGGCTCGCCCAGACCTTCGGGTTCGAGGGGATGACCAACGACACGTGCACGGCGGAGCGCATCCACCCGCCCGAGCACCCGCACCTGGAGAACACCATCGCCTCGATGCGGGCCGCGTTCGACGCGGGCGCCGACATCGTCGAGTTCGACGTGCAACTCACCAGGGACGATCGGCTGGTGGTCTTCCACGACCACAGGTTGGAGTGCCGGACCGACGGCACCGGCAAGGTGCGCGACCACACCCTCGCCGAACTGCGCCGGCTGGACATCGGCTACAACTACACCCACGACGGCGGCGCCACCTTCCCGTTCCGCGGCAAGGGCGTCAACCTGATGCCCACCATCGAAGAGGTCATCCAGGCCTTCCCCGACCGGGAACTGCTGATCGACGTCAAGAGCGGCGACCCGGTCGAGGGCGAGCGGCTCGCCGACCACCTGGCCGCCCTCCCCGCCGAGCGGCTCAGGACGATCACCGTCTACGGCGGTGACGAGCCCGTCGCCGCGCTGGCGGGCCGGCTGCCGCGGGTGCGGGTGCTGTCGAAGGCCATGCTGGAGGACTGCCTCTACCGGTACCTCGCGGTCGGCTGGACCGGACATGTGCCGGCGGCGTGCCGGAACCGACAGCTGCACATCCCCGAGACGTACGCCCCCTGGCTGTGGGGCTGGCCCGACAAGTTCGTCGACCGGATGGCCAAGCACAACAGCCGCGTCGTCATCGTCGCCGGTGACGGCGGTTTCTCCCGGGGGTTCGACAGCGCCGAGGACTGGGAACGGCTCCCGGCCGGGTACACCGGGGTGGTCTGGACGAACCGGGTCGACCGGGTGGCGCCGCTGCGCGACCGGAGCTGAACGGCAACGGCACGCGGCCGTTCAGGTGGTGTCGACGATCCGGTTCTCCCAGGCCCAGGCGGCGATCTCGACGCGGTTACGCAGGCCGAGCTTCGTCTGGATGGTCGACACGTGGCTCTTCACCGTGCTGAGGGAGATGAACAGCTCGGCGCCGATCTCCAGGTTGGTACGACCGCGCGCGATCTCCCGGACCACCTCGACCTCGCGAGCCGACAGGGACGGCAGGGGCCTGCCGGCGCCTCGCGCGGGGCCGGTGAGGTGACGAAGCAACCGCACGGTGATCGACGGGGACACCAGCGCGTCGCCGTCGTGGGCGGCGCGGACCGCCTCGACGAGCAGGGCCGGGCCGGCGTCCTTGAGGATGAAGCCGGCCGCGCCGCCGCGCAGCGCGCCGTAGACGTACTCGTCGAGGTCGAACGTGGTGACCACGACGACCCGCATCGGGTGGGGTACGCCGGGCCCGGCCAGCGCCCGGGTCACCTCGATGCCGTCGAGCCGGGGCATGCGGATGTCCACCAGGCAGACGTCGGGACGCAGCTGACGGGCCTTGGCGATCGCGTCGACACCGTCCGCCGCCTCGGCGACGACGTGGATGTCGGGCTGGTCCTCGAGGATGAGCCTCAGGCCACCGCGGACCATCGCCTGGTCGTCGGCGAGCAGGACGCGGATCGTCATCGCGGCTGTCCGTCGTGGATCGGCAGGGTGGCCAGGACCGACCAGCCGCGACCCGGGCGGGGACCGGCGAGGAGCGTGCCGCCGAGCGTTTCGACGCGTTCGCGCATGCCGACGAGACCGTAGCCGCCGCGGTGCGCGGGGCGGGGGGTCGCCGAGGGCGCGTCGTCGGTCACCTCGACGGTGACGGCGGAGGGTGTCTGGTCGACGGAGACGATGACGCCGTGTGCGTCCCGCGCGTGGCGGGCCACGTTCGTCAGTGCCTCCCGGACGATCCGGTACACGGTGCTGGTCACCTCCGGCGGCCATGTCACGCTCTCGTCGGGTGCCAGCAGGCGCACCGACGGGCCCTGCCGGTTGAAGCGCTCGACGAGGACGCTGAGCTGTTCCGGCCCGGCCGAGGCGGGTGGCGCGTCCTCGGTGTCGCGCAGCAGCCCGACCACGCGGCGCATCGCGCGCAGCGCCTCGGTTCCGGCGGCCTCGATGCCGGCCAGGGACTCGACGGCCTGTCCCGGGTTCCTCCGGGCGACAAGCCGGGCGGCCTGCGCCTGGACGAGCATGCCGGTGATGTGGTGGGCGACGACGTCGTGCAGTTCACGGGCCAGTTCCAGCCGCTCGTCACGGCGGACCTTCTCGGCCGCTGCGGCCGCCCGGTCGTCCTGCCACCGCAACGCGAGCCCGACGGTGACCGCGCCGAGCCAGGCCATGAGGTTCATTCCCAGGACCGCCGAGGGGCCGGAGGGCTGCGCCCGGACGGCGAGACAGGCGGCGCCGACCACCGCGAGCCCGGCCGCGGCGAGCACCACAGCAGAAGCGGGAGGCAGCACGCGCACCGCCGACCCGACGAGGACGGCGAGCGCCAGCGCCATGGCCGGTCCCGGCTCGGTCGGGAGGTGGAACACCCGGGCCACGACGACGGCCAGTCCGGCGATCGTGAAACCGGCGACCGCCGTCCACGTACGCTGGCGGTGCCGGAGCAGCGCCAGCCCGCACACGGCGACGGCGGCCGCCCCACCCGCGAGCCAGTACCGGGCGCCCCACGTCTGGGCGATCGCCACGGCCTGGAGGACGATCGCGACGAGGAAGGCCACGGCGAGTCCTGCCGTGGCCGCGACCTCCGCGAGCCGGTCCCGGACGCTCATCCGGATCACGTTACGTGCCCGCGGTCGACCGCACGCAGCACCATCCCGACCGCCACGGCGGCCAGCCAGGTGACCGCGTTCACGACGGTCACCGCGGTGAGGCCCGCCGCGTCGGGCAGCGCGGTCAGCCAGGTGCCGCCCACCACGGTGAGCCCACCCGCCGCGACCGCCACTGCCGTCGTCCCCGGCAGCGTCCGGATTCCCGAGCCCACGAGTACGGCCAGCGCCAACGCGGTGACCGGTCCCGGCTCCTGCGGCAGGTCGGCGACCCGGGCCACGACGACGGCCACCGCCGCGACCGCGAGGCCGCCGGCCACCGGCCAGACCCGTCGCGGCCCGCGCAGCAGTGCCAGCGACGCGGCCGCCACCCCGGCCAGGCAGTCGAACACCCAGTAGAGCCCGCCCCAACTGACCGCGAGCAGACCCGCCGTGAGAGCGAGCCCGACGAGGAGGACCAGGCCCAACACGGCGTCCGTCGCGATTCGGTGTGTCGTGTCCATGCCGAGGACGCTAGGAACTCGCCGCCCGACGCGAACCGGCCGAAAGTAGGGTCGTGGGCGTGCCGGCCCCTGCCTTGGACCGATGCCCGGCCCTGCCGGCCGCTCGCACGATGAGCGCATGCAGACACCGTTGCTCCTGCACGCCGAGCGGCTGACCAAACGGTACGGCCGCCGTGCCGCGCTGACCGACTGCGACCTGAGGATCCCGCGAGGGCACATCGTCGGGCTGGTCGGCCCGAACGGCGCCGGCAAGTCCACGCTCCTCCAGCTGGCGTGCGGCCTCGTCCGACCGACCTCGGGGACGCTGTCGGTCCTCGGTGCGACGCCGGCAGCCGACGCCTCGCACCTGGCCCGGGTGGGCTTCGTCGCCCAGGACACCCCCGTGTACGCCTCGTTCAGCGTCGCCGACCACCTGAGGATGGGCTCCTGGCTGAACCCGGCCTGGGACCCGACGCTGGCCGAGCGCCGGATCGGAGAGGTCGGCCTCGACCCGGCGCAGAAGGCGGGCCGGCTGTCCGGCGGCCAGCGGGCGCAGCTCGCGATGACCATCGCCGCGGCGAAGCGACCGGAGTTGCTCATCTTCGACGAGCCCGCCGCCGCGCTGGATCCTCTCGCGCGTCGGGGCTTCATGCGCAACCTCGTGGAGTTCGTCCGTGAGTTGGGTGCCAGCGCCGTGCTCTCCTCGCACCTGCTGGACGACGTCGAGCAGGTCTGTGACTACCTCGTCGTACTCTGCGACTCGCGCGTCCAGGTCGCCGGTCCGGTGCCCGATCTGCTCGCGGCGCATCACCGGATCGCCGGCCATCCGGTCGCGCCGGCCGGGGCCGAGGTCATCTGGGCGGAGCACGGCCGCGCCGTGGTTCGTGGCGACGCGACGACCGGGCACGTCGAGCCGGTCACGCTGGCGGAGCTGGTCCTCGCCTACATGTCGCGGGCTGCGGGAACCGGTGCCCGGCCCGGTGCGGACGCGGCGGTGGCGCGATGATCCGGATGAGCCTGCGGCAGTTCCGTGCCCAAGGGATCGTCGGAGCGGTCCTGGTGCTGCTGGCCGCCGGCTGTCTGCTGCGCCTGGGCTGGGACGTCCGGGCGGTGGCCGACGCCTCCCAACTGCCGGACCGTTACGGGCAGACGATGCTGTTCCTCGCCGCCGGCTTCGGTCTGGTGCCCGCGCTCGTCGGCGCGTTCTGGGGCGCGCCGCTCGTCGCCCGTGAGCTGGAGTCCGGCACCCACCGACTGGTGTGGAACCAGAGCGTGCCCCGTCGCCGGTGGTTCGCGGTCAAGCTGGTGGTCGTCGGCCTTGCCGCCGTGGCCGTCGCGGGTGCACTCAGCGCGCTGCTGACCTGGGCGGCGGGCCCGGTCGACCAGGCGACCGGCGACCGGTTCAGCGGGCTCCTGTTCGGCGCGCGAGGTGTCGCGCCCATCGGGTGTGCCGTCTTCGGTCTCGTGTTCGGCGCTGTCACCGGCCTGCTGGCACGCCGCACCCTGCCGGCGATGGCGTTGGTGTTCCTGGCGGTGATCGCGGTGCAGTTCGCCGTACCGAACCTGCTGCGACCGCACTACCTGCCCGCCGAGCGGATCACCGTGCCGATGACCGCCGACGCCGTCAACCAGGCCCGCTCGCTGGGCAGCATCAGCGGCGGACCGGTGGTCGGCGGGATGGAGGTACCGGACTCCTGGGTCACGGACACCAGCCGGCTCCTGACGTCCGACGGCCGGCAGCTTTCCGACGCCGCCTTCGACCGGTGCCTCGACGACGCACCGAAGACCGGCGCCACCGGCAGGTTCGGTGACACCGCGGTCTGCCTCGGCGAACTGGGTCTCCACGTCGACATCGCCTACCAGCCCGACGAGCGGTTCTGGCCGTTCCAGTGGACCGAACTGGCGATCTATCTCGGCCTCAGCGCGCTGCTCGCCGCGGTCGGCCTGTGGCGCGTCCAGCGTCGGGCCGCCTAGAGCTCCTGCACAGGACGTGACAGCAGACAGAACTCGTTGCCTTCGGGGTCGGCGAGCACGACCCAGCTCGCGTCGGGGGTCTGCCCCACGTCGACGCGTCGCGCACCGAGGGCGAGCAACCGGTCAAGCTCCTCCGCGGTGGACACGCCGTCGGCGCGCAGGTCGAAATGCAACCGGTTCTTGCCGGTCTTGCCCTCGGGCACGGCCGCCACGTCGATCATCGGCCAGGATCGGTCGGAGGCCGCGATGGTGATCACCTCACCATCCTCGTCGACGACCCGCCAGCCGAGGACCGCGCACCAGAAGTCGGCGACCAGTCGTGGTCGGACGGCGTCGATCGCGATGACGGCAAGGCGGCTCGGCATCCCGTCATTCTCGCCCACCCGCGGCGACATCGCGGGCTCGGCGTGCGGAACGCACGGACGACGCGTGCGTACCGCACGCCCGGGACATGACGCGGCGTGGGTTGGCCCTGTCGCCGGGCACCGGCAGCCTCGGAGGCATGGATGACATCGTGATCGAAGTGGACGGCCTGCGCCGCCACTACGGGCGGTTCGAGGCGGTCCGGGGGGTGTCGCTGCAGGTCCACCGTGGTGAGCTGTTCGCCCTGCTCGGCACCAACGGAGCGGGAAAGACCACCACTGTCGAGGTGTTGGAGGGGCTGCGGCCCGCCACCTCCGGCCGGGTCCGGGTGCTCGGGCTGGACCCGGTGCGGGACCGGGCCGCGCTGCGCCCACAGACGGGGGTGATGCTCCAGCACGGCGGATTCACCGGCTCGCTGACGGTCCGGGAAACGGTGGAGACCTGGCGCTCGCTCACCGTCCGGCCGCACACCTCGCAGCAGGTGCTGGAACTGGTGGAGCTGACCCATCGGAGGGACGTGGCGGTCGAGCAGCTCTCCGGAGGCGAGGGGCGACGGCTGGAGCTGGCCCTGGCCGTACTCGGCCGGCCGCAGGTGCTCTTCCTCGACGAGCCGACCACCGGCATGGACCCGGCCTCCCGGCGGCGCACCTGGGACGTCGTGCGGGAACTCCGGCGGGACGGCACGACGGTGCTGCTCACCACGCACTACCTGGAGGAGGCGGAGGTGCTCGCCGACCGGGTGGCGATCATGCGCCGTGGGCACATCGTGGCCACGGGAACCCCCCACGACGTCGTCCGCACCCTGCCCGCCCGGATCACCTTCCGGCTGTCGGAGGCGGACGCGCTCCCCCGCCTGCCGCACGCCACGCGCTCGGTCGAGGGCGACCGGGTCACGTACGAGTCGCGTCAGCTCCAGGCCGACCTGACCCGGCTGCTCGACTGGGCCAACACGCGCGGCGTCCAGCTCTCCGCGCTGTCGGCGCGACCGGCCACCCTGGAGGATGTCTTCCTGGACATCGCCGCCGACCACGACCCGACCAACCGGTACGCGGATCCGGAGACCGCCCGATGAGTGAGACGACGACGACGCGGACCCCGGCCACCGCACCCGGCGACCGGGCCACCCGGCCGTTCTGGCAGACGACCGCGCTGCTGAGGATGGAACTGTTGGCCCTGCGCCGCAACTGGACGGCCACCGCCATGTCCGTGGGTTCGCCCCTGGTCATCGCCATCCTGCTCGTCGGCGGCCACGCGGGTCAGACAGTGCCCGGCGTCCGCAGGGTCGTCAGCGTCACCACCCTGGTCATGGTCTTCCTGGTGCACCATCACCTGACGACCGTGTACGCCTCGCGCCGCCAGGAGCTGGTGCTCAAGCGCCTGCGTGCCGGGCTCGCCTCGGACCGCGTCATCCTGTTCGGCACGGCCAGCAGCACCATCCTGATCTTCCTCGCCCAGTTCGTCGTGCTGGCCTGCTACGCCGTAGTGGTGCTCGGTCTGCCTCCGCCGGCGAACCCGCTGGTCATCGCGGTGGCGCTGCTGCTGGGATCCGCGATCATGGCGGCGTTCTCGGCCGCGCTCTCCGCGGTCACCCGCACGTCCGAAGCGGCCATGCTGACCACCCTGCCGACCGTGGTGATCTTCCTGGCCACGCCAGGTGCGATGCTGCCCCTCGGCGCGCTGCCGGAGTCGCTGGAGCGGGTGCTCTGGTTCCTGCCCAGCGGGCCGTTCACCGAGATGATGCGGGTCGGCTGGCTCGCCGACACCGACGAGGGCCAGGCGTTGACTCTCGCCGAGACCTTCGTCGCCGTGCTGCCTTCCCTCGGCGTGCTGTTGGGCTGGCTGACGGTGTCGCTTCTCGTGGCACGCCGGTACTTCCGCTGGGAGCCCCGGCCCAGCTGATCGAGGTCTCGGCATCGGGAACGGGAGCACGAACCGGGCGCAGGCCGATCGGGACCTCGGCCTGCGCCCGGCCCCTGCCACGTCGAGCACCGTCAGCAGCGGAGCGCACAGCCCGGGAACACGGCCGACGCTGCCGGCCGCGTCACTCACCCTGCTGACTGACGACGGGGGCGCGATACGAGCCGCGTCATAATCGCGAATCTGAATTCGATTTCGCGGTGGTGGACGACGGGCTTTCGCCCCACTTAAACGTATATCCCACCCCGGGGCTTGCCACAAGACCCGGGCCCTGCCGCAGAATCGTCGGCCGGACCCGGAAACGGGGCGAGGAAACTGGCCGCCAGGTCGGGTCGAAATCGCCCGGCCGGGTGGAGCGACCGGTCGACGGCAGAGGGGCGGCGAGCGGAGAATGAGGACGCCGGAAGGGTTCGACCAAGCTGAAAACGCCTGTCATCCGGGCGGTCGGCGGGGCGCGGCGGAGGACGGCGGCCCCGGGGGTGTCACGACGGTCGGGCAGTACGTGGCGGGCCTCCAGGAGGTCGACGAGACGCACGTCGCGACCGTCGGCGGCAAGGGCGCGCACCTGGGCGCGTTGTCGCGGATCGACGGCGTCCGGGTGCCGGCCGGCTTCTGCGTGACGACGGACGCGTTCCGGCGGATCATGGCCGAGGCGCCGCAGATCGACGATCGGCTCGACCGGCTGGCCCGCCTGGACCCGGGCGACCGGGAGGCGGTCGGCACGCTCAGCGCGGAGATCCGCCGGACCATCGAAGGTGTCGCCGTCCCGGACGACGTGGCGGCGGCGATCACCGGCGCGCTCGCCCGCCTCGGCGAGCAGGCCGCCTACGCCGTGCGCTCCAGCGCGACGGCGGAGGACCTGCCGACGGCCTCGTTCGCCGGCCAGCAGGACACCTACCTGAACGTGGTGGGGCCGGCGGCGATCCTGGGGCACGTCAGCCGGTGCTGGGCGTCGCTGTTCACCGAGCGGGCCGTCACCTACCGCCAGCGCAACGGCATCGACCACCGCGCGGCCCACATGGCCGTGGTGGTGCAGCAGATGGTGCTCCCGGACGCGGCCGGCATCCTGTTCACGGCCGACCCCGTCACGGGCAACCGGAAGGTCGTCACCATCGAGGCCAGCTTCGGCCTCGGTGAGGCCCTGGTCTCCGGCCTGGTCAACCCGGACGTCCACAGGGTGCGCGACGGCGAGATCGTCGCCAGGGCGGTCGCCGCCAAAGAGCGTGCCGTCCACGCCCTGCCGGCCGGCGGGACGCGGGAGATGGCGATCGACCCGCGGCGGCGGGAGCAGCCGGCGCTGACGGACGAGCAGGTCGTACGGCTCGCGCGGCTCGGGCGGCGGATCGAGGCGCACTTCGGCCGCCCGCAGGACATCGAATGGTGCCTGGTCGACGACGACTTCCAGGTGGTGCAGAGCCGGCCGATCACCACGCTGTTCCCCGTCCCGGCGGCCCGCGACCGGGAGAACCGCGTCTACCTCTCCGTCGGTCACCAGCAGATGATGACCGACGCCATGAGGCCGCTGGGCGTGTCCATGTGGCAGCTGACGGCCATGGCGCCGATGCACGAGGCCGGCGGGCGGCTGTTCGTCGACGTCACCGCGCGCCTGGCCTCACCCGCGAGCCGCCCCGGCCTCCTCGAGGTGATGGGAAAGGGTGACCCGCTGATCAGGGACGCGCTGGAGACCGTCCTCGACCGCGACGACTTCGTGCTGACGCCCTCGGAGGCTGGCCCCGGCGGCCCGCCGGTCGGCGGCCCGCCCGCCCCGATCGAGACCGACCCGGCCATCGTCACCGAGCTGATCGAGCGCAGCCGGGCCTCCGTCGCCGCCCTGCGCCGCGACATCCGGACGAAGACCGGACCGGCGCTGTTCGACTTCCTGCTGGAGGCCTTCCAGGAGCACAAGCGGGTGCTCGGCGACCCGCTGAGCATGCAGGCGATCATGGCGGGGATGGAGGCCACCTGGTGGCTCAACGACCGGCTGCGGGAGTGGCTGGGTGAGGAGAACGCGGCCGACGCCCTCACCCTCTCCGCCCCCGGCAACGTCACCTCGGAGATGGGGCTGGCGCTGCTCGACGTCGCGGACGTGATCCGCCCGCACCCGGAGGTGGTGGCGTTCCTGCAGGGCGTCGACGACGAGGGCTTCCTCGACGAGCTGCCGAAGCTCCCGGGCGGGGCCGAGGCGCGCGACGCCATCGCGGCCTACCTCGACGCGTACGGCATGCGCTGCGTCGGCGAGATCGACATCACGAGGCCGCGCTGGAGCGAGCGCCCCACCACGCTCGTGCCGGCCATCCTCGACAACGTCCGGAACCTCGAGCCGGGCGCTCGGGAGCGGCGCTTCGCGCAGGGGCGCCGGCAGGCGGAGCAGAAGGAACGGGAGGTGCTGGAGCGCTTGCGGGCCCTGCCCGACGGGGAGCGGAAGGCGGAGGAGACGAAGCGGATGATCGACCGGGTCCGAACCTTCATCGGATACCGGGAGTACCCGAAGTACGCCATCATCAGCCGCTACTTCGTCTACAAGCAGGCCCTGCTGGCGGAGGCCGAGCGCCTCGTTCGGGCCGACGTGCTCCGCGAGAGGGAGGACGTCTTCTATCTCACGTTCCAGGAATTCCACGACGTCGCGCGCACGAACCGGGCGGACGACCGGCTCATCCGCCGGCGGAAGGACGAGTTCAGGTCGTACCAGTCGCTGACGCCGCCCCGGGTGCTCACGTCGGACGGTGAGGGCGTCGCCGGGGCGTACCGGCGCGACGACGTACCGGCCGGCGCGCTGGTCGGCCTCCCGGTCTCCGGCGGGATCGTCGAGGGTCGGGCCCGGGTCGTCCTGGACATGGCGGAGGCGAGTCTCGAACCGGGCGACATCCTGGTCACCGCCTACACCGACCCGAGCTGGTCGCCCCTGTTCGTCGCGATCGCGGGGTTGGTGACGGAGATCGGCGGCCTCATGACCCACGGGGCGGTGATCGCCAGGGAGTACGGGCTGCCCGCCCTCGTCGGCGTGGAGCACGCGACCAGGCTGATCCGGGACGGGCAGCGGATTCGCGTGCACGGCGCCGGCGGGTACGTCGAGATCCTGGCCTGATCCACCAGCGGCCGGGAGCGGTTGTCCGTGGCCGGCGGGCCGGCGACGAGGATCTCGCAGGGTGACAGGGACGGGCCCCTTCCGGATGGCGGGGGATGGTCGGGTGCACCGTCCCTGTCACCCGACGCCATCGACTGGCGTCTGGTTGGGTATGCGCCCACGGGTCGCGGGGCGTTACATCAGCGGGTTGCTCCGCCGGCCGTCGCCCGGATCCCGCTGTCCTGGCGACCGCCATCGGGTACTGATGCGAATCTGCCAGTCTTTCGCAGGTATTGGTGGAACGATGCAGGGCGTGGGAACTGCGAGGACTGCCATGCCTGCCGTCTCGCCGCTTGCCGGCGAGCCGATCAAACGTGCCGACGCCGAGCGACTGGCGGGAGTGCTGAAGGCGTTCGCCGATCCGGCCCGACTCCGGTTGCTCAGCCTGATCCAGTCCGCTCCGGAGGGCGAGGCGTCCGTCAGTGACCTCACCGCGCCGCTGGGCCTGTCCCAGCCGACCGTGAGTCATCACCTGCGGATCCTCACCGAGGCCGGCCTGCTGGAACGCGAGAAGCGCGGCGTCTGGGCCTACTACCGCCTGGTGCCGTCGACGATCAACGCGATCGCCGACCTGTTGACGCCACCCCGCAAGCGGACGACGAAGAGGTCGCGCTGACCGACGACCACCGCGAGGGCCGGCAGGGCCTTCCGGTACGTCCTGCTTCCCGCCCCGGGCGTGCGCCGTGAACCGGCGTACGCCCGGGGCGTCTCGGACGTGCCGGGGCACAGGGCGCGGTGCGGGGCGTCCCGGTCAGCGGCCGGTCGGCGGTCGGCGCAGCGACGCGTCGAGTCGCCGCAGCAACTCTCCCGCACGGCCGCCGCCGCCCGGGGCGTTCGGGTAACGCGCCAGCACGCTCACCACGACGGGGGCGGCCAGCCCTGCGGCCCGCTCGATGTGGTCGATGCCGACGTCCGGGTCGTCGCCGGCGTCGAGTTCGAGGGCTCGGGCCGCGTGAGCGGCCGCTCCGAGGATGTGCTTGACCTGGGTGGCCTTCGCCAGCGGGTGAAGGAATGCGGCGCTGGCGGCGGCGACGGCCGCGCGGGCGGCGTCGCTCGCCGCAGTCTGGCCCGCGTCGCGCGTCTCCTGGTACGCCCGGTTCGCCGCCCACGCGCTGTCACGGATCGCCTTGCTCCGTCTGGCTCCGTCCGCGAACGCCTGCGCGGCGTCGATCGCCGCTCGCGGGCGCCCATCGTCGGGACGGGAGCGTTCGAAGATCGCCAGTGCGGGCCGCGCACACTGCGCCGCGTATCCGGCGACGGCGCGAAGCTCTGCCATGCCGAGTTCGATCGTGGAATTCTGGTCAGCCACCATGCCATGAAACGGTATCGCTGAACGGCCGGTTGAAACTTTTCCGCGATTTCGCCGGAGCGCGGCGGCGAGACCCTCAATGCGGTGAGCGGCCCAGGTCGGCACGCCCACGCGGGCGCGACCTTCCCGGGGAAGAATCTCGTCGAGCGGCCCGGCCGGTCGTCGTTCCGGCAATTCCGGGACGGCCTCGTGCCCGGTGACGACCGCGCTGCGCACCGGGGCGGGGACGCCCGGCGGTTGACCCTGACGCAGGGTCAACCGGCGAGCATGGTGACATGACCACGAAGACCGGTGCGACCGAGGTCGCCGGAGTGCCCGAGGCGTACGCGAACCAAGGCGACGGCGGGAGGCAGCCCGAGAGGAGCGAGACGGCCGTGCGGCACTTCACGATCCACCACGACGGCGTCACGATCCCGGTGTCCCGCGGTGGCCGGGGACGACCGCTGGTCCTGTGCCCCGGGCTGAACTCGACACAGGCGGACCTGCACGAGCTGATCGGGCTGCTGCGGAGCGACCACGACGTCATCACCTTCGACCTGCGGGGTCACGGCTTCGCCTCGGCCGCCGACCGGTACTCGTTCGAGGCGTTCCGCAGCGACCTCGCCGCCGTGATGGCGGAGCTGGAACGCCTCGATCTGCCCTCGGCGCCGGTGCTCGTGGGTTACTCGCTGGGTGCGGACCTGGCCCTGCACCACGCCTGCGAGCACCCTGGGAGCGTCGCCGGGCTCGTCCTCATCGACGGCGCGAACCCGGTGCCCGAACCGTTCGTCACCGACGCCGACAGGGCGGAGTTCCTCGCGCTGTGGGAGGGCCTGGCGATACAGCACGAGACCCTGCGAGGCACGGAACGCCAGGTGCTGCTCACCGCGCAGGAGACCCTCGACCTCAACATCGAGATCGACGCGGTTCGGTCCGGAATCCTCGACCTGCACCGCAAGGTCGTCGGGCCCGTCAGCATGGTCATGTCGATGTCGATGGCCGGCGACAGCGGCGGCGAGCACGCCCCGCGGCTCAACCGGAACTGGCGGGCCGGCGTCGAACGGCTGGTCCGCGAGCGGCCGCAGACCGCCACGTTCTGGCTCGCCGCCGACCACGGGCTGGTCTTCACCCACGCCCCGGAGATCGCCCAGATCATCCGCGGGGCGCAGGGCGCAGCCGGGCAGGCGGCCTGCGCGAATCCACCCCGACGAGGAGACCGGCAGGATGCTGACCATCGGTGAGCTGGCGTCGTACGCCGGAGTGACGGTGCGCGCGGTGCGGCACTACCACGCCAAGGGGCTGCTGCCGGAGCCGGAGCGGGACCACTCCGGCTACCGCAGGTACGACGCCGGAGCCGTGGTGCAGCTGATCAAGATCCGCACCCTCGCCGAGGCCGGGGTTCCGCTGGCCCGCGTCGGGGAGCTGCTGCGGGCCGACGAGGAGCAGTTCGCGGCGGCGGTCGCGGACATCGACAGGCGGCTGCGGGAGCAGATCCGGCAGCGGCAGCGGCACCGGGAGCGGATCGCCCGGCTCGCCTCCGGGGACAGCCTGGCGCTGCCCCCGGAGGTGGTCGGGTATCTCGACCGGCTGCGCGCGCTCGGCGTCGACGAGCGGATCGTCCGCGTCGAGCGCGACGGCTGGATCCTGCTGGCCGCGCACTCGCCCGAGCGGGTTTCGGAGTGGATGGAACGCAAGCGCGAGCAGATCACCGACCCGCAGCTCATCGACTTCTTCCACACTCTTAGCGAGGCGCTGGACCGCACCGACGACGACCCCCGGCTGGTGGAACTCGCCGACCGACTGGCGGCCTACGTCACGCGAATGGCCGACGAGCGGGGTGAGGACTACGTCGACGACACCGACATCGAGCCGCCGCTGGCCGGGCTGATGGACAGGCTGGCGTTCGAGGCGGTACCGCCGGCCCGTCGGTTGATCGAGCTGTTGCGGGCGCGGGGCTGGAGCGGCTGGACCGAACTCAAACGGGTGGACCCGGCACCGGATCCGGCCGGGAAGCGACACCGATGACGCGGCGTGTCGGGTACCGGCGACGGCAGGGCCCTGCTCGACGGCCGGCCGGCGCGGGACCGCCGAGGGCTGGAAGGATGCGGCGATGCGGATCTCCATGCTGGTCCCCTACGACGAGAAACAGCTGCGGCGGACGCTCCACTTCGTCCTCCGGCCGCAGCTGAGACCCCTCCGCGTCATGGGCTGGGTGCTGATCGTCCTCGGCGTCGCCCTGGTGGCCCTGAAGCCGTCGGCGCCGCTCGCCTACGGTGTCCTGGTCCTCGGGCTGCTGTTCGTGGTGGCGATCCCGCCGATCACGGTGGCGCAGTCGGTGCGTATGCAGTCCGACGTCATCAGGGACGGGCTGCACATCACGTTGGACGACGAGTGGCTCACCCTGACCTACCCGCTTGCCGAGTCGCGGTTCCGGTGGAGCGGTCTCGGCCGCGTCGTCGAGACGTCCGAGGTCTGGTACGTCATGTTCGGCAAGCTTCAGGCGATCATGATTCCGAAGGCGCCGATGACCGAGGAGGAGCGGGCCACGTTCGCCGCGTTCGTCGGCGGCCTGCACCCCGCCGCCAGGTGAGCGCGCCCGGGCGGGCCCGGCCGACGGACCCCGCGACGAGCGGGCGGCGGTGACGAGCCGTCGGCCGTGGCTGACGACGGCGGTCCGCGGCCACGGCCTTCCGGTCGACAGGGCCGGCCGCGGCCTCGCGCGAACGGCAGAATCCGATACCCGGCCCCGCCCGCCCGTGGTGTGCGTACCGTCGGAACGTGGACGTGCTGCTGCGCGGCGGGCCGGGCGACGGCCAGGTCGTGCCCGGCGGCGGGGAGACCGTCGTCTGGCAGACCTGCCTGTACGAGATCACCACCGAGTACGGCCACCGGCGCGGCCGTGACCTGCGAATCTACCGCCACCGCCCCGACTGCTGCGAGCCGTACGGCCGGGGCGCCGAGGACCGCTGCGAATGATCCGCCCCGGCAGGGTCAGGCCCAGGCGCGGTCGAGGGCGAGCGCCAGCCGCCTGCTCCACTGCTCGGCGGTGCCCGTGACGCCGGGATACTCGTCGGTGCAGTTGGTCCAGTCGACCTGCCGGGACAGCACGGTCTCGGCGGTGAACGTGTCGGCTTCGGCGCCGAGTTCCGGCCTCATGAGCTGCCGGACGAGGGCCTGGTCGACGGTGATGTCGACCTGCACGTGGCCGTCCGGCGCCTGCGGCGCGCTGAACGGGATGACGGGGCGGCGTCCGTCCGCTCGTTCGTACGTCCAGATGGCGGACTCGGTGATCGCGTCTGGTCGCAGGCCGGCGCCGGGCGTGGCGCGGACGGCGGTCCTGATCTCGTCGAGCAGCGCCCGGGCGTCGGCGCTGTCGCTGGTGATGGTGTGCGGGGTGACGACGAAGTCGAGGTCGCCCGGCTCGCGGGCGGCGTCGCCGACCCAGGCCGCCATCGTGACGCTGCCCCGCAGGACCAGGTGCCGACCCCAGTCGCTCGCGGCGACGGCCGTCAGGACGTGGCGCATGGCGGCGCGCCGGGCGTCGGTCCAGAGCGGCCGGTGGCCGCCACGAGGAAGTCGGGCTCGCCGGCCCGGTAGGCGTTCGGGTACTGCTTGAGGGCCGGGTCGAAGGCCGCCCGCTGGCGGACCGTCGGGCCGGCGGGCAGCGGCCGGTAGGTCGGCGGGTAGTGCGGGGTGCCGGCCGGCGCGGACCTCATCCGGGTCTCGCGGTCCCGGGCCCAACCGCTCGCCGTCGGCGTGGGCGAGTCGAGCCAGCCATGGTCGTGGTGGCGGTCGCTGTCGAACACGACGTACTCCTGCTCCACCGCCGTGGGCTCGTGGCCCGCGGCGCGGAGGGTGTCGACGAGCTCGTCCAGCCGCTTCCTCGCCGTGGCCAGGCCGACGCCGTGGCAGCGTTGGTTGACGAACCGTTCCTGCGCGCCGTCGGCCAGCTCCCGGCGGGCGTTGCGGGACAGCCGCGCGCCGTGCGCCGCGACCAGGTCGGTGAGGCCAGCAGATCCGCCACCGCCGGGCGGAACAGCAGCAGTTTGACGTGATGCTCGAAGTACCGGTCGCCCGGCTCGGTGGCGGCCTGCTCGTCCGACTGCGGCACGCCGGCGCACCACGGCGCGGCCTCGATCTTCGAGCGGCACGGGTGGATGTCGGCCTCGCGCAGTTCGCCCTGCCAGCGCCGCACCGCGGCGTGCTGCTCGGTCAGGGTGCCTCGCCCGGTCGGGGTGAGCATCGGTTGCGAGACGTACGCGCCGCGGTCGAGCACGATGTGGACGAACTTCATCCCACGATCGGCGGCGAACGCCGACAGCTTGTCGGCCTGTGCGGCGTGAGCCGTGATGTGGATCTCGAAGTCCCCCGACACCTCAGGCATCGGCGGAGTCCATGGCTCGGCACGCGGGCGGGAGAACGCCATTTCCGGATCTGCCACGGCGCCCACCTGCGTCAGGCGTCGGCGATCAGGACGCGGTCGCCGCGGCGCGGCTCCGGCTGGAACATGCCCAGCATGTCCTCGCCCTCGGCGACGACGGCGTCGCGTTCGCCCGTCGTCAGCGCGCGCAGCGGCGTGATCCGCAACGTCGCGGCGCCGTCGTCGGCGGTGACCGCCCAGGTGCCCGCGACCCGGCCGTCGACCAGCAGGAAGCGGGCGCCCGTGACGCTCAGCCCGCGATGCTCGTCGTCGATGACGCGACTGCGGTCGTCGTAGCCGAGCACCGCGTTGTCGAAAGCCGGCAGGAATCGCGGCGGCGCCGGGGTCTCGGGGTCGGGCAGCGCGCCGTCGGGCACGTCGAGCAGCTCGCGGCCGCGTTCGTCGCGGAAGGTCCGCAGCCGCGGGCGCAACCGTTGGACGGACTCCCGCAGCCCGCTCAGCCCCGACCAGGCACGGATGTCGGCGGCGGCCGCCGGGCCGTGAGCGGCGAGGTAGCGCAGGACCAGCGCGTCGACGGTGGCCGGCGACTCGGGTTCCAACGGGCGGCCCAACCACGCCTCGACCGTCGTGTTGTGCGCGGCGCCGCGCTGGCCCCAGACGCCGCGGGGTGGCACCTGCACGAGCGGCACCAGTGTGCTGAGCGCGTCGCCGAGCCAGCGCGGCTCCACTCCCGGCCAGCGGTCGGCGATCTCGCGGGCCGCCTCGGTCAGCATCCGCGGCCGCTCCTCGAACACCGGCCGGCCCAGTTTCGCCAGCTCGTCGAGGTCGACGCCGGGCAGCATCCGACGCAGCGTGGACCACATGCGTTTGACCAGCATCGCCTGGTGCACCGGCCGCAGGGCGAGACAGTCGCGGGCGGTGACCAGGTGAAGGGTGCGACGCATCAGCAGCGTGCGGACCGCCCGCCGGCTCACCAGCAGCTCGGCCAGTGCCGGCGGCTGGAAGCCGGCCAGACGGCTCCACAACCCGACGTACGGCTCCAGCGGCTCCTGCGCCTGCAACCCCACGAGGTGCTCGAGGGCGTCGGTGACCGGCATGTCGTGCCGCCGCAGCAGGAGCTGGCGGGCCAGGAGCGCCCGGTTGAGGGCGCGGCGGTCGAGCGTGCTCATGGCGGCGACGATATCGCCCACCCCGGACACTCTCCCCGAGGTAGTCCGGTGGATCCGCCAGACCGGCGGGGTGCTGACGCAGCCGGCGGCGGACGGTCTGCGGATGGAGGTGCAGCTCGACCGCGTCGGCGTCGGCGTCGGCGTCGGCGTCGGCGTCGGCGTCGGCGTTCATGTTCTCCTGCAGCAGGGCGAGCGGGGTGCCGGCCGGCGGTTCCCGCTGGCTGTCGCGCACCTTCGACAGCGGGCGCAGGCGGCGCCGCACCAGCGCGGCGAGCATCTCCTCGTCCTGGAGAGGGTCAGGGTGGCGAGGTGGTCGCCGCCGCACCACGCGGTTCCGGCGGGCCGCCCCACGACCCGGGGCGGGCAGGGTGGCTCCGGCGCGGGCGCCGGAGCCGGCCGGCCGGCCCGCGCACGCTCCGGCCAGCGCCGTCCGTGTCGCGCCGCAGCGGGCCGGCCGGCGGGCGTGGCCGCGACGTCAGACGGTGATGACCACCTTCGCCCGTGCGTGTTCGGCTTCGAGGTAGCGGATGGCCCGAGGCACCTCGTGGAGCGGATAGGTCCGGTCGATGACCGGGGTGAGCCGGCCGGCCTCGGCGTGGGCGCGAAGCGTGTCGAGGTGCTGCCGGTCGGGTGTCGCCGTGAGGGTGACGATGCGGTGCCGGGCGAGGGGCGCCATCAGCCGGCCGCGTGCGAGCAGCCAGACCGGTCCGATGAGGCTGCCGCCGCGGTACACGCCGCCGCCGGAGAGCACCAGCGTCCCGGTCGGGGTCAGCGCCCGCCGGAGCGCGGTGAGGGAACGGTTGCCGACGAGGTCGAACACGACGTCGTGGCGGCGCGTGTCGCGGGCGAAGTCCTCGCGGGTGTAGTCGACGACGTGGTCGGCGCCGAGGGAGTGGACCAGGTCGACGTTGCGGGTGCTGCACACCCCGGTCACGGTCGCGCCGAGCGCCTTGGCCAGTTGCACCGCCAGGGTGCCGACGCCGCCGGAGGCGCCGTTGACGAGGACGCGGTCCCCAGCCCCGACCCGCCCGACGTCGCACAGTCCCGTCAGTGCGGTGGTGCCGGCCAACGGCAGGGCGGCGGCCTGCTGCGGTGTCAGGTTCGCCGGCATCGGCGCGACCGTGGTCTCGGGCACGCACACGTACTCGGCGAAGGCGCCGTTGGCGTCGCCGAGGTCGCCGAAGACGGGGTCGCCCGGGCGCAGTCGTCGGACGTGGGCGCCGACGGCCTCGACCCGGCCGGCGAAGTCGCGGCCGCGGATGCGGGCCCGGGGCCTCGACAGGCCCATCGTCAGCCGGGCGAGTCGGGGGTCGCCCCGCATGGCATGCCAGTCGTACGCGTTCAGCGCCGCCGCCTCGACCCGCACGAGCACCTCGTCGGCGGCGGGCGCCGGCGTGGGGACGTCCGCGAGTGCGAGGGTCTCCGGCGGGCCGTACCGGTCCTGGACGATCGCCTTCATGATCCCTCCCTGGTGTACGCCGTACACCTGAGGGTAGGTGTACGGCGTACACCCGTCAAGGCGGATAGGGTTCAATCCGCTGCCGAGAGACGGGGACGAGATGGCCGAGACGCTGCGCCGGGCACCGCTGAGCAGGGACCGGATCCTGCACGCGGCCGTGGCGCTCGCCGACGAGGCCGGGATCGAGTCCCTCAGCATGCGCAACCTCGCCCAGGATCTGGGTGTCGTGCCGATGGCCCTCTACAAGCACGTGGCCAACAAGGACGAGCTGCTCGACGGCATGATCGACGTGGTCGTCGGCGAGATCGACCCGCCCGCCGCCGACGCCGACTGGAAGCACACCCTCCGCCGGCGCGTCCTCTCGGCGCGGCAGGTGCTGCGGCGCCACCCCTGGGCGCCGCTCGCGATCGAGTCGCGGAACATGGCGACGCCGGCCATCCTCTCCTACCTCGACTCGACGGTCGGCACGCTCCTGGCCGGCGGGTTCTCCACCGATCTCGCACACCACGTGATGCACGCGATGGGCAGTCGGATCCTGGGCTTCAGTCAGGAGTTGTTCGACGCGTCCCGGCGCGCCGGCCGGTCCGGCGGGACCGATCCCGGTCCTCCGGCGGCCCTGCCGGCGGAGGTCGCCGCCCGGTTCCCGCGCCTCGCCGAGATCGCCGCCGCGGCGTCCCACGACGACGAGTCGGTCGTGGGGCAGGGCTGCGACGACCAGTTCGAGTTCGAGTTCGCGCTGGACCTGCTGCTGGACGGCATCGAACGGCTGCACCGCCAGGGCTGGACGTCGTCGCGCCGGCCCGGGTGAGACGGTCGGGCTGGACGCCGGGCGGGTTCCGGCCGGCAGGTGCGGGACGGCGGCCGTCGCCCGGCCCCCGGCGGACGTTCGTGGGCCGGGGTACCCAGGGCCGCTGAGTATCCGTGACCAGGTGACGACTTGCGGACGTTCCTACCCTTGACGCGTGGTGATGACCTTCCTGCGCCAGTGGACGCTGCGGTTCGCGAGCTTCTCGCTGACCGGCCTCTATTCGCTGCACCAGGTCCATCCGGCGGTGTGGCGGTTCATGGCGCGCAACTACCGTCCGTACATGGGTCGCTTCGCGCGCCTGCACGCGTGGATGACCTGCCAGTTCGCCGCTATCGACGTGCCCGCGTACGGCGACTTCCTGCGGCGCAACGGGTGGCGGTTCCGCTGGTTCGACCTGTCGTCGTACCCGCCGACGGACAAGCAGTCGTACGTGAAGGCGTACCCGGAGGCCCAGCGCTGCTGGCACGGCGAGATCGAGATCGCCGGCAGCGTGGTCGACGAGTCGTCGGGCTCGTCCGGTCAGCCGTTCAACTGGATCCGCAGCCGCCGCGAGTTGCGCTCGGTGCACAAGAACCTGGCCGGCTACGCGACGATGGTGTTCCCGTCGAAGCGGCGCTTCGTCATCAACGCGTACTCGATGGGCGCCTGGGCCACCGGCACCAACACCGGCATCGCGATGGCCCAGATCGCCATGGTGAAGAACACCGGCCCGGACCTGCAGAAGATCGCCGACACGCTGCGCTACTTCGGGCCCGGCTTCGAGTACATCGTCACCGCGTACCCGCCGTTCCTGAAGCACCTGCGCGACAAGCTCGACGCCGAGGACTTCCCCTGGGGCGAGTACCGGATCAGCGGTCTGGTCGGCGGCGAGGGGATGACCGAGGCGCTGCGCGACTACCTGGAGGAACGCTTCCTGAAGGTGCGCTCCGGCTACGGCGCCAGCGACCTGACCATCGGCATCGCCGGGGAGACCGACCTCACCGTCTGGGTCCGCCGCCGGCTGCGCACCGACGCCGCCCTGCGGGCCGCCCTGCTCGGCCCCGACGAGCACCGGCTGCCGATGGTGTTCCAGTACAACCCGCTCGAGACGTACCTGGAGACCAACGCCGAGCACGAGGTGATCTGCACGATCAACTCGACGGCGGTGCTCAACCCCAAGGTGCGCTACAACATCGGCGACGAGGGCCGGCTGGTCGCGTACCCGGACGTGCTGGCCGCGATCGGCGACCCGGCCGCGCGGCGCGACGCCGAACGCGCCGCGCGGACCGACCGGATGCGGCTGCCGCTGCTGTTCCTGTTCGGCCGCAAGGACAGCACGATCTCCTACATGGGCGCCAACATCTACCCGCAGGACGTCGAGTACGGCCTCTACGCCGGCAATCCCCTCGCGCACCTGCTGCAGAGCTTCTGCCTGGAGCTGGCGGAGCACGCCGACCTGGAGAGCCGGCCGGTGGTCAACCTGCAACTGCGCGAGGACGCCGCGCTCGGCCCCGACGAGCGGCTGGCCCTCGCCGAGACCTGCCGGGCCGGGGTGCTGCGCCACCTCTCCCAGGCCAGCCGGGACTTCGCCGAGTCCCTCGCCGAGGACCCGTCCGCGGCCGACCTGCGGGTCCGGGTCCACGACCACGGCACCGGGCCGTTCGCCGGCACGGCATCCAAGATCAAGAATGTGTACCTGGTGAAGGGTGCGACGACGTGAGGACCTCCGATTTCTCCGCCGCGCCGCCCGTCGGCCAGGCGACCGCCATGTTCGTCGGCGCCACCCGCTACCGGGGGCCACGCTCGATCCTCACCCTCACCCGCACCTGGTTCCGGATGGTGCGGCAGATGAAGCGGATGGACGGATACCGCTGGCACACCGTGTACTACCAGTTCCCGTTCACGCTCGGCACCATCGCGTTCTTCAGCGACCGCGACGCGCTGCTGAAGTTCGCCCGCAGCCGCCACCACCGCGACCTCATGTGCTGGGTCACCGACCACGGCACGCGCAACGCGACCGGCGGCTACATCCGGCTCTACAACGCCGAGCCCGAGGGCTACAGCAACGGCGTCTGGCGCGCCGAGGGCGACGCGATGGCGCACATCCCGACCTTCACCCCGCTGTCCACCGAGACGGCCGGCCCGCCGGTGCACCGCCGATGAGGGTGACCCCGGTGCGGTCGCGGGCCGACCTGCGGGCGTTCGTCGACCTCCCGCTCCGCCTGCACCCGAGCGACCGGTACGTGCCGCTGCTGTCGTCGGTGATCGCCGCGCACCGCCGTACCGCCGAGCTGTTCCTGGTCCGCGACGCGCGCGGCGCGGTGGTCGGGCGGACCAGCGTGCACCGCAGCGCCGCCTTCGACGCCAAGGTCGGGCCGCGGCAACTGTTCGGGCACACCGAGTTCGTCGACGACGACGCGGTCTTCGCCGCCATCCTGGACACGGTCGAGGCCAGGGCCGACGGCCGGCCGCTGTTCGGCCCGGTGGCGTTGCTGCCCAACCAGACCGGCGGGGTGATCACCTCCGGCTTCGCCGAGCGCGGCTTCGTGGATTCGGCCTGGAACCCCGCCTACTATCCCGCGACGTACGAGCGGCACGGTTTCCGGCGCCGCTTCGAGTCCGACACCTGGCTGGTCGACCTGCGCGGCGGGATTTTCGCGCCGGGCTCGACCGCCGCCGCGCTCCCCGTGGCCCCCGCCCCGGCGTCGGCGCCGGTCACCGCCCCAACACCGGCCCCGGATCCCGCCGACCGTGATCACGGGTTCCGCTTCGACGACGCCCGCATCGCCGCGGAACGGCTCGTCGTCCGGCACGGCTCGCGGCGGCACTTCCGCCGGCAGCTGCCGATCCTGCGGCAGCTGCTCAACGCCAGCTTCGCGCAGCTCGGCTACTACACGGAGATCTCCGCCGCGCAGCTGGCCGAGCAGACCGACGGCCTCGCGTACCTGCTCGACGAGGGGTTGCTGCTCTGGCTGGAGAAGGCCGGCCGGCCGATCGCGTTCGTCGTGGCGGTGCCGGACATCTCCGAGTTCCTCATGGCGGTCGGTGGCCGGCTCGGCCCGCTCAACCAGCTTCGTCTGCTGGCCACCCGCGCCCGGTACCGCCGCGACGCCGTGCTGATCATCAAGGGCACCGTGCCCGAGGAACAGGGCAAGGGATACCTGACCCTGCTGTCGCGGCAGTTGCACCGCAACCTCGCCGCCGGTGGCTACCGGACGCTGCGCAGCACCTTCGTCGAGCGCGAGAACGCCGCCTCGGCCGCCCAGTACCGGCGCGCCGGCGGACGGCCGCTGCACGGGTACACGTTCTACGAGCGGGCGCCGGCATGACCTGGGTCGAGCGGCTACGGGCGCACGAGGCGGTCTGCCGCCGGGCGCCGAGCGCGCACAACACGCAGCCGTGGCGGCCCGGGTACGAGGCCGACCAGATCGTCATCGACGTCGACCCGGCCCGCTCGCTGCCCGACTCCGACCCGACCGGGCGCGACCTCGGCCTCGGGATCGGCGCGTTCGTCGAAACGTGCCTCGTCGTCGCCGCCGACCTCGGCCTCGACGTCACGGCGGTGCCCGGTCCCCGCCTGGTCGCCGCGACGCACCGGTACCCGACCCCGTTCACGATCGCCGACATCGAGGCCCGGCGGGTCGCCCGCGGCCCGTACGCGGCCGGGCCACTCGACGCGGCCGCGCTCGCCGACCTCGAATCCGGCTTCGTCCACCTGCCGGCCCGGGAGCTCGCGCGCGACCTCGCGGTCGCCGACCGCTGGCAGTTCGACACCCCGGCCGTCGCGGTCGAGCTGCGCGACTGGCTGCGCCTCGACCCGCGCCATCCGCGCTACCACCTCGACGGTCTCACCGACCGGGCCCTCGTCCTGTCCCGGTTCGAGGCGCGGTTCCTGGCCGCCGCGCTGCGCGCGTATCCGGTCACCCGACGGCTGGGGCTCGCGGCGCTGCTGGCCGCCAGCGGCCGGAACCTCCTGCGGTACGACGGCAGCGTCCTGGTGATGCGGGCGGAGGGCGAGGACCACGTCACCGCGGGACGGCGCCTCCTGCGCGCCTGGCTGACCCTGGCCCGGCACGGCCTGGCGGTCCATCCGCTCAGCCAGCTCATCGACTGCCCGGTGACCGCCGCCCGGCTCGCCGGGCGGGTGGGTGGCCAGCCGCTCGCGGTGTTCCGGGTCGGCCGGCCCCGCACCGAGCCGCCCCGCTCGGCCCGGCTTCCCGCGCGCGGCCGGGCCGCGTAGCGCGACCGGCGGCGGCGGAAGGGCGCCCTCGACGCGGGAGCCGTGCCCGCGTTCCCCCTCCCGCCGCCGCGACGAGGCGACTACTCGGTGCGCAGGGCGACGGCGGTGCGGGTGCGGGCGGCCCAACCGGCCGGCAGGAGCGCGCCGGCGACGGCGATGAGCAGGCCGCCGAGACCGAGGAGCAGCAGCGTGGTCGGCTGGTGGACGTCGGTGACGGAGGCGGGCAGGTTGACGCCGGCGCGGTGGCCCATCGCGGGGATGACCGCCCGGTGCACGGCGACGCCGACCGCGACCCCGATCGCGCCGCCGGCCAGCCCGGTCACGGCCACCGACGCGACGACCATCGCGACGGTCTGCCGGGGTGTCATGCCCAACGCCTTGTGGATACCGAGGTCGCGGACCCGTTCGCGGGTGTCGAGCACGACCATGTTCAGCACGCCCATGGCGGCGACCGCCACCAGCATCAGGGTGAGCAGGGCAGCCAACGCGTCGAGGAGCACGATGGTGCCGCTGCTGTCGGTGGGCCCTTGCGGCGCCGCGGTGAAGCCCGAGGTCGCCAGCGTCTCGTTCAGGCCGGCGACGTACCCGGTCACGTCGGCGCCGTCGGCCAGGCGGATGTGATAGCTCGCGGCGGTCAGGTTCGGCTTCGTGGCGGCGAACGTCGCGGCGTCGGCGAACATCAGCAGGTTGTTGGTCGGGTGGAACACCTCGCCGACGATCCGGACCGACACCGCCCTGCCGCGGTCGGTCACCACGACGCTGTCGCCGATCCGGGTGCCGGTCGCGGTCAGGAACGTGCTGGGCACCGCCGCCTCCCCGGGGCGGGCGAACCACCGGCCGGAGACGATCTCGTAGCCGCCCCAGGAGGCGTCGCCGGTGAAGGCGTCGAGGCGGGCGAAGCCGGTCGTCCCGGCGACGGCGACCTGGGTGGTGGCGACGCTGTAGTAGCCGCCCGTCCCGGGTTGCGCCTCGATCGCCGCGGTGATCGTCGCGGCCTCGTCGGCGCTCAACGCGCGCGGCGCGGCGTTGGGGGCAGGTGCGGTTCCGGGCGGCGGCGCGAAGGTGTCGATGACGACGTCGGCGGCGGCGTGGTCCTTGGCGGTCTGCACCCGGTCCAGTGAGGCCGCCGCGCCGACGGCGAAGGTGACCGTGGTGGCGCCGAACGTGATCGCGGCGAGCACCGCGGCGGCGCGGCCGGGCCGGGCGAACGGGTGGGCCAGTCCGAGGCTGACCGGCCGCGGCAGCGGGAGTCGGGCGGTCAGCCGGGCGGCCCACTGCCCACGGCCAGGGCGGGGCGTACGGCCGACGGCGATCGCGTCGACGGTGCGGAGCCGGCCGGCCCGCAGCGCCGCGGCCCACGCGGTCAGCGCCACCATGCCCAGCGCGCCGACGACCACGACGGCGTCGACCCACCAGGTGACGCCGGTGTCGGTCGTGCCGTAGAGCTGGTCGGCGTCGGCCAGCACCGGGATGGCCAGGAGATTGCCGGCCACGACCCCGGCCGCGACACCCACCCCGGCCGGAACGAGCGCCTGGGCCACGTACGCCCGCACGACCTGCGCGGGGGTGAACCCGACGGCCTTGAGGATGCCGATCCGTCGCGTCGCGGTGCCGACGGCGCCGGCGATCACGGTGCCGACGACGAGCACGGACATCACCAGCCCCAGCGCCCCGAACGCGACCAGGAACGGCACGAACAACGCGGTCTCGCGCTCGTTGGCGTCCTTGACGGTGAGCCACGACTGCGCGCCGACCAGCGCCCGCGGTCCGACGAGCGCGACCACCGCCGCCCGGCCCCGGTCGACGTGCGCGGCGGTGTCCGCCTCGGCGAAGCGGTAGAGCATCTGGTAGCCGCCGGCCGCGCCGGGCCCGGTCAACGTGGTGACGTCGGACGGCGACACCCAGGCGTCGGCGGTGCGGCTGACCGACCGGGCGACGCCGACCACCGTCAGCGTCGGCTGCCCCGGCAGGTCGGGAAAGCGCAGGACGGTGTTCAGCGGGGACGCCGCGGCGGGATGGTCGGCGGAGAGCACGATCTGGCCGGGGCCGCTGACCCACCGTCCCTGGCTCAGCGGCACCCGGTCGACGTCTCCGTCGGGCGTCGCGCGCCCGACGACCGTCAGCGGCGGCAGGTCGACGTCGGCGGTACTGCGCGGCGTGGCGGTCACGGTCGGGAACGGGCCGGCGGACGCGGCGACGCCGTCCGCCCGCGCGGAGGCGGTCAGCCGCGCGGCCGTCGTCTCGTCGGCGTCGAACTGCGCCGTGAGGTGCGCGCCGTCCTGCTGGGCGAACGCGCGGTCGAACGGTCCGCTGGAGGCGGCCACCAGCGACCCGCCGAGCACCGACGCGGTCACCGCCATCATCGTGGCCAGCCCGATCACCACGGTCTGTACCCGTCGGCGTGTCACGCCCGAGCGCACCACGCGACCCATCGCGCTCATCGGGCCCGCCCCGCCGCGACGGCCCGGGTGTCGTCGGCGACGACCCGGCCGTCGACGAGCCGGATCGTGCGGGTCGCGCACGCCTGCGCCAGGGCGAGGTCGTGGGTGACCAGCACGATGGTCTGGCCGTCGGCGTGCAGGTCGTTGAGCAACCGTTTGACCTCCGCGCCGGAGGCGGTGTCCAGCGCGCCGGTCGGCTCGTCGGCCAGCAGCAGCGCCGGCCGGTTCATCAGCGCCCTGGCCACCGCCACGCGCTGCCGTTCGCCGCCGGAGAGCCGGCCGGGATAGGCGGCGGCGTGCCGGGCGACGCCGAGCGAGTCCAGCAACTGCCCGGCGCGGCGGCGGGCCGCGCCGCGCGCCGTGCCGGACAGCTGCGCGGGCAGGACGACGTTGTCGATGACGGTCAGGTCGTCGAGCAGGTTGAAGAACTGGAACACCATGCCGATCTTGTCGCGGCGGTAGCGGGCCGAGCCCGCCTCGTTGAGCTTGTCGACGCGTACGCCGTCCACCGTCACGGTGCCGCCGCTGGGCCGGTCCAGGCCCGCGATCAGGTTGAGCAGCGTGGACTTGCCGCTGCCGGACGGCCCGAGGATGGCGACGGCCTCACCGGGCGCGATGCTCAGCGTCGTCTCGTGCAGCGCCGGCGGCCCGTCGTCGTACCGGCGCGTCACGCTGCGCAGCTCGATGGCTGGCGTGTTCATGGTCGTCCCCCTCGGCGTGCTGTTTCGCTGGTGGACGACGCTAGGCGCGGCCGGCGGCCGGACGCGTCGGCCCGGTGGTCGATCTTCGGCGGCGCGGCGGGGACGAGGGGGACGGGCGTCATCCTTCCGGCCTACGCTTCCGGCGTGAGCCCACTGGATCTTCAGACCGATGCCGTCGGCCTCGGGGCACGGCCAGAATGGGCCGGGTGAC
Organism: Micromonospora citrea; assembly: GCF_900090315.1. Lineage (NCBI taxonomy): Bacteria > Bacillati > Actinomycetota > Actinomycetes > Micromonosporales > Micromonosporaceae > Micromonospora > Micromonospora citrea. The sequence continues at coordinate 5,962,717 of NZ_FMHZ01000002.1, read as the reverse complement.
CGACGCGGCGACGACGACGCATCCGCGGCCGTGGCTGAGCCGGCTGCTGCGACCGTCGGGTCCGTTGCCCCGACCCTCCCGGCGCAGCCTCGTCCTCGACGCGGTCCTCGCGCTCGGCCTCGCCCTCGTCGCGATCCAGGCCGGCTACGGCGTCCCCTTCCCCGCTCCGGCCGGCGACTTCGCGGTGCCGCACCGGCCGGATCCCCCGCAACCGCCCGTGTCGTCGGGGCCGGCGGAGACCGTCGAGACGCTCGCGCCGGCGCTGGCCCAGCACCACCTCGTCTGGGCGGTCGTCATGCTGCTCATCGCGGCGCCACTGGCGGTACGGCGCCGCTATCCGTTGGCGGCGCTGTGGATCGTCATCGGCACGGCCGCGGCGGTGGCCGCGGTGACCGACGACCGGGCCACGCTGCGATTCTCGTTCTACGCCTGCGTCCTCGCCGCGTACAGCGCCGCGGTCTACAGCCCGTACCGGCTGCCCGCGCTGGCCAGCCAGGCCGCGGCGGCCCTGCTGTACAGCAAGCTCCAGTCGTCGTCGACGCTGCCCACCGTCTCCACCGACGCCGTCCCGTTCCTGGTGCTGATCCCCATCGCCATCGCGACGGACGGACTGCGCAGGTGGCGACGCCGGGCGGAGGAGGAACGCGCGCGGGCGGCCGCGCTGCGACGCGAACGGCAGGAGGCGCTACGCCGCGCCGCCGAACAGGAACGCGCCCGCATCGCGCGGGAACTGCACGACGTGGTGACCCACAACGTGAGCATGATGGTCATCCAGGCCGGCGCCGCCCGCCGGGTGATGGCCGCCGACCAGGAGCAGGCCCGCGAGGCGCTGCTCGCGGTCGAGGCCGGCGGCCGGGCGGCGATGTCCGAGCTGCGTCACGTGATGGGGCTGCTGACGATGGGCACCGACGGCTCCGACCCGGCCGGCGCCGCCGATCTCGCACCCCAGCCCGGCCTCGATCGCCTGGACGCGCTCGTCGCGGGCGTACGGGCCAGCGGCGTGCCGGTCCAACTGCGCGTGGCCGGGCAGCCACGACCCGTGCCGTCGGGAATCCAGCTGGCGGCCTACCGGGTGGTGCAGGAGGCGTTGACGAACACGGTCAGGCACGCGCCCGGCGCGTCCGCGAGCGTCGTCGTCGACTACCAGTCCGCGCACCTGGGCGTGGAGGTGGTCGACACCGGCGGCGCGGAGCAGGCGCCGGCAGCGACCGGCAGCGGACGCGGGTTGGTCGGGCTCCGGGAACGGCTGGCCGTCTACGGTGGAATCCTGCACGCCGGGCCACTGGCCACCGGCGGCTACCGCGTCCACGTGAGAATTCCCCTGGAGGCCTGGTGACCTCGCCGCTGCGCGTCGTGATCGCGGACGATCAGGCGTTGGTCCGGGCCGGCTTCCGGATGATCCTCAACAGCGACGGCATCGACGTGGTCGCCGAGGTCACCAACGGCAGCGAGGCGGTCGACGCCGTCCGGCGCACCCGCCCCGACGTGGTCCTCATGGACGTCCGCATGCCCGAACTCGACGGCCTGGAGGCCACCCGGCGCATCCTCACCGCCGCCGACGCCCACCAGCCGAGCGTGATCATGCTGACGACCTTCGACCTCGACGAGTACGTGTACGCGGCGCTGACCGCCGGAGCCAGCGGATTCCTCCTCAAGGACGTCAGCCCCGAACACCTGCTCGCCGCCGTCCGGCTGGTCCGCACCGGCGACGCGCTCCTCGCGCCCGCGATCACCCGCCGCCTCGTCGAGCGGTTCGCCCGCCGTCACGACGGTGGGACGCGCACGGCTCCGCGCGACCTGGCCGCCCTGACCGCGCGCGAGCTCGAGGTGCTGCGCCTGCTGGCCGAGGGCCTCAACAACGCCGAGATCGCCGGCCGCCTCACCGTCTCCGAGGCGACCGTCAAGACCCACGTCGCCCACATCCTCGCCAAACTCGGACTTCGCGACCGCGTCCAGGCCGTCGTCCTCGCCTACCGGACGGGACTGGTCAGCCCGACGTCGCCCTAGTCCGCTGGTCGTCGGTTATGAATGATCACGGTTCATGGGGCGGGGAGATCTCACGGACGAGCAGTGGGTGGTGCGGGAGCCGCTGTTGCCGAAGGCTGCCAGGATAGGACGGCCGCCCGTCTGGCCTCGTCGGCGGCATACGGTTCCGGGTCCGGACCGGTGTTCCGTGGCGGGATGCGCCCGTCGAGTACGGGCCCTGGGGCCGGATCTACGACCTGTTCCGCCGGTGGCAGCGGGACGGCACCTGGCAGCGGATCCTGACCCGTCGCCAGTTCGCCGAGCCGGGCGATCACGGGTTGGGCCGCTCGCGCGGCGGGTTCACCACCAAGCTGCATCTGGCCGTCGAGCAGGGTCAGCAACCCATGGCAATCGTGGTGACGGCCGGCCACCGCGCCTCGGCCCGGTCGAACTACCGCGAGCGGTATGCGGTCGAGTGCGGGATCAACCGCCCCAAGAGGCACCGGGCTGTCGCTACGCACTACGACAAGCTCGCGGTCCGTTACAAGGCGACCGTCCTCGTCGCCGCCATCAACGAGTGGCTGTGACCAGGCGACTCAGCGCAGGGAGCACGCCTCGTAGGTCGCCGCCGTCCACCGTTACGGTTGCAGCCGCCCGCGCTCCTGCCGAGGCGTTGAACGCCACGCTCAGCCCAACGGAAGCGAACAGGGGTAGATCGGAGCGACTGTCTCCGACGGCCCCGCACGAGCCGGGAGCCACCCCCGACTCCCGCGCCTTCGCGAGGGCGAAGTCTCGTTTGCTGTACTCGTCGAAGTGGCAGGCGACGCGGCCCGTGAACCGGCCGCTGGTGGTCTCCAGCCGGGGCCCGCTGAACGCGTGGAAGCCGAATCGGTCAGCCAGGTAGCTGCCGACCGGTGACCAGGCGAGAGTTGCCAGCACGGGCACCAAACCGTTCCGCCGGCACCACCCCACGGTTTCCGCGATGCCCGAGACCAAGGGCAGCCCATCGAGCCAGCCAGAGACCTGTTCTTCGCGCACGCCTGCCCAGCCCCTGGCGTCCAGCTCGGAGACCTGCCGATTGTCCAGGTCGCCAGAGGCGTAGGCGTCCTCGGCCTTAACCAGCTCGTCCCGATGGCCAAGGAAGTCAGCCAGAAAGAGCGACGAACTCGTGGCTGGAACGAGGGTGCCATCGACATCGAAGAACACGACGCCCACATGATCGGATGAGAACACCGGCCAAGGATGTCACCGTCACGCTAGACGCCAGATACGGGAGCGCCCCGCGCACGTCCGATACAGGCCCTGGCCCGCTGGTCGTCGGTGTCAGTCGGGCAGGTCGGCGATCCGGGTCGAGATCGTGCGGAGCACCGCGAGTTCGTCGGGGGTCAGGTGGTCGAGGAAGCGCTGTCGTACGGAGACGACGTGGTGCGGGGCGGCTTCGGCGAGCACGGTGAAGCCGGCGTCGGTCAGGCACAGGATGCAGCCCCGGGCGTCCTGGGGGTCGGGCTCCTTGTCGACGAGGCCCCGAGCCTGCATGCGGGACGCGTGGTGGGACAGCCGGCTGCGCGACCACTCCATCTTGGCGGCGAGGTCCTTGAGCGCCCACCGCCGGTTCGGCTTCTCCGACAGCGTGCTCAGCACCTCGTAGTCGGCCGGCGACAGCCCTGAGTCGCGGGCCAGGTCCCGGCTGAGCCGGGCCGGCAGCGCGATCAGCAGGCGCCGGAACGCACGCCACGCGTGCTCTTCGTCTTCACGTAGCCAGGGAGTGTCCACACGATCACTCTACCCCTCGTTGACACGTCACAGAAGCCTCGCCTAAGGTATGTGACATGTCATCGAACGCATCGAACGCGCCGCTGAACGTGCTGGTCATCGTCGGAAGCACCCGCCCCGGCCGGCTGGGGCCGGCAATCGCCGACTGGTTCGTCCAGGCAGCCCTCCCGGCAGCCGCGGCAAGCGGGGTCACCCTCGACGTCGCGGACCTGGCCGACATCGGGCTGCCGCTGCTCGACGAGCCCGAGCACCCCTCCAGCGGCGTCTACGCACACGAGCACACCCGGGCGTGGAGCCGACGGGTCGCCGCAGCCGACGCCTTCGTCGTGGTGACCCCCGAATACAACTTCGGCATGCCGGCGGTGCTGAAGAACGCCTTCGACTTCCTCTACCACGAGTGGGCGTGGAAGCCGGTGGCGTTCGTCAGCTACGGCAACACCTCGGCCGGCACCCGCTCGGTGCAGATGGCCAAGCAGGTCGTCACCACCCTGAAGATGATGCCCATCGGCGCCACCGTCGCCCTGCGCCTCGCCGACAGCGTCCAGGACGGGCAGGTGTTGCGCTCCACCAGGCTCGACGACACGGCCCGCGGCATGCTGCTCGAGCTGACCCGGGTGGCCACCGCGATGCGGCCCCTGCGCACCGCACCCGAGGGCGAGGCCGCCGTCACGACCGGGCCGGTCGACGGACTCAAGCTGGCCGCAGCCCAGCCTGACGACCTCGCCGAGCTGCTCGTGCTCCAGCGGTGCTGCTGGGTGCAGGAGGCGATCGCCAACGACACCCTCGACCTGCCGCCGCTGCGGGAGACCCTCGACGAGCTGCGCGAGTCGCTGTCGACCTGGCAGGTGTGGTGCGTACGCCGGCACGGGCGTCTCGTGGCGGCGGTCCGGGCCCGGTTGCACGAGGGCGCGTGGCTGATCGGCCGCCTCATGGTGGCCCCCGACCAGGCCGGGCAGGGCATCGGCGGCTGGCTCCTCTCCCACGTCGAGCAGCAGGCCCCCCAGGAGACCACGCACTACGAGCTGTTCACCGGCGAGGGCAGCACCGGCAACATCAAGCGGTACGAACGCGCCGGCTACGCCCTCGCCAACGACGAGAACACCCCGCGGGGCAGCGTCCGCCTCATCAAGAAGCGATAGCCGGCCGCCAACGTCGGGTGACCCAGCGCAGTCGTGACCGGGCGACGGCCGGGCTGACCGGCACGGGCCGCGACCACGCGGGACCCGGTCGACCGGGCGGATCTTCACGCGGTGTCGGCGATCCGCCCGAGCCATCGACGGACGGCTGAGAGATCCGCTTCGGTCAGGCCCACGTACGGGTCGACACGGTGCAGCAGCGCCGGCGCCGGGTGGTGCGCCGCCACCCATCGCCGGTCGGCGTCGGTCACCTCGTCGTCGAGCCAGGCGAAGGGACGGCCGGCCGCCCACCCGGTGAGGAACCTGGTCTTCCAGTGCAGGCCGGGCCCCGAATCCTCGTCGTCGTCCGGCCAGCCGACGACCGGCAGGTCCGGAAGCCCGAGCCGTGGCGAGACGACCTCGTTCGCCTCCGCCATCCAGGTCGTCGCCCAGACCAACTGGCAGCCCAGCGCCGACAGCCTCCGCCCGTCGTCCGGGTCGAGGCGATCGAGCAGGGGGTTGCCGGCCCTGTCCCGCACCCGCGCGACGCCACCGCCCCGGAAGCGCGCCCGACCGGCCGGTCGGGCGCGGAACGGGATCAGCGGCCCGTCGACGTCGAGGAAGAGCAGGGGGACGTTGGTGATGCCGGTCATCGCCTCCGCACCGTACCTGCGAGGGTGGGCCGGCCGCGATGCTCCGACGGCTTCGGCAGCCTGACCCGTACCTCTCGGACCTGTCCGCCGGGCGGGTCGATGCGGGTCGGCGGAGGCGGGGAGGATGTGTGCATGCTGACTCTGTTGGACGGCGTGCTGGCGGACCTCGGGCTGGGGGACGTCGCCGGGCCCCGGCTGGTCGGAGATCCGCAGCCGGCGGTGCTGGCGTCGCCGCTCGCGGTCGCCGAATGCGCGATCGGGTCCGTGGCGGCCTGTCTCGCGGCTGCCGCCGAGCTGGCGTTCGTGCGCACCGGTCGCCGGCCCGACATCGCGCTCGACACCGAACACGTGGCGGCGGCGATGCGCAGCGAGGTCTGGCTTCGCGACGCGGACGGGCGGGGCATCGACGGCTTCGCTCCGCTGTCGCGCCTGTGGCAAGCCGCCGACGGTTGGGTGCGCACACACGGGAACTACCCGTGGCATCGGGCGGCACTGCTGGCGGCCCTCGGTGTGCCCGACGGCCGTGATGCCGACGTCCAGGGGCAGTTGGCCGACGCCATCTCCGCGCGCCCGGCGGTGGAGGTCGAGCGCATCGTGTACGCCGCGGGCGGGCTGGCCGTGGCGGCGCGTACGCAAGCCCAGTGGCGGGCAGACGGCCAGCCCGCCGCGACCGGAACGGCCCCGCTCGTGGGCATGGCGCCGCTCGGTCGCGGGTCCCTGCCGCTGTCCGCACCGGGCCGGCTTCCCGCGTCGGGGGTGAAGGTGCTCGACCTGACACGGGTCATCGCCGGCCCCGTCGGCACCCGCATGCTCGGCGCGCTCGGCGCCGACGTGCTGCGGGTCGACGATCCGCATCGCCCGGAGTTGCCGCTGCACGCCGTCGAGGGAGTGATCGGCAAGGCGAGCACGAGCCTGGATGCCCGCACGGAGAGCGACCGGCAGGCTCTGCACCGCCTTCTCGACCAGGCCGACGTCCTCGTCACCGGCTACCGGCCCGGGGCGCTGCGCCGGCTCGGTCTGGAGCCCGACCAGGTCGCCGACAAGCACCCCGGCACCATCGTCGTCACGCTGTCGGCCTGGGGAACGGAGGGGGCCTGGGGCACCCGGCGCGGTTTCGACAGCCTGGTGCAGGTCGCCACCGGCATCGGCTGGGCCACGAGCACGGACGGCGGCAGACCCGGGGCGCTGCCCTGCCAACTGCTCGACCACGCCACCGGCTATCTCGTCGCCGCTGGCGCACTGGCCGCACTGCGCCGACGCGCCCGCACCGGCGACGCCACCCATGTCTCCGTATCCCTCGCCAGGACGGCACAGTGGCTGCTCGATCAGGGCAGCACGGCGGCCGGGCACCGCGCCGACGACGACCAGAAGCGCAGGGCCGACGCCTACCGGACGGCTCTCGGAAACGGGTGGAGCGCGATCAGCCCGCCGGGTCAACTCGACGGCCGCCCGCTGAGCTGGCCGCACCTGCCGCCGGCCTACGCCTCGGCGCCGCCCGAATGGAGCTGAACGGTAGGCTCGCCGGGGTGAAACCCCGCAACCGTCGGGCGACGCTGCTGCTGTTGCTCGGAGCGGTGGCCGTGATCGGTGCCGGCGCGGCCGCCGGGGCCCTCTTCGGCTACGGGTTCGCGTTCGCCTGGGTCGTCCACTTCGCGTCGATGGCCTGGATCACCGGGTGGATCCGGCAGGCGCAGCCCGCGCTGTCGGGCGGTCACTGGCGGGTCCGCCCCTGGGAGCCTGCGCTCTACCGACGGCTCGGTGTCTGGTGGTACGCGCGCCTGCTGCGCCGGCTGGGCTGGGAACGGGTCGTCCGCGACCAGCGCTCCTTCGACGGCGGCCGCTCGGGTCTCGCGGCGCTGGCGCGCGACACCCGGCGCTCCGAGTTCGCCCACCAGATGCTCGCCTTCCTCGGGCTGGGCCTGGCCGGCGCCGCCCTGCTGTTGGGGGCCCGCGGCGCGGCGGGGTGGCTCGCGGTCCTCACCGTGTTGCTGCACGTCTACCCGGTGCTGCTTCAGCGGGCCCTGCGGGCTCGGGTCGAGCGGGCCGCCGCCACCGCCGCCGAGCGGATCTGACGGGGCCTGGACCAGCCGGGGTACGCCCGGCTGGTCGTCGACGGGCACGGTACGCACGACCGTGACCAACCGCGGACGAGGTGTCGTCCGGGCCGACGAGCATCGTCACCTCCCCAGCGCCTTCGTCGGCCGGGTGCAGCATCGCGACGCGTTCACCGAGAGTCGTGCGAGCGACGGCCAGCAGCTCCGCCCCGGCAGCCGAGGCACGTGGGCCGAGCAGTGCCCAGCGATCACCGAGTTCGGCGTGCGGACGGTGTGGCTGCCGTCCGTCCGGACGCTCGACGGACATGAGTACGGATGCATATGGAGGGCTCCACGAGCCCTCTCGTCCGACGGGCCATGGTGGACAGCGCGAGCGGAGTGCGTCATCGCAGGAGCGGGGCGAGGCCGTCGAGGAGGCGCTGGAGGCCGAACTCGAAGAGCATGTCCAGATTCCAGGTCCCGTCGTCGGCGGCGATGAAGCGGGCCATCAGCGGGAGCCGTCCGTCGGCCAGGACTGCGACGATCCGCCCTTCCTGGGCCTCCAACCACTGGGCGTCGGTCAGGCCGCTGTCCTGCTCGGCCTGCGCCTCCTCGGCACGGTTCACCGCCGTGCCGCGCACGTAGTTGGCCACCGTCACCGCCGCCGTGAACTGTGCGTCCAGGTCGAGCCCGCACCCGTCCAGGGCCCGCAACATCCATTCGGTGTGGGCCATCGCGTGCGGGGCCGGCAGCGGCCGGGTGAAGGAGACCGCCTGGGCCAGCCAGGTGTGCCGACGGTACATCGCCCAGTGCAGCCGGGCGATGGCCTCGAGGCAGGCCCGCCAGCCGTCGCGCTCCGGGGTCAGGTCCGGGGGCGGGTTGTCGGCCATGACCCTGTCAATCATGGACATCACCAGCTCATCGCGGTCGGCCACGTACCGGTAGATCGCCATCGTCGGGATGCCGAGCTGGCCGGCGAGCCGGCGCATCGACAGGCCGTGCAGCCCTTCGGCGTCGGCGGTGGCCACCGCTGTGGCGACCACCTGCTCACGGTCCGGGCTGGGTGCTCTACCCACACCGGCCGCGGCGACCACGGTGCCGACGCCCCGCACGGGCTCGACAAGGCCTCGCTCGCGCAGAGTTGCCAGGACCTTCGTCGCGGTCGCCATCGCCACCCCGTACTCGGCCATGAGCTGCCGGGTCGACGGGATCCTCGTCCCGGGCGCGAACTCGCCCGACGCGATCCGGTCTGCGAGATCGGCGGCGATCCGGCGGTATGGCGGTTCCTCCACAGCAGCCTCCCGTGCACTAGTGCGGTGACGATACCCCGAGGACGAATACGGTGGACAGCACTACTATCGCGGATGGATAGTGCACTCGTACGCTGTACAGCATGACAAACGTCATTCGTCTGGAGTCGCTTCTCAGAACCTACGATGGCCCGGTGACCGCACTCGGCGGCGTCACCATCGGCTTCGCCCCGGGTAGTCTCACGGCGGTCATAGGTCCCTCGGGCTCGGGCTCGGGCACGAGCATCCCTGCCGCGGTGCGCGGCCGGCCCGGAACGGCCCGCCGCCGGGCGGGTGTTCGTCGACGGCACCGAGCTGACCGCCACCGGGACGCCGCCATCAAGAGCCGCGTGCCCACCCTCCTGCGCTCGGTCGTCGACCGGCACGGCCGCGCCCTGGTCATGGTGACCCACGGACCGGTCGCCGCCTCGGACGCCCACACCGTGGTCTCCCGAGGATCGATGCCATGAGCGCGCTCCGACCTGATCGGCGGGGCCCTGCCCTGGACATGGCCGCTCAGAACGACGGCGACGACCGGATCAACGTCGTGGACGCGTTGCGCGGAAGTGCGCTGCTGCTCATCCTGCTGGCCAACGTGTGGTACTTCAGCTCCGGATACGAGTTCCACCTGGTCGACCATCCGGCGCACGGCACGGTCGACCGGCTGGTCGCAGGCGCGGCGGAACTGCTGTTCGCGATGAAGGCGTACCTGCTGTTCTCATTCCTGTTCGGCTACAGCTTCACCCTGCAACTCGACTCGGCGGCCCGGCGTGGGGTGGCCTTCGGCTGGTCGTTCCTGCGCCGGCTGTCCGGGCTGTTCGTGCTCGGGGCGCTGCACGCGGTACTGCTGTACCACGGCGACATCCTCACCACGTACGCGTTGCTCGGGCTCGTGCTGCTCGCCGTTCGGCGGATCGAACCGCGCGCCGCCCTGCTCGCAGCGGCGGTCATCGTGGGCGTGATCGCGACCGTGATCGGTCTGGCCGCGGTCCTCGGCGCCACGGTGGTCCCGGACGAGGCCGCCGCGATCGCCGCCGGTGCGCGTTCGACGGAGGCCCTGCGCGGCGGGTTCGGTGACGTCGTCCTGGAGCACCTGCGCTCGTTGCCGGCAATGCTCGGCGCGCTGGCGGTACAAGGGCCGCTGGCCTTCGCCGCGTTCCTGGTCGGTCTCGCCGCCGGCAAGCGCCGGATGCTCGCCGCCGCGCACAACCACGAGTACATGCTGCGCCGATGCGAGCGGGTCGGCTATCCGGTCGGTCTCGCGGGCGCCGCCGTGTTCGCGATCGGCGGCGGATCAGCGAGCATGACCGGACTGATGGTCAGCGCCGTCACCGCGCCGTTCCTCGCGGCGGCCTACGCCGCGACCCTGCTGCGCCTGTTCGCACGGCGACCGCGCGTCGCGGACGCCTTGGCGCCTGCCGGACGCATGGCGCTGACAAACTATCTGGGCCAGTCGCTCATGTGCCTGCTCGTCTTCACCGGCGTCGGGCTGGGCCTGGCCGGCCGCACCTCGCCGGCGCAGACGCTGCTGATCGCACTGACGATCTTCGCGGTGCAGATGGCGGCCAGCGCGTGGTGGATTCGACGGTTCCGGTACGGCCCCTTCGAATGGGCGTTGCGCGCATGGACCCACCGGAGGTGGCCCGTCATGCGGCGATAGCTACTTCCGCCCTGAGTAGATCGACGAGCCCGGCTGCGCGCTGCGTGGCCGGGCTCGTCGTCGACGGTCGTGGTGGCGGAGACAGGAGACGGCGGGCCTCGGGTTGGCCCACGACTGACCGGCTGAGGATCTGTCGGCTCAGCGGGGCACGGCTCTCGTCGTAGCACAGCCAGGCGCGTGCGGGTGACGAACGGATGCGCTGTCGGCCCGCTCCGCGTCAACCCTGTGGCCCACGGCCACCGCACGATCTTCGGATGTCCTCACCAATTATCGATGATCATGCGGTGGCCGTCCGCACACCCGCGCCACGCCCCACGCCGGGGTCAGGTGACGTTCGAGTGTCAGTACGCGCAGGTGCCGTTGTCCGGGTTGACGCACTTCGCCCGGCTCCACAGGGTGGCGAAGTTGGCCCGGTAGTTCGCCGAGATGGTCGGGTGTTCGATCTTGACGAAGGTCTCGTCGTGGGCGAGCAGGGACGGCCCGGTCAGATTGTGTGATCCGGTGAAGACGATGTTCCGTCCGCCGGTGCCGTTGTAGTTGCCCTTCACCACCAGGTACTTCGAGTGCACGGTGACGACCCGGCCGTCGTAGTTGCTGGCCTCCGCGTCCCAGTACTTCTTCATCTGGACGTTCGATGATCCGCGCAGAATGCCGTACACCCGGTCGCCCATCTCGCCGAAGACGACACGGACCTGACAGCCGAGCTTGGCGATGCGCAGCAGTTCGCTCGCGACCGCCGTACGCGGATTCGTGAACGCTGCCTGCGCCACCTCCACCACGCATCCGCTCTCGTACCTGGTGACGTAGCTGAGCACGTTCTTCACCGTGTCGCCGCTGGATCGGGGCGAGTGGTAGACGGTCACCCCCGTGTTCGGCGACTTGTAGTAGCCGTCCGGGGCGGCGAAGAAGTCGTTGTCCTTGTCCTCGGCGCGCATCAGGTTGAAGTAGCGCGTGAAGTGGTCGTACAGGTCGTAGTCCTCGTGCACGACCAACGCGTTGTTGAACAGGTTGTTCTGCGAGAACGTCAGGTTCTGCGAGGTGATCAGCACGACCCGCTTCATCGTGCCCGAAGTGGAGAAAGTGAAGAACTTGTTGTGGTTGATCGAGTTCGACTGGTTGGCGATGCAGGCACTCGATCCGGCGACCGAGGCCGACGAGGCGCCGCAGAAGACCAGGTTGTCGAGGTTGGCGACGCGCAGTTTCCTGATCGCCGCATTGGCCGAGTCGAGGTTGACTCCGCCCTCGCCCTCCCGATCCACCACGACCCGCACCACCACGCCCCGGGCCGCGGCCCGGGCCAGGGCGTCGGCCACCACCGGGGAGGTCCAGCTGTACATCGCGCCGCGAATGTAGGAGCCGGCCGGCACCCCGTCGGCCAGCGCCACGATCTCGTCCTCGATGACCCGGTCGCGGCTGCCGTCCTCCGCCGGCACGTTGAACCGCGTGTACGCCGGGAACGTCGACGTCACGGTCGTGTCGTCGGTCAGGTCGGGGGCCGACACGGCGCTTCCCGCCCCCGGCACGGCCACCACCGGCGCAGCGGGGGCGACGGCGAGGATGGGGAACGCAAGCGCAGCGGCGAGCAGGCACCGTCGGAGGTTCATTCATGGTTTGTATGGCATGCCGGCGAAGCGATCAAGGCCAGTCGCCGATCTCGATGAAGTCGCTGGCGGAACTTCGTCAGCGGTCCCTACGTGATTCCCGCATTCGGAGGCGCCAGTGTCGTTCGGTGTCGCTGTCGGACCGCTGAGGCACTGTCCCACCATGGACGAAAGCCAGCTACGACCACTACGAGACAAGGCAGAGCTGCCGGAGATCCTCTCGACCAGCTCGATCCGGACGCCACAGGACTGCACTACCGGTTGGTCGGCATCAGCGCCGCCCTGTTACAGGGCGTCGAACTTTCCGCAGGTGACATCGACATCCTGGTCGCCCGACGAACCGACGTCGACTGCATCGCAGCCGCATTGTCCCGATTCCGCTACCTGCATCCGCCGGCGTGGCTCCCCGACGCCCGGCAGTACTTCGCGCATTATCAGTCCGAGCAGATCGGTGTGAGTGTCAGCACGGTCGAGCGGCCGGCCGATGCCGCCGCGCTCGATACCGGTGCGCGCGGCACAGCCCGTACCCGCCTCTGTACAGCCGCCTCACGGCGGCCCGACCGGTGACAAGGAGCCGTGACCGATCTCGATGACGCCTTCGACGCCGTGCCAGTCGCGGTCTACACCCACCACGAGCGGTACGGGGAGACCGTGCACCGATCCCAGCCGGAGTCCATCCGTCGTGAACTGGCCGCCTTGCAGGTACGTGCGGGCGACCGCGTGTTGGAGATCGGGACCGGCTCCGGCTACAGCGGCGCCATTCTCGCCGAGCTCTGCGGGCCGCGCGGACGGGTCACCAGCATCGACATCAGCGATGATCTCGTCCGCCGCGCTACGGCGATCCACGCCGAACGCGGCGTCACCGGTGTCGACTGCCACGTCGCCGACGGCCTCGCCGGCTACCCGGCCAGGGAGCCCTACCACCGTGCCGTGGCCTGGTGCGCGCCCCCACGGCTTCCACGAACGTGGACAGAGCAGGTTGTCGACGGTGGGCGGATCGTCGCCTGCCTGCCGATCGCGCGACTGCCGTCCACCACGCTGATCGCCACCATCACCGTCGAGGCCGGGCAGCCCCGCGTCGAGGCTGTCACCGACGGCGGCTACGCCCAGAGCACCACCACGGCGGTCGACGACGCCCTGACCGTCCCCGGCCGCTGGGTCGACTGGTGCGACAACCAGCCGGATCCGTCCTGGATCGCCATCGGCTGGCGCGCCGACGATGACGCCCAACGCACCGGCGCCCGGTCAGCGCTGGACCAACTGTTGCGCCCCGGACACACCGAAATCTACAGGCGGCAACCGTTGGACTGGCGGTCGTGGCACACATTCGCGGCCGCTCTCGGCGACCCGCACCTGAGCTTCACATCCCTGCGCAACCAGATCCGCGGTCTCGGCCACACCACCGCCACCTCGGCCGCCGTGATCATGACCGACGCCACCCTCGTCGCCGACAGCCCCGACTCACCGTCGCTGAGCGTCCTGCGGGGCTGGCTCGATCGATGGGAACGCGCCGGCCGTCCCGCTGTCGACGCCTTCACCACCGCCCTCGTCCCCCACCAGGGCGTCGACCTTCCCGGCTGGGACCTGCGGGCGTCCTGCTGAACGATGAACCGTCAGAAGGCGAGAAGGAGCTTTCATGGATTCTGCTGTCGCGAGCACGTCGCCGGAGCAACTGCGCGCCGCCCTGGCGACGCACCTGTCGGAGACGGGATGGATCCGGACGCCGGCGGCGCGCGCGGCGTTCCGCACCGTGCCGCGGCATCTGTTCGTGCCGGCCACCGTCGCCCTCGCAGCGGCGTACGCCGACGATGTCGTGATCACCGAGCGCGATCCGGGCGGGAGAGCCACCAGCTCGGTGTCGGCGCCCTGGCTGCAGGCCCACATGCTGGAGCAGGCTGCCCTGCGGCCCGGCGCCAGGGTCCTCGAGATCGGCTCCGGCGGCTACAACGCGGCGCTGATCGCCGAGGTCGTCGGCCCGGACGGGACCGTCGTCACTGTCGACATCGACGCCGACGTCGTCGACCGCGCACGTACCGGCCTCGACCGTGCCGGCTACCGGCAGGTGACGGTGGTGCACGGCGACGGCGAGTACGGATACCAGCCCAGGGCCCCGTACGACGCGATCATCGTCACCGTCGAGGCAGCAGACCTTCCGCCGGCCTGGCTCGCTCAACTCGCCCCGGCCGGTGTTCTCATCGTGCCGCTGCGGATCCGCAACATGACCCGCTGCCTCACCCTGCGACGCCACGAGGATCACCTTCGCGCCACCACGGCGCTGCAGTGCGGGTTCGTGCCGATGCGGGGCGACGGGTGCACTCCCACCCGCCGTCTGGCGCTACGCGGCGACGACGTCGTCTTGTTCCTGGACGACACCACCACCGAGGTGAATCCGGACGCACTGGCCTCGGCGCTGCGCTCAGTACGGCTGGAAGCCTGGTCGCCGGCCACCATCACGATGCAGGAAGGCTCCGCGTTCGAGTCACTGCACCTGTGGTTAGCCAGTCAGTCCCGCCCCTTCGGCGTTCTCGCCGTAGACCGCGAGCGCACCGTCGGCCTGCTCGACCCTCAAGACCGGTTTGTCTGCCCGACCCTGCTCATCGCCGACAGCTTCGCCTACCTCGCCGTACGGAGGCTCGACGACACCACCTGGCAGTTCGGCGCCCACGGCTTCGGACCCGCTGCCCACACCCTCACCGCCGACATGCTCGACCTCATCACCGTCTGGGACCGCGAACACCGGCACGGCCCCGGCCCGAAGATCACCGTGCACCCCACCGGCACACATTCGCCCGTACCAGACCGACCCCACCTGCTCGTCACCCGCCGCCACGCCACGGTCTGCATCGCCTGGCCCGACGCAGGGGAACCGCGGTGACCACCGACTCGTCGCGCACCGAACGTGACTTCCCGCGGTGCTCCCTGCTTGGTCGTGATACGCGGCAACTCAGGCTCGGGAAGGACCGCCACCGCACACCGGCAGTTGCCCATTTGGTTTCCTCTCACCGGTCATCAACGGATCGATCAGCCCTCGGCTTCCTTGATCAACTCGGGTGCATAGCCGAAAAGGCCGGGAAGCCCTCCGGTGTGCAGGAACACCACCGTCTCTGTCGCGGCGATGTCGCCCGAGCGCGCCGCGTCGATGAGCGCTGCCGCAGCCTTGCCCGTGTAGACGGGATCGAGGGTGATGCCCTCCGTGCGCCCGAACAGGCGAATGGCTTCCCATACCGCCGGCGACGGCAGTCCGTAACCGAAGCCCAGAGCTCTTTCAGTCACGTGGACGCGTGTCAGTGCTGGCGTCGGGACGCCCAGCATCGTCGCCGCCTCACCGACGAGCTTGTGGACGGCGGCTGACGCGTCTGCCGCCGACTCGGACACCGAAGCGGCGTCGATCCTCACCGGCCAGTCCAGCAGGGCCGCGCCGATCGCCAGGCCGGCGGCGGTGCCCGCGCTCCCGATCGGGAGGACTATCCGGTCGACGCCTTCGTTCTGCTCCTTGAGCTCTGCGGCGGCGGTCAGGTAGCCGAGCACCCCGAGAGGGTTGGATCCGCCCACCGGAAGGGTGACGACACGCCGGTCTTCTTTCGCTGCCTCAGCGACGATCTGTCGGTGAGTGGTGATCGCTTCTTCATCGCGTTCGCAGACGTGGACTCGGGCGCCGTAGAGAAGATCGAGCGCGACGTTTCCCGATCGTTCGTACGCCTCGTCGGACCGTGGCGCGGCCGGGGCGGAGGATCCGGCGATGTGGGTCACCTGCTTGGTGAGGACCAGTTCGCAGCGAAGGCCGAGCCGGGCACAGGCCGCCGCGGTCTGTCGGCCGTGGTTGCTCTGCAGGCCGCCGAACGTGATGATCGTGTCAGCACCGCCGGCAACGGCGGCACCGAGAAGGAACTCGAGCTTTCGCAGCTTGTTCCCGCCGACGCCCAGTCCGTTGATGTCATCTCGCTTGACCAGAATCCGCGGCCCACCGATCTCCTCGGTCAGGCGATGGCACGCCTCCAACGGCGTCGGCCAATGGCCCAGCGCGACCCTGGGAAAGCATGACAAGTCAACGACCGGACGGGGCATCGCCGCCTCCCTGGGTATTGAGCGTGCACTGAGGATAGCCCAGGAGGCAGAGCCCACAGCAATATTGACGCGTACCGATCGGATAGCCAGAATCCGTACATGACTCCGGTCGCACGAAAGAGACTCGTGAACGAGAGCCCGACAGGGCCCTTCGCCGAGGGCTACGTCTTCCCCTGGCCGGAGGCCGCGGTTCCCCCTTTCGGGGCGATGACCTGCTGCATCTCACCCGGCGAGGAGTGCGAGCCCGACCAGCACAACCAACACGAGATCGCATTCATCTACCGCGGCGACGGACAGATCATCGTCGGCGGGGAGGCGTGGCACGTAAGCCAGGGCGATGTGGTTTTCATACCGCGCAATGTCGAGCACACCTTCAGCAACGCCGACCCTGACCGGGATTTCGCCTTCTTCTCCGTCTGGTGGCCGCGGGAGGAGCCACACGACAATGCGGACGACGGCTGAGACGGAGACATCATGCGCCCTCCGGTGGTAGCCGAGTACACGCTGTCGTCGACCGAGGCCGAGCACATTCAGAGCCTGGCCGAATCGCTCGACGTGGGAAGCGTGGACGATGAACGGTTCCTGACCCGGGCGGCGGTTTGGGCCGGCGAGCTGCCACGTAACCTCCGTGCGTTCCTCGAGGACTTCCGGGCCACCGAGGGTTCCCCAGCTTGCCGCGTCGCAGGCTTGCCGGTCGACAGCGAACGCATGGGACCCACGCCCGTGGTCGCCGGCCGTCGGCGGTCGAAGGCAGCCAGCGAGATCCGCGCAGAGCTTGTCGCCGTTCTGTTGAGCTCATGCCTCGGCGATGTCTTCGGCTGGCGCTTGCAGCACGACGGTCTCCTGATACACGACCTGGCGCCGCGACCTGAGCACGAGGACACGGGTCTTGGCACGGGCAGCCGACAGCACATCAACTGGCACACCGAGGACTCGTTCCACCCGTGCCGGGCCGACTATGTCGGCCTTCTGTGCGTCCGCAATCCCGCGCAGGTGCCGACGACGATCGGGTTCCTCGACATCAGCCTGCTGAGCGACGCCGACCGGCGGATGCTCGCTGAGCCGGTGTTCACATTCAAGCCCGACCCTTCCTACTTCGTCTCCGACGCCGAGCCCTTCCCCGGGCCCGACAGGGGAAGCATCCTGTACGGCGACTCCGCTGACCCGTACCTGCGGTTCGACCAGGACTACATCGACCTGCCGGCCGACGTGGCGGGAGTCGAAGACGCGGTTGCCTGCCTGCGCCGCGCGATCGAGGTCAACCTGATCCATCTCTCCCTACGCTCGGGAGACTTCCTGTTCCTCGACAACAGGCGGGCCGTCCACGGGCGGGCCTCGTTCCAGGCCACCTATGTCGGGACCGAGAGATGGGTGAAGCGTGTCAACATCACCTCGGACCTCAAGCGGTCACGGCATCTCCGTGGCTCGGCCAGCGACCGGGTGATCCGCGTCTGACCCCGCTCAGCCCAGGGCGTCCAGTTCCTGCTGGACCCGGTCCGCGTCGACCGGGCGCCCTTTCCCGCGGTACAACTGGATCGCCTGAGACCAGACCTCTCGGGCCTGCCCGGCCCGGCCGGCCGCGACATGGACCTGACCGAGCCGGTCGAGGGTGTTCGCCTGGTAGTAGACGCTGTTCAACCCTCGGAAGAGGGCGAGGGCGCGGTGATAGTGGGTCAGCGCGTCATCCAGCCGCCCGGTGTGCTGAGCGATGTATCCCAAGCTGGCCAACGTGTTCGCCTCACCCACGCGATAGTCGTGCTGTCGACACAACGCCAGCGCCGCCTCACAGCGGGCCCGGGCCTGGTCGTAGTCGCCGGCCCGCGCCTCGAACCAGCCGACGGCGTTGAGCATCGCCGCCTCCCGCACCCGCAGGCCCAGCTCCTTGTAGAGCCGGAGTGCCTCGGTGGCGTGCCCGTGCGCGGCCCGGTCCCTGCCGGCCCGCCCGTTAGCCCACGTGAGGATCCGGTGCGCATGCGCTTGAGCGGACAGGTCGCCGGCTTTCTCCGCCACCTGCAAGGAGCGCGTGAGCTGTGCCAGTGCCTCCTCGTGGTCGTCGAGGTTGAGGTTGGCGTCGCCAAGCAGCCGGTGCGCCAGGGAGATGACGGCGGGGTCTCCGACCCGCAGGGCCGACTCCAGGCCGGTCCGCCAGACCGTACGCCACTCGCGCAGGTGGCCGCGCCGGTAGTGGAAGGTATCCAGACACCACGCCAACTGCCACACGTGGTCATGCATGCCGAGCTCGGCCGCGAGCTGCTGCGCGGCCATCAGGTTCGCGTGCTCAGCCTCGAGCCACGCCACCGCTTCAGCCGGGTCGGCCAGAGGCAGCGGGTGGCAGCCGGATGCAGGCGCGTCGATCTCGACCGGGTGCCGGTGCGGGTCGAGCAGACGCTCGGCGCGGTGAGCCGTGTGCCGGTAGAAGTCGATGACCCGGCGGGCTGCCTCCTCGCGGTCGCTGTCGGAGAGGTGTTCGTGAGCCTGCTTGGTCGCATAGAGCCGGAGCAGGTCGTGCATGCGATGGCGACCGGCGACCTGCTGCACGACGAGATGGGCGGTTTCCAGCTCGTGCAGCAGGAGCCTCGCCTGCGTCGTCGGCAACCCGGCCAACTCGGCCGCGGCCGGCAGACTGATGTCTGGCCCGGGAGACAGCCCGAGCAACCCGAACATCCGGGCGGCGGATCCCGTCAATGCCTGATGCGACCAGGAGAAGACGCACTCGAGGTTCAGCGGGATCTCGCCGGCGTCGAACCCCCCGAGCCGGGTCCTCTGATCGGCCAGTTCGTCGGCCAATCCAGACAGTGGGAGGGCCGGTTGGGCGATCACCCGGGCGGCGACGATGCTCAGCGCGAGGGGCAACCCTCCGCACATGGCGAGCAACGCCGCGGTGGCTTCCGGCTCAGCCGTGAGCCTCCTGTCTCCGAGGTGGCCGGCGAGCAACTGGCGTGCCTCCGGCTCGGAGAGGGGTGCAAGGTTTACAAGCTGGGCGCCATGCTGGGTCACCAGGCCTGCCAGCCGGCGTCGGCTCGTGATCAGTACGGTGCAACCGGGCCCGCCGGGCAGCAACGGTGCGACCTGCGCGGTGTCGCGGGCGTTGTCGAGCACGATCAGGATGCGTCGGTCCTCCACCAGGCTCCGGTACAGACCGATCTGGGTGTCGAGGTCAGCGGGAAGTTTGGTCGGATCCTCGCCGAGCGCGTACAGGAAGCCGCGGACGGCTTCGGCGACAGACATCGGCTCGCCGGTCGGTGCGAATCCCCGCAGGTCGACCATGAGCTGGCCGTCCGGAAAACGATCGAGGTGCTGTCTGGCCCAGCTCACCGACAGCGAGGTCTTGCCTATTCCGCCTGCTCCGCCGATCGCCGAGATCACCACGGTCGTGCCAGCTCGCGTCGCATGGTCCAGGGCATCGGTCAGCATCGCCAGTTCGGCCGACCGCCCGGCGAACTGCCGCGGTGCGGGTGGTAGCTGCCTGGGGATGGTCCGCCTCTGCACGCTGTTCACGCCGGAGGACGTGTTGCCGGTGCGCGCCGACGCATATCGTGCCTCCGCGGCCTTGATCTGCCGCAAGCCCTGAAGGAGTAGCCATCCGCCGATACTTGCTGCGACGCTGACCGCGCCCGCCTGCCGGATCGCCTCTGTGACGTCACGGCCCATCGCGAACTGAAGGTGACCGTCTATCCATGTCAGGGCATCATCAAGCCATGCCTTCGCCAGGACGTACGCCAGCCAGAAGGCACCGGCGGCAACGGTGAGCACCGCCAGCCGTGACCACATCCACCACACGGCTCTGGACCGCCACATCTCCTGCCCCCTCGGCTCGGCCGCCCGACACGACATCGCAAAGGAACACTGGCCAAACTAGACGATGCCGTCGAGGCGGGGAGTGTGTCGATTTCCGCATTCGGGCCTGCGGTGTGATCGATGTCGTCAGATGGTGATCCGGTAGCCGTAGGCGAGGATCAGGGCGTTGCGGGCCTTGACCCAACCGTAGACCCGGCCGGTGATGCTCCCGCCGTCCTTACGTCTTGGCTGGACGACGAGGTAGAGGACCTTCATCGCGGCCTGCTCGGTCGGGAAGTGCCCGCGTCGGCGGGCGGCTTGGCGGAACCGGGCGTCGAGGGACTCGATGATGTTGGTGGTGTGGAGGACCGTGCGGACCTCGTGGTCGTGGTCGATGAACGGCACGAACTGCGGCCAGGAGGTTCGCCAGAGCCGGATTTCCGTCCCTTCTTCGACTTGGGTTGATCCTCGGTCAGTCCGCGGCGGGCGGTCTGTCGCCGACCGCGAGGGCGCGCAGGGGGACGGGCTTGACCGGCGCCTGAGCGGTGAACGCGCCGACCTGTTCCGGCCCTCGGCCGGTCAGCGTGGAGATGAGCTGGCAGAGGCCCGGCTGGCAGGACCGCCCCTGGCACAGGCCCATCCCGGCGCGGGTCACCAGCTTCACGGCGTTCGCGGTGCCGAGGTGCGGATTGACCCGCAGCGCGCGGCGCACGTCGCCGGCCCGCACCTCCTCGCACCGGCAGATCACGGTGTCGTCGGTGACCAGGCTGCCCAGGGCCGCCCGGTCCGGCGCGAACCGGTCGAGCACCTGTGTGACGAAGCGTCGCCGGCGGCGCAGTTCCCGGCGGACCGGGCGGGCCAGCGTGACGGCTCGGTGCTCGTCGAGCAGCCCCAGGTCGCGCAGCACGCCGAGGGCGGCCAGCCGGCCCTCGACCGCCGCCTGCTCGGCGCCCGCGACGCCGGTCAACTCGCCGGCCACCGCGATCCGCGGCACCGAGGTACGCAGCCACTCGTCGTGCCGGACCACCCAGCCGCCTGCGGGGGAATCCCAGGTCACCGCGCACCCGGCCTGCCGGGCCAGCTCGACGGAGGGGACGAAGCCGTACCCCAACGCCAGCACGTCGCAGGGAACGTCCCGGTCGGTCCCGGGCACCGGCAGCCCGGTGGGGCCGACCTCGGCGAGGGTCACCGTGGTCAGGTCCGGGTCGCCGGCGGCGCGGCGGACCACCGTGCCGAACCGGACGGGCACGCCCGCCCGGTGTAGGACGCGCAGCGCGTCGACGCCCTCGGCGATCTTGCCTCCCGCGCCCGCCACGGCGGCCAGCCCGGCCGGTCCGGGCAGGAGGTCGCGGCGGCGCTGGACCAGCGCGACCTCGGCCACCCGGGCGCCGGCCCGCACCAGTTGGGCGGCCACGACCAGCAGCAGCGGGTGGCCCCCGGCCAGCACGAACCGGCCGCCCGGCAGCAGGCCCTGTGCCTTGACGAACGTCTGCACACCGCCCGCCGTGAGCACTCCCGGCAGGGTCCAGCCCGGAAACGGCACCGGCAGGTCGTACGCGCCGGCCGTGAGCAGCACCGCCCGGGGTTCGAGCAGGCGCACCCCGGTCGGGCCGTGCGTGGCGACCCGGTAGCGGCCCGGCGGGGGCTGGTCGCCGGCGTACCCGTCGAGGCCGGCCCGGGTGCCGAGGACGCCCCACACCGTGGTGTCGGCGAGCCACCGGACCCCGGGAGCGGCGGTGGCCTCGGCCAGGAGCGCCCGACCGGCGGAGGACGATCCGGCCGGCGGGGTGAACCCGGCCGGCGGTTGGCGGTAGATCTGCCCGCCCGGCTGCTCCTGCTCGTCGACGACGGTGACGGCGGCGCCGTGCCGGCCGAGGGTGGCGGCGGCGGCCAGCCCGGCCGGGCCGGCGCCGACCACCACCACGTCGGGCGCGCTCACCGGGGCACCGCCGTGCGGACCCGCATGCCGGCCCGCACCCGGATCAGGCAGGAACGCTGGCAGGGCACGCCGTCCACCGTCACGACGCACTCGAAGCAGATCCCCATGTTGCAGTAGGGCGCCCGGCGGGCACCGCCGCGCGTGGTGCCGACGGACCGCTCACCGGCGGCGAGCAACGCGGTGGCCAGCGACTCGCCCGGGTGGGCGGGAACGGTCCGGCCGTCCACCTCGATGGTGACCGGCTCGGGTCGGCCCATCGGGGTGCGCCTCGGCGTGTCCGGAGGGCTCGACGGGCGGTGTTCAGACAAAGTTCAGCGCTCCGAAGCGGAAGGGTGAGTAGTCCTCGATCGACCGGTCGGTCTCGCCGGTCACGACCATGCCGGCGAGGAGCCGGGCGTAGGTGAGGCCGAGGGTGAAGGCCGAGCCGCCGGTGGCGACGAACAGTCCGGGCCGGCGCGGGATCGCGCCGAGCAACGGCAGGTGGTCCGGGGTGAGCGTGGTCATGCCCGTCCACGTCCGGATCACCGGCAGGTCGAACACCGCCGGAACCACCCGGGCGGCGTCGGCGTTGCCGACCAGCGACTCGTACCGCAACTCCGGGTTGGTCTCCAGGTCGACCTGTCCAGCCCGGCTGACCAGCTTGGCCGGCCAGCCGCCACCGATCAGCACGTTGCCGTCCTCGGTCTGCTTCATCGACAGCCGCCGGCCGACGTGCTGGATCAGGTGCGGCAGGAACGGCCGGCTGCGGGCGGTGGCGCTCATCGTCAGCCCGACCGGGAAGACCGGCAGCCGCACGTCGGCCATCGCGGCCAGCTCCGCGGTCCACACCCCGCCCGCGAGCACCACCGTGTCGGCGAGGTGGGTCTCCCCGGCGGTGTCCCCCGGGCCGGTCCCGGTGCGCAGCTCCCAGTGCCGGCCGCGCCGGTGCAGCCCGGTGACCCGGCAGCCGGTGCGCAGCACGGCGCCGTGCCGTCCGGCGGCCCGGGCCAGCGCCGGGGTGACCAGCCGGGGGTTGGCCTTGCCCTCGCCGGGCACGTGGCCGGCGGCGAGCACGGTGTCCGCCAGGTACGGCGCGAACCGGCGCAGCTCCGGGCCGGAGAGCACGGCGACGTCGAGGCCGTACTCGCGTTCCAGGGCGGCCTTCCGGTCGAGCACGGCGATCTCCGCCGGGGTCTCGGCGAGCATCAGTCCGCCGGTGCGGGAGACCCCGCACCGCTCGCCGAGCTCGTCCTCGATGCCGGCCCAGGCCCGCATGGCGTCGAGGTGCAGCGGGAGCGCGCGGGCCGCCGCGCGGGCCGCGTCGTCGCCGTGCTCGACCATCCGGAACTCCAGCTGGAAGTGCAGGCTGCCCGCGTTCTGCCCGGAGGCGTGCCGGTTGACCTGGTCCTTCTCGACGAGCAGGACCCGGCTGCCGGCGCGGGCCAGGTGCCAGGCGGTCGCGCAGCCGAGCAGGCCGCCGCCGATGACGGCGGTGTCGTACGCGGTCACGGGAGCAGGTCGAGCTGGGTCATGGTGGCCCGGACACGGTCCTGTTCGGCGGGGGTCAGCGGGAGCAGCGGCGCGCGGACGTGCCCGGCCGGCACGCCGCGCAGGGTGAGCGCGTACTTCATGATCGCCTGCGCGTTGCCGAACCTGGCGCCGTAGTCCGGCCCGAACCAGTCCTCCATGATCACCCGGTCGCGCGCGCCGAGGACCCGGGCCCGGTCGAGGTCGCCGGCGCGCAGGGCGCGGAAGAAGTCGGGGTGGTCGGCGCCGAGCACGGCGCCTGCGCCCATCAGCCCGTCGCCGCCGATGGTGGTCATCAGCTCGATGCCCACCTCGTTGGTGGGGATGCCGAAGTAGCGCACGCGGTGGCGCAGGGCGACGAGGCCACGGACGAATCCGCCGAAGTCCGGGGTGGAGTTCTTCACCGCCACCACGGTGTCCAGCGCGCTCAGCTCCAGCAGCAGGTCGGCGTCCAGGTCGACGCCGGTGCCGCGGGGCCAGTTGTAGACGCAGAGCGGGATGTCGACCGCCTCGGAGACGGTCCGGTAGAAGGCCACGATCTCCGACCGGGTGGGCACCACGTACGGCGGCGGGGTGAGCAGGATGCCGTGCAGGCCGGCGTCGCGAGCGGCCTCGGCGTGCCGGATGGCCTCCGCCGGGGTGTACGCGTTGCAGCCGCCGAGCACCGTGAGCCGGTCGCCGACCCGGTCGGCGGCCGCCCGGAACAGCGCGGCCCGCTCCTGTTCGCTGAGACTGAACCACTCGCCCGTGGTGCCCCCGACGATGATCCCGTGCAGCCGCTCGGCGGCGAGCCAGTCCAGTTGGACGGGCCAGGCGACGAGGTCCAGCTCGCCGGTGGCGGTGAACGGGGTGGTGACGGCCGGCAGGTAGCCGAACCAGTCGACGCTGTCGCGGTCCACTGCGGGGTCCTTTCGACGGGCGGCGTCGTACCGCCCACGTGCGCGACGCGGGCCGGGTGACGTGCCGGGTGGGTCAGGGGGTCGGCGGGGTGACCGCGATGATGAGCCGGGCCCGCTGGTCGCTGGCGTTGCGGTAGAGGTGGGGCAGCCGGGAGTCGAAGGTGATCGCCTCGCCGGTCTTCAGCACGTACTTCTCGCCGCCGATCTCGGCCACCACCTCGCCGGTGACGGCGATGGCGCACTCGGTCGAGGGGTGTGCCCACGGCTCGGTGGAGCTGGCGTCGCCCGGCGCCAGCTCGGCTTCGAGCACCTCCAGGTCGCCCCGCCCCGGGGTGAGCCGGTCATAGGCGATCTGCCCGGGGGGCGCGGCGAGCCGGGACCGCGAGCCGGGCCGGCTGATGTGTACCAGCGGGGCGTCCGGCTCGGAGAACAGCGCCGCGATGGAGGTGTCGAAGACCTTGGCGAGCTTACGCAGGGTGGCCAGGCTGGGGTCTGTGGCGCCGTTCTCGATCTGGCTGAGCAGGGCGGGCGAGACGTCGGCCGCGGCCGCGAGCTGGCGCAGCGTGAGGGAGTGCTGCTGGCGCAGGTCGCGGAGCTGGTCACCGAGCATGCGTCTTTCCTCGTTCCAAAACAGTGTGGCTAGAAATGTTTGACGCAACTATACGCCCCTGTCTAGCATGGTCAAACACAAGGCGAACGTGTTTGGCGTAACTAGACAAGCGACGTCGGGGCACGAACCGGACAGGAGTCCCGTCCGGATACATCCAACCTCATGACGGTCTACGGGCGAAGCCCCGCGAGCCGCCATCGGTTGGCACCGGCCCCCGGCCTCGGCGTCACCGGCGACGTCGGCGCGACAACCCCCAGAGCCCGTCCCGTGCGGGCCGGCCCACACGAAGGTAGGAACAGCATGTCGGTGTCCCCTCGCCGGCTCCGCGTCGGAGCAATCGCTCTGGCGGCGCTGGTCACAGCCTCCAGCACCGCGTGCAGCGCGGGCGGCAGCGGAGGAAACGGTAACGGTGGTACGGCCAAGACCCTCACCATCAACACCTCGTTCGTCCTCAAGACGCTCGACCCCGGCCGGATCTACGAGGCGACCGGCCTCACCGCCGTGCACTCCCTCTACGACACCCTGCTGACCTTCAAGGGCTCGGACGTCAGCAAGCCCGTCCCGGCGCTGGCCGAGTCGTACGAGGCCTCCGCCGACGCGAAGACCTTCACCTTCAAGCTCCGCGAGGGGGTGAAGTTCTCCGACGGCAGCCCGCTGACCGCCGACGACGTGGTCTTCTCCCTCAACCGGCTGAAGAACGTCAAGGCCAGCCCGGCGGTCATGGTCAGCGGCCTCACGGTCGCCAAGACCGACGAGCGGACCGTGGTGGTCACCTCGGCGACCGCCGACCCGAACATCCCCGTGGTCCTCGCGATGCCCTCGACCGGCGTGGTCAACTCCAAGGTCGCCAAGGAGAACGGCGCGACGGACGCCGCCGACGCCGCGAAGAGCGACACCGCGCAGCAGTACCTCGACAAGAACTCCATCGGCAGCGGCCCGTACGTGCTCAAGTCGTACGACCCGTCGGCGCAGGTGGTGCTGGAGGCCAACCCCAACTACTGGGGCACCAAGCCAGAGTTCGGCCGGGTCGTGCTGCGCAACATGGACGTGCAGACCCAGAAGCTGACCATGCAGCGGGCCGGCGGCTCCGAGATCGCGCTGGACATCTCCGGCAAGTTGCTGGAAGGGCTGCCGGGCAGCCTGAAGACCTCCGCCATGCAGGACACCGTCTACTTCCTCTTCCTCAACGCCGACCCGGCCGTCTCTCCGGTGACCTCGAACGCGAAGTTCAACCAGGCGCTGCGCGCCGCCATCGACTACGAGGGCATCGCCGGGCTGTACGGCAAGGGCGCCGCCCCCGGCGCCGGGCTGGTGGCCCCCGCCTACCCGGGCGCGCTGCCGGCCTCCGAGCAGTCCAAGCGTGACGTGGCGAAGGCCAAGGCGTTGCTCGCGGAGGCGGGGCTGACCAACCCCACCGTCAAGTTCAACTACCCGGCCATCACCTACAAGGGGGTCGACCTGGGCACGGTGGCGACGAAGGTGCAGGGCGACGCCGCCGAGGCCGGCATCAAGCTGGAGCTGACCCCGCAGCCGCTGACCACGTTCCTCGACGAGATGCGTACGGGCAAGATGGCGCTCGGGTTCACCCCGCAGAGCCTGAACTACCCGGTCGCCGACTCGCTGATCAACAACATGTCCCCCGGCCAGGCCACCGCGCTGCGCTCGGGCTGGACGGTGGAGCGGGCCGACCCGGCCGTCGTGGCCGCCGGCAAGAAGGTCACCGAGACCCTCGACCTGGCCGCCCGGGCCACCGCCATGCAGGAGTGGCAGCGGGCGATGAACGCCGCCTCGCCGTACATCGTCCTGGCCAGCAACTCCTCCACCGTGGTGGCGAGCGGCGACCTGACCGGCACCGACTACACCGCCGCGGGCTGGCAGGTCGACCTGGCCGCCGTCGGCCGGGAGTAACCATCTCATGACGACGACAGTCGACGACGCCGAGCCGGGCGGGGTCACCACGACCGCGTCCCGGCCTCGGCCGCACCGGTCGCTGCTGGTGTTCCTGGCCAAGCGGGTGGCGATCACGGCAGGCCTGCTGCTGGGCGTCACGATCGTGACGTTCGGCCTGGTCACCGTGGTGCCCGGCGACCCGGTCACGGCCAACCTCTCCGACCAGGCGCTCAACGACCCCGCGACGGTGGCCGCGTTCCGCGAGAAGTGGGGCCTGGACCAGCCGCTGTACGTGCAGTACCTCCAGTACCTGGGCAACCTGCTGACGGGCGACCTCGGCATCTCCCAGCAGACCGGCCGCACCGTGACCGACGACCTGTTGCAGTACGTGCCGGCCACCATGGAACTGGCCATCCCCACCATGGTGCTGGCGCTGCTGATCGGCACCGGGATCGGCATGCTCGCCGCCGTCCGCAACGGCCGGATCACCGACCAGCTGATCCGCGTCGGCGCGCTGCTCGGCCTGTCCACCCCGCCGTTCTGGCTGTCGCTCGTCGTGCTCTACGTGTTCTTCTACCAGCTCGGCCTGGCGCCCAGCGGCGGACGGCTGTCGACCGACTTCAGCCCGCCGCCGACGGTGACCGGGATGTACACCGTCGACGCCGCCCTCGCCGGCCAGTGGGACGTCGCCTGGGACGCCGCCCAGCACCTGGTCCTGCCGGTGCTCGTGCTGACCAGCCTGACCGTGGCGATGCTCGTCCGGTTCGTCCGCTCGTCGATGCTGGAGGTGCTCCAGCAGGACTACATCCGGGCCGCGTACGCCAAGGGCCTGCCCGCCCGGGTGGTGTTCCGCCGGCACCTGTTGAGGGCCGGGCTGGTCCCGGTGATCACCGTCTCCGGTCTGGCCTTCGCCTCGCTGCTCTCCGGCACGGTGCTGGTGGAGAACATCTTCGGCTGGCCGGGCCTCGGCCAGTACGCGTACCGCAGCGCGACGGCGCTGGACCTGCCCGCGATCCTCGGCGTCAGCCTGTTCGTGGCGCTGGTCTACACGCTGGTCAACCTCGCCGTCGACCTGCTGTACGGGCTCATCGACCCGAGGATCCGGCTGTCATGACCACACTCGCACCCGATCCCGTGGCGCCCGACCCGAAGGCGACCGACGCGCTGGCTCGACGCCGGTTCCTGGGCCGGCTGCGCGGTCGCTCCACGGGGCGGCCCATCTGGCGGCAGCCGATCGCCGTGGCGGCCCTGGTCATCCTCGGCGGGTGGCTGCTGGTGGCGCTGTTCGCCCCGGTCGTCGCGCCGTACGACCCGTTGGCACAGAGCCCGGACGCGTATGCCCCGCCGTCGGGCACGCACTGGTTCGGCACCGACTCCCTCGGCCGGGACGTGTTTAGCCGGGTGGTCCACGGCGCCCGCCTGTCGATCCCGCTCGCGCTCGCCATCGTCTCGCTCGCCCTGCTGATCGGCGGCCTGCTCGGCCTGGTCGCAGGCTACGTGGGCCGGTTCGTCGACGAGGCGCTGATGCGCCTGACGGACCTGGTCTTCGCGTTCCCGCAGATCATCCTGGCGATGGCGGTGACCGCCGCGTTCGGGCCCAGCACCCGCAACGCCGTCCTCGCGCTGGTCATCGTGTCCTGGCCGGTCTACGCCCGGGTCATCCGCAGCGCCGTGCTGACCATGCGCGGCGAGGACTACCTCAGCGCCGCCCGGCTGCTCGGCATCGGGCCGCTGCGCGCGCTGCGCCGCGACGTCCTGCCCAACAGCGTGGGCCCGGCCATCGTGCTGGCCACCCTGGAACTCGGCAACGCCGTGCTGCTGCTGTCGGCGCTGTCCTTCCTCGGCCTCGGCCCCCGCCCGCCGGCCGCCGAGTGGGGCTCGATGGTGGCGCTCGGCTCGCAGGACCTCTCCATGTGGTGGGTCAGCGTGTTCCCCGGTCTGGCCATCCTCACCGTGGTGATGGCCTTCAACGTGCTCGGCGACGCCCTGCGCGACCGGATCGACCCCCGCTACGCGAAGGGACGTTGAGAGATGGCACCCCTGCTCGAGGTCGACTCCCTGGCCGTCACCCTGCCCGGCCCCACGGGGCCGCTGCCGATCCTGCACGACGTGTCGTTCACCGTCGACGAGGGCGAGATGGTCGGCATCGCCGGGGAGAGCGGGTGCGGCAAGAGCCTCACCGCGCAGACCCTGCTCGGGCTGCTGCCCGCCGGCGCCAAGGTCACCGGGTCGGCCCGCTTCGCCGGCACCGAGCTGCTCGGCCTGGACACGAAGCGCTGGCAGAAGGTACGCGGCGCCGGCATCGCGATGGTCTTCCAGGACCCCACCGCCGCGCTGCACCCGATGCTCACGATCGGCCGGCAGCTCACCGAACACATGCAGGTCCACCTGGGCCTGGACCGGCGGGCGGCCGACCGGCGGGCGGTGGAGCTGCTCGAGCAGGTCCGCATCCCCGACCCGCAGCGGGCGGTACGGGCGTACCCGCACCAGTTCTCCGGCGGCATGCGGCAGCGGGCCGCCATCGCGATCGCCCTCGCCGCCCGCCCCCGGCTGCTGATCGCCGACGAGCCGACCACCGCGCTCGACGTGACGGTGCAGGCCGGCATCCTGGCGCTGCTGGAGCAGTTGCGCGCCGAGACCGGGCTGGCCGTCGCGTTCATCACCCACGACCTCGGGGTGCTCAGCGCACTCACCACCCGCGGCTACGTCTTCTACGCCGGGCGCGTGGTGGAGACCGGCCCCACCGGGGCGCTGCTCACCGCGCCGCGCCACCCGTACACGGCCGCGCTGCTCGGCGCCCGCCCGCACGGCACCCAGTCCGTCGGCACGCTGCGTCCCATCCCGGGCGGGCCGCCCGCGCCGGGGCAGGCCCCGCCCGGATGTCCGTTCCAACCCCGGTGCGGGTACGCCGAGCCGTCCTGCGGCACCGCGCCTCCCCCGCTGTCCCCCGCCGGCACCGACCGGTCGGTGGCCTGCGTGGTCCGTCCGCACCTGGAGGTGGCGGCATGAACGAGCCGGTCGGGTCGGGCAACCTGCTCGAGATCAGCGACGTCGAGGTCGAGTACAAGCCGCGCGGCCGGGGGCCGGTCCGGGCCGTGGCCGGGGTGAGCCTGGAGGTGGCGCCCGGCCAGATCGTCGGCCTGGTCGGCGAGTCCGGCTGCGGCAAGTCGTCGCTGGCCCGGGTGGCGGTCGGGCTGGCCGCGCCGAGCGCCGGGACGATCCGGTTCGCCGGCCGCCCGATCACCCCGCTCGGCTGGCGGCGCCGGCCGCTGCCGGAGGTCGGGCTCCAGATGGTCTTCCAGAATCCGTACGCGTCGCTGAACCCCCGGCGCACCATCGGCGCCCAGCTCCTCGACGGGGTGCCGGACACGGTGACCGGCGCCGCCCGCCGGGCGAGGGTCGCCGACCTGCTGGACCGGGTCGGCATGCCGGCCGGGGCCGCGGAGCGGTACCCGCACCAGTTCTCCGGCGGCCAGCGGCAGCGGCTCGCCATCGCCCGGGCGCTGGCGCCGGAACCCCGGATGATCATCGCGGACGAGCCGGTCACCGCGCTGGACGCCTCCTCCCAGGCGCAGGTGGTCAACCTGCTCGTCGGGCTGGTCCGGGACCTGGACATGGGCATGCTGTTCATCTCGCACGACCTCTCCCTGGTACACGAGATCGCCGACGTCACGGCCGTGATGTACCTGGGCCGCATCGTCGAGACCGCGCCCACCCGCGAGCTGTGGCGCGCACCCCGGCACCCGTACAGCCGGGCGCTGATCGACGCGGTGCCGCAGATCTCGGCGCAGCCGCAGCTGCCCAGGACGCTCGCCGGGGAGGTGCCCGACCCGGCGAGCGCGCCGGTCGGATGCCGCTTCCGGCCGCGCTGCCCGCACGCCTTCGCGCCGTGCGGCGAGCAGCCGCCCACGCTCGACCTCGGCGGCCGCACCGCCGCCTGCTGGCTCAACGACCCCACGGTGGCGCCGACCACCGTGCCCGCCGCGTAGAGGACTCCGCATGCACATCCCCACCGAACAGGTCCTGGTCAACCTCGCGCTCTACGACGGCGTCCGGGACGACCTCCAGCGCGACCAGGGCATCTGGGTCGGCGCCGACGGCACGATCCGCGCCGTCGGGCCGGTCGACGACGTCCTCACCGAGGCGGGCGACGCCCGGGTGGTCGACCTGCACGGCGACCACGTCATGCCCGGCCTGACCAACATGCACGTGCACCTCTCGCTCGGGCTGCCCGGCCACTTCGGCGACGAGG
This sequence comes from Micromonospora citrea, assembly GCF_900090315.1. Classification (NCBI taxonomy): domain Bacteria; kingdom Bacillati; phylum Actinomycetota; class Actinomycetes; order Micromonosporales; family Micromonosporaceae; genus Micromonospora; species Micromonospora citrea. The sequence goes on along the minus strand of NZ_FMHZ01000002.1, from coordinate 5,931,690 downwards.
TGCACCGGTCGAACCTGGCCGAGCTGGTGCTGCTGATGGCCGACTCGGCGCGCCGGACCCTGCACTCCGGGGTCACCACCGCCCGGCTCGTCGGCGAGAGCCGCTACGCCGACTTCGCCCTGCGCAAGGGCATCGAGCGCGGCGCGGTGGACGGCCCACGGATCTTCACCGCCGGGCACGCCCTCTGCTGCACCGGCGGGCACGGCTGGGAGGCCGACGCCCTGGAGGCCGACGGGGCGGACGGGTTCCGCCGGCTCACCCGGCAGCAGATCCGCGCCGGCGCCGACCTGATCAAGGTGTGCATCTCCGGCGGCATCGCCGGCGAGTTCGAGTCGATCGACACCCCCCAACTGCTCGACGACGAGCTGGCGGCCGTCATCCGGGTGGCGCACGACTGGGGCCGCAAGGTCACCGCGCACGCCGGCCCGGCCGAGTCGGTGCGCCGTGCCGTGGAACTCGGCCTGGACTGCGTCGAGCACGGCTACGAGCTGACCGACGAGGTGACCCGGCTGATGGCCGAGCGCGGCGTCTGGTACGTGCCGACCATCGTGGTCAGCCGCTGCGAGCAGTTCTTCCGCGACGCCGGCGTGCCGGGCTGGCTGATGGACCGCGCCCTGTCGGCCGGGCCCCGGCACTGGGAGAGCCTCCAGCACGCCATCCGCAACGGCGTGCCGATCGCGCTGGGCAGCGACATGCCGCCGCACGCCGGCTACGACGAGACGACCGCCACCGTGCGGGAGCTGGAGTTCATGGTGGACGCCGGGATGCCCGTCGCCGACGCGCTGAAGTCCGCCACCATCCGCCCCGCACAGTGGCTGGGTCAGGCCGACACGCTCGGCAGCGTCGAGGTCGGCAAGCACGCCGACCTGCTGGTCCTGCGCGACGACCCCACCCGCTCGGTGTCCGCGCTGCGCACCCTGCACGCCGTACTCAAGGGCGGGGTGTCGTACCGCGACGACCACGGCCGCCTGCGGGACGCGCGATGACCACGATCGTCGAGGTCGCCGACAGGTACCTCGACGTGCTCGCCGGGCTGGATCCGGAGGCCGCCGAGGCGGCGGGGCGTACGCCCGAGTCGCACTTCGCGGACCTCTCCCCCGACGGCTTCGCCGCCCGCGCGGAGCTGGCCCGCCGCACCGCCGCGGCGGCGGCCGGCGCCGCTGTCGACGGCACGGCCCAGCGGGCCCTCGCCGGCGCGCTGACCGACCGGCTGGCCAGCGAGGTCGACCTCTACGACGCGGGCTTCACCACCCGGCTGCTCGCCCCGCTGGCGACGCCGGTGCACCTGGTCCGGCAGGTCTTCGACAACCTGCCACGCGACAGCGAGCGGGACTGGGCGGTCCTCGCCGCGCACCTGCGCCGGGTGCCCACGGCCCTCGGCCAGTACGCCGAGACGCTGCGCTGGTCGGCCCAGCGGGGGCAGCTCGTCGCCCGCCGGCAGGTGCTGGCGGTCGCCGACCAGTGCACCGCCTGGGTCACCTCCGACGACTTCTACGGCCGGCTGGTGGCCGGGTGTCCGGACGGGCCGCTGACCGGCGAGCTGGCCGCCGGGGCCCGCTCGGCCGCCGCCGCGACGGCGGACTTCGCCGCGTTCCTGCGTACCGAGCTGGCGCCCCGGGCGAGCGAGGTCGACGGCGTCGGCCGCGACCTGTACGCCGTCACCGCGCGCAGCTTCCTCGGCGCGACCGTCGACCTGGACGAGCTGTACGCGTACGGCTGGGAGGAGCTGGCCCGCACCGCCGCCGAGCAGCGGGCGGTCGCCGCCGAGCTGGGCCACCCGGACGTGGCGTCGGCGCGGACCGCGCTGGACGCCGACCCCGCCGGCCGGGTGCCGGTCGGGCCCGACCTGGAGCGGTGGCTGCGCGAGCGCACCGAGCGGCTCACCGACGCCCTGGACGGTGCGCACTTCGACATCCCGGCCGCCACCCGCCGCGTGGTGTGCCGGATCAGCCCCGCCGCCTCCGGCGTCATGTACTACACCCCGCCCGACGCCGGGTTGACCCGGCCGGGCGGGATCTGGTGGTCGACGCCCCCCGGCGAGTCGACGGTGCCGGTGTGGCGGCACGTCGGCACGCTCTGCCACGAGGGGCTGCCCGGGCACCACCTCCAGCACGCGATCACCCTCACCACCGCCGAGCTGCACCCGTGGCAGCGGTCGCTGTGCCAGGTGCACGGCTACGCCGAGGGCTGGGCGCACTACGCCGAACGCCTCGCCGACGAACTCGGCCTCTACGCCGGCCCCGCCGAGCGGCTCGGCATGCTCGACGGGCAGATGTGGCGCGCGGCCCGGGTGGTCATCGACCTCGGCCTGCACCTGGACGTGCCGATCCCGGCCGGGAACGGCGTCACCGACGCGCGCCGGTGGACCCCCGAGCTGGCCGTGGACTTCCTGGTCCGGGTTGCCGGACTGGACGCGGCGACGGCGCGGTTCGAGGTCGACCGCTACCTCGGCTGGCCGGCGCAGGCGTTGGCCTTCAAGGCCGGGGCGCGGCTGTGGCAGCAGGCCCGCCGGGAGGTCGAGCGCCGCGAGGGCGCCGGGTTCGACCGCAAGCGGTTCCACGAGCGGGCCCTGCGGCTCGGGCCGATGGGACTCGATCCGCTGCGCGCCCGCCTCGCCGAACTCTCCTGATCCACCCCGACACCCCTGTCCGCCCCGACCGGAAGCGAGCCCCGATGACCGTTGACGATCTCACCGCCGCCATCACCGACATGTACCGGTCGTTGGGCGACCGGGCGGCGTTCGACGTCCGGCTGCACCCCGACCTGACGATCTGGGAGTCCGACGCACCCGACCTGCTCGACGGCCTGGCCGCCCTGGACGACCTGCGGTCCCGCCGGGCGGCGGCCCGGGGACCGGCCGCGCCCCCGATCTCGGTCGCCCCCGAGCAGTTCCGGGCCGAGGCGTGGGAGGACACGGGCCTGGTCCGCTACGTGCTGCGGGCCCGGTACGCGGCCGGGCAGCCGGACGACTGTTTCCGGGTGACGGACGTGCTGCGCCGCGACGAACAGGGCTGGCGGATCGTGCACCATCACGCTGAGGCCCTTCGATGAGCGCCGAGGAACCGGTCACCGACCTGTACGACCTGCGGGTCGTGGTGGAACGGATCGAGGGCCGCTCCGTCTGCGGCCTCCAGCCGGGCGACCACATCGACCTGACCGAGTCGAGCCGGCTCACCATCCCCACCGGCCGGCACTTCTGCCTCTACGCCCTCGCGGCGTGCCTACCGCTGCTGCCGGCCAAGCAACGTCCGTTGCCGCCGGAGGACTGGCTGGCCCGGGACTGCCACGTGGCCTGCCCGGATCCGGACGAGCGGGTCATCCTGCGGATCGAGCGGACCGCCCGGCGACAGATCCCGACTGGAGAACTCACGTGAGCACCGACGAAGGACGCCGGCTGGTCGGCATCGGACTCCAGTCCGACAAGAGCGCCGACGAGTACGCCGCGCTGGCCGAGCTCGCCGAAAGGCACGGCTTCGACGTGCTGTCGGTCTTCGGTGACCTGATGTACCAGCCGCCGTTCTTCCCGCTGCTGGTGGCCGCGCGGCACACCCGACGGATCCGGCTCGGGTCGGCCTGCCTCAACCCGTTCACCATGCACCCGGTGGAGATCGCCGGGCAGGTCGCGGCGCTGGACCTGGCGTCGAACGGGCGGGCCTACCTCGGGCTGGCCCGAGGCACCTGGCTGGATCAGATCGCGGTGCCGCAGGCCCGGCCGCTGCGGCGGATCACCGAAACCGTCGACGTGGTCCGGCTGCTGTTGTCCCGCGACGACGGGGGCTTCCAGGGCCGGGAGTTCACCGTGGCGCCCGGTACCGCCCTGCGCTACACCCCGGTCCGCGCCGACGTGCCCGTCCTGGTGGGGACGTGGGGTCAGCAGACCGCCCGGACGGCCGCCGCGTTCGCCTCGGAGATCAAGGTCGGCGGTTCGGCCAACCCGGCGATGGCCAAGACGATGCGGGCCTGGCTGGACGACGCCGCGCCCGCCGGTCGGGCCGGTGACCAGGTCGGCGTGGTGCTCGGCGCCGTGACCGTGGTGGACGAGGACGGCGCGCTGGCCCGTCGGGTGGCCCGTACGGAGGTGGCCATGTACCTCGCCGTGGTCGCCGCCCTCGACCCGAACGTCGACATCGATCCGGAGCTGCTGTCGCGGATCCAGCAGCACGTCGCCCGCCATGAACACGACCTCGCCGGCGCGCTGATCGGCGGGGACCTGCTCGACCTGTTCGCCTTCTCCGGCACCCCGGAACACGTCGCGGCGCAGGCCGCGGCGGTGTTCGATGCCGGGGCCACCCGGGTGGAGTTCGGCACCCCGCACGGTCTGAACCCGGCGGGCGGTGTCGACCTGCTCGGCCGCCGGGTGCTGCCGCTGCTGCGGGGGTGACGCCGTGGCGGGGGTGACGCCGTGGCGGGGGTGACGCCGTGGCGGGGGTGACGCCGTGGCGGGGGTGACGCCGTGGCGGGGGTGACGCCGTGGCGGGGGTGACGCCGTGGCGGGGGTGACGCCGTGGCGGGGGTGACGCCGTGGCGGGGGTGGGCATAACCGGCCCGCCCCCGCCACGGGCTTCTCCGTTCCCCCGCCAGCGAGATGGGACGGGACCGCGGTCGGTGGGCAACCGCAGACGGCCTCTTTCGTCACCTGGAACAACCCGCGCGGCTCTCGAAAACGGAACCACCGGACGACCGTAACGCCGTTACCGCTGGACGGGCCGGCAGCCGACGGCGATGTCGATCCAGCCGTTCCGAAGACTCTCAGTCGTCGTCCCCCTGATCATCTTCCTCCCCATCGTGCCGGTGGTGCGGCCGAGAGTTGCTCCGCAGTCCATCGTTCCTCACGTTGTCCCGCGTCGTGGTGGCCGGTTCGGCCGGCGTCTTGACCGGCGGCACTGTGTCGACGCCGCCCCGGCGACGCCGGAGACCTGCACGCCGCGGGTGCTGTCGCCGAGCGTGAACTCCACAGGCAGCGTGTTGCTCCCGGTGTAGCGGCCGGCCAGCGTCAGCTTCGTCGACGCGCCGGGGCCAGAGCCGCTACATGGGCTGGAACTCCTCGCCGCAGCCCGCCTGATCACCATTTACAACGACCAACAGGACACCGACAACCCAGAGCCGCCCCCGATCGCCACCCGACGTCAAACCGGATCCCGCGATGGCCGTCTCCTCACACCACTCGCGCGGACGTGACCCGTCGGCAAGCGAGGCAAGCCATAGGCGTTGGCTATGACGGAAGTCCGGGAATGCTCACTACCGGGAGGCGCAGCGTACGCGAAGCCTGAGAGGGTGATCGTTCTCGCTGACCTGCCCGGCCGTCGCCGCGCACCCAGAGCCGCCGGGCTCGGCGCGGCGGTGTCGCTGGGGCTTGCCGCGACGGTAGCCGGCACGTTGGTCCCCGTGGTCGGCGCGCCCGTCTTCGCCGTTGTGGCCGGGGTCCTGCTGAGCCCGCTTGCGCGGCGCCGGTCCGAGGCGATGGCGCCGGGGCTGCACCTGGCCAGGGGCTCGCTGCTTCAGGTGTCAGTCGTGTTGCTCGGCGCTCAGTTGTCGCTCGCCGAGGTGCTGTCGGTGAGCGCGGGATCGTTGCCGGTGATGCTGGGCACGCTCGGGCCGTGCCTGCTGTTGGCCTGGTTGGCGGGCCGGGTGCTCGGCGTTCCCCGCGATCTGCGCACCCTGATCGGTGTCGGCACCGGCATCTGCGGCGCCTCCGCCATCGCGGCGACGACCCCGGTGATCCGGGCGAAGAGCAACGACGTGGCGTACGCGATCTCGACGATCTTCCTCTTCAACGTGGCCGCCGTGCTGATCTTTCCGCCGCTCGGGCACGCGCTGGGGATGAGCGCGCACGCGTTCGGTCTCTTCGCGGGCACCGCCGTCAACGACACGAGCTCGGTGGTCGCCGCGGCGAGCGCGTACCACCAGGACGCCACGGAATACGCGGTGGTCGTCAAGCTCGCCCGTACCCTGATGATCATCCCGATCGTCCTGGTCCTCGCGATCCTGAACCACCGCCGCGAGGTCCGGCCGGAGACGTCGAGGGTCCGGCTCGCGGTCTCTCTCGTGCCCTGGTTTCTGGTCGCGTTCCTCGTCGTGGCCGCGCTGAACACGGGTGGGCTCATCCCCGCCGCCGTCCAGGCCGCCGTGCACCAGGTGGCGCTGCTGCTCATCGCGATCGCCCTCGCCGCCGTCGGTCTCTCCACCGACGTGGTCGCCCTGCGGCGCACCGGTGCCCGGCCGCTGCTGCTTGGCCTGATGCTCTGGGTCGCGGTCAGCTCGACCAGCCTGGCGTCGCAACATCTGCTGACCCGCTGACGAGAGGGCGGTACGGCGAGCTGCCTGTGACAGACTGCGCGGGATGCCACTGCCTCCCTGGATAAGCGACCTGCCGGCGCTCGACCTGCTGCTGTCCGTCGCCGAGACGGGGAGCGTCGGACGCGCGGCGCGGGCCCACGGGATCACCCAGCCAAGCGCCAGTGCTCGGCTTGCCAGGCTGGAGCGCCGGCTCGGCGTACCGCTGCTGGTGCGTACGCGGCGCGGCAGCCTTCTCACGCCCGCTGGTGAGACGGTCGTCGCCTGGTCGCGTACCGTCATCGACGCCGCGCAGAACCTGGCCGACGGAGTTCTGACGCTGCGCGCCGACCGGCAGGCGCGACTGCGTATCTCGGCGAGCCTCACCGTCGCCGAGTACCTGCTGCCCACCTGGCTGCTGACGCTGCGCCGCATCCATCCCGAACTGGGCATCTCGGCCGACGTCGCGAACAGCCACGGCGTCGTCGAGGCCGTCCGCTCGGGCGCGGTGGACGTGGGGTTCGTCGAGTCACCCGACATTCCGCCCGACCTGGGCGCCCGCCTCGTGGGCGACGACCGGCTCGCCCTGGTCGTCGCCGCCGACTACCCGCTCGCCGCGCACGCCTGGCGCGCGTTGCGGCCGACCGACCTCGCCGATCAGCCCCTGTTGCTGCGCGAGCCCGGCTCCGGCACCCGCGACACGTTCCTGAACGCGGTCGAGTGCGCCTTCGGCTTCGCACCGTCGCTGCCGCATGCCATCAGCCTCGGCTCGACCACCACGATCCTCTCCACGGTCCGTGCCGGGGGTGGCATCGGTGTGGTCAGCTCGCGTGCGGCCGCGCCCGCCGTGGCAGCGGGAGAACTGGTCGAGCTCCGCGTCGAGGGCCTCCCGCTGACACGCCCGCTGCACGCCCTGTGGCTGGGTCGTAGCCCGACCGCCCTCGCGACGGAACTGCTGGCGATCGCCGCCGCTCCTGCCACCCGGCGATAGCGGGTTCGGCCAGTTTCCCAGCGGGAAGGCTTGCGCGGACATGCGAGAGGTGAACTTGGCGGGCTTCGCCGCCGAGGGCGCCGTCGTGGTGGACGTCGGAGGCCGCAGGCTGCAGCAGATCGTGCGGCGTGGCAAGCACGAATCGATCCGGGTCCGCCGAGCGTTGATCGTCGTGGCGTCGGCGTCGGGTACCCCGGTGCCGGCGATCGCCCGCCTGGTCGCTGTGCACAAGGACACCGTCCGGGATGTGATCCACCGGTTCAACGAGATCGGACTACGCGCTCTGGACCCTCAGGGGGCGGGAGGCCTCCCCGCCTGATCACCGATGATGACCGGCAGTTCATCGTCGCGACGGCCACGACCCGACCGAGGACGCTGGGTCGTCCCTTCACGCATTGGAGCGTGCGCAAGCTCGCCGACTACCCGGCCACCAACCGGGCCCGGGCAAAGTTGTCAGGTGACGCCGAGGAGTGCCAGTGGGCGGGTGCTGTCGCGGGCGTGGTGGCGGGTGCCGGCGGCGATGCTGGTGATTCCGGCGGTGCGCAGCGCGCCGCGGCGGTGGAGATCGTCAGGATCTTGAGAGTGCGGATCTCGCGGCGACCGTGACGGCGGTCGGTGTCGCGGGTGGCGTTCTGGCGCTACCAGGCGTGCCTGCACCTCGCGCTTACCTGGTCAAGCCATACCCGAGATCGCTTCAACGAAGGGAACATCTCCCTCTTGCTTGGGAGTGAAGCGTCGCGCGGACGCGAAAGTGGCCCGCGCGAAGGCGAGGTACGCAAGCGGTTCGGATTCGAAATTCGGATTGGACCGGAAGCTCTCCGCAGCATCCTGGCCCGCTTCGATCGGATCCTTCAAGAACGGCACGAATTTCAACAGTTTGAGAATTGAGGATCGGGATACGGACTTCAATGGAAGCTCGCGCAGGTACGCTTCCGCTTCTGCAATTCGATCCTCCAGTTCATCCCTTATGCGGTCCAGCAGGCGGAACCGGAGAACTTCATCTTCAACAGTGAGCGCTTCGTCGATCTTCGACTCCAGGTGCCGACGAAGGTTTGGCAGAAGGTCGCCATGCCTTCTGCGGAAGGCGACAATCTGGTTAACATCGAGTGGGGTGGTCGGCACCGGCAGTAGTTCGCTCAGCAACTCCGTTCGGATCTCTGCTGCGGCAACCTCGCCTCGAACCCGGAGATTCATTTTCCGACTTTCACCGCACGCCGCTTTGGGTTCAAGCCCGGAGAGCATAACTTGGACAGCTTCGACCAAGTCAGTCGTCGGCACCCAGGTCCCCGTCGGCATTGCGCCCCTCCCGGAGCCCTCGCCAGCGGCGCTGGCCCTTTGACAGAGTGCCAATGTGAGCGCAGCCATGAACTCGTTGGCCGTCAACTGCTCGAGCGCTACCCACTCATCGCCGCGATGCATGAAATGGTCGCCGCCCAGGGCTAGACCCATTTGCCGAACCTCGCGCAGCCCTGAAGCGTACATGAGCCACTTGTCTCGGTGAACGAAGACGACTTGGCCATTACGAAGGCGCCGTCGGCGTTCATCAATTTCCTCCGCGCCCAGCCGATCTAGATAGCGCGCGAAGTTATCTCCGAGGGATCTGCCCGCCCATTCAGGGCGAAACTGGTCGACTAAGCCCTCGCGAACGAGCTCGAGGGTGAACCGGCCGAGCCTGTCAGGATCATGCCAGTACGACCGCGGAACGATGGTGCCGACACGATCCCAGTACAGCAGAGTTCGAGTCCACCAAGCGGTCGGTGGAACGTTGATGAACGGAAAATACAGGGCGGCCTGCATCCGGGCACCCTAGCAGGAGACCCGAAGGTCCACAATGCTCGCGTCACGTACAAGGTAGAACATGCTGGACCACGGCAGGCAAGAGGCGGGCGCCGCGCCCACACCCGTCGAATTGATGTCGTTCGTTTCCTCAGACCGCGGCGGCGATGCGGCGACCCGGATTTTCCGTACCGGTGTGAACGGTAAGGCCGAGACCGACGGAACGGCTACAGATCTTGAAAGGTTAGGTTCAGCTGAGTTGAAAGGCCAGGCCGGTGTCGGTCGGGTGGTTGTCGAGTGGGCCGGGCTGAATGCTCAAGACACCCGTCGAGGCGTCCGTTTTGTCGCGCCTGCTTGACCCTCGACCTGGTTGAGCCTCGAAGATCGTCGGGCCAGCCAGTCGGCGATCAGTGGGAGTGATGATGGATATTGGTAATCAGGTGCTGCAGCTGTGCCAGGACGGGATGCGGGCAGAGGCGGAGGGGCGGCCGGCTGACGCGCAGGCGTTGTTCGAACAGGCCTGGGCGCGGCGTACGGACGACTACGAGGCGTGCGTCGCGGCGCACTATCTGGCCCGGCAGCAGGACGACCCCGAGGAGATCCTGCGGTGGAATCAGGAGGCGCTGCGGCATGCCGACGCCGTCGGCGATGACAGGGTCGCCGCCTTCTACCCCTCGCTGCATGTGGGTGTGGCGATGGCCAACGAGCGGCTGGGCAACACGGCCGCCGCGCACGCCGCCTTCGAGCAGGCGGCCGCGCATGTCGATGTCTTGCCGGCAGGTGCATATGGTGAGCAACTGCGCGCGGCCATTACCGAGGGTCTTCGCAGATCCAGCTGACTCTGGGCCTTCTCCCAGCCTGCGCGCCAGCCGGCGCTCCACCGACTGCGGGAGGCGGAAGGACGACCGCCCACCACAGATCTTTACGGGGGCGAGTTCGTCCACTGTGGCTCGGCGTGTCGGCGTGATCTTCGCCGGTGATCGTTGTAGGCCGGGGTGATGAGGTATGCCGATGGAGGTGGGTTGTCCGCGCGGGGGCGGGCCAAGCGTGAGGCGGTGCGGCGGCAGGCGGCGGGGTGGTTCGCTGCGACGGGTGTCGGTGCCGGAGGTCGCGGCCAGGCTGCGGGTGTCGCAGACTGCGGTGTACGGGTGGCGCAAGCGGTGGCGGGACGGTGGCGAAGACGCCCTCGCGTCGAAAGGGCCTGGTGGATCTCGCTGCCGGCTGGATGAGGCTCGGCTGCGGCGGCTGGCCGACGCGTTGGACGAGGGGCCGGCGGCGCACGGCTTCGGTGATGATCAGCGGTGGACCCTGGCTCGGGTGTCGGACCTGATCGCGCGGATGTTCCGTACCCGCTACACGCTGCGCGGCACGTCGTACCTGCTGCACCGCATCGGCTGGTCGGTGCAGGTCCCGTCGCATCGGCCCGTCGAACGCGACGAGGCCGCGGTCGCGACGTGGCGGCGGGAGGTGTGGCCGGCGGGAAAACGGTAGCGGCGCAGCGGCAGGCGTGGATCTGCTTCGAGGACGAGGCCGGTCAGACGCTGCGCCCACCGAAGGCCCGCACCTGGGGCCGACGCGGCCACACTCCACAGATCCCGGTGTCGGGCAAGGGATCCGGGCGAGTCTCGATCGCCGGCCTGGCCTGCTACAAACCCGGCCAGCGTCCCCGGCTGATCTACCGCACCATCACCCACCGTGGCCGCAAGAACGAACGACGCAGCTTCGGCGAACGCGACTACATCAGCCTGCTCGACGCCGCCCACCAGCAACTCGGCGGGCCGATCGTGCTCGTCTGGGACAACCTCAACACCCACATCAGCGCCGCCATGCGGCAGATGATCGCCGCCCGAGACTGGCTGAACGTGATCCGCCTGCCCGCCTACGCCCCCGACCTCAACCCCACCGAGCAGGTCTGGTCCCACCTCAAACGCAGCATCGGAAACCTCGCCGTCCACGGCGTCGACCACCTCCTGACGATCATCCGCAACCGACTCAAGCGCATCCAATACCGCCCTGACCTACTCGACGGCTTCCTGACCCACACCGGCCTGACCCTCGACGACTCAACCTGACCATTCAATATCTGTAATGGCGATGAGTTCCTCCGGCGAGGCGAGCCACAAGATCGATCTGCCAGAATCAGCAGGACGCTCCTGGGATTGGGACGATGCACGAGACCACGACGTTCCAGTTCTTTCACCGCTGCGGTACGTATTGCCTTTGACGTCGCGCCCGCCCAGGCGAAATTCCTCCATCATCCACGGACAGAGCGGCTCGCGACAGACCCGGCGTCCATCCTCGACCGTGGCGTGCTCCTGAATGCGCTGGTAGACGGCCCCCGCGCACCCGGACGAGATCACGCTGAGGGCGGTTCCGTTCGGATCAGCCGGTCGGGCGTCTGGCCCGCCCGGTGATCCCTACGGCCGCTCAGCCCCAGGTGAGCGGGTCGAGATGGAGGTAGAAGCGCAGGCGGTCGTGGTCGAGGGCAATGCCATAGCTTTCGGCGAACGCCGCGTCCGCGGCCCGCGCCCGCTCCTCGTCCAACCATGTCTCTCGCGCGTTGGCGAGCAGCAGCGCCAGGTCGGCGTAGCGGTCGGCCAGCCCGAGGCGACCCAGGTCGATGAAGCCCGCCACGTCCAGCGTTTGCGGGTCCAAGATGATGTTGGGCAGGCATAGGTCCCCGTGGCAGACGACCGTGTCGGCGACCTCCTGCTCCCGTCGCCGCGGAATCTGCCGGGTGAGGCGGGCTAGCAGCTCGGTGCCGGGCGTCTGCTGCTGCTCGACGGGGAGGAAGTCCGGGTTGACGGCGTCACGGGCGACCACGTCGCGCGCCACGGCGACCATCGTGTCCAGGTCCCGGCGGAATGGACACTGTGATACGGGCACCTCGTGCAGGTGGCGGACCGCGTCCCCGATGCGTTTCCAAGCGGCCCGCAGGTCTTCAGCGGGCACCTGATCGGCAGGTACGCCGGGTACGGCACTCGTTACCAGGCACGCGCCCGCGTCACCTAGATGCCAGTCGAGCACCCGAGCGCCCGGCACGCCCTGACCGCTCGCCCAGACGATCCGGTCGCGCTCGGCCTTCAGGTCGGCTACGTCCGCAGCGGGTACGCACTTGGCGTACCGGGTGGCGTCCGCGCTACGAAAGACTGCTGCTCCCGACTCGCCTGCTGCTACAGGCAACCAGTCACCGCCACACAGGCCGAGTAGCGCCGGCGATCCGGCGTGAGGGTCGGGGTGATCGCTCATACGACCACTCTAGCGAGCCCGGCGCACCGGGCTCATGGCAGCGCGATCCCCGCCTCTGCCTCGTATCCGGTGTGCGGCAGGGCGCGATCCCGACGAAACGGCATCCTTGGCCGGCCGACTCCGCGCTGTCACCACCGCTGGTCGCCCTTCTCGGCAGACGCCGCCGCTCACGACGATCCACCTCCTGTTCCCACGACACCCCGGCTGCCACCGAACCAAGAACCGGATGTCCGGATGTCCCGAGATCCGGCCATCGCACCTGATCACCGCTTCGAACGAAGCGTGGATCAGCGCTGACCCCGCTACACCGGGCGACGGGTATGGAACAAGCAACGCACCGACGAGGGGTCTGCTGCACCGATAGATGACATCTGAGATGGCTTGCCCTGCGGGCGGGCTGGAAGGATGTCGCTGTGCCCAAGCCCTATCCCCGAGAGTTCCGCGATGACGTCGTGCGGGTGGCCCGTGACCGCGAGCCAGGCGTGACGGTCGAGCAGATCGCGAAGGACTTCGGGGTGCACCCGATGACGTTGTTCAAGTGGCTGCGCCAGGCCGACGTCGACGCCGGCTCGGCCCGCGGGGCGGCCGGCAGCGAGTCGGCGGAGCTGCGGGAGGCGCGTAAGCGCATCAGGTTGTTGGAGCAGGAGAACGAGGTCCTGCGGCGGGCTGCTGCCTACTTGTCGCAGGCGCATCTGCCGGGAAAAGGTTCTACCCGCTCGTGAGCGAGCTGGCCGCCGACGGGATCCCCGTGGCGGTGACGTGCCGGGTACTGAACATCGCTCGTCAGCCCTACTACCGGTGGCGTGCCCACCGTGTCACCGACGCCGAACTGGCTGAGGCGTATCGGACGGACACTTTTTTCGACGCCCATCGCGACGACCCGGAGTTCGGGTACCGGTTCCTGGCCGACGAGGCCCGCGCTGCCGGCCAGCCGATGGTCGAGCGCACCGCTTGGAGAATCTGCTCTGGCATGGGCTGGTGGAGCGCGTTCAGCAAGCGCAAGCGTCGGGGCAAGGGCGGCACGGCCGGTCGGCCTGCTGCAGAACAACGTCCTCGACCGCCGAACCTGGACGACCCGGCAGCAGCTGAGGACCGCGATCGTGACCTGGGTCGAACGGACCTACCACCGCCGCCGACGCCAACGATCCCTGTCCCGGTTGACCCCTATCGAGTACGAGACCATCATGACCCCACCGGCCAGTCAGGCCGCGTGACTACGACTGTCACCTATCGGTGCAGCAGACCGTTAGTGAGATCAGGTGACGCGCTTGCTTCCACCAACAGGCGAGCACTGGAGGCGCTACGCCCACGGTGGGATGTACCGGCTCACGTACTCGCGAGCACGAGGAAGCGGGTCGCGCCAATACTGGTTCGGCATACGGGAGTGGTGCTCCTCGCAGAACTCAGCGAGACTGACCGTGATCTTGACCCGCTCCAGCGGGCGGCCTTCGAACTCTGTGTTGACCGCCAGCAACTGCGGCTCGGGATGCCAGCCTGAGTGGTCGAACGCCCAGCCGTCCCAGACCGCATAGACGTGGAAGACCTGCCGCTCGCCAGCGAAGCGCACCGCCGCCATCTCAATCGACCGGTCCGCGTAGAACTCTCGGCATACCCAGGCGAGGACATGACACGCCCCGGCAGCGAAGAAAGCCTGGTCTGTCCGCTCCCATGCGACGCGCTGGTCCGATCGCTCGATCTGCGTCCGACGAAACGTTCCCGCTGCTTCTGCTGTCATGACAGGGACGTTAGTCACTGGCCCGACGCAGTCACTCATGCCGCTGACCGCGCGTCACGGGTCGCAGCCGCCGTCCAAGGGTGGCGGCGCGCGGTCGTGCCGAGGACAGCGCACCGGGATCTGGTCGGAGTTCATGAGTGGCTGCGGGCTGAGCGTGGTTCAGTGCTCGTCCTGGATCCACGCGCGCACCGCGGCCCGCTCCGCCTCCGTCAACTCCATCCGAGCGTTGACCGTCAGCCGCAGCACGTTACCGGCGAACTCCGAGGCGAGGCTCGCCGCGTCGTGTCGTGCTTCCCGCCAGTCGACCCCGCTGTACTTCAGGCCGATGAGCACGAAGTGGATCGCGCTCCTGGTGACCGTGTGTCCCCGCCGGCCGCACGCCTCACGGATCACCTCCTCCGCCTGCGCCTGTGGCAAGGCGGGATTGGCGCGACCCTCGTCGGCGATCGACCGGAACAGGGCCCGATAGGCATCTGTGCCAATCAAGGGTGCTCCGACGACCCGGCTCACCCGTTCGGCGATCTCCGGCGCGCTCGCGGGCTGGACCAGCTCATGCCTGGCCGGGTCGAACAGCCATCCGGGGTGGCGCGGCTCCAGCACCAGCGTGTCGCTCTGGATCGCCGCGACGAACTGCTTGAACCCGCCCGCCCCGGCCCAGTCCGTCGTCGCCTCCCGTCCCACGGCCTTGCGGACGTAGTGCGCTGCGGAGGCGAGGTCGACCGGCGCCGTCGACTGCGCCACAAGCTCCCGCACCGCCGCCTCGAGGCGGTTCCGCACGCTGTCACTGTCGCGGTCGGACGGCGCAGCAGCAGTCGCGCGTGGCTGCGGCACGGGGGTACGAACCTGGTCCACCCCGGCCTGCGACGGACTCAGGCCCAAGGCCTCCTCGATGAACATGATGTCCGGAATCGCGAAGTCGCACACCGACTGCAGCGCGGCAGCGGTCGGCCCGCTCACCAGCATCGCCGACGTCCTGTCGTGCTCCCGCAGCCGCATGAACACCGGGGTGAAGTCCGCGTCGGTCGACAGGACGACGAAATCGTCGAACCGGGTCGGGTGGGTCAGGGTATCGAGGATGTCGAGCACCATGTGGATGTCGGCACTGTTCTTGCCCATGCTCGTCAGCGACGGGCAGTCCACGACCCGGAACCCGGCCCGAGTGAAGTATGAACGGAACCTGCCAGAATGGCTCGGCTCCAGATAACAGATCCGACGTAGCAGCACCCGCGGGACTTCGTCGTCGTCGACCCGGAACGGGCCGAGATCCTGCTCCATCCACCGCACCCACCGGCCCGGGTCCGTGGCGAACGCCGCAGCCGCGTCGGGACTCGAGTTGCGCAAACCGATGTACACGTTCTCGAAGTCGACGAACAGCGCCGCACGGCGATACGAAGCAGGCTGGGCTTCGGCCATCACGCTACCTCCGGGGATGTGGGCTGTTCGACCATAGACGGCCGAGGACGTGCCCGCCGTCGACCGTTCGACCCCCAGCTCCGTGCCGCCTCGGCGGCCTTGCGCTGGATGCCCACCGCAGCAAAGCGGGCGACGGCCTCGCTGAGGGTAGAGACAACGCCGAAGAACTGCATCGCCTTCTGTCTGGCCTCGTCGACCGGATCATCGTGCCGTGGTTGCATCATTCTGACTCCTCCCGTTACCAGGGCCGCGGTGTGCGGCGGGCACTGTCCACTGTCGGGCCGGGCGTTGCCGCCACCGTGAGCGGTGCCGTTACCGACCGCTGCCAGCCGGTGGCGAGAGTCCGGAGTTGCCGGGCCGCGTCCCGGGCTGCCTGTGCCTGGTGCAGTCGCTGCTGAGCGGTGCGGAGGTACTCAAGCGCGTCGGCAAGCCGGGCCAGTCGAGCACCAGCGCCATCGCGGCGACCGAGTCCTCGTCTGCGGCGATGCGACCTATGAGCGCTACCAGCCGCGACATCGCCCTCAGTTCGTACGAGCGGGACGTCGTGCGCGCGGTCCGTGCGTACATGTCGCGTGCGGCGCGGTCGAACACCTCCGCCGCCCGGTGCAACGGCCCACGCAGGCTGCCTTCCCTCGCGTACGCCAGGCTGGTGAGCACGTCGGCTGCAGCGGTAGCGGCGGCCTGAGCGGCCGCGGGATCCTCGCGGGCGCTGCGGCGGATCTCTTCAGCCGCGACCTGGGTGACGCCGACGGCGTCGCGTAGGGCTTGGGCGCGGGCCGCGACCCGACCTCCCGACGGTAGGCCGACGGCCGGCGGCGGGTCGCCCCACCGGCGGCGCAGCTTCGGCAGGGTCAGGTCGAGGGCGAGGCGCCCACCGGAGAACCACACGGGTCGACCGTCACCAGTGCCCGCGCCAGGCAGGGCGACGGCGTAGCCGGTGATCTCATCGGCGATGACGGTGCTGCGACGCACTCTGATCAGCACCCCTGCCTCCGCCAGCCGGTCGAAAAACTCCAGCTCGGCGCCAGCGGCGGCGACGGCGGTGCGGACCCGCCGTCGCAACTCGTCGCGCGGGGTGTCGCTCCAACCCTTGCGGCGGGCCTTGCCGACCTCCACCGGGTGTGGCCTCCGGTGGGCGGTGCGGTCGGCCGGGGGCACCTGCCTGCGCAGGCCGTAGCGGCGGGCGACGTTGTAGGTGGCCTTCACACACTTGCGGTAGTCGTTGCAAGCCCAGTTCGTGCGGCCGTCTTCGCGCACAAGTGTGGCGACGACGTGGATGTGGTCGTCGTTGTGCCGCACCACCACCCATCGCAGGCCCGGGTCGTCCGCTTCCGTGGCGAGTCCCGCTTCGGTGAGCATCTCCCGGGCCATGCGCCCCCAGGTGCCGTCGGTGAGCACCCGCTCGCGGTCCTCCGGCGCCAAGCGCATCGAGCAGTGCCACACCGGCTTTGCCGACGGTCTGTTCCCGGCTCGTACCGGCTCCGCCCGGCCCACCGTGGTGTCACTCATGCCTGACCACCGCCCAGCAGGTCTGCATGAACCGCCACGACCATCGCGTCCAAGGCGGCAGGAGGGTGCACCACGAGCAGGCCTTCAGCAGGGCTGGCGGCCAGCAGCACCCGTCCCCGGCGGTCAGCCCACACCAGTGCCGGACAGCCGCCGGCAGGTGGAGGTGGCCCTGGCCGGTGACGGTGAAGACGCCCTGCCGGTCCAGCCGGACGACGATGACTCCCGAGCCCTCACGGATGTGCAGCCGCGTGCCCGGCCCCCATCCAAGGGCCCGGATGACCGTACGGTCGGCGATCCGGCCACTGGGGTCGATGGCAGCCAGGCCGTACACCATCGTGCCGGCGCGCGGCGACGCCAGGACCGGCAGTGGCAAGGGAGGACGGCGAGGAACTCCACCTCGCGGGCGAGGAGAAGCCTGCTCTCGGTCAGCCAGCACCACGGGCGGAATGACCGGAGCCACAGAACGCTCAGCCAGGACAACCGCCCCCGCTCAAGACAGGCTCGATCGAGGGTGTCGCTGAGATCAGATTTGCGTGATCAAGCGTGCTTGACCACCAGTACGCGAAACACAGCATGGATGCTGCAATTTGGTGTCCGAGGGGGGAATCTGAACTCTCCTATGTAGCATCCGTTACACAAACGGGTGCTCATGCGGTAAGCCTAGCACCTCACGGTGCGTAAACACTACACGCGCGAGCCGTCTGTGAGCATCAATTAATTACCGAAGGAAGCCGATTCAATGCGCCTGAAGAGACAACAGCAACGTAGTCAGTCGAGGCAGGAAGAATTGGGCCGCCGCCAGGCAGAGTCAGTGCTGGAGTTCACGCGGTAGCAACAGGGACGGCGCGGTGGTGAGGCCATGACGGAGGGGCTATGGAGCCTTGGGCTCGGCCAGTGGCTCGGCCTGTCGTGGTGCCGCCGGTCGGGCGACACCCTGGGTGGTGAGCAGGATCAGAAGCGCGCCGAAGCCTGGGGCGCCAGGGCGGGCCCAACAAGGCTCCGCCGGTGAACGGGTGGCCCTCAGGGTTACTGATTTACTGCCGCCGGCAGTAGCGAGCGGCGGAAGCGCCCCCAGCCAAGATCGAACTCTTTTTCGGCTACCCGGGCAGGAGGCTCCCGAGGCCCGGGAACTGTCCGGACATCAATCGGCCGAAGCCTTGAGGGCATCGCTTATCGCTGAGTATCGGATGTGTTCCTGCTCTAGCCGGAGGGACGGGGCGAATGTGCCATTGACGAGGTCGTCAACAAGTGCACGCTCTTGTTCCGTAAGCTGCGGAAGTGATCGGCGGGTGGGCGTCGGTTCGCGACCCCAGTGTGCGCGGTGGGTGAGCAGGGTTTCGCGGTCCATGAGAATTGAGCGTGTGTGTGAGAAGGCGGCGCGCAGCCGATCGAGGATGGCGAATCCGTGTGTGTCGATGTCGCCCCAGTAGATGAGGTTGCGGTCGCGGAGCCATGTCAGGGGCTCAAGTTTCGCGACGGCGTAGCCGCTGCCGAGGATGACGGCAGCGTCGTGGACGGGCGGGAAGGCGAGGAAGGTGGTTTCGTTCTCGACGACATAGACGGTCGCCACAGGCGGGGGTGTGGCCGCCAGTTCGCTCGCGCGGACGGTGAGGTCGCTGTACGGCACGGGGCGGTGGTGGTTGTCGAGGAAGCGGATTCGAACGAGCAGAGGCTTGGGCCGTAGTCCGTAGCGTTCAGCGAAGGCTGACGGCGGGTGAGCGACGTTGACTCGATCAGCGGGGAGGTGTCGGTCGAGTAGCTCGGCGAGGATGCTGCGGCGGGTCTCGACGAACTTGGTGTCGACGTCGTGGACGTCGATCTGTCGCAGGTAGGTGGCGGGATCGGCGTGATGGTCGATCCACGCGACCGTGTCGAGCAGGCGAATCCAGTCCTGTTCGTGGGTGAGGAGCTTCATCGGGCGCTCGGCGGCCCACGCGGCTATCGGAGGTGAGACGGCGCGGGTTACGTCGAGGAGGGTTTGATAGCGGTCGACCTGGGCCTGGACGCCGAGCGTTCGCCAGAGGGCGTCGGGCGTGTCTATCCATGCCTTGTTCGGGAGTTGGTTGGTGCCGATGAGCCGTCCGCCTACGCTGCGGTACTCGACACGCAGGGATCGGCCGTCGACTTCGCGCCAGCGGGTGGCCCACTGTTGGACATCCCCGAAGTTGTCGGCGGTGTCGGCGGCGGTCGGTCCTTTCAACGGCACGGCGACCGGTGTTGGGGATGTGCCGTGGGCAACGTCGCGCAGGAAGTCGCCGCGTTCCCAGCGCCGTCGCAAGACGGCGATGACGTCCTCGACGGTGGCCCATGAGGCTCGTTGGCTGCTGCGGCTGCGCGGCATGGTTATGCCTCCGGGTCGGCGCCGGTGTGGGCCTGTCGCCGGCGGTGGTATTCGTCGATGGTCAGGGTCTGCAGCCGGGAGAAGTTGTCGGTGGGGTTGTCGACGAAGCCGACTGCGGATACGTATGGCTCGATGACGTGGATCTTCTGCAGGGGTGTGACGATCAGCAGTTGCAGGCCGAGACGCTGGAACAGGGCAAGCGCGAAGCGGGTGGAGTCGTCGGAGCCACGGCCGAAGGCTTCGTCGATGACGACGAACCGGAATGTGCTGGTGTTCTCGGCGTCGAGACGAAACTGGTAGGCCAGGGACGCGGCCAGGATGGTGTAGGCGAGCTTCTCTTTCTGCCCTCCGGACTTGCCGCCGGAGTCAGCGTAGGTTTCGTATTCGGTGTCGTCGTCTCGCCAGCGCTCGGTGGCTGTAAAGGTGAACCAGTTGCGGACGTCGGTGACGCGTCTGGTCCAGGCGCGGTCGGTCTCTGTCTGGCCTTCCCGGCCGCGGAAGCGCTCGATGAGGGCTTTGACCTGGAGGAATTTACGTTCCGAGTATTGCTCGGAGTCATCGTGGCCGAGGGCGTCGTCCGTGCAGGCGCGCAGCTCGGTTCGGAACTCGCGGACCTCGACGTTCGGGCTCGGGTTGCCGTCGAGCCGGATGTAGCGGCCTGGGTTGTAGTCGATCCCGACGAGGGATTCGTTGATCGTGGCGATGCGGTTCTTGATGAGGGCGGCCTGTTGACGCAGTTGGGAGTGGAAGGTGGCGATGTCCCGGATGGCGTTGGTGTTGAGGTAGGTCTTGAACTCGGCTTCGAAGCGAGGTAGGTCATCGTGGACGAGGCGCTGGTGCATGGTGCGGTACTCGGCGGCGGCCGCGAGCGAGGCGTCCATCTCCGCGGTGTCCAGGGGGTAGGTGCTGCGGAAGGCCGTCATCAGGCCGACCGCCTTGTTGCTCTCCTGGTTCTGCTTCTTCATGACGTCGTCCCGCTGGCGCGCGAGTGTCGTCATGAGTGATTCGCGGAGGCGGTCCCAGCCCTCGGGCGTGACCGGTTGGACCGGGATGAGCGTCATGAGCTGCGGGAAGTGGGCACTTGCCGCTTCATGGCGTGGGTCGTCGAGAAGCTCGTCGGCCTCTTGGCGGCGAGACTCGGCAGCTTTCAACGCGTTCTCGGTGAGGACGATCTTGTTGCTGTGCTCGTCACGACGGCGTCTCGCGCCCTGCAGCAGTTGCGTGAGGCGGTCCAGTTCGGCGGTGAGTTCGGCGATACCTTGGGTGCCGGACTCGATGCGACGTTTCTCGTCCTGCAGGCGTTCTATCGTGTGGGTGGCTGCTTCCCAGTCGAGGTCGGCGAAGTCCTGGTAGACGGTGATCTTGTGGAGCTCGCCCAGCCGCTGGCTCCGGGCTTTGATCTTGCTGGCGAGCTCGCTCTCGGTCTTGCGGGCGGCGTCTAGGAGGCGGTCGATTCGTTGGCCCTGTTCGACGAGGGCGTGGATCTTCGACTCGTTGGACCAGCCCAGGACGTATTGGCTGCGGTCGTCGATGCGTCTGCGGTCGTCTTTTTCGTGGCGTCCAGAAGGGTCCTTAAGCTGGCCGGTCCGGGTGATCGCCTTGGGAGCGCGACGGAAGTCGACCATGGTGGTGACGCATTGGTGTGCCGCGCGGTGGCGAAGTTCCCGTTGCAGCCACGGGGTGAGCGGTGAGTCTTTGAGGTCGAGGGTGTCAAACAGTTGGAGGCCGGCGTTGAGCGGCGGCGTCTCGACCGTCTTAGGCACGGTGGCTGGTACCCGGTAGTAGACGAGTCGGCCGTCCAGATGGTGTTCGTCGACCCAGTCGGCGACTGCCCGGTAGTGCTCATCGGGGACGAGCAGCGACAGCGCGAAGCCTCGCAGGACGCGTTCGGCGGCGCCTTCCCACTCGACGTGTTCGGCGCGGACTTGGACGAGTTCGCCGACGAAGGGTAGTTCGGTTTCGGGTAGGTCGAGGCCAGCGCAGAGACGTTGCCGCAGGGCGAGGTTGTGGCGTGGGATGTTGCTCGGTCGGCCGCTAAGGCTGCGCAGCTCGGCGTTGATCTCGGCTGCGTCCTTTTCCAGGTCACGGACGTGGACGCCTGCGTCGGTGGCGGCGGTGTGAAGGTCGGCGATCGCGCTGTCATATCGCTGGATTTCCTCGGCGACTGCCATCTGGCGGGTCGCGAAGGTGGCGGCGTCGGCGACGCGGGCGAGTCCGACTGCGTCGAGCAGTGCGTTCAGGCCCGTCATGCGGTCCCTGCGCAGGTCGCGGGTTACGGAGACGTCTTTGATCTGTCGCTCGAGTTCCCTGATGCGTCCGCCGCCGAGGCCCTCTCGTGCGAGGTCGGCGCGGCGGTGTTCTTCTTCCAAGGCCCCGATCTCCCCGTCCACCTGGTCGAGCAGTGTCCGGTTTGTGGTGAGCTGGTCGGTCAACTTCGTGATCTGTGCGTCGAGGAGGTCGGCGCTGCGGCGAGCGACGAGGTGCGGCAGGGCGGCGCGTTGCGCGTCGAGGGTTTGCAGCGTCTGGCCGTGCTGGTCGTGTGCGTCGCAGGCCGCGAGAATCGGGGTGAGCCCGGCGATCTGTTCTCGGGCGCGCAGGACCGCGTCATGAGCGCGGTTGAGGTCGTCAAAGTGGTCGATGAGCTGGCGGATCACCGATGCGGCGTCGAAGGGTTCGAGCATGTGGCTGCGGACGAAGTCGTTGAGGTTGCCGACTGCCTTCATCGATACGGTCTGGTGGAACAGGTCCATTGCCTGCTCGGAGGCGATGCCGAGTCTCCGGCGGAAGTCTTGGCCGTACTCAGGGAAGTGATCGGCGATCTTGGCTCCGCGTTGGCGTAGCCGTCGACGTAGTTGGGAGATCTCCGTGCCGAAGTCGAGGAAGTCTTCGCTGATCGACAGGGAGGTACCGGCGGTGACGTAGAAGCGCTCGGGTTGGCCGGTGTTGGCATCGTTCAGCCAGAACACTTGGGCGAGGGTCACTGTCGTTCCTTGCGTCTCGTCAGCGAAGACGCCGAGGATCACCGAAAAGCAACTGCCGCTGCGCAATCCGACCGGCTTGGAGGTGCCGGTGGCGTCATTGCTCTCGGACTTGTAGTAGCCGAGAACGTAGGAGCGCAGCGACCGCTCGCGGGTCTCCGCTCCGGCCGCCTTGTTGTAAGAGATCTTGTTGGCTGGTAGCAGCAGCGTCGTTACTGCGTCGACAAGGGTGGACTTGCCAGAGCCGATGTCGCCGGTGAGGAGGCTGTCGGCTCCGTCGAGGTGGAAGGTCCAGACCCGCTGATCAAAGGTGCCCCAGTTGCGGACTTCCAACCGGTGCAGGCGGTAGCCGTGGCGGGTCATGCAGCATCTTCCTCATCTTCGGTGAGTTCGGCGGCGTACTCCGCAAGGCGGGAGTCGAAGTCCGCCAGCCACTGGGCATCGACGAACGCCTTTAGGATGCGGCGCACCTCGAAGCTGGGCTCCTTGTCCTTCGTCCGGCGCAGGAATCCCAGCTCGACGACCTTCGTCAGGTGAGCGTCGATCTGGTCGACCAGACGGGCGTCGTTGGCGCCAGGGGGCATGAATACCGTCAGCAATTCGATGATCTGGTGGCGGGTCAGCACGAGCCGGGGATCCACACCACTGGTGTCGGCTTCGGCCAGCTTGCGGCGCAGTAGGGCGAGCAACAGGCTGACGTGGAACGACAGGGACCGACGCGGCACCAGCCGCGGCACAGGCGGGAGATCGGGATCCTCGGGCCGGGATTTCAGATAGGCGTATCCCTCAGACTCGTCGATGACGACGACCAGCCCGAGCACAGCGACGTAATCACGGACTTGGGGCTGCAGCGCCGCCAAATGCTGCCAGGCCGTCGCATGGCTGTCTCGGTAGACCACACCCTTCATGAGCTGCGTTACCGCCACGGAAAGCGACGGCTCACTCCGTGTGTCCGGCGCGTTCATTCGCTCTCCCCTCCCCCGCCCGGACGAACGTCACCGACGGAGCGGTGACCGTACGGCGGTTGCCCTCGGAATCGGTCCAGGTAATCGGCTCGCGGCGTGACTCGTCGAAGACCACCTCGAAGGAGGTGTCATTCAGGGACAGGTAGCCCACCAGCTCGGCGAGCCCTTCAGTCGGTGGGTGAGCGCCGATGATGTCCCGCAGCGACGCCTGCGATGCTCCGCGAAGCACGTCGCGCACTGCCGCCACCAGACGCGCGGGGTCGACATACACCTGCTGGAACAGCGCCGACATGTCTACGTCGACTGCGGGGGCGGTGGTGCTGGTGCTGTTGACGGCGTGCCGAGCACGGGGTTGGTACAGCGGCCGCTCCATTGGCAGCACGACCTCGACCCGAGTGTCGTCCAGTGACGTCCTCACCCTCGACGTGTCCACATCTCGTAGAGCGAGTGCGCGTGCCTCAATGCTGCGGAGAACGTCCATGACCCGGCGGTTCTCCAGCCACGCCTGATCGTCAAGGAACCGACGAAGCTGCTCCGACAACAGTCGCACGGTGGCCTGTGTCCGGCCGGCTGCCTCCAGCCAGTCGTACTGCACACGGTTCATGCGTGGGTCTACATGGCCGATGGCGTCGAGGGCCTGCACCCGTTCCAGCAGATCGGTGAACTCCTCCTGACGGCGTAGCGAGAGCAGGAAATCGTAGAACGCGTCGAAGCTGCGACCCTGATCGGACCCGGAGATCGCCTGCCGACTACCGACGATCTCATCGAGCAGTTCGCCCTTGGATCCCTGCCACGCCGCGATCCGCTCACGCACCCGCCGATCGAGGGCCCGAAAGTTGGCCTCCACCTCCCGCAGATCCCCGAGCAGGCTCCGCGCCGTCGCCACGAACTGCTGATAACGGTCCCGCTGAGCGGCGTCATCAAGCACGGTGAAGTCACCGGCGCGAACCCGAGCTATCTCCGCGTCGACCTCCGCGCGGCGTCGCTGCAGGACCTCAACGCGTGCGTCAGGGTCAGTCTCCGCGCCGAAGGCCATCTGCCGTAGCAGGTCCACGGCGATGTTGAGGCGGGACTCTGTTCCCACGAACTCGCGTGCCTGCAGGCTGCGTACCCATGCCAGCGCGCGTTCCACCGCCGGGGTTGCGTCGAAGTGAACCTCGTCGGAGTCCGGCGGGTAGTACCGGCGTAGCCAGCCCGCATCTACCCAGTCACCAAGGTAGGCACGGGCGCTCTTCGGGAACGTCCCCTCGCCGTACTGGTCATTCAGTGCGAACAGCATCTCGTCGAGACGCTCAGCGAGCCGATCCCCCGAGATCGACCTGACGTTGTCATCAACGAACACCTGGCCAAGGAACCGCAGCACCAGCGGTGCATGGTCGGCACGGAGCAGCCGCCATGCAGGGTCCTGACGGCGCAACCAATCGATCTCGTCGTACTCCACGGGCATCTTCCCTCGCGTGTTGGGGCTGTCTCGCCAACGGTGTTTCCGGCGATCTTGGTTAGTAGGTTTCAGCGGCTGGGAAGCGGTCGCTGAAGGTGATGGCGAAGGCGTTCAACGCGGGTTTCCAGCGCATCGTCCATCGGGCTCTGCCTGCTCCGGTGGGGTCCAGGGACCGGGTCACCAGGTACAGACACTTCAACGCGGCCTGCTCGTTCGGGAAGTGGCCGCGGGCCTTGATCGCTCGCCGGTAGCGGGCGTTGAGGGACTCGATCGCGTTGGTCGAGCAGATCACCGTGCGGATCTCGACGTCGTAGTCGAGGAACGGAATGAACTCCGTCCAGGCGTTGTCCCACAACCGGATCACCGCCGGATACCGGCCGCCCCACTTGTCGGCCAGGTCGTCGAACGCCGCCCTGGCGGCGGTGGCGTTGACCGCGGTGTAGATCGGCTTGATGTCACGCTTCAACTCGTCCCAGTACTTGCGGGAGGTCAACCGGAACGTGTTGCGGATCAGATGAATCACGCACGTCTGCACCACCGTCTGCGGCCACACGTTCGTGACCACCTCGGGCAGCCCTTTCAGCCCGTCGCAGACGAGGAAGAACACGTCCTTGACGCCGCGGTTGCGCAGGTCGGTCAGTACACTCATCCAGAACTTCGCGCCCTCACCACCTGTGCCGGCCCACAGCCCGAGGATGTCCTTCTCGCCGTCGAGAGAGACGCCGATCGCGGCGTAGAACGGCCGGTTCGCCACCTGCCCGTCCCTAACCTTGACCACGATGGCGTCGATGAACACCGCCGCGTAAATGGCGTCCAAGGGCCGGTGGGACCAGTCGGTCATCTCCTCGATGACCTTGTCGGTGATCCGGGAGATCGTCTCCTTCGACACCGACGCTCCATAGATCTCAGCGAAGTGCGCCGAGATCTCCCCGGTCGTCAATCCCTTGGCATACAACGACAACACCACCTCGTCGACCCCCGACAGGCGCCGCTGCCGCTTGCGGACGATCTGAGGATCGAACGTGCCGGCCCGGTCCCGTGGCACGTTGATCTGCACCGGCCCGCTGGTGTCGGTCAGCACCGTCTTCGGCCGGCTGCCGTTACGGATGTTGCCCGACCCCGCACCGGCCGCATCGTGCTTGGCGTAGCCGAGATGCTCGGTCATCTCCTCGTTCAACGCGGTCTCCAGGACCGTCTTGGTCAACTGCTTCAACAGACCGTCCGGCCCGGTCAACGACAGGCCCTGTTCCTTGGCCGCCCGAACGAGCTCGGCAGCGGCCTGCTCCTCCGCAGACGGCTCAGGCCGCTTCTTCCGTCCGGTCACGTCGTTCAGTGTCGCGGTCATCACGGCACCCTCCTCACCAGGCACAACGCCCGGTGGGTCAGGCCGGAAACACCGTTAGATCCACAGACCCCGCGTGTTCGCTCGGCCGGCGTCAGGCTACCCGCACAGTGCGACGAAGCCATCGCACGATGTGATCATTTGCTGTCCGTCGACCGCCGCAAGGCTATGCGGTGAAGCGCCACCAACCGATCCATGGAGGGACGCGCTCTGTGTTGTTGTCGCCCAACCCGCAATCCTCAACCTGCCGTGCCGTGCTGCGGCGCGATGGGGAGCCACTCCCCACCGCGCCGCCTGGGGCAAGTCAGATTGGCCGGTCAGGACAAGGTTGCTGTCGCCGGACCGTTGGAGGTCTCGCGCGTCGTGACGAGTGGGTGCGGCTGTCCGGTCATCGCCGACAGGGCGTCAGCGACGTCTTGGAGGTCGGCCTTGATGTAGGTGGTGGTGGAAGATCCTGGGCTGTCTGTATGCCCGGCGTAGGCGCGGGCTATCCCGTAGCCGAAGTGGCGTTCCACCCAGGTGAGGGTGGTGTGGCGCAGCCAGTGGGTGGAGATGCCCTGCTCGGCGACCCAGGGCAGGCGCTCGCCGATGCGTTTCCACAGGTTGTCGTAGCGGCGGCTGCTGATCGGCTGGCCGTCGCGGTAGCGCAACAAGCGGTCGGTGGGCAGAACGGCGCCGCGGACGCGGGCGCGTTCGTGCAGGTGCTCGGCCAGGTCGAGGCTGATCGGCTGCCACCGCACGGTGCCTTTCTCTGCCAGGCGCACGAGCCCGTTGGTGCGATCCAGGTCGATAAGCCGCAGGGCGAGGGCGCCGCCGCGGCGGCAGGCGCTTTCGGTGTGCAGGCGCAGCAGGAGGGCGTCGAGGATGACGTCGTTGCCGCTGGTCCGCGCCACCGCGTTGATCTCCTCCAGTTCGTGCGGCGTCAGGGCGCGGCGTGTGCTGGGGAGGCGGCGGGGTTTGGCGACGCGGTGGGCGGGACTGGCCGAGGCGTCGATCAGGCCATCAGCCACAGCCCGGGAGTAGAAGGCGCGGGCGGCGGCGATGACATGCTCGCCGGCATGCCGGCCGTTGCGGCTGTTACGCCGCGACCGGGCCCTGGCGATCATCTGCTGTTTCATCGCCTCGATGTCGCTCGCTGCGACGTGGTTTAGAGGCCAATCACCCCACGCTGCGGCCATCCGCGCCCAGTACGTGCCGTACGTACGTCTCGCACCCGGGCCCGCCGCCGCAAGGACGCGAGGCAGGTACTCGGCGACCGTCGGCAGAGAGAGTGACATGCCGGCGTTGGACTGGAGGTCGGCCAGGGTGCACCGAGATGCGCGAGGACCTGCCGGGCCGCGGCAACAGTGGCAGGGTCAGCAGACATAGCTGGCTCCTGCCACCTCGACATGCAGGTCGGCGAGCAGCCGAGCGACGGCGCCGATCGGATGCACAACGATCAGGTCATGGATGACAAGAGCAGCCAGCAGCACCGGCTGGCCCTGCTCGATTCGGCACATACGTCGCGCATACGCCGGCAGTGGCAGCTGCCCTCGGCTACCCACCTTGTGCCGACCATCGCCGGCCGAGGCGATGATGAGCATCCCTTGGTGCGGCTGGATGTCGAGGTGATGTCCCGGCTGCCAGCCCAGCGCGCGCAGGATGTGCTGCGCGACCACTCGGCCGCAGCGGGATGGGAGGGCCGTCCCTAGCAGAAGTTCAGCGGGATTGGCGGCCGCCGGTAGTTGAACTCGGGCGGGTAGTGCCGGCATCGATACCGGACGGGGACGCGGACGAGCGGGCAGGGCGGCAGGAACAAGCGGAGAGACAAGCTGCTTACCGCCCGGTCGGAGGGAAGGTCAGGGCCCCGGCAAAGTCGTGGCGGTGTCCGACTTGAGTGGACTGGAGCAGAAGCGCCGTTGTTGATGGCAGCAAGACGGGCATGACTGGTTCGGAAGATCATCAAGGTTCCTACGCCGTGTTGATCGCCGAAGTGAGTCATGCCCGCGCTGCCATCATCGCTGATCTCGTCGGTGTCGTGTGCACCGGCTCTGACTGTGTCCGAAGCCGCTGGCGGGCTGCTCGCAGCGCTGGCCGATCTGCCTGATCCGCGGGCCCGGCGAGGGGTGCGGCACCGGCTGTCGGTGGTGGTGACCGCTGCGGTATGCGCGGTGGTGGCGGGCAATCGTTCCTACACCGCGATCGCTGAGTGAATCGCCGACGTGCCGGCGACGACCGCGTTTGCGCTGGGCATGGCCCCCGGACCGGCACCCGTCCGAGGCGATGATCCGCCGGCTGTTGCAGGCCATGGACCCGCAGCTGCTGACCGCGGCGGTCAGTGTCTGGCTCGCCAGCCGGTCTGCGGCCGGCACGTCGACGGCCCGGCGAGCGATCGCCGTCGACGGCAAGACGTTGCGCGGCTCGCGCACCACCGACAACGCGGCCCGGCATGTGCTCGCTGCCTGCGACCAGGCGGTCGGCGTGGTCCTGGCCAGTACCGACGTCGACGGTAAAACCAATGAGATCACCCGATTTCAGCCACTGCTCGACCAGATCGGGCGACGGTCACGTCCGCGCGAGTGGTGTAAGAGACGGCCATCGCGGGATCCGGGTTGATGTTATGCGGCGATCGGGGTGGGCTCGTCCTGGTCGGTGTCGTGTCGGTCGGGCTGGGCAGGGATGAGGCGGGCTTTGGCGAGGAGTTCCAAGCCCATGTAGCGGCGGCCTTCGGTCCACTCGTCGGTCTGCTCGGCCAGGACGGCGCCGACGAGGCGGATGATCGCCGGCCGGTTGGGGAAGATCCCGACGACGTCGGTGCGGCGTCGGATCTCCTTGTTCAGCCGTTCCTGCGGGTTGTTCGACCAGATCTGGCGCCAGATCTCGCGGGGGAAGCCGGTGAACGCGAGGAGGTCGTCGCGGGCGGTGTCGAGGTGCTCGGCCGCGGCCGGGAACCTGGCTTCGATGGTGGTCACGACCCGTGTGAACTGGGCGCGGACGGCGTCGGTGTCGGGTTGGTCGAAGATCGTGCGGACGAGTGTGGCGATCCACGGTTGCGCCGACTTCGGGACTTTGGTCAGCAGGTTGCGCAGGTAGTGGGTGCGGCAGCGTTGCCATGACGCGCCGGGCAGGGCGGCTCCGATCGCGGCCACGAGGCCGGCGTGGGCGTCGGAGATGACCAGGCGGACACCGGTCAGGCCGCGGGCGGTCAAGGATCGTAGGAAGGCCAGCCAGCCGGCGCCGTCCTCGTCCGAGGCGACGTCGAGGCCGAGGACTTCGCGCCCTCCGTCGGCGTTGACGCCGACGGCGATCAGGGCATGAACGTTGACGGTCCGGCCTGCCTCGCGGACTTTCATCGTCAGCGCGTCCATCCACACGAACGTGTAATGGCCCGAGTCGAGGGGCCGGTTGCGGAACGCCTCGACCTGCGCGTCCAGGTGGGCGGCCATCTCCGATACCTGCGACTTGGACAGCTGCCGGATCCCGAGCTGCTCGACCAGCTTCTCCACCCGCCGGGTCGACACCCCGAGCAGGTAGGAGGTGGCCACGACCGAGACCAGGGCCTGCTCGGCCCGCCGGCGATGGGTCAGCAACCAGTCGGGGAAGTAGGAGCCCTGGCGCAGCTTCGGGATCGCCAGGTCGATCGTCCCGGCCCGGGTGTCCCACTCCCGAGGCCGGTAGCCATTGCGGGAGTTCACCCGATCCTCGCTGCGCTGCCCGTAACCGGCGCCGCAGATCGCGTCCGCCTCAGCGGACATCAACGCCTGCGCGAACGTTTTGATCATCGCCTGCAACACGTCCGGCGACGCGCCCTCGATCTGCTCGCGCAGCAGGTCAACAGGGTTCACACTCTCTGAAGCGGCCATCGCGTTCTCTCTTCCTTCTCTGACTTGGTCGTCTTGAAGGATCGACGCGATGGCCGTCTCTCATCTACGCAACACGCCCATCACGGGCAAGTCGTACACCACTTCCCTGGACGCAACCTCGGCGGGCGGGCGACCTGCGCGACACCGTGATCACCGCTGACGCGCTGCACTGCCAGCGGGAGCATGTCGACTACCTCGCCGAACGGGGCGCGCACTGGATCCTGACCGTGAAGGGCAACCAGCCGAGCCTGCACGCCCAGCTCCCGGTCTGCCCTGGCGGGCCGTCCCCGACGCCACCCGCGACACCGACCGTGGACACGGCCGCCGCGAGGTCCGCACCATGAAGGCGCTGACGATCTCCACCGGCATCAACTTCCCCCACGCCGCTCAAGCGCTGCAGATCCGCCGCCGCAGGCGGCGCCTGGACCAGCCGAAACGCTTCACCACCGAGACCGTCTACGCCATCACCGACCTGCGCGTGCACCAAGCGAGACCGGGGCAACTGGCCGCATGGATCCGCGGCCACTGGAACATCGAAAACAAGATCCACTGGGTGCGGAACGTCACCTACGACGAAGACCGATCCCAGATCCGCACCGGCACCGGACCCGAGGTCATGGCCACCCTACGCAACGCCGCCATCGGCGCCCTCCGCCTGACCGGGGTCACCAACATCGCCGCCGCCAACCGACATCACGCCCGCGACAGCACCCGCCCCCTGGCACTAATCGGCATCACCTGACGACTTTGCCGGGGCCCTGGAGGGAAGGTCGTGTCATGGCGGTGACAACGGGAGACGGCGTCCTGGGCCTCGTCGTTCCCGACGGTCGGGAGCCATCGGTGGCCGACGACGCGTACCGCTTCGCGTGGATCCTGAGCGGAACCTGACACAAGTCAAGTGGGAAATTTTCGTGGTCAGGTGTTCTGTAAATCTGCGGGTTGAGCTGCTGGTTTGTTGATCCATACGGTGTCGGGCAGGGCCGGGGTCGGGGGGCGGCGGGTGAACCGGTCCGGGTGGGCTTGCCAGGCGGCGTCAAGGATCTTGCCGCTGGTCGTGCACGTGGCCAGCGGTGCCGCAGTGCACGAGGCGGGGGTGTGTAGACCAATCCCGGAGAACAGCAGATCATGTGCGGGTCTGGGTCGGGCGCATCGCCGCAGCGGCGTGGGCTGAGAGGGCCCACGCGAGCCCACAACAGGCGAAAGCAGACATCAGGGCGTAAAGAAAGAGGGGCAGTAGCCTTTCGGCGGGTGCCCCTCTGTGTCTGCCAAAAACAATACACGACCTGGCCGGCCACCGCCGGGACGGCGGCTGTCGGGGTCTCCCACTACCGTTCATATGTGACCACGCCCACCACGCCGGCAGCCACCGCGACCTACGACCGGCACGTGATCGCCCGAATGATCGACTTCTTCACCATCGACGGCACCCCCTGGCCGCGGCGGCTGTGGGACGTCGGCTCGTTGCTGGCCTTGGAGGAGTTATGGGAGGCTAGCGCCTGGGCGGCGCAGAAGGTGCTCACTGCCACGGCATGTGACTGGCAGCGCAACCAGCTGCGCGCAGTTGTCGGCCCCGACGTCGGCCTTGGCGAAAAGGAGCTGCGCAAGGAGCTGACAGCCCTGCTCAATGCGCCGCTGCCCGACCCGAGCCCAGCCCGGCGACGTCTCAAAGAGCTCATCGAGCACGCCCGTCCCGGCTACGTCGACCGGTGGGCCGCCGCGGTCGCCAAGCACCTCGCCGAGCGACCCAAGCCCGAGCGGCTCGCACGGACGGTTGCCGGGCACCTGCTGGACCTGGGATACGACGCAAACCATCTTGCGGTCTGGGCCAACGAACTCAATGCCGGCCAGGCCACGGCGATCGAGGTCATCGAAGCCGCTGCCGCACTGGCACGTGCGACCAAGCGGTCTTTCGACGTCGTTGTGGTGCTGCTGGCCGCACCAGAGCGGCTGCTAGCGGAACAGCAACCGAACTGGATGACCAAAGGGCAGGTCATCGAATGGCTCAAAGCGCGTGGCTTCACCACCCGCGGTCTTCGCGCCGGCGGTGGCTTTCGATACGAGGTCAGAGCGTTGGACGCCTACGGCGCTGCCGACCATGCCCGCCAGCTTGTGGAACGGATGGTGGCCCGCTCGTCGTTCCAGCGAAGCAACCGCGGCGGCATCACCGCTGCCCCGTCCATCTGGGTCGACGGCCACTCCGAACCGATACCGCTGCTCACCCCGGCGCGCGGGGCCAACATCCTCGCGCTCGTACACGAAGGCCACCTCTACCGCGTTGACGGCGAACGCAGCCTGATCGACGACGCGCTGGAACTGGCGGCACCACTCAACCAGGGCGCGCTCGGCCCGGCGGTCGCCGGCGGCTGGGCCGCTGTGGAGTCGCTGCTCACTCACCCCGACGATCCTCAGGAGGAGGAGCGCTCCGGCAAGGCCGTCGCCGCCGACCGGCTCGCCGCGATCATCGCCTGCTCGTGGCCCCGAGCCGAGCTCACTGCGTTGGCACACCGCCACGATCCGCCCCAGCCGGACACGCTCAGCGCGGCCCTGGGGTCGTGCACGACCAACATCGAGCGTGCCCGGGCGGTGGCCGACGGCATGATCGCCAGAACGGCGCTGCCCTACCTGTCTGGACGCAAGTTGCAGCGCCACAGCGACATGGCCGCCGTCGAGCGGATGGTCCGTTTGGTCGCCGAACCCCGCGCCGAGCTGAACAAAGCGGTCACGACCTTCAAGATCGCGTTGCGGAGGTTGTACCGGACCCGCAACATCGTGCTGCATGGCGGGTCGACCAAGGGCGTGGCGCTGCAGGCAGCCTTGCGCATCGGCGCGCCGCTGGTCGGTGCCGGGCTCGACCGGCTGGCCCATGCGGCCCTAACCGAGGGCATTCACCCGCTCGACCTGGCCGCCCGGGCAGAGCTGGCTCTTCAGTTGGTCGATGGGGAGACCGGCCTGTCGGTCGTCGAGCTGCTCGAGCCTAGGCGCCGATAGCGCTTTCGCCAGAGAAGGAAGAGGGGCAGCGACCGAACTCGTCGGTGGGTGCCCCTTCAATCCTGGGGTGAAACCTACCATCGGCAGGCCTCACGTGACGTGCGCCGCAGACGGGCGGGGCACGGCTGCTGGCGATCGTTTGACAATGTTGACTAGGCGATCAGTCGTCGGCGTTCGTTGGGCGGATCGACTGGAGCCAGACTCGAGGGCCGCCGTTGTCGATCTGCCAGAAGCTCCAGCCGTTGCGGTTGTCGTTCACCCTCGGGTTGTAGTGGCGAACAATTGCGCGGGCCGCGCCGGTGGGAGTCTTGAAGGACTTGCCCTTGAGTGGGCCGTCGACGATCTGAACTCGGGCTGGTGCGAAATAGAGTGCACGCGTCCGGTGCCCCTCGTAGTCGGCGTAAATCGGTACGCCGTTCTCTCTTTCGGTTGGCTCATCGCCAGCCAAGGAGCTATCGGCGATCAGCCGCCGCACGATCTCACCTTCCGTGACGTTCGCCATCCGCGCGGCGAAGGACACGGTCCGCTTGGTGCCGTCGTCAACCTCAATCGTGGCCATGCATCATCCTCCGCTCGCGTTGACAAGACCTTAGCGCAGATCGAAGCGTAAACCAAGTAGTCCGAAACGCAGCTCCGGCGCAAGCTGGCAAGTGATCTTCACCGAGCATTCGCGGTCGGCTGCTACCACAAGCCCGCCCGATCACGCCACGCGGAACCCGGAGCGGCCTGCACACCCGCAGGTCGTACCGCTGCTCGCAGGCCCGCAGATAGTCCACGACGTGCCCGGCGGTCGGGAAGCCCTCGCCCTCCTACCGAGGCATCCCCCACCCCGGCAGCGGGCTGTACTCCGCTGGCGAGAACAACCGCAACGAGTCCCGAGCGGGTAGGCACACGGACAGTGACAGGCGCTGACGGTCAACGCCCGCCTTTGGGTGGCGTGAGCGCACATCACCGCCGAGTTTCCGTAGGTTGAGTCACCCCAGCCAATCGCGGGAGACCGTCGACACGCAATCGAAGTAACCGCTGGTGTGACTCTCGACCAAGGTGAAGGAGGGATGTGTAGTGTGTACCCATGACACGCGTTGACTTTCGGTACCTCGCGGACCTCCTCACCCCACGCCACGCTGCCACAGTCGACGACCCGGCCGAACGGAACCGCCTTGCCGGCCTGGTCGACACCGGCACATCCGAGTACATCGCCGGCTTCATCTCTCAAGCCGGCCGGGTCCTCGGTGAAGCGGTGAAATCGGGCGAGACGGTCCTATACGAGAGCGACATCACGCTGGACGCTGACGGTGGCTGGGAGCCTGGAACCCCGTCCCGAATGTGGATAGCGACAGCGGGCACTCGACGGGAGGACGTATTCGACGACGCCGCCCGCGTCTTCCTGGCCCAAAGCCTGCGCACCGGGGCCGCCAGCCAGTTCTGTGGATGGCGGGACCGGGTCGTCGCAATCGTGCCCGAGGAAGTCGGCCCCAAGGAGTCGAAGATCATCCGTACCCTGGCCGGCGGCGGTATCGAGGTCGTACACACGTACACCGTTCTCGATGCGTACGGCACCTACGCCCGATGGGTCACCGACCTTGCCCTGGAGTATGGAAGCGCTGACGAGGCAATTGCTTCCGACACGCCCCGACCGCCCGGCATGGCGCAATCGGTCGTGAGCGCATGGCTGATGCGCGAGGCGGGCGAGGCACAGCTCCAGCAAGCCCGCCACTCCCTGAAGTTCGGCCTAGCGGGGTACGCGCGGGTGCCGAGTGAGGAGCTGCCGATCGCCGAACTCGCCCGCTCCCTCTACACCGACCGCGCGAACTTGACGAAGGTCATTAAGGCGGCCGAGAAAGATGCCAGGATCACCGGGATCCTCGACGCGATCGCGTCCGGGGACACCGACCGGATCATCACGACTCTTCGCAACGGGTAGAACAGCCGGGCCTCTGCCGACCTCGGATGGCAGCCCGGGCCGGAAAGCCGACATGGGCGGACCTGTGTGGAGCGGCCACAGACGTCGCGTACTTGGCGGTCGAGCTGCTAGTTGCCGTGCCCGCGCTCGACCAGGAGCAGTTGCGCCGACGGCCGGACTGGCCGTCGACGCTGTAGGTGCACCACTTGGGAGGTCGCGCGATTTCGGCGCCTGGGGTACGGCAGGTGCGTCGCGGCACATCTGAGCGCGACGGAGATGGCGCGCTTCGCGGCCGACTACTGTGACCTCGTCTCCCGCCTACCACCCGCTGCGATGCGGCTCGTCTTCGGGCGCCGGAGAGGTCGGCACACGCTGCTACGCCTTCCCGATGCCCCCGGCCGCCGGCAGACGACGGTTCGGAGGCGCCAGCCAGTCGACGGTCGCCGGACGCACCATGATCACGTGAGCGCTCATCGGCATATCAAGCAGAAGCGGATACGCCAGACGACCGATGCCGTGCTGCTGGTTACGAAACCGCCGCCGACCACTTCCGGAGCATGACGACCAGGTCAATGAGGGCGAGCACGATCATGCCGGCGGTCCACAACGCGACGGTGGCCAATAGCCAGCCGGCCCGGCCGGGCAGCGGGGCGCGGCGAGGGCCTCGACGGTGTAGGCGGTGCGCCAGCCGTATCCGGTGCAGCAGCCAGGTGGAGGACGGGGTTCGACCACAGCGGTTGCCCGCACGCGCAGGCGGTTTGCCACGGCTGGTCGGGGGCACGCCGTGGACGACGGTGGACAGCCCAGGACCGGCACAACGGCTGGCGAGGGCAGCCGGCGGAGGTGAGTCGGGGCGGGGCGGGGACGGTCACTTCTCATCCAGGCTGGTGCGGAGCTGGGTGGCCAGCGTGATCGTGTCTTCGTGTGGTTCGGCGTCGAGGTCAGCGAGGGCTTTTGGTCAGTGCGCGCAGGAGCGTGCGGATGCCGTCGACGTCGGAGTGTGGGTGGAGCGCCGGATTCTGCTCGGCCGCCCCGGAGTCGGCGTCTTCGTGGCCGAGGCAGAGAAGTAGTAGCCGAGCCTCCGACCACCTGGGCCACGACCTGAATCCACACTGTCTGCCGCCGACCCACATTCCTGGAGCGGGCCAGGGCCAGGGTGACAAGGTGGGAGTGTCCTGACGCGTGGCACAGCCGTAACAACCGCACCCGCCGTCCGCGTAACGACGTCGCCTACCTGGAGGTGTGCGGTGAGGCGAGGGGGTGTGGCTCGCCGGTCATGGCCGCGAGGGCGGTGGCGACGGCGTGAAGGTCTGCCTTGATGTAGGTGGTGGTGGCGGGTCCGCGGCGGTCGGTGTGTCCGGCGTAGGCGCGGGCTACTCCGTAGCCGAAGTGGCGTTCGACCCAGGTGAGGGTGGTGTGGCGCAGCCAGTGGGTGGAGATGCCCTGCGCGGCTACCCAGGGCAGACGTTCGCCGATGCGTTTCCATAGGTGATCGTAGCGGCGGCTGCTGATCGGCCGGCCGTTGCGGTAGCGCAGCAACCGGTCGGGGGGCAGGACCGCGCCCCGGGCGTGGGCGTGTTCTTGGAGGCGTTCGGCGAGGGTCGGGGTGATGGGTTGCCAGCGCAGGGTGCCACCCTTCTCGGTGAGGCGGACCAGGGCATGGGCGGTGTCGAGGTCGACCAGGCGGAGGGCGAGGGCGCCGCCGCGTCGGCAGGCGGTTTCGGTGTGCAGCCGCAGCAGCAGGGCATCCAGGATGACGTCGTTGCCGCTGGCACGCACCACCAGGTTGATGTCCTGCGGTTCCTCGGGCGTGAGGGCGCGGCGGGGATTGGGTAGCCGGCGCGGCTTAACGACCCGGTGGGCCGGGCTTGCCGCGGCGGTGAGGTAGCCGTCGGCGATGGCCCGGCGGTAGACGGCGCGGGCGGCGGCGATGACATGCTCACCGGCATGACGGCCCTGGCGGCCCGTGCGTCGGGTGCGGGCACCGGCGGTGACCTGCCGCATGAAGGCTTCGATGTCGCTGGGGGTCACCTCGTCCAACCGCAGGTGACCGAGCGCCGCAGTCATCCTGTCCCAGTAGGTGCCGTAGGTGCGGCGGGTGCCCGGACTGGCGGCGGCCGCGACCCGCGGGAGGTATTCGGCGAGCGTCGGCATATCGCGCGACAGGTCAGGGTCGGCGGCGAGGTCGGCCAGGGTGAGGCCGAGGTGGGCCAGCATCTGCCGGGCGGTGGCGATGCGTGACGGATCAGCCGGCATGCGAGGGGTCTCCGAGGAGGGTGGCGTGCAGGTCCGTGAGGAGTCGCGTGATGGTGTTCGAGGGGTGCACGACGAGCAGATCGCGTGGCGGGATCGCCGCCAGCAGCACCGGCCGACGCGGATGGATACCGCAGAGTTGCCGGGCTGCGGCGGGCAGAGGTAGTGCCGCGCGGGCGCCGACGGCGTGCGTCCCGTCGGGTCTCGCAGTGATCAGAAGAAGGCCGTCGGTGACGTCGACGTGGAGGCGGTGACCGGCAGGCCAGCGAAGCGCCCGCAGCAACGTTCGGGCCGCCACCCGGCCGTCGGCGGTCGGGCGGGCCACGTCGAAGACGAGGTCCTCGACCGGTTCCCGCCCAGCTAGGAGGGCTGCGGGCAGCGCCGGCATGGGAGCCGGTGGCGGTGCCGGGCGAGGAAGCGGAGTGGGGATGACCGCGCCGATCATCTGCTCGTTGAGGCGTCGGCGGAACGGTTGCCCGGCGGTCGTCATGGTGACCGCCGCAGGCGTTCGCGGGTCGTCAGCGCGCAACAGCGAAGGCCGCGACCAACGACGGATGCAGGAGTGCTACGCGGTGCCCTCATCGAGAGCCACCATGATGGTGAGCTCTCGTGATCTGGCACGAAGAGTGGTGTCCGAGGGGGGACTTGAACCCCGCAGCTCCAACCCGTTGAGCTGCAACGATTCTATCGGCGCTGCTCAGCTTGTGTCTACTCGTGCCCGGTCGTGGCCGCTTGTAGCCCTCTGTTCCCCGCCGTGATCCCCCGGGGATCACCGTTGATCTTGCCCAAGCGAAGGGGGCCGGCCCATCGGACCGGCCCCCAGCTGTACGGCTACGGTCGCTCAGCGACCCCGTGCACCGTGTCGGCCGCGTCGACCGGCACCTCTTCCCACATCCAGTGGCCGCCCATCACAACGTACCGGCCGTGCTCGTCCGGCTCGATGCGCAGGTCCTCCTCATCGAGGGCCTTCCGGTCGACCACGATCACGTCGCCTTCCCAGCGCATCGGCGGCACGTCCTGGTCCAGGTACCGCTCCAGCTTGTCGCCGGCCAGCCCCGAGTGCTCCAGCAGCACCCGGTTGTGCCGCCGGGACATCTCCTGGTCGGTCACCACCGCGGCGGCGACGTCGCGGGTGCAGGACCACACCGCCCAGCCGTTCCACCGCCGGACCAGCGTGCCGGCGTACGCCGACTCGAACCGGCGGCCGCCGTCGTACGGGTACTCCAGCCACTCCCCCGAGAAGTACCCGGGCTCGCCGGGCTGGAGGTGCGGGTCGAGGTCGAGCGGCACGCCCGCGTCCGGTCGAGGTCGGTCAAGAGTCAGTTCCACGTGAACTCCTTCGTCGTCAGAACAGGGTCGCTGCCGGCGTTTCGCGCCGCCGGTCCAGCTCGCGCACTTCGTGTCCGGTCTGGTCCTCCCACCACGCCGCGAACATGCGCCGGTGGCACCAGTTCTCCGGCGGCGGCACGTTCAGGTCGCAGAAGCAGAGCAGGACCAGGCGGTCGCTACCGGCCGCGTCGGCGATCTCCGCGAACTGCTCGGAGATCAGGTCCACCCCGGCGGCCTCCAGCCGCTCCAGGTAGATGTGCCGGTACGGCCCTTCCTGCATCCGCAGCATCCCGTACGTCGGCGCCAGCAGCCGGGCGAACCCGGCCAGGTCGTACGGCAACGGGAACCGGGGCTTGCCGACCGTCGTCCGGACCGGCGCGCCCTGGTCAGGGCTGAACCGCTGGTAGCGGTTCGTGTACAGCTGCAACTCAACCTCCATGTTGAGGCTCTTCGTGGTCGTAGTAGAGCTTCCCGATCAACGGGACCAGCTCGTCCAGGTGAGCGCCCAGCGCGTCCAGCGCGGACGCGACCACCGACGGCGGACCCTGGATGGTCAGCAGCTCCAGCTCCACGATCGCGTCGCCGTGGGCGACATCGACCGGCTGGGCGTCGGGCAGCGGCGGCAGCGGCAGGACCGCCCTCGCCTCCACCCTCGGCACGTAGATCCCGCCCTCGTGCCTCAGGATCACGCTCACGCTGCTCCCTCCATCAGTAGCCGCTTGATGCGGCACTTCGGTCCGACCCGCTCGGCACGAGCCCGCTTCGTCCGCAGCGGACGTCCGCAGTCCTCGCACTCCACGGGCTCTTCGTCGGGGCTGGCCGCCACCTGGTCAGGCATCGGCTACCTCCTCCCTCGCAGCCGGGCGGCAATCCCCTGGCACCATCCGCGGTCGACCCCGAGCCGTTCGGCCACCTCGTCGGCGCTGTAGCCGTCGACGAGGTACCTCGTGGCCAGGGTCGCCACCCGGTCGTCGACCGGCGGGGCGTCCGCCGGCGGCCGGGTCGCCATCGGGCGGCCCCGGCGCGGCGGCGGCTCGGCCCCCGTCTCGCGCCGGGTGGCGCGGGCCCGGGCCAGAGCCCGGTCCCGCGCCGTCTTCGGCTCGTCGGCCACTACGCCGCGACCTTGGCCCCGGCCCGGTGCTGCCCCTTCGGCGCCGGCATCGGCACGACCGCCCTCGCGGTGCGGCTGGCCAGCCACTCGCCGCCGACGCGGGCCAGCCGCTCGACCAGCTCGTTGCGCAGCTTCACCGCGCCCTGGACGTACTGCTCCAGGTCGTGCAGGACCGCACGGGCCAGCGAGTCGCCGCTGGCCGCCTTCTGCCGCGCGCCGGGCAGCAGGTACCGCTCGTGGGCGGCCAGCTCCAGGTCGGCGACGTCGCAGGCGAACGCGATCCCGCGCACCTCGGCGCCCTTGTGGATCGCGTCGACCACGGCCTCGGCCAGGTCGCGGGCGTCGCGCTCGTCGAGGCGCAGCCCAATGTCCTTCCCGGTGGCGACGAGCACGGCGGCCGCCGTCTCCCGCACCTCCAGGTAGCCGGGCAGGGCCGCCTTCACCTGCCGGGCCTGCTCTTCGTGCTGGGTGGTGTGGCTCATCGGGCCTCACCCCACCGATATTTGGGGCCGCAGTCACGCATTGCGGCCGTACAGCTTGCGGGCACAGTTGTCCCCTCTCCGTTCGGTTTCGGCAGCTGAGCTGCCCTGACTTCCGCGACGAGCGCCGGACCGGCGTGGGTGTCGAACACCGCGCGTCGGGCGACCCGGAAGGCCGCCGGTCCGAGCGGGACCGCGTTCATCATCCGCGCCTGCCGGTACAGCTCGGCCTGCGCTCGTCGCATCGCCTGCCGCAGGCGGGCCGGCCCGGACGGCAGCGGCCACGCCCACAGGACCGTGACCACTCGCCTCGCACCGATCGCCTCCAACAGCCGGGGGTTGTACATAGACATTGTATCGGACAGACCACGCACAGTCAAACTGCGACCGTACAGGTGACGGGCACGGCGACGCCGCCTCACAGGTTCAGAGCCCGCCGCTGCTCGTCGGAGAGCACCCGCCGGGCCTTCTCGACCAGCGGCCCGCCGTCGCAGGCCAGGCACAGCACCACCGGGTCACGGTCGCCCCGGCGGGCCCGCACCCGGGCTCGCCGGCAGATCCCGCACGGCGTCAGGTCGATCGGCCCGAGCACCGGCATCAGTGCGCTCCACGCGAACAGGCGTCCACGCCCGGAGCATAGCCACTCCCACCGCGCCCGCGCAGGCTGCGCCGGGACGAGGAACGCCCCGCGGGTCAGCCCGCGGGGCGTCCACTCGCACCGGTCAGTGCTGGCACACCGAGCAGAACCCGACCTCCTGCACCGCGTCGGCGTGGCCCTCCCACGTGCAGTTCGGGTCCACCTTGATCGACCCGTCGTTGACCAGCGGCCCCGGCACCGTCGGCACCGGCGTCACGTCGACCAGCTCGGCCGGCACCTCCACCACGACTTCCGGGTCAAGCTCCACCTTGACCGACGCCGCGATCGCCTGCGCCTTGCGCAGCTTCGCCGACACCTTCCCCGCCGCCGTCCGCAGGTGGTCGACGCGCTGCCGGTACGCGGCCACGCCGCCGTCGGCGCCGGCGAGCAGCTTCGCCAGCTCCACCTCGTCCAGCTGCGCCAGCTCGGCCAGGATCTCGCCGGCCGCCGCCAGGCGGTCGATCTTGCTGGTCACCTTCTTCCGCTTGGCAACCACCTCGGCCTGCTCTTCCTCGCTGTGCTCGGCCTCGTCGAGCTGGAAGAACCCGCCCTGGTCCTCCGCCGCCTTGCACGCCTTGGCGAACGCCTCCGCGTCCCGCGCCGACGAGAACTCGCCGCGCGCCCACTTCACCAGGAACCGCCGCTGCTGGTCGGCGGACAGCCGGCACACGTACCAGGCGACGCCCACCTGCAGCTGACCCTTGGCCACGAGCTGCTTCGCGTCGTCGATCAGGCCGAGCAGGTCGATCCGCCACCCGATGTACGGCTGGCTCTTGCCGAACAGCTCGGCGATCGCCTCGACCTCCCAGCCGGCGTCCGCGAGGCGCGCGTAGGCCGCGGCCTCCTCCATCGCCGTCATGTCCTGCCGGTTGACGTTCTCCGCCACCTGCGCGATGAACGCCGCCTCGTCGTCCATCTCCCAGACCATCGCGGCCAGCTCCTCGATGCCGCCCTGCTGGGCGGCCCGCCAGCGCCGCTCGCCGACGACCAGGCGGTAGGTGCCCGCCTTCGCCAGCTTCCGCACGGCGACCGGCTGGAGCTGGCCGAGCTTCTTCATCGACGCCGCCAGCTCGGCCAGCTCCTCCTCGGTGAACTGCTTGCGCGGCTGGTCCGGGTCCGCCTCGATCTTTCCGACGGGGATCGTCCGCAGCACCGGCTTCGCCGGCTTCTTCGCAGTCACACTCGCAACCATCGTCTTCCTCCACAGTGAACGGGGGCGCACCAAGCGGTACACATTCATTGTAGTCAAAAGACGATCTTGCCGTCAATGTTTTATGTACACCGGACCGTGGAGCGCGTCACGATGCCATCGCCGTCGAGGACACCATCGCCGCGAGGAGCGTCGGGGCCAGGGGGCCAGCGGCCGCCATGCTGCGAGCCGTCCGCACCGTGCGCCGCACCGTGCGCCGCACCGCCCGACCGGCCACTCTCGACAGCATCTCGACCGGCGCCTCAGGCCGCAGCACGGCCGCCACCTTCTCCGCCTGCTCGTCGCTGAGGTCGGCGTCGTCCACCCGCCCCGACGCCAGCTCCGCCTCGATCCGCTCCGCCAGCGTCTGGACCTCGATCTCGCGCTTCCGGTACAACGTCTCAGCTCCCCGTCATCCGTCTCGATGCACTAACCATCCCACTGCGGCCCCACAGGGCAGCCGGCGGTTAAGGCAGCCTTAAGAAAGATCAACGCAGATGATCCTATGCAGACGGTGGCCGGAAAAAACAGGGCGGAACCGAACTCGGCAAATACTTTTCACGCACCACGCGGCAGCGCCCTGTTACATCGAGGCACCCCGCGCCGATAGAACAATGCGGAGGAAACTACTCACCGGTCACTTCCAGACGAACTCCAGGCGGTCGACGTCGAGCTGCGTCGCCCCCGCCCGGGTCGCCGGCTTCACGATGATCCGGTCCAGCACCAGCGCCAGCAGCTCGCGGCGCCGCTCCAGCGGCGCGTCGATCCACCACTCGGCCAGGCCCTCCGGCGTCGTCGCCGGCAGCGCCTGCAACCGCTGCGCCTGGGCCAGCCGCTCGCGCAGCTGCTTCTGCTCGCGCTTCGCCTCGGCCTCGATCGCCGTCAGCGTCACCAGGCTGATCTCCCGCTTGGCGTACGCCTGGCCGGCCTCGGCGAGACGGTCGTCGATCGCCTGCAGAACCGCCTGCATCGTCCCCTCGCCGCTGAGCGCCGAGCCGACCGCGCGCTCCAGCCGGGCGCGCACCTTCGGCGACGCCAGCCGCGCGAGCGCCCGGGCGGCGACCTCCTCCTCCAGGCTCTCCGCCGCGATCCGGATGCGCCCGCACCCGTAGCTCGGGCTGCCGGCCCGGCAGACGTACCCGCGCTTGCCGCTGTTGCTCGGCTGCGTGTAGAGCGGCTTCCCGTCGATGTGCGTGCCCGGCCCGTGCTCATCCGGCAGCGGGTAGCCGCACACCAGGAACCCGCCGGACAGCAGGTACTTCCGCACGTTCGTCGCGCCCGGCTGCTTGCGCTCCGGAGCGTCCAGCAGCTCCAGCAGCCGCTGGTGGGTGGCCGCGTCGATGATCGGCGCCCACGAGCCGCTGCCGACGACCTCGCCGTGGTAGGTCCGCAGGCCCGCCAGCCGCGGGTTGCGCAGCAGCCGCGACAGCGACTGCTGGGTCCAGGGCCGCCCG
Organism: Micromonospora citrea; assembly: GCF_900090315.1. Classification (NCBI taxonomy): domain Bacteria; kingdom Bacillati; phylum Actinomycetota; class Actinomycetes; order Micromonosporales; family Micromonosporaceae; genus Micromonospora; species Micromonospora citrea. Next base: position 5,888,492 of record NZ_FMHZ01000002.1, on the reverse strand, counting down.
GCCGACGTCATGATCTCTCGCGCCCGCAGATCGGCGACGGTTGATCGCATACTCTCCCCGTCGAGCACTCGCTTCACGACGTCGCGGATCACCGCCGCCTCGGCGTCGATGATCTCCAGTCCTGTCTCGTCGTACCCGTAGCAACGCATCGGACCCCCAGCACGCGAAAAGCCGGCCTGAACTCGACCGGCCTATAAGCTAGCAGTGCTCCATCGCACCGTGCTACCTACGGGCTCGTATGAGTCACCCGCAGCAATTGTCGCCTTCCAGACACTGTGACCTCACAGGCAACTCGGACAACTGCGGACACAATGAGCCCGGGACCCCCTGCTCGAGGTCCCGGGCTCTTGGTCGGTTGCGGGTCCGGTCAGGCCTCGCTGTCCCCCGACGGCTCTCCTGACCGGCCCCGCACACCGCACGGCATCGTGGGACGAGGCCGGTCACATTCAACCACTGCGACCGGACGGCTCGCCACTACAGCGAAACCCAGCGGTCGCCCTCGCGGTACTGGATCTCGACGCACCCGTAGTTCGGCGTGCCGAAGTCGTACAGCGGCCCGAAGTCGGCCTCGCCGCCGGGCTCCCCCTCGGTCCAGATCAGGCCCTCGTACACCACGCCGCGCTCGTCCGGGTCGACGTCCTTCCCGTCCGCGATCGCGCCCTCGTCGATGTCGCCCTCGTCGAGCAGTCGGAACCGGCGGCCCTGCGTCCGGGCCCGCTCGAACATCTCCTCGGTCGCCTGCCCGGGGCCAGCCGTCCCGACCTCCGACTCCGACGTGCCGTGCAGCTCGTGGTCCCGGTCCCGGGTCAGCACCCAGGCGTACGGGTCGCTGGGGAACTGCGCCGCCCGCGCGGCCTGGATCATCGCCATCGACACCATCTGTCTCTCCTCCTCTACTCGACCCCGGCGCCGACCGGCACCCGGGCTTCCTGCTGGTCGGTTTCGCCGGCGACGCCACCGCCGGCCTCCTGCTCGGCCTGGAGCTCGCCCCGGGCCTCCTTGATCCGGTTCCGGCCCCACCGCTCGCTGCGCTTGAAGCGGTCGCCGAGCGCCTTGCCCGTCAGCGGCTCCCCGGCCGCCAGCGAGTCCCGCCACACCTTCCGGGCCGCCGCGTTCTCGTCAGCCGTGTCCGGCGGCACCGGGTCCGGCGGCGGCACCGGCTGCTGGGCTGGCCACGGCTCCGGCGGCACCACCACGTCCAGCGACGGCAGCGGCACCCGCGCCGACTGCGGCACCGGCTCGGGGTCCGGCGGCAATGGCAGCGGCTCCGGCTCGGGGTCCGGCAGCGGCACCGGCACGTGCTCGGGCTCGTCGGCACGCGGCACCGGCTCGCACTCCGGCACGGCGGCCGGCGGCACCGGCTCCGGCCCGGGCTTCGGCACCGGCACCGGGGGCGGCGGCACCGGGGCCGCGGCGACGGACGCCAGGAACGCCTCCCGCTCGGCGGCACGGGCCAGGGCGGCGGCACGCTCGGCCGCGTCCGCCTCGCGCCGCTGCTGCGACAGCACCACCAGCCCGATCGACGCCACAACCACCAGGCCGTCGACGGACAGCGGCAGCGTGCTCGCCGTCAGGCCGTCCTCGCCGTACTCCAGGGCCAGGCCCTTCATGTGCCGGTAGCTGGCCAGCGCGGCGACCCCGGCGACGATCACCGTGCTGGCGATCTGCACGCGCCGCAGCCAGGTGTGCCGCGGGGGCGGCACCCGCGTCATCACCTCCGAGCACAGCAGCAGCGCCAGCGGCGCCCACCCCGCGACGGCACGCGCCACGGCACCGGCACCGGCGTGCGCGATGTTCGCCGCCAGCGATGCCGCGATGCCGGCACTGAACGCCAGCCACACCGACGCCCACGCGCCCCGGCTCGGCCGCTCCGGCACGTCGACCTTCTCCACGTGAACCACGCCGGCCTACCCGGCGGCCTCGGCGGCACCGCCGCCGGTCGGCAGTGCCGGCACGTCCGGCACCCTCTTGCTCTCCATCGGTTTCCCTCCAACAGGTCGAGGCCGCCCGGGGGTCCCGGGCGGCTCTCGTCGGTCGTCACAGGCGGGTCAGCGTCTCCCCCACCAGCTCGCCGCGCTCGGCCACAGCCGCCTCGTGCTCGTGCAAGTGGTTGGCGCACAGCAGGCGCTCCTGCGTCCACGGGGCCAGCTCCAGGCCCTCCTCCGGGTCGAACAGGCACAGCCCGCCGTCCCCGCACTTCTCGCCGTCGTGCTCGAGCACCACGCGGGCGACCGCCGGCTGGGTGCACGGCCCGCCGTCCTCCTCGGGCACGAACTCGGCGTTGAAGGTCGGGGTCACAAGGCGCTCGGTGCAGGTCAGCTCGGTCATCTCTCGCTCCTCAGGTCAGGGCAGGTCGGGTCGGGCACGGAAGCGGCGGGCACGCTCGAGGCGCGCCCGCCGGCTCGGTCAGCGGTACTGCTTGAGCGACAGGGTGAACTCGCGGCCGTCGGTCAGCCGGATGACCACCCCGTGGTCGGTCGTCATGAAGCCCGCGTCGCTCAGCGACTGGACCTCGCGGACCTCGGTCGGCTCGCCGTCGCTGTCGGCCAGCGGCTCCTCGCCCGCCGACTCGGCGGCCTCCTCCAGGTCCAGCGTCTCGGCAGCGGCCAGCAGGGCGCGCTCCAGGATCTCCTCGTAGCTCAGCATCTCGGCTCTCTCCTCACAGGCAGAGTGGGGGGCGGAACGTACAACTTCATTGTAGGCAGACGGTAATCTCGCGTACAAGTTTTATGTACGCTCCGGGCCGTGGAGCGCGTCACACAAAGGGCGGTCGTCCCCCGTCCCCGGAGAGCGCCGAACAGCCCGGGCCGGGTAGTGGAGTGAGGCGGTCCGCCGGCCCGGCTTAGACGGGCTGTGAGCGGTCGGGCCGCTCGCCCAGCCGCCGTGCGTCCAGCTCGGCCGCCGCCTCCAGCAGCCACGCCGGCGGGCCCGGCCGCTGGCCCGCGGGGCGCGGCAGCGCACGCCCGCCCGGTGCGGTCCGCTCCCGCCCGCAGCCCTGGCACCTGGTCGTCAGCCACACCAGGCCACCGCCCTCGGTCGCCGAGCCGTCGAGCAGCCCGGCGCAGCCGTCGCACACCCCGACCGGGCCGACCTCGGCGGCGGCGGCGAACGCCTCCACGTCGACCAGGCCGTCACGCACCAGCCGCGCGTCGATCGCCACCGCTCACCTCCCCCGGCTCCGATGTGGAGCGGGGCCGGGAGAAGGTCGCCCCTCGCCCGGCCCCGCACCCGCTCACTCCTGCTCGGCCGCCGGCAGCGCCAGCAGCTCCGGCAGCGCCAGCCGACCGTCCCGGTAGGCCGCCGCCACCTCCTCCCGGCCGCCCTTCTTGAACGTCAGCGTCGTCGACGGCGGCGGCGGCTCCGCGACCTCCACGAAGTCGAGGACCCGGCCCGTCTCGCCGTCGACCACCGTGCCGTCCGGCTCGACCTTCATCCGGCCGAGCAGCGCCTTGCGCCAGGCGGCCCGCACCGACTCGACCGGCGCCGGAGTCGTCACCGCCACCTCCGACGGGTGCTCCTGCTTGCACCAGGCCAGGAACCCGGCCTCGTCGACCACGTAGCCCGTCTTCGGCTCGGAGAGCGTCACCTGCGCCACCGCGCCGTCGTAGCCCGGCAGCTTCACCTGCACCGTCGTCACGCCCAGCTCGCCGTTCAGCTCGACCAGCTGGCCGTCGGCCTCGGCCCGCGCCAGGTCGTAGACCTTGCGCACCTCGTCCATCAGGGCCTTCAACACCGCCGCCCGCATGGCCGCCTGCTGCACGTTCACCGGCCCGCTCCCGCCGTCTCCGGCTGCCGGCCGTTGACCGACGTCGCGCCGGCCGCCTCGCTCAGCCCGCTGTCGAGCTGGGTGCCCGGGGCCTCGGCCGCTCGCCGCGCGGCCGCGATCTCCGCGCCTCGCGCATTGAAGGCGTCCCGCAGCTTCTGCGTCTTGCCGAGGCGCTGCGCCCGCTGCCACAGGACCGCCAGGTCCTCCCGCGACGAGCACGCCGCCAGGGCCTTCGGCCAGTCGAGGTCCTTCGGCGGCTCGCCGTTGTCCAGCCAGTCGAGCAGCTGGTGGCCCAGCTCCGCGTCCGGCTTGTGGATCACCTCGTCGGCCAGGGCGTCGCACCGGCTCTTCGTCACCCGCAGGTAGTGCCCCTGGTCGAGGTCGCCCACCAGGTCGAACTCGTACTCCAGGCCATCGCGCTGGTCGGGCTGCATGCCCAGCTTGGACACCTGCTTCCGCCCGTCGGCGCCCTCCGTGATCTCGTACTTCTGCTTCGACCGGAGGCACACCACAACGTGCCCGGGGAAGCTCATCAGCGCCTCGATGTACGCCCGCTCGACCGGGCGCACGTCCTTCCAGCCGTCCATCGACCGGCCGCCGTGGTTGCGGGCGAACAGGTCGACCAGCTCCAGGATGCCGCCCGGCCCGAACCAGTAGTGCGAGGCCGAGTCGAGCATGAAGCCGGTGAAGCCGGCCACCGCCGCCTCGTCGATCAGCTCAACGAGCTGCCGCGGGTCGTACCGCACCGGGCTGATCTTCGAGAACCCGTAGCCACCGGCCTCCTCGGGCGTCATGTCGCCGACGCCGGGCAGCTCCGGGTTGACCGCGTACTTGTCCGCCGAGTCCCGCTCGGTGTCGACGAACGCGATCCGCTCGATGCCGTCGGCGACGGTCACCGAGCCGGTCAGCGTGTACAGCAGCTTCAACCCGGTCAGGGTCTTGCCTGCCCCGCTCGGCCCTGCGAGGGCGATCCGCGCCTTGGCCTTCTTGCGGCTGGCGGGCATGAACCGTGAACTCATCCTTCGTCCCTTTCCACGTGAACGAACGTCCTACATAGACTCTATACGGTCGCCGTTGGGCACTGCGACCCGACACCCGCGACCGACGAAAAAGCACCCGCGCAGTCCGCGCAAGCCAAGCTCCCGACAGCGGCCGGCAGGCCGCAGGCGGGATGCCGGCAGATCACCGGCGTGGCCAACTCGGTGCAACCCGTGGCGTCGCGGTGCCGCCAGTCGTCCCCGGCGGCCACCAGGTCGCCGCCGCACGTCGCGCACTGCGCGACGTCGACCGGCGCGAGGTACACCCTCACTCCCCGATCACTCTCCTTCCCTTCTCAGGCACGGCCCGCAGCGCGGGCCCGTGCAGCGGAGCCGACTTCCTACACCCGGGATGGGCACAGGAGCCATTCGGCCCCTCGACGTAACGGTGGTCGACACCGCTCGCGGCGCGGACCCCAACTGTTTCTTGTTCCCTGTATGTCTTGCGTCCGGGTGGCGGACCAACTCGGTCCGCGTGACGGACTAGTTCTAGTCCGCGACCCGGACTAGATGCGCCCTTCACTGATCCGTCCACCGGACTACCAGACCCGGGCGATTCGGGCGCGGCTGGTCCGGCACGCGGACCAACTACGCCCAGCTCGGTGAGCCGCCGCAACAGATCCGGCGGCACCCCCAGGCGGTACACCGTCCGGGCCTTCTTGCGCCTGGCGTCCGCGACCGTCGGCCGCTCGCGCCACACCCACTTGCTCTCCGGGCGCTCCTCGCCGTCCTCGCCGTCCTTTCCCTCCAGCAGGTTCAGCCACTTCGCGACCGACGACCGGGCGAGCCCGGTCGCCTTCTGCAAGTCGGTCAGGCTCGGCGTGAACTTCTCGGGGATCACCGCTGTGGCCGCGTCGGCCCACGTAAGCAGCGTCAGGACGAGCTGCCGGCCGGGAGGGTCCAGCGTGCAGAGCTCGTGCCTCACCGCGCGCTCGACCGTCCACCGGTCCACCATGCAGGCGGCCTCTCTGTGCAAAGCCGCCAGCGCACCGTCGCCCGAACTGGCGTACGATGCGCGTGCGACCCGTTCTCCGTTCCGGGTACGTCCATTTCGGCCCCGCCAGATGACCGCCTGGCGGGGTCGAGACGTTTTCCGGCACCCTACACCCGCTCTGTACGGCTGCAATGGCATCGGACGTGCTCATACCTACGCCGCCTCGTCCGCGTCCTCGTCGAGGACGTCCCACGGGTCCCACACGATCTTCCGGTTCGTCTCCTCCGCCCAGGCGTAGATCGTCGTCAGCTTCCACTGCGGGTTGTTGCTGACCTCGCCGTCCTCCTTGGGCAGCTGGCCCTTCGACCGCCACTGGTACGGCGTGTTGTCCTTCACGCCGAACATGCGGACCAGCTCCTTGAGCCCGACCATCACCGGCAGCGACAGCGGGCCCGGCGTCATCAGGTCGGCCGCGATCCTCCGCGTAACCGCCTTCAGCTTGACCTGGTTCACCTTCACTGTTCCTCTCCTCCCACGGCCGGATGCCATACAAGGTCAATGTACGGCACCCGCCGGGGACGGTCAGGCCGCCACCCGGGCGGCGGCGTACGGCGCGGCGCGCAGCAGGTCCCGCGCCAGGTCGAGCAGGCAGCAACGGTCGAGCAGGTGCACCCGGCCGTCCGAGAAGATCGACGGCGGCTCCAGCGGCACCTCGGCCATGAACCGCACCCGGAACTCGCTGGCCAGCTCCTGGCCCGCCTTGTCGTGCATCCACGTCGGCACCAGCGCCCACCGCACGCCCGCCTCGGACAGCGTGGCGGCGACCCACCGGGTCGCCGCCACGTTGCGCTGCACGTTGGCGACCAGCAGCACCAGGTCGCACTGGCGGGCCACCTCGATCTGCCCGGCCTCCAGCGCCCGGTCCAGGTCGACCACCTTCACGTCGGCCGCGAACCGGTCGACCGGCCGCAGCGGCTTGAACGGCTCGTCGACCACCCGCAGGCCCTCGGCCGGCGTGCCGAGCCGGTCGTCCACGCCGCCACGCCCGGTCGCGTCGACGAGCAGCGTGCGCCGCCCGCCCTCGGCCGCGACCAGCCCCAGCGCCACCGCCAGGGTCGTCGCCCCGGCGCCGCCGTGGCCGCCGACCACGCCGACGCGCACCTCGGCCGCCTGCCCGTTGGCCGCCTCGGCGACCAGCTGGCGGACGGCCTGCGCGCCGGTCGGCAGGTGGTACACCGGCACCTCCGGGTACTCGGCCTGCCAGCCGCGGTACGCGGCGGCCAGCCGGTCGCCGTCCAGCTTCTCCGGAGCGACGACCACCATGCACGGGTGCGCCGGCATCCCGGCCGCCAGCGTCTGCACGCGGGCGTCGACCAGCACCAGCGGCGCACCGCGCCACTGCGCGACGGTCGGCTTCCCGACAACGACGTCCACGGCGGCGTCGCCGAGGGCGTCCACCACCTCGTCCACGAACTCGTGGCCCCAGGCCACGACCAATGCCTTGCCCATCCAAACCTCCTGTTGAGGGCGGCGATACGTACAAAGACATTGTATACGACTCGGGCCTCAGCGTCAATGTTATATGTACGGCGGCGCGGCGCTTTGCTCGCTGTCGGCGCGGGCCGCTATGCTGGTGTCTCCACGTGAACGCAGCGCAGCCCCGGATTTCGCGATCCGGGGCTGCGCTGTTTCCAAGGCCAGGTGAGGCGGTCAGTAGACGACCTCCACGATCACGATGCCGCCCTTGCCGTTGCCACCGCGCCGCGACGTCGCCTGGCCGATCGCGCCAGCCCCGCCACCACCCCAGCCGAGGGCGGCCGGCGCGTCGCCGCTGACCGACCCGGACGAGTTCGCCCCGAACCCGAGCAGCGAGTTGCCGCCCTTGCCCCGGAAGGTGTGCCGGGAGTCGAGGGTCCGGTTGTAGTCGCCGTACTCGCCCGGCGAGTTCAGCACGTTCCCGCCCACCGCGGTGCCGCCACCGCCGCGTCCGCCGGCCTGGTCGCCAACGACCGCGGACACCCCGGGGGCGGAGCCGCCGCCGCCGGCCGTCCACAGCCCCCCGAAGCTCGTGTCCCCGCCCGTGCCGCCGCCCCCGAACGCCCCGCCAGCGCCGCCCGCGCCGACCGTCACCTGCACCTCGGCCGGCAGCTCGGCCGCCGACCACACGCTCTCGCAGTAGCCGCCGCCACCGCCGCCACCGGCCGCGCCGTTGCCGCCGGTCGCGCCGGTCACCCCGCCGCCGCCACCACCGCCGCCGACGCCGTACGCCCGGATCCACCGCGCGCCCGCCGGCACCTTGAACGTCCCGCTCTCCGTGAACGTCTTCATCGGCGCGTCGGGCCCGGGCGAGCCGACCACGCCGACGATGTGGTTCCCGGCCGGCGGCGACTTGAGCACCATCACCCGGGCGCGCACCGGGACCGCGCCGATCATCGACGTCACCCGGATCGCCTGGGTGTCGCCGTCGTGCAGCGCCCGGACCGTGCCGTCGCTGGCGACGCTCGTCACCGTCGCCGGCCGTAGCCGCCACGTCAGCCCCAGCCGGACCGCCTTCTCCAGCACCGCCTCGGCGAGCGCCTTCACCGGAACCGCCAGGCCCGGTACCTTCCCGTTCCCGCTCACGCCTCCCCGCCTTCCGTCTCCGGGTACGCCCGCCGCAGCGTGTGCCGCATCTCCCCGCCCGGCACCAGCGGCATCGTCCAGCTGACCTCCAGCCACCGCACCCGGTCCCAGCGCACCACCTCGTAGGCGTCGTGCCGCGGGTCCACCGGGGTGCTCAGCTCCACCACCTCGTACACCGTCTGCTGGAGCCCCAGCGTCCGCGCGTACACCGTCGCCTGCGCCTGCGAGCGCACCTGCACGTCGACCGTCTTCGGCAGCACGAACCCGCGCTGCGCGATCGAGTGGGGCGCCGACGCCGGCACGTCGTACACCCCGACCACCGGCTCCGCCTCCGAGCCCGGGTCGTTGGACACCACCACGAAGCGGTTCGGCGCGGTCAGCAGGTCCGTCCCCCGGGAGATCGACCCCCGGATCACCCGGCGGGAGGCGTCCAGGTCGATCGTCACCGCCTGGTCGGCCGGGTCGAACGCCCGCCGCAGCCGCAGCCAGCCGCGGTGGTCGAACCACGGCATGAAGTACCCGCCCGACGTCGCCAGGTCCCGCAGCGCGTTCGCCCGCGACGTGCCCGGCGACCAGGCTGCCACCGACGTGAACTCCGTCGCGTCGACCACCAGCTGCCCGATCGGCAGCCCCTCCACCAGCCGCGCGACCACCTGGTCGACGAGCTGGCCGCCCGCGTCGAAGCCGACGTCCAGCTCCTGGTCGACCACGAACATCTCGTCCAGCAGCGTCAGCGGCGCCGTCGAGCCGGCGCTGGTCACCAGGTCCGACGAGTCCGACACCAGGTAGCGGCCCAGCCGGTACGAGCTGCCGTCGCCCAGCACCATCCGGGGTGCGATCCGGTCCGTCAGCTGGTTGACCCGCTTCGCGTCCTCCACGCCGAGGGTCACCCCGGACAGCCGGCGCGGGATCGTCGACGTGCTGTCGTGGCTCAAGCTCGGCGACGTGTCCCGCAGCGGCGTGAGCTCGCGGCGGACCACCCCGGTCCGCCCGTCGATCAGGTCGAACCGGAACGACGCCGACCGCTGCCCGCGCCAGTCGGGCAGGTCCAGCAGGTCAGGCGACGGCGCAGATGCCACGGCCGTCCACCTCCCACACATTGCCCTGCGCGTCGGCGAACTGCGTCGTGCCGGCCGCCTGGCCCTCGAAGTCCGGCGCGGCCAGCACCGGCCCGTCGACGCCCTGGCGCACCTCGGCCCGGGCCACCGTCACGGCGCCGGTCAGCGTCAGCGCCAGCCGACCCGCGTCCACCGTCGGCGGTTCCGGCGCCGCGACCGGCCCGCCCAGCTCCGTCCACGTCACGCCGTCGTCCGAGTGCCAGAACGACGCCGCGCCGTCGCCGATGAAGTCGTTGCGGTACGTCACCCGCAGCCACCGCCGCTGCCGGGTCACCACCAGGTCCCGGGTGTCCTCGCATCCGGTGAACCCGCCGCCGCCCCACAGCCGCAGGCAGGTCTGCGCCGTGTCGGCGGTCAGCCCCCAGCCGGTCGCCCCGCCGTCGTCGGTGCGCGACAGCTCGGCCGACCACTCGTCGCCGGTCGGCCGCAGCTCCACCCGCAGGTCCAGGTCGTTCGACGCCGGCTGCCGCACCGACACCGCGGCCACGCTGACCGTCGGGGCCGCGTTCGTGTTGCCCGCCGTCAGCACGCCCCGCACACCGATCTGGCCAACGCCCGCCAACCCGGTGTCCTTCGCCGACTGCTCCCACCGCGCCATGTTCTGCCCGTCCGGCCACACCGCCACCCGGACCGCCCCGTCGCGGACCTGCAACCGCATCCAGTACCACGGCCCCGCCTGGTAGGCGAGGAAGTCGGTGCCGTTCGCCGCCCGCACCGTGGCCAGCGGCGTGACCGTCGTCAGCGCGCCGCCCACCACCCGTTCGATCGACACGCCCAGCCGGCCGTCGGTCTGCGCGGCCAGCCGCGCCCGGTAGTTCGTGCCGACCGCCGTGTACCGGGCGACCACGTACGCGTTGATCGGCTGGCCGGTCGCCACCGCGCTGAACCTGAACCGCGCCTGGAAGTCGACGTCCTCCCAGCCGGCGCCGACGACCGCCATGCGCGAGCCCCCGCCGGCCAGCTTGATCGTCGCCGACTCGGAAGCCACCGAGAAGTCCGTCGCGGCGCCTTCGACGATCGCCCAACCGCCGCCCAGCCCGTCCACCACGTTCCGGCCGAACAGGTCCTGGAACACCTGCGGCGCGATGCCGGCCGCCGGGACGGGCGTGCCCGCCGTCACCGACTCCACCTGCCCCTCCGGGCGCAGGCCCTCGCACGGGGCCGGGCCGCCGTCCAGCGGGGCCGGCGTGCGCGTCACCTCGATCACCTGGAGCTGCGCCAGCAGCAGCTGGCCCGCCTTGCGGCGCTTCGCCGACCCCGACGGCACCAGCAGCGTCGACAGCCACCGGTTGTTCAGCTCGTCGCGCACGCACACGTACGGCACCGTGTCCCACGCCAGGTCCCGCAGGTCGGTGAAGCCGCGGTCCAGCGTCTCCGGCGGCACCGCCGCCGAGTTCACCAGCACCGCCCGGGTGAACTCCACCCCACCGCGCTCCAGCGGCCGGAACGCCGTGCGGAAGTCCCGGTCGAACATCTCCTGCAACTCGACCTGCCCCGCCTCGGGGAACGTGAACTCCTCCACCGTCGACCGGTCGTAGTTCGCCACGTACGCCAGGTTCCCGGCCGGGTTGTGATTGGAGGTCAGGATCAGCACGCCCGTGTCGACGTTGCGGCCCTCCACGCCCGGCGAGGCGATCGTCGCCGCCACCGGAAGCGACCACGGCCCGGCGACGCCGAGGCGGTGCACCATCCTGATCCGGTACCGCGACTCGACGCCCACCCGCGCCTCGTAGTCGTCGACCGCCGCCACGGACGGCTCGATCACCTTGGCGATCGTCTCCCACTCACCGGCGGGCATCGTGTCGTCCTGGCGCTGCACCTCGTAGCAGCCCCAGCCGCCCACCACCGACGAGTTGACGGCCATCCACGACAGCCGGTGGAACCGGATGCCGGTCGGGATCTTCGCCGCCGGCCGGTCGCACTGCTCGTCGACGACCCGCAGCGGCTGCACGGCCAGCAGCACCTCCAGGCCCAACACCGCGTCCATCTCCTGCGCGAACATCAGCGTCAGGTCCGCCGACTCGTCGGACTGCCCGTCGACGACCGCGAACGCGGTGCGGCCGCCGTAGCCGGTGTCCGCCTCGAAGCCGGCGGGCTGCGTGCTCCACGGGTTCGCGTCGGCGCCGAGGACCTGCCACGGCGACTGCCCGTCCGCGCTGCTGGTGAACGTCCAGTACGTCGTCTCGCCAATCCCGTCGGACAGGTACGGCGGGTCGAGGCGCGCCGTCACCTCCCGCCAGCCGTCGGCGATCTCCGGCAGCGCGTCGAACTCCTCCACCGTGACCCGGGCCAGCGGGCCCCGCCGCTGGCTCGTGTCCAGCTCGGAGACCTGCGCCAACTCCAGCGGAGCCCGCGTGCCCGGCAGGTGCCGCGCGTAGAACCGCACCCACACCCAATCCGCCGCCACCTCCTCCACGAGCTGCTGCATCGTCCAGCCCGAAGGGGTCAGCTCCGACACCGTGGCCACCGCCCGGGTCAGGTAGCTGTGGCTGCTCAGGTCCGGGTTGCCCGGGGCGCTGACCCCGGTGAACAGCACCACCGACGGCAGCTCGTCGACCGTCTCCACCGTCGGCGTCTGCCCGGCCCGCAGCGTCTTGCGCAGCAGCACGCCGCGGTGCGCCGGGTACGGCTCGACCGGCCCCAGCCGGTCCACCTTCACCGGCACCGGCGAGGCCACCGACTGCTGCCCCGAGTACGCCTGCCCGACCGTCACCGCGTACTCCCGCCCGCCGGTCAGCTCCACCGTGCCGGAGAAGTTCTTCGCCTCCCAGATCGGCACCTCGTAGTAGTACCCGCCGATGTACGCCGCCCCCTGGGACAGGTCGAGGCCGCCGCCGCCGACCCGGTTCTCCTCCCCGTACGTCACCTCCAGCGCCAGGTAGTGCACCTGGAACACCGCGGTGGCCGCCGCGTTGGCGGCGACCTGGAGCCGCACGTTGATGTTCGTCCCGCCCGACGCCGCCAGCGCCGACAGGCCCGCCGGCGGGTTGCCGGTCGACGCGAGGGTCCGCGACCGCCACGGCACCCGGCCCCGTTCCGTCGTCGGCGCCGCCGCCGTGTTCCACCACGGGTTCAGCTCGCCGAGGCGCGACCGGCTGACCGCCGTCACCCCGTTGTGGGCGGCCGGCCCGTTCAGCGTCTCGTCCATCAGCCAGTTCACCCCGGCCGACGGGCGCTCGAGGCCGAGGGTCACCGCCGGGGCCAGGTCGGCGAACGGGCCCGAGATCACGTACAGCACCGACACGTCGAGGATCCGCCGGCCGTCCAGCGCGGCGTGGGTGCGCGACACGTCCGTGTCGAACCAGAACCGCGCCGCCGCGTTCGGCCCGGTCAGCGTGATGTGCCGCGGGTCGGACGGGTTGCTCACCGCGTCCGGCGGCGTCGCCGAGCCGCCCGCGAGGGCTCCGCCGGGCAGCATCGCGCCGTCCCGCACCGGGATGACCAGCTTGCGCACCGGCCCGGTGCCGGCGACCTGGCCCGCCGGGTACAGGTTGACCAGCAGCTCCTTGCGGTTCGGCAGGCCCGGCGGCGGCGACGCCACGTGCAGCCGCACCCGCCGCAGCCCGGCGCCGGCGGCGTGGCTGGCGCGGGCCCGGAACGTGTAGCCCAGCTCGCTTCCCGTGTCGAGCTGCACCGTGTCGGCCACCAGCGGCGCCCACTGCATCCCCAGCACGTAGGGCCGGTCCGGGTTGTACTCGCCCACTCAGATCGTCCTCACGGTCGTGGCCACGTCCCTGCGGGCCAGCGTCTCCAGTACGCCTTCACCGACCGCCCGGCCGGTGTCCAGCGCCTCCTGCCGGGTCGGCAGGACTCCCTCGAAGGTCACTCGGATCGCGTCGCGCCCGAACATCACGGACCCGCCACCGTCGCCGCCGAGCAGCCGCATCAGCCCGGACTGCTCGGCCAGCTCCCGCGCCCGGCGCGGCCGGGTCAGCGGCACCACCACCTCGTCGCCGGCCTCGCCGCCGACGAACAGCGTCGGCCGGCGCAGGATCGCGCCGTTGGCCAGCGCCGGGATGCGAGGCAGCGACCCGGGCAGCTTGGCGTCGATCGACGCGATACCCGAGTTGATCTTGCCGATGACCCGGTTGATGAACCCCGTGATCGCCGACGTGATCGACCCGGCGACGTCGCCGATGAACCCGCCCACGTTCTTGAGCCCGTTCATGAACCCGCTGATGAGGCTCCGGCCCGCCGACACGAACTTCCCGGCCAGTCCGGCGAGCCGGCCGGGCACGCTGCTGATGAACGACACCAGGGCGCTCACGCCGCTCGACGCCGCGCTACGCGCCGCGCTCATCGCCGACGACAGCGCGCCGGCCAGGATGCCCGGCAGCCGCGACAGGCCCGACATGATCCGGCCGGGCAGCCCGGTCACGAACGACACCACCGCGTTGATGCCCGCGGTCGTCAGCGCCCGCGCGCTGGCCCACAGCCGGGAGAAGAACCCGGCCAGCAGGCCCGGCAGCGCCGCAATGCCGCTGAGGACCATCCCGGGCAGCTGCGTCACCGAGAAGATCAGCAGGCCGATCCCGACGCCCACGGCCTGGAGCGCCATGCCCAGCGCCGACGTGAACAGGTTCCACAGCATCCCCGGCAGGCTCGCCAGGAACGAACCGATCTTCCCGGGCAGCTCGGCGAACCAGGTGCCGAGCGAGGAGAAGAACCCGACCACCGCGTTCCACGCCGACGAGAACGCCCCGCCGATCGCCGCCCCGACCCCGGCCCAGTCGATCCCGTTCAGCCAGGCGGCGACCTTGCCCAGCCACTCGGCCACCCCGGTCAGCGGCGACAGCAGCCACGTCAGCGCGCCCGCGAGCGCCGAGATCAGCGGCGCGATCGCCGCCGACACCAGGAACTGCACCAGCAGCGCCGCGACCTTGATCAGCGGCGCGACCAGGGCGACCGCCACGACGGCGAGCTGTGCCACCAGCTGGATCAGCGGCGTCAACGCCACCACGACCTCGATCAGCGGCGGCAGCAGCGACAGGATCGTCGGCAGCATCGGCGCCATCGCCTGCACCACCTGCATGACCAGCGGGCCAAGCACCCCGAGGATCGGGGCAAGCGCGCTGCCCAGCGCGGCGACGAGCTGGCCGAGCACCGGGCCCATCTGGGTGAACAACTGCGCGAGCTGCCCGGCGGCGGGGGCGAGGATCGCGGCGATCGTCTGCCCGACCTGGAGCAGGATCGGCGCCAGCGCGGTGATCAGCGGCCCGATCAGCGGGACCAGCGCGTTCAGCGCCGTCGCCAGCGGGCCGATCAGCATGGCCACCAGCTGCCCGACGACCGGCAGCAGCGGCGCGATCGCCAGCGCGATCGACGCGATCACCTGCGCGATCGGGCCCAGCGACGGGGCCAGCGCCTGGATGCCCACCGACAGGGCGGACAGCACCGGGCCGAGCGCCGCGCCGAGCGTGCCGATCGCCGGCCCCAGCGCCGTCGCGACGGCCTGCAACGCCGGCACAACCGCCTGCACGATCGGCAGGAGGGCCGGCACCAGCGACTTGCCGATGATCCCCAGCAGCGTCATCAGCACCGGCGACAGGCCCGACGCCGCCGTGCCCAGCGCCGTGAACACCCCTTGCAGCGCCTGCGCGCCCTCCGCCGAGGCGAAGAACTCCCGCAGCGTGCCGGTGGCCATCACCAGGCTGCCGAGGAAGCCGCCGCCGCCGGCCGCCTGGCTGACCGCCTCGAAGACCGAGCGGAGGATCCCGCCGACGTTCGCCGCGACCTGGCCGAGCTGCCGCAGGATGCCCAGCGCCGTCTGGATCGCCGCGGTGGCCGCGCCGCTCTGCGCCATCGCCGACAGCCACGCGCCGAACTTCGCGCCCAGGCCGCCGGCCACACCGGACAGCTGGCTCACCGCCGGGAGGCCCACCACGGCTATGTCGCGGAACCCGGCCAGCAGCGGCCCCACCGCCACGGCGAGGTTCGCCACGGCCTCCCGCGCGCCCATCAGCACCCCGCGCAGCACCGACACGGTGGCGCCCTCCCGGGCGAACTCCAGCGCCCGCCGCGCCACCAGCCCGTACTCGGCCGCGATGCCGGCCAGGCCGGCGCGCAGCGGCCCCGCCAGCACCGAGGCGGTCGCCTTGACCTGCCCGAGCATCGGCCCGGCGAACGCGTCCTGCGTCGCCGTGCGGATGCCCTCGATCGCCGGGCCCACCGCCTGGAACTCGCGGGCCAGCTTCTGCGCCTGCGGCGACAGGTTCTCCAGCGCCTTCTCGAACGTCTTCGCGTCGCCCTCGACGACCGCGCCCATCGCGTCCCCGAAGCCCGACGTCGCGATCCGCAGCGCGCCCATCGCCGCGCCGTAGACCGACGCCGCCGCGGGCACGGCGAACGCCGCGCCGCTGACCTGCGCCAGCGCACCGGCCAGGCCGACCAGGCTGCCCGTCGCGCTGGCGGCCACCCCGCTCAGCGCGCCGATCTTCAGCGCCGACTTCAGCCCGCGTTTCAGGTCCGGCGCGAACTTCCTTACGTCGCCGATGATCTCGATGTACGCACGTCCCAGCGCCACGCCCCCAGCGTAGGCCAGATTGGGCGGTCGCAATCCCTCACTGCGGCCGTGTAGCTATGCCTCCTGCGACCAAGTCGATCCCTTGACGTTGCACGCGCTGCGGCCGACGATCTGCAGGACGGGCAACAACGTGCAACCATCGCTGGGAGGCAGGGGCATGCGGTTAACGTTCTTGGGCAAGGAGTCGACGGGCGGGCAATCCCCCACGCTTTACGCCACGGACCGAGACAGCTACGTGGTGCAGGGCTGGAAGGTCGCCGATCCCACGATCCTCGCCCTCGAGACAGAACAGGAGACAGTCGTTGAGGTGCCCGCCCCCCTGATGCGCCACCTGGCCAAGAACGGCCTCGCCGGGGTGGTGACCCGGATCGAGGCGCCCATCATCGACGTCACCACGGACGGCAACTACATCATTCAGGGTGCGCGTGTAACCGACCAGGCAGCTCTCGCTCTCATGGACATCCCGGGCCATGAAACCTGTGTCGAGGTTTCGGCTCGCCACATGCAGAACCTGGTGGCCAGCAGTCGATGAAACCCATCACCAGTGCCGAGTTCCGGTCCATGTTCCGCCCCGGCAGCCGAGCGTGGCATTTGGAGCTGCGTGACACATACCACGTCGAGGACGAGGACGTTCCGTTCGACTTGTGGTTGCGCGGCATACCGGACGACTTCGCATGGCGGAAGGACTGGCTGTCCTTCATGAGCGAGGTGACGTCGGCAGGGACTCAGGTCCAGCGGCTGCGCATTGTGACGGAGCCCCTGTCGGACTACATGCGCTGGGCGATGGCGCTGGACCCAGGCAACATCGAGGCCGGCGAGGAAGTCAGGTACGTTCCGCGCGCGCAGGTAGCCGAACGCCCGCTACCCGCGGAGGACTGCTGGCTCTTCGATGACCACCTGCTCGTCCTCAGCCTGTTCAAGCCGGATGGGCGTGGTGCCGGCTACGCCGTAGAGGACGATCCCGAGCAGCTGACCCTGTATCGGGCAACCCGTGACGACCTGTGGCCGCGTGCGGTTCCGTACACCGAGTACCGACCTGCAACGACGTGAGCACACCTGCCCGTCAGGCCCGGGAAGCGCTGGGGGTCAGGCTCAGGGACATCCGGCAGGACGCCGACCTGACGGGCAGAGCGCTTGCCGCAGGCGCCGGTTGGCACTACACGAAGGTCTCCAAACTGGAGCACGGCGTCATCAACGCCTCCGAGGAGGACGTACGCACGTGGTGCCGGCTCTGCGGGGCCGACGACCAGGCGGCGGACCTCATCGCGGTCGTGCGCTCCATCGACACCATGTTCGTCGAGTGGCGGCGGCTGCTCAGGTCCGGCACACGGACACGGCAACGGGAAAGCGTCCGCTTCGAGGCTGACACGAAGCTGTTTCGCGCATTCGAGCCGCAGGTCATCCCGGGACTCCTGCAAACAGCCGAGTACGCCGCCGCCATCCTCAGCGCGTTCATCGGCTTTCACGATCTGCCGGACGACGTGGAAGAAGGCGTCGCCGCGCGAATGGAGCGTCAGAGCATCCTCTACCGGGGTGACCACCGGTTCCACATGGTGTTCTGCCAGGCGGCTTTGACTCTGGGCGTCGCGCCTCCCGACGTACTCGCCGGTCAACTGGACCGGCTGCTCGCCCTTTCGACCCTCCCCCGCGTTCACCTGGGTGTCATTCCCACCCGCGCAGCACACGGTTTCCTCCCCCTGCACGGGTTCTGGATCCTCGACGCGAAGACCGTCCTCGTCGAAACCATCTCCGCAGAACTCAAGCTGACCCAGCCCCGGGACATCGCCGTCTACAGCCGGGCCTTCGAACGGCTCGCCGGGTCAGCCGCCTACGGCCGGGAGGCGCGGGCCCTCATCACGGGGGCGCTCCGGGATCTGGACGACGACGCGAGTTGATGCAACATCGTGCAACATCCTCGCACGCCATCGGCGACCGCCCATACGGTCCCTGGTGGGCGTGATGCACAGTGACCGCTCGATCACTGGTGAGCGCCCGGGTTCAGAGAAGGCTGGGGGCTACTCGTGGTCGTTCTATCTACCGGTCGGGGCCAATCACACAGCGGCAGGCCCGGCGCCGCCTCGGCAGGCCGCTCGGGCTCCCCTCCATTTCGAGAGCGGCTCGTGGTCCCGCCCCCGCCGCCCGGCGAGGTCGTCCCCAGCTACGGCTACCTCGTCCTCAGCCCCGGCGAAAGGCTGACCCTTGCCGGGCACATGCTCGCCACGCACCAGCCCGACGGCCCTGTCGTCCGCGTCGGCTTCGCCTGGCCGTTCATCGCCGTCAACGACCGCCGCTGCACCTGGTGCCGCAACGCCTGGCCGTGCAGCGCCGCGAGCTGGGCGGAGCAGGTCCAGGTCGACGCCTACGGCTGGGCGCTGTGACCGCCCCCGCGGGGCACCGCCGCTGGTCCCGCTGGCTGCACCGCCGCTCCACCCCGGACCGCCGGGCGTCGGTACCCGAAGCCGGCGCCCGGCCCACCACCCCGGCCGCCCCGCCCTCCTGGAACGGGCCGACCGTCATCCTCTCCACCGCGGTGCTGACCACGCCCGCGCAGCGGTGGCGCGGCAACGGGGGGCGGCCGTGAACGCCACCCGCCCCAGCCTGATCTCCGGCGGCTCCCTGTGCGGCCGGGCCGCCGCCTGGGGCCGGCGACACATGGCCGCCAGCACTGACCCGTACCTGCTGCGCACCCTGCTGTGGTGCGGCCGGTGCGACGTGCCCATGCACCCGCACCCGCACTGCGGCGAGCGCACCTACAAATGCCCGCTCGGCTGCCGGAAGGTCCCCCTCTCCGCCGAGGCCATCGAGGCGGTCACCTGGACCGCCGCCGAGCGCCGGGCCACCCTCTCCGGCATCGCCCCGCCGTTCCGCAAGTCGGTGCTGGAGCAGCTGCTAGTCAAGGTGATCCTCCGCGCCAACGCTCCCGACGACCTGCGCTACATCTGGCGCACGTAGACCCGCCCGCCGCGACGGGAGCGGCCAGCAAGCAACCGAAGGAGCACGCCGTGGACATGCAGCAGCGGCCGATCGGCCAGTGGTTCAAGTCCAGCAAGTCCGGCCCCAACTGCGACAACTGCGTCGAGGTCCAGTTCCTCGGCGGCGGCAACGTCGAGCTGCGCAACAGCCGCGACCCGCAGGGCCCGACCCGGGTCTTCGACGCGGGCGAGTGGGACGCCTTCATCGCGGGCGCGAAGGCGGGCGAGTTCGACCTGCCCGCGCACGCCCGCTGACCCGGAGGCCGGCCCTAGCGTCGTGGCCGGCCTCCGCACGACCCCCGCCGGTCGCCGCTGTCCGCGCAGCGGCGGCCGGCGGGCCTGCTTTCGCCCCGCGCACGTCACCCCGGCCCGCTACCGTAGAGCCGCTGTCCCCCGACAGACGATCCACGCTGCCGGGAGGACAACCAGTGCACATCATCAGCCGCGCCGAATGGGGCGCCCGCCCACCCGAGTCCCGCTCGACCGTGCCCTGGTCGAAGCGGACCGTCTTTATGGGCCACTACTCCGCCGCGTCGGCGACACAGACCCCGCGCCAGATCCAGGACTACCACCTGCGGGTCAAGGGCTGGTCCGACATCGGCTACAACTTCCTCATCAACTCCATCAGCGGCGTCATCTACGAGGGCCGGGGCTGGACGACGCTCGGCGCGCACTGCTCCGGCCACAACACTGAGGCCATCGGCGTCTGCATCATCGGCAAGGACCAGCCCGGCCGCCAGGACGTCTCCGACGCCGCCCGCCGCGCCTTCAAGTGGCTCTACGAGCAGGCCAACGACCGCACGGGCAAGCGGCTCCAGCTGCTCGGCCACCGCGACCGCGGGAACACCTCCTGCCCCGGCGACGAGATCTACGCATGGCTGCACGCCGGCCTGCCCATCGTCGGCGGAACCACGCCCGCGCCCGCCAAGCCGCCGGCCGCCGGCAAGCCCGCACCCGGCACGCCGATCGCCTTCCCCTTGCCCGCCGGCTGGTACTTCGGCCCGGCGTCCGGCCCCGACTACAGCGTCTCCGGCAAGTACGAGCGCTACTTCAAGGGCCGCACCGACCGGACGTGGATGCGCGAGTGGGCCACCCAGCTCGACCGCCGGCGCTGGTCGATCGGCAAGGGCAAGACGTGGCTCGGCGGCGCCGGAAACGACGGCATCTACGGCCCGGAGTACCGCGCCCTCGCCGAAGCGTTCCAGCGCGACCAGCGGCTGCGCGTCGACGGGCTGATCGGCGTCGCCACCTGGGACGCCGCCTTCAAGAACCCGGTCACCTGAGGCGGCGGCGATGGAGCCCGTGCTCATCGCCGCGCTCGTCGGCGGCGGGTCGATCGCGGGCGCCGTCGTCGACCGCGTGCTCACGGCGATCCTCGGCCGGCGCAAGGAGCGCACCAGCCTCGCCGACTACGAGACGCAGATCGCCGAGAGGTTGCTCGGCCGCATGGACGCCCAGCTCGCCGGCGCCGAGACGAAGCTCAGCCTCGCCGAGACGCAGATGGCGGCGGCCAATCTGACCATCCACCAGCTCCACGAAGAGCTGGCCATCACCAAGGCCGAGGTCGCCCAGCTCCGCGCCGAGCTGGCCGCCCGGCAAACCCTGGCCGCCGAGCGGGACAAGCTCCTCATCGAGAACGTCCAGCTCAAGGCCTCATCCAGCAACTAGGAGGGAAAATCCCGTGACCGCCAGCACCACCCAGACCCGCCACCCGTGGCGGGCCGTCACCCGCACCACCTTCGCGGCCGTCGTCGCGCTGCTGTCGCTGCTGCCGACCATCGCCGCCGCCGCCGGTATCGAGGCGGTGCCGCTCGTCGCCCAGGCCCTCGCCGTCGCCGCCGCGGTGACCCGCGTCCTCGCAATCCCCGGCGTCGACGACTTCCTCCGGCGCTACCTGCCATTCCTGGCTTCCGCGCCCGCCCACGAGCAGCCGCCGGTCCCCCTGCCTCGCCGCGAGCCCAGCTCCACCCTGTTCCCGGGCGACGGATTCCGCTGAGCCCGGATCGGAAGGAGGGCGGCGGTCCCGGTTCGGGGCCGCCTCCCTTCTATCTCGAGCCCGCGCCGGCCATGCTGCCCAGCGCACGACGGCTCTTGTCCTCTTGCGACGGGCACCCCCGTCCCAACAGATGCTCGATGACCGCGGTCAAGCGGCAGGTGAAGACGAAGATACAACGCCGCTCGGGTTTGGACCGCTGGCGTAGGCGCCCAGCGTGAACTCTTCTACTGCCCCCTCCGGCACCAGGATTCAAGTTCACCGCCCGATACGACCGCCCGCAAGCCGTCGACCACAAAATCCAGGGCGTCAGCACTCATCAAGTATGGTACGAAAGGGGTACATACGACGCCCTTAACCGCCGAGTAAGAGCTCAATTCGTCAACAAGGTTTTCATCGACCATGGCCGTGACCTGCTGCTGCCACTTGGCCGCATCCTTTTCTAGCGCATCGCGTAGGTTTTTCACCGCCTGCCATGATCCCGTTTCGTAGTTGTCGTCGTATCGCTTGCTCTTGGCGTCCACTAGAAGTAGCGTGCCGTCGCGATAAGCGACCGCGTCGATGTCCGTAAACGCATTGCCTGCACGCTTGATTTTCCGGCGGATAAGCGATCGAGCGACGCCTGTCGGTTTTGCGGGCGTGTCGTCAATGAGTTCCTGTAGCTTTCGCTCGAAGTGCTGCCCGCGGACGTTGGCAATTTTTCCATCGGCAGACGAATAGGTGAGCAGCCGCCGCAGACTTTCTGATGCGCCGACGACATCGAGAATCACGGCGTCGGCCAATTCTCGGACCGGCGATGAGGGGAACAAGGGAAAAGAAGAGCCACGCCAGTCTAGGAGAGCCTGTAGGGCCTGCTCGCCCGATGGCGGAAGGAGAAATGGAAGGCGTGCAGCGTCGACCGACGTAAGCATCACGGCCAACGTCTCCTCCAGTTCGGCAAGCAAGGTTTCTTTCGACATGATGGAGTAGCCGCGCTGAAGGATGTCGAATGCTGCCCGGTCGGAGCTACGGAATATGTCGCTCGCCGTCTGAGTCAGCAATAGATTGACGCCAAGGAGGCCGTCATCTCGCCGACCAGTCGAAAAATCGAGATTCTCGACTAGATCGAGTATATGGTCTAGTGGAAGACCTAAGGGCCAATATCTTCTGGGAATGACGACATCGTGCTGGTTTTCGGGATGCGGGAGACTGAGACTATCGGGCTGGGTCGTCCGACCGAACATCAGCATTTGAGTCCCACGGGGCCCCAGGATCTGTCGCCGACTTAATGGCGGAAGTGCCGTACCAAGGCCGCTCAGGAGGTTTCCAGAGTCAAGTGACATACGTTGGTCGTATAGCTCGACGAAGGGCCTAATCTCTCGATTATCTACTGTGTATGGCCAGCCATCGGGTCGCCATTTAATCGACGCGCCCTTGCCACACCATCGGGCCATCGAGTGTGCGTAGGCAATAAGTCGCGAAAAACTCACCAAGGCAGCAACACGGCGGGCCGCCGCTGTAGTCACGGGCAGCGCATAACCGCTAGCGTGACGTCCAATGACTTTCGATGGGTGTGACCCCATAGTGCCTGACATCATTTCGGCCAGTGCGCCTACATAGCCTGAAGTGCTCAAGACGGACCCGGCGGTGAAGCTTGACGGGACGCGGCGGAGGTACCACAGCCACTCACCGGGAGACATGTCCGGCAGCAGCACCCGCATTCGATTTACCACTGCAGCCTCATACCTACGCAAGTAGTCTTGAGCATCCTGCTGTGCTAGGCGCTTGCCTTGCGGTAATCCACCCGCCCGATCCAATTCCTCACCGACTTCTGACCGCTGGATCGCGGCGAGCATATCGCCTTCGCGTTCTTGAATTGCTTCTAGTAGGCGTGCAAACCGATGCTCGGTCTCATCGACGAGATACGTCTGATGCGACTCCATTGGCGCCGCAGTCTCTCTATTGGACGACGGGCGACCGCCCGAGCGGGCGCGACCGCTGGGATGTTGGCGCTTCCGGCGGGCTGCGCTCACGTCGCTAGGCCCCTTTCTGTTGCATCTCGCGGCCGTTCCGTACGTGCCCCGCCGGGTCGGCAACGTCCCAACAAGCGGCAGTTGAGGGCGTTTAGACGGTGAAGTTTTCTGGCGCGCCTTCGCCCACGCGGCCATCCACTGATTCACGGAGGATGTCCGCATGGCCCGTGTGTCGTGCGTACTCCTCAATCATGTCCAGAAGCATCGCCCGGACGGTGGGCGTGCGACCGTCCGGCCAGGTGAAGGACGCCGGTCCGTCGAGCCCGCGCTCTCTGATGACCTCCGCCACGAGCTCGCGCGACCGCTCGACAGCGTCTCGCCACACTGCATAGACATCCTCCGGAGAGTCCAGCGCCCCGGTGCGCCATTCCCAGTCCGGGTCGGCGTCGAAGTTGATGGTGTCCCAGGGGGCTCCGTACTCCTGTCCGGCGAGCTTGACAGCCAACCAGTCTGCCTCGACCAAGGCCACATGCTTGACGAGACCACCGAGGGTCATGGCACTGGCGGCCGTGGTCGCCCGCAGGCCCTTCTCGTCGAGCCCCGACGTCTTCCAGGCGAAGGTCCGCCGGTTGCGCTCGAGAACTGACATCAGGGACTCGGCTTCGGTGGAAGCCGCCAGCGAGGAAAGCTGTCCAGCCGTTTCACTCATGTCCGGAGCATAGCCAGCCGCTCGTGGTCCCCTCATCGGTAGAACCGCGCCTATCCAACCGCCTCTGGCAGAGACCCTGTTCCCGAATATGGCGCGAAACCTTCCGGGTCGATCCCGGCGGCCCGGTAGCGAGCCCACGGGTCGTGTTCAGCTCCCGGAACCAAACGTGTACCGAACCCGGCCGCGTTGATCGCGTCATCCTCAGCCTTCGTGATGACGCAGCAGGCGAGACGATTGTCAAGTACGTCGCGGAGCTGGTCGAGGTCGGCAGGTGGATGATCGAGTAGGTCACGGATCACGAGGTGGACAGGCTCACAGTGCTCGATAACGAGCGCGCATTTGGGGTCCGCGACGACCGCACGACGTGCGGCCTCCGACCAGGGCAACGGAGCAGGGTACTTGCTGCGAATCAGCGGCTGCGGACGGCGGGGAGCTTGCCAGTAGAACCACAGCCACTCCCGCAGCGCCTTCACGCTGGCACGCGAGTTCGTTTCGGCCTCCCACCGGCGATGGGCATCGAGCAACGCGGCCAGGCAGCGTAGGTCGGCGACGTCTCGGTCCAGAGCAACGGCAACAGGCGAGGGAGAACTCACGAGTGGGAGCGTATGCCCATCAGCGACGGTTGACGATGTTCGCGGATCAGCGACAAGCATCGAGGACGGACCGGTCTCGCGACGGCCCGGTAGAGATCGACCGCCGAACCGGGTGGTATCCCCCCCCGTCTGCATCAACTGAAGTTACGAAGCTCGGAATGCGGCCTTCAAGAGCTGAGCTGGGATGGATCTTTTGGGGTGGGGCAACCAGCTGAACAGGCCGACGCCCCAGCCGGGACATCAACTGGAGCCCGACAGTGCCCGGGCGAAACTCTGGGCAGTCTCCTCGTCGGACCATTCCTCGCGGCCCTCCAGCTCCGCGCCAACCGGCGGGGCTTCCAGCCGCTGCCGGAATTTCGCCACCTCATTCTCGTCGCCGCCCTCCACCCACCAGGCGTAGATCACGTCCAGCAGCGACGGCAGCGGCAGGTCCAGCGGCTCCCGGCCGGTGCGCATCAGCAGGATCCCGTGGAACTCGGGCCAGCGTTTGACCGCCAGGGTCAGGAGGCGCTGCCCGATCCAGTAGGGCGGCCGGACCACTCCTCGCACACGTGCGTGAAGATCCCCATGGCGTCGGTGAAGTCGAACTCGTCCTCCGTGTTCAGCAGCCGCTTCCGGAACACCGTCAGGCTCGGCTTGTCCAGCGTCTGCTCGAAGAAGTCGAGCACCGCCGCCACCTGGTCCGCCTCGGACCGGCTCGACGACGCCGCCGCCATCAGGTACGCCAGCTGCGCGTCCTTCGGCGCCCGGCACACCATCTCCACCCCGTCCAGCTTGAAGGGCACGTCCGGCAGCTTCTTCTCACCGCCGGACTGCTTCGCCACCTTCGCGCTGGTCGTGAACTCCCGCATCCTGCTTCCTCCCTACGAGCGGACGAGCCGGAACCCCTCCGACCCCGCTACCTCTTCCATCGCCTCGCGCAGCCACGGCTGCGCCCGCGTCCCCGGGTGGCGCACCAGGCTGGTGAACACCACCTGGCCGCCCGTCTCGAACCGCAGCATCCCCCCCGGCCCGCCGTGGCCGGATCAGGTGCGCCGCCATGCCGTCGTGCACGGCGGCCGCGTACTCGACGTCGTTCTCCACGAACCCGTACACCTGGCCGCCCCGCACGCCGACCTCCTCGCGGTGCGCCGCCCGCAGCCGGCCGGTGTCCACCGGGCACTTGAGCACCGCCCGGGTCCGCACCTTCCGGGTCACGCTGCGGATGAACGACACCACCTGCCCCGTCGAGCCGGTGAGCAGCTGGCGCATCTCGCCGGCGAACAGGTCGACGCGCGGCCGGACCACCACTGCCATCAGCGGCTCCGCGCCCGCCTCGGCCGGCTCTGCTCGTCGCCGCCGCCGTCCGCCGCGATCGTCGGCGCCGGGGTCGGCTCCGTCGCGTCCGGCGGCCGCAGGTCCACGGTGGCCGCCTGCGCCGCCTCCTCGCCCTCCAGCACCTCGTACCGGCCGGCGTCGACGAGCGTGGCCAGCCGCGGCCCCCACTCCAGGTGCTGCACCGACCCGTCCGGCACGCCCGGCATCGCGGTCAGCGCCTTCACCGTCACCTTCTGGCCCTTACGCACCGGCTTCCTCCTCGCACACGCAGATGTTCGTCATCACCGCGACCAGGACCTCCTGGCCGACGCAGCCGCCGGACGGGCCGACGCTGGACTGCTCCCCGATCCACACCTCCTCGACGGCTGGCAGCTTCTGCAGCTCGCACAGCACCGTCCGCCGGACCCTGCCGGCGTCGTCGGCCAGCTCCGCCGCGCTGCGCTCGAGCTGCGCCGCCGTCGGCGGGTTCCCGGCGTCGTCGGGGCTCGGCGCGCACCGGGCCGTCCCGGCGCCCAGCTCCACCGCCCAGAACACGCCCGGGTCGCCGCCGTCGTCGATCGGGCTGCCCCGCCCGCCGGGGAACTCGCCGGGCAGCACCGGGTACGTCCGCACGATCCGCACCCACGCCTGGCCCTCGCAGCACGAGTCGATCGCCACGTCCCGGCCGGGCACCACCGCCACCACGGCGGGCGTCCCGCCGAGCGCCCCGTCCAGCGCCGTCCCGATGACCTCGCGCAGCTTCACCGCCACCGGCCAGGCCACGTCGTCGACGGGCTCCACCACGGGCTCGGTCACGACGTCCTCCTTCTTCCTCGGTTCAGGTCCGGCGACCACACCACCGTGTCGCGGGGCAGCCGGTGCGGGTTCACCACCCGCAGCCACTGGTCGACCTCCGGCAGCCCGGTCATGCCGTCCCGGGCGAGCTGCGCCGGGTCGACGAACGTCTGCTGCACGCCCTGGCGCACCAGCGACGCCACCCGCCTCGGCAGCCGGCAGGTCGTGTCCGCGACCATCGCCTTCGCCACCTCGCAGGCGAACGCGCCGGCCGCCACCTGGCCGCCGGCCGGCACCGGCACGCCCCGCTCGTAGGTGACCGCCCACGCGCCCGGCTGGTCGTCGGCCGCGGTGAGGTCCTGCCAGGTCGGCCAGCTCCCGCCGTCGATCCGGACCAGCCACCGCCGGTCGTAGACCGCGTACGCCTCGGCCGGCAGCTCCTGGCCGTCGATGACAACCCGGGTTACCGCGTTGACCGGGCCGGGCAGGCTCAGCTCCTGCCCGACCGGCCCGCACGCGCACGTCCCCACCGGGCAGCCGCAGAACGTCACCGCGAAGCTGCCGCCGTACGGCAGGTCCAGCCACGACTCCCACCGCCGCCACGCCTCGCCGTCGCCGCGCCGCACCGGCCGCACCGTCGAGTCGCACACGCCGAAGCGGCGGCCGGACAGCGCCCACAGGACCTCCGTCGCGAGGTCCGTGGCCGCCTTCTGCACCGCCTCGTCGAGCTGGTCCCAGCCCTTGCAGTACGCCGTGTTCAGCGGCCACTCGCATGGGCCGGTCCGCGCCGGCTGCGTCACCGTCTACCTCAGGCGGCCGGCGCCACGAACGACTTGAAGCGCTGCGCGCCCGTCGTCGAGTCGGTCAGCGTGATGAGGTACGTACCCGGCGCCGCGTACTCGTGGCTCACCTTCGCCGCCTCGGCCGGGCCGGCGGACGACGCCCCGTCGCCCCAATCCACCGTGTACGTGTTGTCCGGCGCGGCCGGCACGTACGTCGCCGTGAACTCCGCCGTCATGTTCGTCGCGTCCGTGGCGTCGGCCGCCACCGTGCCGTCCGGCGGCCGCACGGTCAGCCCGCACGTCGGCGCCGGCGGCGGCAGGTACGTCCAGTCGAGGTGCAGCAGGTCCTGGTCGCCCATCGGGTCCATCAGGGCCTCGACGCCCGTCTTGCGCAGGTAGACGTCGTACGGGCCGACACCCCAGCCCGGGTTCTCGATCGCCTTGCCGGTCAGCGTGAAGCTCGCCGCTCCGTTCTCGATCGTGAAGTCCCCGATCTGCCCGTCGATGATCTGCGGGAGCAGGAAGTACCCGAACCTCGGCCGCTGCAACGACCCGGCCACGCACTTCTTGAGCTGCGTGCCCGACCACACCTCCAGCGCCACCGCGCTGTCGAGGTTCACCGCCGACGTGATCCGCATGCCCGTCGCGTTGCCGTCCTCGTCGAGGACCACCGGCATCCCGGTGAACAGCGTGTACAGCTCCGGGTCGACCCGGCCCGCCGTCACCGTCACGTTGTACAGCTTGATCCGCCGCCGAGCCGGCTCGTAGACCAGCGGGTCGCCGTTGGCGTCCTTCTGGTCGATCTCCTCGCCGTCGTCGACCTCGGCCCCGTACTCGACCGAGACGAAGCCCTTCGACGTCACGTGGACCGGCCAGCCTCCGGCGCCCAGGATCGGGTCGCCGCACACCCCGAGCTTCGTGGCCCGGAGCATCTTCCCCTTCACGGGGGTATCGCACACTGCGGTCATCAGGCATCCCTCAACAGCGAAGGTCCATGCCCGGCCCGCAGCCAGCGGCGAATACCCCGTCAGCGTAGCCGAGACAGGGCCCCGCCAAAGCGGAGCGGGGCCGCACCCGGCTGGGTGCGGCCCCGCTCTCTACGGCCGTCACAGCTTGCGGCCGTCGATCACCTCCAGCGTCGCGCCGATTTCGGCGGCCTTCGCCCGGGTCCACTCCTCCATCTCGTCCCAGGCCTCACCGGTCAGCACCCACGCGCCCCGCTTGTCGCCGAGGATCGTCGTCACCATCACCGCCGTCCGCACGTCCAGGATCGCCCCGGTCCGCTGGCACTGGATCGTCCGCTGCACCGCGTACAGCAGCGTCTCCCGGTTCAGGTGCGCGTCCCGCTCTTCGTCGGTGTCGGCCATCAGCGCCCGCAGCACGTTGTTCATCAGTACCGCCCCGCCGGGACGGGCGGCGTCAGCCGCGCCGTGCCCTCGACGACCCGGCCCCGGCACCCGCCGCACAGCACGTCGGGCACCGGGCCGTGCGCCAGGTCGACCGGCACCTTCACGACGGCCTTGCAGCCGCGGCAGCTCAGCGCCACCAGCCGGGGCAGCCGCATCCCGAGCAGCAGCATGTCCCGGGGCACCAGCGTCTCCCTCGGCTGCCCGCCCGGCTTCGGCAGGATCACCAGGTTGACGCAGCTCGGGAAGTCGCGCACCTCCTGCACGTCGGCGATCTCCACCAGCTGCCCGAACAGCAGCACCTCGTCTCGGCGGATCAGCTCGTCCGTCCGGATCGGCTGGCTGCCCTGCCCTCTCGTCACAGCGGTCACGCCGCCGCCTCCTCTCGCTCCAGCCAGCAGAACCTGGCCTCGACATCGATCACCAGTTGCGTCGTCAGGCCCGCCCACACGTCGGCGGGCAGCGTGGCCAGGTGGTGCCACCGGCCGCCGTGCGCCCCGTAGACGTGCAGCGCGCCCAGCCCGTGCTCCCACAGGTACGCCCAGCCTTCGTCGTCGAACGGCTGGTCGGCGCCCATCAGCCCGACCGCCGCCGGGCTGCACACCCGGTCGCTGTAGCCCCGGCCGACGCCGCACACGTACGTCCACTCCGGCCGGCGCTCGGCCTTCGCCTGCTCCGGCCAGTGCGTGTTCGCCAGCACCGACCAGTGCCGGTGCAGCAGCTGCCGCACCATCGCCGCGGTGTCGCCCTGGAAGCTGCGGTCCCACATCGCCCGCATCTGGGCGAGCGTCCAGCTCGGCTGGCCCTCCAGCTCGACCAGGCGGGCCCGGTACCACCGGCTGTCCGGGGCGAACTGCCCCACCAGCGCCTTCACCGGCCGGCCTGCATCAGCTGGATCCGGGTCGAGTCCCGGGCCGCCTCGCGGACGGCCTCCATGTAGCCGCGGTAGTCGGACGCCCGCCACTGCGCCGCGTAGCCCGCCTTCTGGACCTCCAGCAGGTCCAGCTGCGACAGGTCGCCCAGCTCGTGCAGCGACCAGCACGCCCACGCCTCCCAGCGCTTCGGGCCGCGCTCGGGGAACACCCCCAGGTAGACGTGCAGCCGGTGGCCACCGAACAGGTACGCCCACTCGCGGTCGCCCGCGCGGGCCTCGACGATCCGGCCGGTCTCCACCGGGTAGCCCTCGGAGGGCACGCCGGCCACGTGGCCGGTCGACCCCGTGCCGGGCACCGCGTAGAGCCGCGACCAGTCGTTCTGCAACAGGACCGCCGCCGCCCGCTCGGGGCTGTGGCCGCACAGCTCGTGCAGCAGCACCGACAGGGCCGGGACGACCATCGTCGGGCAGCCGTCGTGCTGGACGTGCCGCGCGACGTACGTGCCGTCGGCACCCTCGGTGCCGACCAGCGCGCGTAGACCCATGGTTTACCTCCACGTGAACCGGGTCTTGCTTCGGACAGTTACCTTGCGCTGTCCGGCCGCAATCGTCAATAGCGACCGGACAGCAGAACCCCGGCTAGGGGCTCCGCACCGGGGCCGGGCACCCGCCCAGCCCCGCCTACGCAGCCACTAGGACAGGTGCACCGGGAGCGTGTCGCACTCGTCGGCCGGCTCGCCGCGTGGGCACCCCGGGGCGCACGGCCCCGAGAAGTGCTCCCCGCACTCCGTGCAGCAGTCGTTCTCGTCCAGCCAGCCGGCCGCGCTCGCCGCGCGCCGGCCGGCCTGCACCGTGCTCTCCGCCATCTCAGCCCCTCCTCGTCCTCGGCACCCGGTCAGGCCCGACGCATCCGCAGCGTCCGGCCCTCGTAGCTCGTCGACTTGTTGGCGTAGACGAAGCCCTCGGGCGCGCGGGCGTCGACGTCCACCCACTCGTCGCGGACGTACCGGGTGCGGTAGACCGCCCCGCCACGCCGCTCGATCACCTCGAAGAGCTCCACCAGCTTCTCCATCTCCGCCTCCGCTACTCAGGGTGCGCGTGCTGTACATATTCATTGTATGCGATCGGCCCCCCCGGCGTACACGTTTTATGTACGCGGTGGGCCGTGTAGCGCGTCACACACCCGGCCGGTCAGAACAGCGAGCCCTGCCGGTACACCGCGTCCGCGTCGAACGTGGACGAGGCCGGCGCGGGCGGCGGCGGGGGCGGCGGCTTCGGCCGCGCCTTCCGCATCGCCCGCTCCAGGTCGCTCTCCGGCGTCGGCAGGTCCAGCAGCTGCCGCACCGCGACGATCTGCATGGCCTGCCGCCACGCCGCCTGCATCTCGTCGATCGCCACCTGGCGGTCCCGCAGCGCCTCGTGCATCCAGGCGTCCTGCAACCCGTCGCCGCAGCCGACGACCACCCGCCAGCCCAGCCCCCACAGGTGCAGGTTCACCGCGCACAGCGCCGCCGCCAGCGGGTCGAGGTCGTTCGCCCACCACTCGCACTGCGTGGGGTCGAGCCCGTTCTCCCGCATCGCCTGCGCCGCGCCGAGCAGCATCGTGCCCGTCCCGGCGCACGGCTCCAGGACCCTCGCGCCCTCGTTCGGCGCGACCATCCGGCCGAGCAGCAGCGTCACGCTCTCCGGCGTCAGGAACTGCCCGATGCCCTTGCGGCCGCCGTGGCTCTTCATCGTCTGGAGCAGCATCCCCAGCAGGTCCGTGTCGCCCCAGCCGTCCGGCCCGAACCGGCCGAACACGCCGCGCCGCAGCGCCGCCTGGCCGACCGCGTGGATCGCGCGCTGCGTCGTCTCGTCGGGCTCCTCGTCGATCCAGTACCACAGGTGCTTCGTCCGCGGGTTCAGGTCCGGCCGCAGCGCCGCGAACTCGCACCACAGCCGCTGCACCAGCAGCCAGAAGCCCTCGTGGTCCAGGCGCTCCGCCGCCTCGCCCAGCCGGTCCAGCTGCTCGGCGTCCGGCGCCTCCCGCGCCACCAGCGCCAGGGCGGCCACCACGCTCATCGGCACCTCGATCCGCGAGCCGCCGTACCGGCTGTGCCACGCCTCGTCGACCGCCTCGGCGATCGCCCGCGCGTGCTCCCTCGGGTCGCTCGGCACGGCGTTCGCGCGCCGCGCCACCGTCGTTGTCGTCATGCTCTTCCTCCACGTGAACTGCCGGCAGCTCTCCCGCCGGCGGGAACGGCAGCGCCCCCGCAGCCAGCACGGCTGCGGGGGCGCTCAGGCGGCTCAGACCAGCCGCAACACCTCCATCTGGGCAGGCCCACCACCGTCTCGCAGGTCAGGTCGTAGAAGTCCAGGCGCACGCTCCCGCCCAGGTCCGCCTTCCACGCCACGGCGGCGGCCTCCTCCATCACCCGCGTCCAGTCGACGCGCGGGGCCCTCTCGTGCCGCCGCTCGGTCAGCGCCGCCAGGTCGAACGACACGACGTCGCCGTCCTCCACCTCGGACAGCGCGACGACCTCCCACTGCTCGGCGCTCGGCTCGGCCTCGATCAGCTCGACGGTCATGGTCAGCTCCCTCTCTCTCGCTCGCTCGGTCAGCAGTTGCCGCACACGCCCGACGCCGGCAGCTCGCAGAAGCAGCTGTCGCACAGCCGCTTGCGCACCGCCGCCACCTCCGCCGCGTTCTCGGCCGCCTGCTTCTCCCGCGCCACCCGCTCGCGCTCGGCGTACACCCGCGCGTTGTGCTCGCGCGCCGCCCGGTTGTTGGCCAGGCGGGCACGCTCCTGCTCCTCCGTCTCGCGCGGGAACAGGCCCTCGCCGGCCACCAGGCGCTCGCGGTAGCTGGCGGTCAGCGCGTCCAGCGCCTCGATCGTCCGGGTCATCTGGTAGCTCATCTCGCGGGCCATCGGGCACTCCTCACGCAGTCGGGGCGGCTTGCTGTACATATTCATTGTATGCGACCGCCAGGGCCGCATACAAGTTTTATGTACGCCTCGGACTGTGGAGCGGGCCACACAACGACGACGCCCCCCGCGCCCACGTGGGGCGCGAGGGGCGTCGGGCCGCTCGCTCAGAACGACTGGTTGTACACCTCGTGCGTGTAGCAGTGCCAGTAGAACTCCTGGTTGTCGAAGCCCCGGCACCCCACGTGGTCGTCCGCCTTCGCCGGCGGCACCTTCGTCACCTCGGCCGCCAGCAGCACCCACGTCACCTCGTTCTCGGCGTCGACCACGAACGCGCGGCCGTCCACCACCTGGCTGACCTTGCCGCGGTGCTCCCGGCCACCCAGCGTCCAGGTCACCTCGTCGCGCTCGGCCAGCTCCGGCGCCGGCTTCGGCCGCGCAGCCTTCACGCTCTCGGCGACGAGCGCCAGGGCCTGCCGCCGCTCGGCCACCTTCATCAGCGCGCCGTCCACCGCCGCCGCCTTGTCGCTCACGGCGGCCAGCAGGTCGCCGCGCACCGACGTCCGCAGGTCGCCCGCCTTCGCGGTCACCACCGCGTCCTCGGTCGCGCCGATGAGCTCGCGAGAGTGCCGCGCCAGCTCCCGCTCGGCCTCCACCACCGCCCGCGCCAGCTGGGCGATCAGGCCCCACTGGTCGGCGGCCTCGGCCTCGACGCCGAACTCGGTGGCCAGCTCGTTGACCCGCTTCTCCATCTCTCAGCCTCCTGTAGGGGTAGCGCGTGACGTACATATTCATTGTATGCAAGTTTCAGTGTCGCGTACAAATTTTATGTACGCCTCGGACCGTGGAGCGGGTCACACAAAAAGCGCCGCCCCGCCTGGCACGGGGAAGAAACCAGGCAGGGCGGCGCGGTCCGGGGCGTGGGGCTACCAGTCAGCTCCGCGTGCGCGAGGTCGACCGGGACGCCTTCGTCGACGGCTGAGAGGAACCGTCCGCCGACTTGGCGTGCGCCCCGGACCCGTCGGCCCCGGCGTCAGCCGACGTGCCTTGCGCGGTCGTCGCCGGCTGCTCCGGCGTCTCGACGAGCTGCCGCCCGTCCCCGGAGCCCAGCACCTTCTGCGCCAGGTCCTCCGGCACGTCGAACGCCAGCCCCACCGGGCCGTCCGTCGTCGTCCGCACCTCGTCGTGCCGTTCGTCGCCGGCCGCGTCGAGCAGCTGCTGGGCGAGGGCCTTCGCGTCCTCGCGGTCCTTCGGGTAGATCAGCGCCATGTCTCCTCCTACGCCGGCACGCCCGGCAGCTTGACCTTCACCGCCGCCACCGCGCAGCTCCACCCCACCGTGTAGAACCGCTCGGCGACCGCGAACACCTCGTTGTCCGTGCGGTCCAGGGCCTCCGGCAGCTTCGGCAGGAACACCGCCGACCGCCGCACCATCACCGGCCCCGTCGCGTACAGCCACGCCTCGTCCGCGCCCGGCTCCACACCGCCCGGGCCAACGCCGGTCGTCTGCGCGAACACCAGCGGGTTGCCCAGCGGGGCCACCTGCCGTGGACCCTCGATCCGCGTCAGGCTCTTCCCCGCGAACCAGCCGGACGTCCACCGCGGAGCCCACACCGCCCCGAGCGCACCCGACTTGTCGCCGATGTGCTCCTCCAGCAGGCCCACGCCCGTCTCCAGCGGCACCGGCGCCGCTGCCGAGCCGGCCAGCACCTCCGTGTCCGCCTCCGCCAGGAACACGTCGTTGCCGCCCTCGCCGGTCCACACGTAGTGCTCCAGCGACTGCTGCTCCACCATGCCCATCGCCCGGCGAGCCCGGTCCAGCAGGTCCGGCCGGGCCACCGACCGGCCGGTCAGCCCGGCGTACAGCCGGATCACGCCGGCCTTCACGCTCGGCACCCCGTCCGGCAGCGCCATCGGCGCCCGCGCCGGGTCCGAGGCCGCGGCGGCGCTCGTCGGGGCGGGCGCGTCGACGCACTGCGGCTCCCACTCCACCCCGGCCTGGAACTCGCGCTGGTCGGCCGGGTCGACCACGGCCGCAGCCGAGAACAGCCCGAACCGATACGGCGTCGTCGCCGGGGCGTCCACATACACCAGGGGCTGCGTCACCCGTCATCTCCTCCGTGGCGGGGGGCCGCGCCCCAGCAGGGCGCGGCCCCGTCAAACGGGTAGCTCAGACCGCCGAGCAGTCGAACGCCACGGTGCTGCCGGTGACGCCCGTCGGGCACAGCGGCACGCTCACCTTGTAGGACACGAAGCACCGCTTCACCAGCAGCGTCGCCTGCTCGGTGAACAGCGCGATGTACTCGTTGTCCTTCAGCTTCGTGCTGTCGTAGACCGCCGACAGGTCGATGATCGGCTTGGAGCCCTTCACCCACGTGCCCGGCGCATAGATCAGCAAGTCCGCGGTGCCCGGCCACTGGCCCGGGGCGACGCTGCCGCCGAACCCGTTGCCGCCCGCGTCGGCGTACCCGTCCTGCCAGTCGTAGACGAACTGCGGGCGCAGGTGCCGTCGGGTGAACCACGCTGTGATCTGCTCGTCGGTCACGTCGAGGTAGTTCACCCCGGCTCGGCGCGACATGTCCGCCCGGATCCAGTCGATCAGCCACAGCGGCGCCACGCACTCGAGGAGCTGCCGGCGGCCCAGCCGGTACCGGTACCGGTAGTCCGTCGCGGCGAGGGAGATCGCGCCGAGCAGCGCGGTGGTCGTCTCGTCGCCGTCGACGTCGCCGCCGAGGGTCAGCGCGAACTGCGTCGACTGGCCGGGGGCGGTGGCCATCCGCTGAATCACCCGTGCGTTGATCTTGTGCTCGTGGGCCGTCAGCGCCCGCCGCACCACGTCCCGGGTCAGCTCGGGCCACACCGCGTTCTGCACGATGTCCTGCTCGATCTGCACCCCGTCCACCTCCAGGCGCGTCTCAGCCCAGTTCACCGTCGGCACCCGGTACGAGGATTTCTCCACCCCCGCGGTGCTGTCAGCCTCGGTCTGCACGAAGCCGATCCCCGAATACAGGTCGCGGAAGTCAAGGTTGGCCGGCACCTTGATACCGCCGCCGCGCGGGATCGTGATGCCCGGAAGGTCCAGCAGGCCCTCGGTCGTCTCCAGGCCCTCGCACAGCTCCCACAGCGTCTCCGACGGGGCACCCCAGCCGCCGGCCGCGACGAGGTTGCCGCCCGACAGCCGCGACTCCGACGCGGCCAGCTCCACCAGCTCCATGTCGGTCAGGCCCCTGCCCCCGGCGACGAGCGCCCGGTCGACGGGCAGCTCCACCCGGGCCACGTTCTGCTTGATGCGGGTCGCGACCCCCACCCCACGCGGGAAGCCGGCGAACTTGTCGTCGAACGCCGACGCAACCTCCGACACGGAGGAGAACACGTGCCCGTGCGGGACGTTCGGCACGTCGGCCGCCGCCTTGATGACCGCCGACTTGCCGGCGCTGGTCATCTTCGGCTTCGGCTGACGGCGGGCCGCCCGGCGAGCCAGCGACGCGACGACCGGCGTCGGCTGCTGCTGCGCAGGTTCCTCGGCCGGCGTCTCGTCGGCAGGCGTCTCCTCGGCCGGCTCCTCCTCAGCCGGCTCCTCCTCGGCTTCGCCGCCGTCGCCCTCGTCACCGTCGCCATCGCCGTGCTCCGGGGCGCCGTGCACCGTTGCGGTCAGGTCGTCCAGCTCGGCGGCGACCTGCTCGGCCGCCTGCTCGATCCGCGCCTGCTCCGTACGCACGGACTGGACGAACGCAGCCAGCTCCCGCAGCCGGGCGAGGCCGTCGGCGTCCAGGGACGGGTCGTCGCGGAGAGCGTCGAATGCCGCGACCGACTGGTTCTCCAGCTCGGTCAGCGCGTCGAGGTCGAGCCCGTCGAGGCTCGAAGGGATCTCAAAGTCCACCGTCGGCTCCTCAGCACGGTAGGGATCTCATCCCCGACCGGCCCGCAGCCAGCATCGGCGGTTCAGCGCACAGCGTAACGCAGCGGCGGGCAGTTCCGATCAAGGCTGCGAGCGCTGCACGATGGGGTCGCGATGCGTGGCATCCCGGCTGCGAACCGGGATGCGCATTGCGCGGGCGGGCGCAGCTCACCAGCGCCTACCGATAGTCAATTCGAAGCACACACCCGGGAGGTATCGCCGGCCAATCCCCTTGCCCTGCCAAGGCAACCCCTTCGAGCGACGAAAGGTGGGCCTCTGGACATGCCCATGACGGTCAGCTAGGTCCGCAACTGTGGGAGTCGCCGCGAGCGCGTACGCCGCGGTCACTCCCCTGGTGATCCCGATCCTGCTCATTCTTCTCGCATTCCTGCTGGTGAGGCGGGTCGAGAAGAGCGGCGGGTCCATCGAGATCGACTGGAAGGCCGTTGCGTTCCGCATCAAGATCACATTGCAGCGAAAGGGCAACAGCGGGAGTGCTGAGGCCCAGGAACAGGTAGCTCAGCCCGAGGTGACGACTGCGGCGGGCGTGCCGCAGGCCATCGAGGGCGCCGCCGAACCTCCGAGCGGAGGTGGCGGCCCATGACATAGACGTGTCGGGGGCGGTGCAACAGCACCGCCCCCAGTGTCACCTCTGCACCTGGCGGATCGTGCCGCCGCCGCCCCTCTTCACGTCGGCGATCTCCGCGTCCGTCTTCGACGCGAACTCGCCGCTCTGCCGGCCGTCCTCGTAGGACAGCACCCACACCGTCGCGCCCACCTTGCGGGCACCGCACCTGCCGCACGCCATCGCCTGCTCCTCCCCTACTTCACGTGCACCTCGGCGGCCAGCGCCGCCACCAGCGTCCTGCGGTCCCGGCCGATCGTCGCCGCGATCCGCTCCGCGTTCGCCGCGGTGGCAGCCCGCTGCCGCTCGGCGGCGAACCCGGCGGCGACCGCCCGGCGCACCGCCGCGTCGAGGGCGGCCGGCGACAGCGCCGCCGTCTCCCGCCGGCCGGAGGCAGAGTCCGACGGCTTCCAGCCGGCCCACCCGGAGGCGACCATCGCGTACGCCCGCCCGCCCGACGACCGGCCCCGCACCACCGGGAACCCGCCGACGTTGACGCACAGCGCCGCGACGAGCTGCCGGGCGCCGCCGATCCACCGCCAGTCCCCGGACAGCGGCGACCGGCGCAGCAGCTGCACCTGCTCCTCCGTCGCCTCCGGCACCAGCGACCCGGCCACCCACGTGCCGTGGGCGTCCCGGCCCGCGCGCACCACCGCCACCTGCGTGCCGGTGTCGTCGTAGTGCTCGACGGCGGCCGCCGCGCTGGCGGACAGGTCGGCGTGCCCGGTCGCCGCCGTGATGTGTCCGACCGCGACCAGCTCCCCCTCGGCCGTCTGGATCTCCGGCCGGTGGAACCAGTCGAAGCCGCCCTCGTCGGGCGGCATCACGCACTGCCCGCCGGTCAGGAACGACAGGTGGCAGTCCCTGTCGGCGAGGTGCCCAAACACCTGCCCGTCCGCGGTGACCGTGATCGGCGTCAGCTCGGCCAGGCCCGGGTCGTCAAACCAGGCGCGCGGCGGGTACAGCGGCGCGACCTGCTTCTTCCTCGCCGCCGCGCCGGACGCCGCGACCGCCTCTTCCTCCTTCGGCTCCTCATCGGAGGGCTCGCCGTCGGCCGGCTCCTCGTCGTCGACCAGCTCCAGCTTCGCCTCCATGAACGCCTGCGTCCCGACGAGCGTCACCGCCATCACCCGGCCCTTGGTCACCGTGATGCACGGCTCCTCGCCGGCCTCCATGAAGGCGTCCCACTCCTCGTCGGACATCTCCTCGATCGGCTTGCCGTCCGCGTCGGTGAACACGAACTCGAAGTCGTCTAGGTCCACGCTCGGGAACAGCACGCCCTGGCGCAGCAGCTCCAGCGCCTCGCCCAGCTCCGGCACCGCGTCGATGAAGTCGCCCGCGCCGACCAGCTTCGACTTCTGCACCTCGCCGGTCACGATCCGGCCGATCGTCACCGCGCCCTCATGCCCCGGGGCGTCCTCGCGGGCCCACCGCAGCGCCAGCGGCAGGTCGCGGAACGACCACTCGCCGTCCGCCGCGAAGATCCGCCGGTCGCCCGACTTGGCACCCAGCGGCGCCAGCGTCCCCTTCCACGTCGCCATCTGCTTGCCACCCTTCGCGGCTGCCGCCGCCGTCACCGTGATGTCCAACCCGGTGGCCCGGTCACGCCGGGGCCACGGGTGCTTCGGGACCACAGGCAGGGGCTCGTCGGCCTCCACCTCGATCATCGTGCAGCGGCAGTTCACCGTCTGCCCGGGCGGCGCGGCCGGGTCGCCCGGGTACCGCATCGGCACCCCGCCGACCATGAACACGCCGTCCAGGGCGACCCGCTGCCCGTCGGCGTGCCGGTGGTCGTCCCGGGTCCGCTCGTCGTGCGTGGCCACCCACACCTTGTCCAGCTTCTCGTCGAGCGCCAGCTCGGCGGTCAGCCACGCGGTCAGCGTCCCCGCGTTGTACGCGCCGATCGTCTCCGTCCGGGCGATCGTCACCGCCCGGTCCTCCCACGACCGCTCGCCCAGGATCCCCTCGATCGCGTCGCGGATGCGCGGCACGCTCGCGCCTTCGCCGGTCAGCTCGGCGACCGCCGCGACGACCAGCTGCCACGCCGAGTCCGGCACGCCGGTCAGCCGGTTCGGCAGCGCCGCCAGGTACTCGTCCTTCAACTGCGCCACGCGCAGCAGGTCGACGTCGCCGCCCGCGTCGGCCACTCCCTCGAGGAACGTTTTGTCGACGGCCGGCACCAGGTGCACCGTCATCGCCTCGAACCACGCCTGCCCCGCGCCGGCCAACGCGCTCGGGTCGGGCGGCAGCGCCGCCGCGGTGACGACCGGCAGGGCCTTCGCCCGCGCGTCGGCCAGCCACGTCCGCAGCGCGGCCCGCGCCGCCCGCAGCACCCGCCGCTCGGCGGCCACCACCCGCGCCTCGTGGTCGAGGCGCAGCGGCAGCCACGGGTCCGGCTCGGCCACGGCTCAGCCTCCCGCCGGCGGGTCCGCGACCACGGCGACCTGCACGCCCTGGACCTGCACACCGCCGTCGGGGCGGGACACCGGCAGCCCGGCCGGGCTGCGGATGAGCCGCTCCAGGATCAACACGTCGTCGTGCAGCTCCAGCTTCACGAAATCGGCGCCGAGGTCGATACCCACCGACGCGAAACACTCGCGCAGCTGGGTCAGGGTCACGCTCTCCGGGTCAGCCATCGGTCCTCCTCCTCGCGACGTTGCGTCGCGCCACGACTTCCGGGTCACACACGTGGCCGGCGTCGGTCAGCGGCGGCTGGTCGCCCTCCCACAGGTCGCCCCACCATCCGCAGGTGCGGCAGATCGTCCACCCCAGCCGCTCGCAGCCCTTGCCGCGCCCGGACCGCTGGCAGGCGTACCCGTGGGCGGCCACCAGGTCCGGCACGAGGATCGTCACGCTCATGCCGGCACCAGCTCCCCGGCGACGGTGGCCGCCAGGTGCTCGCGCAGCTCGGCGACGTCGTGCCGCGCCCCGGTCACCAGCAGCCCGCCGACGTACGCGGTCAGGGCCGCGGTCAACTTCTCCTGGTCGACGCCAAGCCGCGCGGCGATCGCCGGCACCGACGTCCACGCGCCGTCCAGCAACCGGGGCAGCGATGTCGGCGCGGACTGCCGCACCGTGTGGTACTCCCACGCCTTCAACCCGTTGTGCCGGTACCGCTCGCGGCCCAGCACCCGCTTGCCGGCGATCTCCAGCGCCCGCAGCGCCAGCACCTCGCACGCGGCCACGAACGGCTCGCTCAGCGGGTCGGCCCCCGCAGCGGCGATCGCCGCCCTCTCGGGCGGGCCGCGGTCCTCGGTGTCGCCGGGCGGCGGCTCCTCCGCGGTCGGCTCCCCCTCAGCAGGCGGCTCGCCGCCCGGCGGGAGCTCCGGCTGCGGGGCCGGCTTCAACGCCTCCGCGTCGAGGTCGACGGACACTCCGGCGACCTCCAGCAGCCGCTGCACGAGCAGCGGCCCCGCCGCCGGCACCGTGCGGATGATCTCCAGCAGCCGGCGCAGCTCCCGCTCGTCGTCGGTCGGCTTATCGCCGTCGCCGAAGCCGGTCTCCCGGCGCAGCGCGTCACCCGACAGCTCGCCGAGGCCGTACAGGTCCTTCGCGTCCGCGCCCTTGTCCGGCGTCTGCGTCAGCTCGCTGGTGTCGTACCAGACGATCCACTGCTTGGCGTCGGCGACACCGGGCGCACCCTCCAGCGCCGGCCACAGCATCTGCTGCGTCAGCGCCGCACAAAACAGCTCCAACTTCGACTCGACGTGGTACTTGATCGTCGCCTCGTCGGTCATCCAGGCGCCCCAATGGTTCGCCTGCGTCATGCCGAGCAACATCTCCGGCGGCGCGTCCAAGCCGAGGGCGAGCCGACGGATCGCGCCGTCCAGCATCGACGGCACCGTGGCCGACAGCTCGGTGGCGAAGCTGAGCAGCCGGGCCTTCTCCAGGTGCTCGGCGGGGCCCTGCACCACGATCGGGACGAGAGCTGCCACGGAGTCGCGGTCCTTCACCGCGGTGGTCATCGCCTCGGTCAGCGTCGCCAGGAACGACGTCACCCCGTCCTCGGCGTCCTCCTCCTGCTCGGCGGCGGCGAACGACAGCTCGTTCGGCAGCAGCAGGATGCCCGCCCCGGCCAACCGGGAGTCGATCTGCGACTGGACGTACTGCGTTAGCCGCTCGATGAGCCGCAGCACCCGCCGGTTGGCCTGCACCTGCGACTTCGGCAGGGCGTGCTTGCGCGGGGACGGGGCCCAGATTCGGACGATGACCGTCTCGTCGGCTTCGAGCTCGCGCGGCCCGTCGCCCTGGTCGAGCACGTACGTCCCGGCTCGCTCTTGAAGCTCCTCGGTCGACGCGATGAACCAGCGCTCCCGGTCGGTTGCGTCGCCCTCGGCGTTCTTCTCCGGCTCGCCGATCAGATAGCACTCGCCGGGCACGCCGAGCTGGATCCCGGCGTCGTGCAGCAGCTCGGCCTGCTGGCCGGGCCCGCCGAGGAACGTCTCGTTGACGCCGGCCGGCGCCTGGTCGGGCGTCTCGACCGGCCGGCCCTGCTCGTCGACCTGCGTGATGTACAGCCGTGCGCGGCCCATCGCCTTAGCGATGAGGTCGACGAGGTACGCCAGCTCGCCGCACTGCTCGTAGTGCCGCCACGCCTCGTCCTGCCACTCCTGCTTGGTGACCTTCCGCAGGCTGCCGCTGGACTCGTAGCGCATCTTCGCCGCCGACGCGACGACGGCAGTCGCCTTGCCGACCGCGCTGTCGACGTTGGGCTTCGTGCCCCACCATGCCATGCGCTACTCCCCGGGCTCGGCCCGCACCAGCAGGCCCGTGGCGTATGACAGAGCCAGCGCGACCGTGGGCACGTCGACCCACCAGTAGCCCGACCAGCGGGGGACGTCGGACAGGTGCCACCAGGCAGCGGCAGCCGGCGCGGCGATCCACACGGAAAGGCACCAGCGGCAGAACAGCAGGTAGGCGCATGGGCTGCCCTCGGGCAGCCGCCTCACGATCGCCTCTCGGGGTCGCCGGGTGATCTCGTCGGCGGTGACCAGCCGGGTCACCCGCGCAACGACGAACAGCACCACCACGATCTCGATCAGCTCCGTCACGGATATGAGCATATGCAAACCAACTGCGGCCGGACAGGCGGCGGGATCTTGCCCACCTGCTCTACCGTGTGCCCGTGGCGGATGCGCGCCACCGCAGTTTGAAGAAGACCTGCACCCATCATCTCGACGGAGGAACGAGCGTGCCGATTGACCGCAGCCTCCTGCGCCGCGCGGACCTGCCCAAGGCCGTCGCGCTCGAGCTGTCGTCACGCAACCGACTGTTGCCCCGCCGCTGGGATTACGCGGCCCTCGCCCTGGACTCGTCCGCGGTGGAGACCTGGCTGCGCCCACAGCTGCGACGCGGCCCTTCTGGAAGAAACGCCAGCATCGTGTTTGCGGACAAGGGGTGGCGAGGCGTCCGGCCGCTGCACGTCATGACTCTCGAGGACAGGGTGCTGTACCGGGCGCTAGTGGAACTCATCAGCGAGGCGCTGCCGGAGCGGCTGCGCAGCCGGGTGCCGATCGAAGAGTTCCGACGCGCGCCACTCGGCGTCCAGGGCACCCAGTACATCAGCAAGACAGACGTGACGGCCTACTACGAGTTCATCGACCACGACGTGCTGTGTGCTGAGCTGATCGCACAGACCGGCGAGGAGCTGGCCGTCGACGCGCTGGCCGACCTTCTGGCTTCGGTTCTTTGCCGCCGCGTCGGGCTGCCGCAGGTGCATCCTTCTAGCGACGTCCTGGGCGATGCCTACATCGACCCAGTTCGCAGGCGCCTGCTGCGCCGGGGACATGCCGTGTCTACTTACTCTGACGATTTCCGGATTGCCTCTCCTTCACTCGGCGAAGCCCGCACCGCGCTGGAAGCGTGCGCGATGGAGGTCCGGGCCCTCGGCTTGGTGCTCAACGAGCGCAAGACCTACACCTACGGCGTGGAGAACTACCAGAGGTCTCTGACGTCGTTCGCCGACGCGGAACAGCGCCTGTTTGCCGACGACGAGGCGCCCTTCGACGGCCTGGGGTTCCTAGACCCAGACTACGGCGAAGCTGACGGCGACGCTGAGGCCCCATTGATGCTCGGCACCTCACCGTTGGGCAGCAGTGTTGATGAGGACGAAGCGCTCGCCACGGGCGACGAGGAAGCCTCGGAAGAAGTCAACCCGCAGCGTCTCCGGGCCGCGCAGCGGGCGTGGGAACTGTGGGTAGCCGAGGACGAGTCCGAAGAGACGCAGGCTGGCCAAGACGCCGCGGTCACGCAGTCTCTGCTCGGCCGCGCCTTGCCAGCGCTTGGTGCGGCCGGCGACGACGGTCCGCTCACCTTGTTATCCGACTTGCTCCGCTATGAGCCCGCTCTCACGCCACAGGTGGCTTCATATATCGATGCATACTCCCAGAAGAGCCCGCGCGCGCGGACCCAGATCCGCAGCGCGCTGGACGAAGCCGTCAGCGGCGACATCCTCAGCGCATGGCAGGCCATGTGGCTCGCACACGCTGCTGGCGGCTTGCGGCGTGCACGGAGCAGACACGGCCACGAAGACTGGCTCGCCGAGTGCGCCGCCGACGGCCACGATGGCCTAGCTGCCACCGCCGCGGCCGCCTTGGGGCGAATCGGCCGAGGAGACCCCGACCTGGTGGCAGCCGCTGTCGAGCGGGTCGGCCCGGAATGGCGGCGCCTGGCCTTTTGGGGCTTGATTGGCCTTGACCGCGAGAGAGCCGAAGCCACAGCTGACGACGAGTTGGACCGCTTGCTGCTCACTGCCGCGGCCCCGCAATGACCACCCCGGTCCCGCAGGTCCCATCGGCCGATGCCGAAGCGGCGTCGGCGCTGCTGTTCCGCACCCTTGGCGCGCACCGCTCTGCGGTCGCGGCCCTCAAACCGCGGCCGCGCCCGCGACTGCGGACTGCGCCAGATGGCGATCCGATCCAGGACAGATGCCAAGCCACACTGGTGAGGCTGCTGTCGATCACCGAGGCGTTCGCGTCGGACATGCTGTCGCGCGAAGTCGACCGATCAGTCGTGGGCACAGGGAACGCCACCGCCACCAAGGTGGCCGACGAGGCCGTCATCCGCGGCACTAGCACCTGGCAAGATCAAAAGAAGTCCTATAAGGACTGGCTCGGTGTCGGTGAGGACTGGAAGGCGGTAGAACGACTAGCCGAGGCGCGCAACGCCGTAGCCCACGGCCTGGGGAAGCTGACGAGGCGCCAGCTGCGGAGCGAGAATAGCGTCAAGTCGAAGCTCAAGGCGGCAGGCATTACAGTCAACGACAACAGAATCGTGCTCTCCGACGACAGCCTCGCAGCAGCCGCCTCGGCGTGCCGCGACTTCATCGAGAGACTTGACCTGGCGGT
This sequence comes from Micromonospora citrea, assembly GCF_900090315.1. NCBI lineage: Bacteria > Bacillati > Actinomycetota > Actinomycetes > Micromonosporales > Micromonosporaceae > Micromonospora > Micromonospora citrea. Next base: position 5,844,347 of record NZ_FMHZ01000002.1, on the reverse strand, counting down.
CCAAGCGAGAGCTTGACCATAGGTGCATGCACCTGCCCGCGCCACGTACCCCTATACGCTCACCCCCCGTCGCACGCCTGGCGCGGCGCCGGCAGGATCGCGTCACCCGGTGTAGCTGCCTCCAGCCGTTCCGCCAAGGCTTTCGCCTCCGCGGTTCCCCAAGTGAACAACGCCACATCGCGCTTACTCGCATCGACCACGGCACGGTCAAAGGACACGAGCTGCGGCGGCGCACCCGGGAGCGCGAGTTCCCAGGCGCCCTCCTCGGTGGGGTCGGCTGTTAGCCACGGCGCGACGGCCTTGTTGCCGACAATGGCCGCGGCCAAATCGGCGAGGGTGTCGGATGGGTGGAGCTCGGGAACGGACAGGGTCTGCTGCTCCGCATCCGATAGGCGCACGTCGCCGCTGGTGGCCTCCTGCACTCGGTCCCGAATATCGCGGGCGGCTTGGGCCGCTGCGGCGTCCCGCTGGGCAGGGCCGGCAGCCATCGCCGCTGCCTTGATCGCCGCCTCGGTGGCGGCGAGGACCGGCTGGGCATCGCCCACGATCTCCGTAAAGTCACCGAAGTCGTCCTTGATGGACGAGTAGATCGCCTGCTCGACGGTGTCAGCGTAGAAGTAGTTGCTGATGGTCACGACCTCGTGCGAGGCACCGATCCGGTCGACGCGTCCGATGCGCTGTTCCACCCGCATGAGGTTCCAGGGCATGTCGTAGTTGAACAGCCGGCCGCTGGTCTGCAGGTTCAGACCCTCGCTCATGCTGTCGGTGCCGAGCAGGATGCGGATCTCGCCCTCCCGAAACAGCTGCTTGAGCTCGTTCTTCGTGATCTTCGTCCAAGTGGACGTGGCGGGGTCCCACCGCTCGCCGCCTCGGCCGGAGTAGCACGCAACGCGCTGGTATGGGCCAGCGAGCCGGTCTCGTAGGTAGTCCATCGTGTCGGTGTACTGCGTAAACAGCACGACACTGTCGTAGCCGCTAAGGAGAGCCTCATTGAGGTCGCCGTAGAGCTGCTCGGCCTTCGTGTCCTGACCGCCGAGCGCCTCTATGTCAGCGATGAACGAGTCGAGTTCGGCGATCTCGGCGGCCAGCAGATCGGCCGAGATCGGGTCCGCGACGCCAGTCAGGTCGACTCCGCTTTCGTCGTCTTCAGTTGCTGTCTTGTCGTCAGGATCGAGCAGCTCGGAGATGGCGAGCGCCCGTCCGGCGGCGAGCGCATCCCGGCGCCGCTTGAGCGACAACCGGACGGCCTGGAAGCTGCTGGTCAGGCGGCGCCGGTACACCGTCATGATGAAACCGAGGGCTCTGGCGGCGGGGTTGCCTGGGCCGGCGGCCATGTAGGCGTTGTAGTAGCGACTGATGTAAGCATCGATGCGCTCGTATAACGTCCACTCGGCCGGGGACAGCTCGATGAACTCGTCGCGGATCGTGCGTCGCGGAATGATGAGGTCGGCGGGTAGCAGACCCTGCTCTTGGTAACGGCGCATCGTGCCGCGGGTATGCCGGAACACTCGGTCGCGCATTGGCGTGTGGGCCCGCAGCCACTCGTCGGCGAGTTCGCATTGTCGGATCTTCCACCCGAGGACGCGTTGGCGACTGGGCGGCGGCGGCTGGTGCAGCCGCAATATGCTGCGCGAGACCACCGGCCCTAGCTCGCTGACGACCCGGTTCCTCAGCGGCTCGTCGGCGGCGGCATCCGGCGCGTCGAGCTCGTCGCGGAGCATGCGCGACAGGAGCGCCCAGTCACGGTCGGCGTGCGGTCGGCGGAGCTCGGCGAAGTACCGGACGAACTTGTCCGCGGATTCGGACCACTCGCCTGGCAGACCGAGGAGTTCGATGAGGTCCCACGCCTCGTGCGGTGCCATCTGCATAGGGGTGGCCGACGCTAGGTATAGCGCCTTCCAGGACTGCTGTGCCTTCATCGTCTGCAGCAGGCCCAGCAGCGTGTTCGGCGTGCCGTTGGCCTTCAGCCCGCGCCGGCGGGCGTGGTGCGCCTCGTCAACCAGCACCACGTCCCAGCTACCGGCGAGGACCTGCGCGCGCCGATCGGCGCGCCGCGCCAGATGGGAGGACGCGAGTACGACCGGGAACGCCGTCCACGGGTTTGCGGTTGGCTCGGACGGGACCTCTCGGTTGTGCCGATCAAGGAACACGCCGCCTTCATACCGCGGTACGTCCAGGCTGATCTTCTCGTGGAGCTCCTCCTGCCACTGCGACATCACGCTTGCGGGGACCAGCAGGAGCGCCGTCTCAGCCCGGCCGGACAGGAGCAGCTCGCGCAGAATTAGCCCCGCCTCGATTGTCTTGCCTAAGCCGACCTCGTCCGCAAGCAGATAGCCGCGCGGGTAGGTCTCCACCGCCCGCACCGCGATGAGCTGCTGGTGCGGCAGCGGCACGGCCGCCGCGCTCGCCACGCCCACCATGGTGCGGGACAGCGGAGCGCGCAGAATCTCCAGCAGCCTGACCCGGTCGGCCTCGACTGCATTCTCGTCGGCCTTCGAGTCCTCTGCCGGCGTGGAGGTCCAGCCCGGCGCAGGGCCTCCGCCCAGCGGGTCGTCCGGCACGTCGAAGTCGCGGAGCCGCGGGTCGGGGTCCTGCGCGGGCGGGGTCCAGCCAGCCGGAACGATGTTGATGAGACCCTGCCGCAGTGCAGTCGGAACCGGCAGCACTGCCCAGCCCGTGTCCGGCGTACCGTCCCAGTGCTGCTCCAACCGGCGAGTGACATCCGCGCCGTACAGCGGCCACACGGCGTCATTCCACGACCAATAGACGTGGAAGGTCTCGTGGTTGCCGGTCCACCCGGCGACCGTTTCATTGTCGCTGCCAGAGAACGCGACCTGCCGGCCAAGCGCATCAGTGAACAGCCCGTACTTGGAGTGGAAGTAGCGACGGGCCTGCTCCGGCCGCAGCGGCTTGCCGTCGCTGTCAACCGGCACCCCGACGCGGAGCTCCAGCAAACCCTCGCGCAGCATCCATGCTAATAGCCGCAAGTGCTCCTTCTGAACGATGCTCACGCCTTCGGTGAGCGGTTCAAGGCACAGTCGCTCGGCGACGACCTGGTCTAGCGGCTCGCCGCGCAGGACGGCGTCGACGTCCTCATCGGAGAGTTGCGCGCCCACTACGAGCTGCATCTTTCCTCGGCGGGCGGCGAATGGCGCGAAGCCAGCGGCGGCCCGCGCCAAGACCTGCGCGCTGAAGTAGCCGACGAGCCGCTTGTACCCCGTCGCACGCGCCAGCAGCGGCACGTAGAACCGGGTGAGCGGCTGCTCGCCGGTCGAGTACGCAACCCGCAGCGCGACCTGGGTGAAGTCCGACTCCGGCAGGGCCTGAGCTACAGGCCCTGCCGCAGGCACTGTGAAAGCCGGCTGGGTCACGCGAGCAGGTCCGCGAGCATGTCGCCCTGCACCAGCGTCTCCTTCTTCGCCGGATCGTGCGGGACAGTCACCTGCGGGAGATAGGCCGTGACGAGCCGGTCGAGGCTGCCGGCGAGCGGCAGCACGAATGCGCCCTTCGCCTTCACCCGAGGTACTGCGTTGACCAAGGCTTGCACTGCCGCGACGAACCGACTGTCCTTCGATAGGCCGACGCGGTCCATGATGGCCTTCGCGTGCGCCAGACCGTCCTCGTCTGCGACCAGGCATACGGTGTGCACCGCGTCGATCAGGCTGCCGAAGGACGCAGCCTGCGGGCGGACGCCCGGCAGTTCTTCGTCTCCCGCACGTGGGCGTACCCGCTCCTTCGGGCTGAGCAGCCGCACCGTGCCGGCCTTCTTCTCCACGATCTTTGAGCGCTGGAGTTCGTCGATGTCGAGGCCACCGACGGCCAGGGCCAGCCGGCGTCCTTCGTCGAACGTCGCGGTGTCGTCCTTCACCACGTCCCAGAACGCCACGACGAAGTCCGTCAGTGGGTCGAACTCGATCGGGTGGCCGACGAGGCGCGCGCGCTGGACACGCACGATTTCCGACCGGGCGATGCCTAACGCCTCCTCGGGGCGAAGAAGTCTAGCGCGCCCGCTCTCATCAGCCTCGCTGCTATGTACCGGCCAGTGCTGGCTGACGACGCCGAGCGTCGGGCCATAGGCCGACAGCAGCAGGTCGACGCCGTCAATGCCGTCGGCGCGGAATCGCTCGACGGACTCGCGGGCGACCTGTCTCACCTCGCCCTCGATGTCCTCCAGGTATACATCCACGGCGGTCGCCGCCTGCAAGCTTCGCTTCCGGCAGACGAGCATGATCGTGCTGGCCGCGGAGTTCACACCGGACTGGTGGAGTGAATGCTCCGCCTCCGTGTTGACGGGCCACGATGCCTCGATGGTGAAGCCAGCCTTCAGCAGACCCATGCCGAGCGTGTCCCACGCCTCCGCGCGCTTGTGCGTAAACATCACCGTCAGCACGCCATCGTCACGAAGAACACGCCTGGCCTCGCTGAAGATGGCCGTCATCTTCGCCTCGTAGTCCGCGTCGGCGAGAACTCGCGTGCGCTTGCCCATGTGTGCAAACCGTGCGACGTTGGCGACGGCCTCGTTGTCCTTATCCGCTAGGTCCCCGGCGAAGAACTCCGGCATGATTCGGCCGATCGTCCGCTTCTCCCACACGTAGAAGAAATCACTGAGCTCGGCGTACATGACGTTGTCGTAGTATGGCGGATCCATGCAGACGTGAGCGATGCTGCGGTCCGGCAGCGACAGGGCGCCAGCGGAGCCTTGCGTGACTGTCACTTCGCGGTGTAGCCGGGTCTTGCCGTCGATGGGGTCGATGCCCGTGTTCGCAAGCAAGCTGGCGACGCCCTCGTACGTCCGGATCGCCTGATCCAGGCACCAGGGATAGAGCTCGGTGGCTCCCTCGAACTCGGCGAAGGTCCACTTGAACGAGAAGTTGTGCTTTTCGAAGACCGACCGCATGGTCTGCTTCGGGGTGTGCCAAGAGCACAGTCGGCTGTTGTAGTTCAGCGCCTTGCCCTGCATCATGGCCAGCACGTGCAGCACTGCGTCGGCGTTGTTCGGCGCTACCGACCGGACCTCGCGCGCGAGCTTGGCGAACTCCTCAGCGAAGGTGCCGTGAACCAAGAGCTGGCGATCCGTGAAGAGGTCAGCCCAACGAAACATCCCGTACATCCGATGGCCGCGGTCATAGTTACCTTCAGCGATATCCTCCGTCGGCAGGTAACCGTTCGCCTCCCACTCCCGGCGGACCCGTGCCAGTTCCTTGGACGCGGACGCGATGGCGTCCAAATCGGCGGGCGTCGGGCTGCGGAACGAGCGCTTGCCCTTGTGGTCGCGGAAGGCCACCGCGTACAGCAGTTGAGTCATTCGACCCGCTTGGGCCTCGGCCTTCACGTACTCGCCATCAACGACCATGCCGCTGTACGGGCTGAGGGCTGCGCCGCGCGCGATGAAGCCCTGACCTGCGTCATGCCGGTCTACCGCATTACCCTGTACGACGACGAATGTCGGCTCCCGGAGGTCCGTGCCGTCCTCCGTGGTCGTGACGGCCTCCACGGCCACCTCAAACCCCGGTGTCTTCCGCAGCCACTTGTCTGGGAGCAGAGGGATCAAGCGGCCGGTACGTGGGCACGCGATCGCGTTTACCCAAATGAAGTTCGCTACCTGCTCCCCTCGGCCGGAGGGAAAGTACGGCTTGAGGCGATCAGTGACTCGCTTGACGAGGACCTTCCCCCAGCGGTCTAGGTCCTCGGCGATGTCGAGTCCCCGTTCCGCCGCGAGCTTGACGCCTGCGGCGAGAACGGACGCTGCGACGCCGTTGAGGTCGTTGGCATAGGTCGGGAGACCCAGCCTCGCCGATGCAAAGGGGATGCTTCCCCCACCGGCTGTCGGATCGGCAACCTGCGGCAGATCTCCCCATGTGTGCGCGAGCACCTTGTGTAGCAGCTCGATGTCCGCAAGAGGGATGGGGTTTCGGTAGGCCTGTCGGTAGGTGAAGGGGTTGTCTTGCAGGGGCACACCGCTCGCCTTGGCATGGTCCGCTGCTCTTTGCGCCGTGATGGGGTCGCCCCAGATACCGATGAGCCGCCTGAACCAGGCTCGATACGCAGAGCTGTCCTTGAGGTGTTCGCTCGAGATGGCGGACGCGAGTTCCTGTGACCAGGTTGGCAGCAGCCCGCCGAGTACCACAGCGGCGCTCGCGACGAGTGGTCGACGTGCCCACCACACGTGCAGGAACGAGAGCGGGGGGAGAGCATGCACCGCCCCCCGTTCCCGGCGTGACTCGATGCTCAGTTCCGCAACGGGCAGCCAGTCTTCGATGAGTACGCGATTAGAGCTGCTTCCAGTGGACACGGTCACTCCTCCGCCAGGAAAATCCGAAGCGCTCGCCGGACCCGCTCGGCGGCCGGCCCGACGGCCTTGGCGTACCAGTAGTAGGTCTCCTCGGTGCTCATGGCGGAGACCCCAGCAACAATGCGCCGGATGCGCTCGGGCTTGCTGACGGGCTGCGCGGCGAGCAGCGCGAGCGCGAGCCGGACGCCAGCGGCTTCGTCCAAGTGGATGGGCTTGCGTCGGGACACGGACAGAACGCCGGCCTGGTGCCCGCTAGCGCGAACGGCGGCGACCAGGGCGTCAAGGACTCGCGCGGTATGCAGCGGCGTCGCGGTGGCGACCGCGGCGGCGAGGGTGCGGTCGCCGTCGGCGTACTCCTCTTCGAGCCGAACGCCGTACCGGTCGCCTTCCCCTGTCCGGGCCGGGGCGGGCTGTACGGTGAGCCGGAACGTTCGGATGCCGGCCTTGTGCAGCCTGGAGACTGTGGCTGGCTGGGCGCTCATGCCAGCGTCCCTTCGACTGTGAGCTCGCTAGGGCCGAGGCCCCGGATGACCGAGTCGACCGTGCTGAAGGCGTTGTCGGTTACGGTCACGCCGTTCTCCCCGAAGTCGAGGGTGAGAGTAAGCGTCCCGTCGATCTCCTCCGCTGCCTTGAGAAGCGGGCCGAGCTTGCTACTGGCCTGCTGGTACTTGGCCTTGTCGCCTTCCAGCCTGATTTCGATGACGCCTTCTAGGCCGGGCATGGACGCGGCGACGTCGATGGTGACCTTCGCGGGCTGCTTGGGCATCTGCGCGACAGCCATACCGAGTAGGTCTATGTCCTGCGGGCCCCTGCCAGGCTCGGCGCGAACGGTGAGCCGCATCTCGACGAGTGGCTTGCCCTTGTCCATGAGTTCGTCGCGGAAGTTGCTTAGCGCGACGCCGGCTTGGCCCGTCTTGGCCTCGATGCGCTTGGACGCCGGCTTGGCGACGGCCGACTGGACGCCCAGACTGTCGGCCTCGGCCTTGGTAAGGATGTGAAAGCCGTCCAGACTCCGCTCACGGATTTCCTTCACGCCTAGCGCCTTCACACCGGCAGCAGGGGTAACGTCCGTGACGACAAGCTTGCCCTGCCGGAACGCCTCGGCGAGCTGGTCGGCCACCTGCGCCTTGGTCGGCTCCTTCTGGCAGCGGGCCTCGAGTGCGGCTCGCAGTGCGGGACCGGTGGTCGCCGGGCTGACGCTGGCAAGCACATCCCCGAGGGAAGGCGGGCGGCCGAGGACCCCCTTAGCGGCCGCCTCCTCGGCGGTGTAAAGCTCGGCGGTGTCCACCAGCTGAACTGCGGGGGTGGCAGACGTAGCGCTGTACGCCTTCTCGGTGAGCGTGTCGTAGTAGACCCAACCGTCGTTCGCGATGCCCTTCTTAATGGCGTCGGTGAGCAGCGTCGGGTCGAGTAGTAGAAGCGCCGACTGGTCCCTCCAGAACCAGTCGCTGATCTTCTTAGTTGTCGTCGACTCGGGCTTCTCCCAGGCACGCTGTCGAAGCCAGTTCGTCGGGATGGGCTCGGTGCGGACCTTGCCCTCGTTGACAAGCAGCTCACGAATGGTGCGGATGACGCTCTTGGCGGTGTCGCCCTTCTGCGCCGCGGGGAGTTCGCGGTGCGCAAGATGGTTGCTGCTGGCGTCCTTGACCGGGTAGTACACATGCTTGTAGCAGCGGGTGACAGCGATGCGGGCGTTCAGGCCGCTGTCGTCGTACATCTCGCGGACCCTCGTCTTGACCTCTTTCGCAAACGTCGCGAGGCGCGCCGGCTCGGTGACCAGGGCTTCCAGCGCTAGCTGGGAGCGGACCCGGTCCTTGAGGTCCTCGACGGCTCCGGTGTCAGCGACGACGAACACCACAGCGTTGCGGTATGCCCGCAGGCTCCCTGCTGCTCCGGCCCGATCGCGCATCTCGACCACCTGAGGAGGCGCCGTCGCCGACGAGGTGCCCTCCACCGATAGGTGGTCGTAGTCGAAGGCGACAACTCGAAGCCGCGGCTCGTCCGGAACAGAGGCAGGGCTAGTGGGAAACACGACGGCAGTAACGCCGGCATCGCTGGTGAAGGACTTGGCGATGAGTGCCTTGGTCTCCTCGGTGACCCGGGTGCTTGGGATATCGCGCTTGCCATCCTCGACGATCTTGTTAACGTTTGGCTCGGTATGGAAGCGCCAGCGCGTGCCGTCGTAGGTCAGGTGCCAGCAGACCCGCTCTGCCTCGGCCAACGCCTCGTCAAGGATCTCCGGGTCTTCGCCGACGCGCAGCGACCCTAGAACGTACTCGCTGCGCCCGGCGCCGACACCTGCGCGCATCTCCAGCGAGTGCAGGAACACCGTGGTGGCGGCGCGGGTGGCGAACGGCGGCTTACCGGGGAAGCGGGCGACATCGACAGCGTGGCAGTGCGACTCAGGGCCGGCCAGATCGACCTTCGCGACGCCAGAGAAGGCGGCGCGGTCGATCGCGATGGTGAGGTGGTTGAGCGTGTTCAGCCGAGCGAGGTTGATGTCGGCGACGTTGATGATCTCGGGGTTGGCCGTGCCTTCCCACAGGTCCGCCACTACTTCCGCGAGAAGCTTGAGCGAGCCACGGGCGCGCTGGAAGTTCGGGATGCTCCCGAGCCGCTTATCTAGCACGCGGATCGTCTCCGGGTGGAACGGGTAGCTCGCAGCGACAGCGTCACCGTAGCGAGCCGGGCTCTCCGCGCCGCCGGCCAGCGCAACGGTTTCCCCGATTTGTTCGTACAGGCCGCGGTACGCCTCCCCGGCCTCCTTCGCCGCAGCCGGATCGATGCTCTCGAACAGCCGCCGCTTGAGGATTTCCGCGATCTCGCTATCGGTCGCCGGCTGGATCACCCGCCCCGACCGGGAGAGCACGCTGGCACTCTCTGCGTGGGCCGTCGCAGCCCTGGTGGCGCCGTCGAGGAGCTGGCCGAGTTCGCTGGTCTCCTTGGCGTAGGCGTCGCCGGAGGAGGCGAGGCTGATGATGACGACCACGCCGGGGTCGCCCATCGCGAGTTCGAACAAGTTCTTGAGAAAGACGGGCACCTGGGCCGCGGAGCGGCGGACACTCTCGTTGCCGGACTCCGCGACCTGGCGCAGGTGCTGGGCAATCTCGTCGATGATGATGACGGTCGGTCGGCCACCCAGGGCCTTGCGAAGGGTCTCGGTCCCGGGGGCCGTGCGTTCCAGGTCGGACTGAGCGAGCGCCTGGTGGGCGGCGGGCCCGAGCTGAGCCCCCACCTCGCCCCAGAGAGTACGGCTCGTCAGGCCGTTGGTGGCGAGACCGTTCACCGGGTCGAGGGCGTCGCCGACGACGGCAGCGACGCTAACCGGCCCCTCGGGCAGCAGCGACGTGTCGAGGAAGTCGTTGACGTTCGCCGGGCGGGCACCCTTTGCGAGGTGGTACACGGCCACCAAACTGTGGGTCTTGCCGCCGCCGAACGACGTCTCAGCGCGGAGGACGCCGTGGTCGCCGTCATCGCCGGCGACGCCCGCAAGGCGTCCGAACGTCTTCGCGAGGAGTTGCTTCAACCCGCTCGTCGGGTACGTCAGGTCGAAGAACCGGTCGGCGTCAGAGTAGACCTCGTAGCCGCTCGGGTCACGGACGACCTTGTCGAGCTGAGCGGCGAACTGGTTGTCACTCATGCCGCCGGCGAGCACGTCCGGCCTGGGAACGCAGGTGCTCCGGATGCCGCGAAGGGCGCTGCTCATGCCGCCTGCCTTCCGGTGGTGATCGTCTGTTTACGACCCCGCGCGAGCAAACGGGGGCCATGGGCGGGGACGCCTGCGTCTCATCGAGCCAGCGGCGTGAAGGAAGGCTTCCCCGAGCAGTCAGAATAAGGCGAGCCCGGCGCTGATGGGGACCGGCCCACCCGTGTTCGATGTCGGATCAGATTTGGCTCTGGCGCCAGCTACTCGGCCGCGGCCGGGGCCGAGACCTTCTTGCCGTCCGCGTCGACCGCACACCGGCGCCGGCGACGTCGCCGCCCGACCCGCATATCGCCGCGATCCGCTCGAACGACTGCTTGCCGAAGCCCAGTCCCGCCGCCGACGGCACCACCACCAGGTCGGCCAGGCCCTCCTTTACGTCTGCGACGCCGCCCGCCACCTTCGCCCCGAGGTGCTCGCCGACCACCACCTAGCCCTGCTGGGTGCACCAGCGCTGCGCCGCCTTGGTCAGTTCCTCGACGGTGGCTCGGCCGCCGCGCACCGCCCGGGAGAACAGCACCGCCCGCCGCCACAGCCATCGCCGCGCCTCGACGTTCCGACGCCGCCTGATCGGGCCGCGGCCGCGACAGTTCGGGCCCGGCCCCGGGCACCTCCGACGCGCACCCGCGCCTGACGACACGCTAAAAGGCACTTCCGCCCATGAGTCGTGGCGTTCGCAGAGGTCCGCGCCGCCGGGCAGCTCCCCCTCGCAGTGGCCGAAGGTTCAGTTCGGCCAGGCGCTTCGCGAGGTGACCGCCAGGTGCTGCCGGGCGCCAGCGAGCGGCCGCACCAGCCTGGCACGAGATTCGACCAGCGGCGCACATGCCGCTGCTACCCGCCCCTGGGGCCCCCTTGCACCCGTCATCCGGGCCGAGGACTCACACTGGTGCGGTGGAGACTGGTGGGATTGAGTCAGCTCGAACTTGGCTGGTGACAGGGCAAATGGCCCGCTTTGTTGGCTTGCCCGAGTCTGCCTGGCTTGATGTCAAGTCAGGGCCGTACCGACTCGATGATCCCCGAAGCGCAGCAGAACTGGCCAAGGACGTTGCCGCGTTCGCCAACGGAGGTGGTGGCCTACTCATAGTCGGGTTTTCAACCCGCCGCGAGGGCAGCCGCGAAATCATCGAGAAGCTTCGGCCCGTGCCGAGCGGCGTCGTGGACCTTGACCGCTACCGCAAGTTGGCGCGGGAACGGGTCCAGCCGCACGTCAGAGGACTTGACATCGCCTTCTACTCGACCGATGGCGACAGGGGCGTGCTGGTCATCGATGTTCCGCGTCAGCACGAATCGGCCAAGCCGTTTATTGTGGACATCCTAGAAGGGAGGAGGGCACCGGCTGTGGCGGTGCCCATCCGGGACGGCGACGCCACGCAGTGGCTCTCGCACAGCGACCTTCAAAAGCTGCTCTCGGCAGGATGGAACGCGTTGGACGGTCCGCGCGAGAACATCGTCCTGGCACTTCATGAAGCCGTCGCCTCAACGCTACCGATGCGGGACAAGCCACAGGTTCCGCTTGTCGGCGTTGGGTCAGGCGCGATGAGGCGCGAGTTCGAGACCGCATACGCCGCAGCAGGCGGTGAATCAGTCCTTGGTCATCCAACGGATGCGGTTACCTCGCTTGGCCCCGGCTTCATACAGCCACTCTCCGGCAACAGCGAGCAACCCGGGGCAATCTTGTCCGCGCTACCCGGTCACGGGTGCGCGGTCGTGCCGGATCAGATCTGGGAGAGCTTGTGCCGTGCCGGAGGCGATGCGAATCAAGAATCCAGCATCAGCAAGATCGGGTTGCCAAAGACGCCAGCCGACGGGACACCGTTGATTATTGACCGTGATGCCACGGTAGTGGAACTCGACGGCGGAAGTTGGCGAGCAGGCTGCCTTATCCGCTCATCGCCGCACGAGCCGTGGATGTGGCGCCCCATCCCGCGGCTTGACTTCCAGATAAGTTACAACAGCCATTGGCCCGACGGCGGTCACGTAGACGTCGTCGTCCGTGCCGTTCTCGACATCTCGTGGCAAGGGTTTCCGCAGCGCTCTCGTTCCTTGTCGAGGGCGGTTCGGGCGGACCACCAAGCTTTGCTGCCTGGCACCGGGTTCGCGGCGGTGCTGTCAAGCCTTTCCGCGCGTCGTGGCGCCACGATCGCCTTACCGCCTTGGCAGCCGGCGGGCGGACTACACACCTACCACTCCGGCACGAGTTCGCACATGCGCGCCTGCCTTGCTGCACCTGATGGTGCCTCAGCACTGGCAGCAAACGCGATCCTCCAGCTCGGCAGCCTTCGCTCTTCATCGTCTGTGATCGGATATGTGGATCTGAGTATCAATCTGGCTGCGTGGCGTAATGTGCTCGTGGATTCGGGAGCTTCCCTACCAGTGGACGCGGACATTAGGCTTTCGCTCCCAGAGGTCATCGAGGTGTTGACCTCGGCATGGAGCACCGCGCTTGTCCTGCCGACTGCCCTAGCGGTGTCCTACGACGAAATGCCACTGGCTGCACCGCCGTTCATCGAAATGCACCTGCGAGCAGGCACACGCGCCGACAGTGGTGGCGGCTATCGCCAACTTAGCCTGGCAGACGCCGTTGATCTTTCGATCCTAGGAGAGACGTCGGAAGTATTCCGATCAGAGACTGGGCTGCGGGTCGTGGGCCCCTTCGGACTCAATCGAGCCTCACAACGTCGAATGGTGGCCGAGGGTCTCGACGAGCTGGCCCTTGGGTGGGGACACTTCGACATCGACTCCGAAGCGCTGTTCGCCGAGATTACTGACTGGCTGCTGTAGCCGGCAGCCGTTCCGTAGCTGCTCATCGATCAGGGCACCGCGCCTGCCGCTCTCTTGCGTTGCCCGGTTGGTTGCGACGCCGTTGCTGTAGCAGGACTTCAGCCGCGGTCGATCAGGCGCTCCTGGCGTAGTCGGAGAAGGGGTCTTCGCCTTCGTCGAGTATCAGCGGCACGTCGTACACCGACACGTCCGGCCTGGGCCGCGCGTACCGGACGCGGTGACGCCATCGGTGGTGCTCGTAGGCGGTGTCCACCTGAATCTCAGCGACCACGGTCGGCTCGACCTGGGCGTAGCGCAGCGGCTCGGGCCGCTCGAACTGGCCGGACCAGGCAGCCGGTAGCGGATCGGGCCAGGGATGGATGACAACACGACGCTCGGTCGGACGTGGCGGGGACAGCAGCCTCGCCAGCTCCTGGCGCTGCGGCGTGGCCAGCGGGTGCGTCCGGCCGGTGTATCGCAGCCGACCGCGCCGGTCGAACCGGCCGAGGAGAGCGGTGTCGGGGTTGCGGATGCTGCCGGTGACTCCGCCGATGATCGCCTCCGTGGTGGCACGGGCCCGGAACTTCGCCCACCCTCGCTGGCCAGGCTCATACCGGCTGTCGAGCCGTTTGATCACAACCCCTTCGACGCCGGCCGCGGTCCAGGTGGTCAGCCATTCGCTGACCTCGGAGACGTCGGCGCTCTGCGGGGTGACCGCCAGCTGGGGCGGAGCGCCGGCGAGCAGCCGCACCAGCCGGGCACGACGCTCGACCAGCTGGGCGTCCAGCACCGACTCCCCGCCAGCGTCCACCAGCAGGTCAAAGGTGACGTAGTAGGCCGGGTGCTCACGGGCCTCGCGCAGCAACTGTCGGCCGGCGGTGACCCGCCGCTGCAGCAGGGCGAAGTTCGTCCGCCCCCGCTCCCAGACGACCAATTCACCGTCGAGCACCGTGCCGGGCGGGACGAAAGCCCGCACCGCCCGCGTGATGTCCGGGAAGTACGGCGTCAGATTCCTGCCGGCGCGCGACTGCAAGTAGACGTCCGAGGCTCCCCGGAAGGCCAGCGCCCGCCACCCATCCCACTTCGGTTCATAGACCAGGTTCGGGCCCTCGGGCACTGAGTCGACCGGCGCGGCCAGCATCGGGGCGACAGGCCGGCCCAGCACCGGCCCACCCGGCGACGTCTCCCACCGCCAGGCCGGGCTCAACCCCTCCAGCCCCATCCGCCCACACCGCGAGCGCCGCTCATGCGCTTCCCTCCCCCACGATCGTGGGACGGCGGGGGCGGGGCGCGGGCGCAGATCAGGCAAGACCAATGCCCCGGACCTGCGCATTACGAGATCAAATTGCCTACTTCGCGCGACCTGAGCACAGCGATCTTGCAGCGGAAACGGATCTCGGTGTCTCACGCCGCCCCCCGCCTTCTGCCACCCGGTTGCGGGCTGAATGCGGACTGCCAGGTTCAGGAGCCGGCCTTGGGGTTAGGAGTAGCTCGGGGTCGCGCTGGGGTCACTGGAACGTTCGGCTGATTCCGATCAGCACCGATCGAAGCTACGTTTGCCTGGTCAATCGCATGGGAGGATCGGTGGATCAACCGGAGCGAGAACGATTGGCTGCCAAGCGCGACGACGCGCTACGAATGGTGCGCTCAGGCCATGGTGTTCACCGCGTTGCTCGGGACCTTGGGATCAGCCCCGTGACTCTGCGAAATTGGATGACAGTTGAGCGTGAGCTCCAGGAGCGCGCAAACCGCGGAAATCCGAACGTCGCACCGCATGACTGCCCTGTCTGCGGGCGCGCGACGAAGGTCAACCTCCGGTCGGGGCGCCTCCACTCGCACAACTATCCGCACCAGACAAAGGTTTGTCCCGCGTCGGCTTCCGCTGTAATTCCACCCCAGCCGGGAAGGGCCAAGCGGCCTACCCTGCCTCCCCTGCGGACGCCACCCCAGCCAAAACCGAGAAGCCCGCAGTACTACGACGGGCCTTCCCAGAGCGTCTCGGCAAGGCCGAGCGGCCTTCCGAGCCTCGGCAAGCGTCGCTAGACCAACACGCAGGGAAGCCCGTGCTGCTTGGTCGGTTGCTGGCGGATCTCCTCGTCAGGCAGTCAACGACCGTCCGGCCTCGCTGGACCGGGCCAAGGTGGAGCGCCGGCAGGATTCGAACCTGGGGGCTTGGAATTAGAAGAAGATCTCAGATGGCTGGTCAACGCCCTGTCCCTGCTCAGGCCGGCCGCCGGTGTCGGATCGTGTCGGGCTTAGCTGGCAGGCTTGGCTGTACGGATGGCTGTACAGCCAGCGCAGCGACATCGACGAGGAGTGCCAGTGGCCCCGGAGGAAGCATTGCTCCGTCCCCCCCGGCTTTATCGGGCTGAGGAAGTCCGTGGACGTGGCTGCCCTATACCTGCGGCTCCCGGTGCCTACGCCTGGTACTTCACCTCGCCGCCACGCCTCGTCCCAGTTGCCGGGTGCCATGAGAGGGACGAGGCGGTGCTGCTTTACGTGGGCATCTCACCGAAGGCACCGCCGAGCAACGGGCGCCCTCCGAGCCGGCAGACAATCCGCAGCCGAATCCGCTATCACTACCGGGGCAACGCGGCCGGGTCCACGCTGCGCCTGACCCTTGGCTCGCTCCTTGCCGACGAGCTCGGGATTGGCCTACGGCGGGTCGGTAGCGGCAACCGGCTGACGTTCGGCCGAGAGGGTGAGAAGCGGCTCACCGCATGGATGGCCGAGCACGCCCAGGTCGTGTGGGCGGCGACGGATCAGCCGTGGAAGCTTGAGGAGGAGCTGATCCGATCCTGCGTGCTTCCACTCAACCTCGACCAGAACCGGCATGGCTCATTCCACGGTCAGCTCTCCGCGCTCCGTGCTACGCAACGGGCGCAAGCTCGATTGCTTCCAGTGGAGCGATGACTGGTCGGTTCGGTTGGACCAGCCGAAACTCGGGTGCCTCGCTGGCTGATGCCATGCCAGCAGGACGCGCCATGAAGGAGCCAGCGATCTGGCTCCAGCTCATCGCCGCGACCTACGCTATCTCCGGCGAAGCAGCACCCCGGCCTCCAGGAAGACGACCTGCCGGTGGTCGCGGACGTCATCGGTTGAGTCAGCATGCTGTTCACCGAGGTCGAGGACAGGGTCCGGTGCGACCTGATAGTTCCCGTCCGCGTCGGGCGCGAGTGTGACGAGCTGGTCGTCATCGCCCCACTCACCAGCCGCGATCATGTATGCCGCTTCCTGCAGCAAACCGGCCAGCCTCGAGCTTGTATAGAGGCCTCGGGCTTGCATAAATCGCGCAGGGAGCCTGATCAGCTGCGGCCACCCGGCGCGCCCACACTGTTCGAGCTCGGCCCAGAAGTTACGCCAGCGGACGACTTGAGGCGGAGTCGCGCTAGAGCCCCACGTGACCACAGGGTTGAGCTGGGAATGGGTCAGGTCGAAGCGGACCAGCCGCTTCTTAGTGCCTCGCCTTGCGCAGCCGTGCGCCGCCAGCTCCTTGTGCAGCACTCTCTCCACTTGGGCGGCCGTCAAGACGACCATCCAGTCTGCGAACCACCAGCCTGGACCGCTGCGGCCGAATCCTAGTTCTGTCACCGGACGTCCTCCGGCAATGGCTGCGGTGGTCAGGTCGCCGTGCCAGCCCGGCCAGGGGAAGGCATAGAACGGCTGGTGCCCGATTGGACGTTGGCGGTACTCCCACAGTTGCCCCAGATCCACCAGCACATCGTGGAGACCCGTACCGGCGACAGTCGTCGTTTTCAGCTCGAGTTGGACGGCCTTGCCTGGTCTCGTCGGCAACCAGCGGACGTCGATGTCTTCGCGGCTACTGGGCCACCATAACGCGGCCTGGGACCGATAACGGTACGTCAGGTACTGGCTGGACCAGTGCTCGAGCGTTTTCTCGGGGACCGACACGGACTTGGGCATGAGGCGACCATAGTGCTCCCGCTACAGGGGAGTGCGCCGATAGCAAGCTCGTCAATCTGCCGACTCCAAGCCGACGGTCGCGTACAGGTGCCTCCCTTCTCGATGGACTGACTGCTTGACGCCCAGCCGATCATCCCGCATTATTGAAAAATATCCCGCCCTTAGATAGGAGGGGCTAATGACGGGAGTGCAAGCGAGCTTCGAGTGGCGGCGGCTCGGCACCGTAACGATGATCGCCGACAAGGTGATGTTCCCCAGCGGCCCGGCCGTTCCCGGGGTTTGGCGGGTAAGCGTAGGTCCTCACGCACACCATGGAGCCGCCAAAGATCTGCGGGCCGCGATGTATGCGTTGACCACCCCTGGCCCAACCCAGAGCACCAACCAACGGGTCAACGACGCCGCTCGAGGCGGCCTCGCCCACCGGCAGCTCGTGGTCGTAGACGTGATCACCAGCGCCCAAGTGAACATCCACGGGAAGCAGGTACCCCTCAACCTGGAGCCGGACGACAATCGAGCGTTCATCAAGGCCGCCGCGATCCTGGCCGCTGAAAACCCGGATCCCGACCCCGACTCCGCTGACTACCGGCGAGCACTCGCCGCCGCACAGCGAACCGTCACCGCCCTTGCCGGCACCGACATGATGGGAGCAGACACAAGCGGCAAGCCGACCGAGCCCGACAAGCGTGACGTCAAGCTGATGCGCGAGGCAGTGGTCACACTCACCGCCCTCGTCACCGAACACGATCGATACTGGCCGAACAGGTGGGGGCATGAGGGCAATCCCCCCGGCTCGCGGTAGCCGACACGGCGGAGCGACGCGCACGTTCAGTCAACGACGACGATCATCCCCGTTCTGCGGGCACCCGCGACATGCTGGGCACCAGCACGATCGCAGAATCCACGCCGAGTTGTACTAGTCGTGGCCGCCGGGCTTGGCGAGCATTGGCAGGATCCCGGTCATCGACAGCACCCGCTGGACGTGGCCGGTGGGATTGACCAGGGTGAGGCGGACACCCCTGTCGGTCAAGCTGGGGACCACCAACTCTGGGTGCAACTGCGCCTGTTGGAACGTGTGTTCGATTAGCCTGCGAGCGTGGAGTGGCGAACGCGCTGGCACATCCAGATCCGCTGGGACCGGGCCGACAACTCGCCCGCCGGTGTGACCGTGGTCGAGCGCGTGGCCGACTCGGCCGCCGACCTGCGCCACCTCATCGCGCGGGCCCGTGCCGACCCGCACGTGGTCGCCTTCCCCTACCGCCAGGTCCGCGAGCTGGTCGGCGACGAGCCGACGCACTGCCGCGCCGGGCACGCCTACGCCGGCGGATCCGCCACCCGGCCGGCCCGCGACTGGTGGCCCTGCTCCTGCGGCGGGCACCTGGTGCTGCGCTGCCGCCGCTGCCCCGACGTCCTCGCGGACCCGCCGGTCGGCGGGGACTGCGACACGAAGAGGCGGGCCACGTCTCCGTGACCCGCCCCGGTTGGTCCGCCTGCCGGACTAGCCTCGCGTCGCTAGTCCGCTCAACGGACTAGCTCAGCCGCGGTCGGCCGTCGCCGCCGCCGAGGTGCCGCACGATCCCGACGCCGCGCTCCCGCTGCACCCCGATCGCGCACACCATGCACAGCACCACCGCGCCGTCGCCGAGCAGCGCCCGCGCCTGCCGCTGGCGCGGCCCGATCCACACGTCCGTCCCGCACTGCTCGCACGTCGCCAGCGCGTGCTCGACGGTCGGCACGTAGTCCGGCATCCCGCTGCCCTCCAGCAGCGCGTTCAGGTTCGTCGGCGGGCAGCCGAGGATCGCCCGGTCACCGATCTCCACGCGGATCCTCCTCATGTTCCGTGCTGGTCGAGGCGACGACCCGGCCGTCCGCGCCGACCCGCAGACCGGGGCCGGCCACCCGGCCGCCCGCCGCCCGCACCGCGTCGACCCGCTCGAACACCTGCTTGCCGAAGCCCAGCCGCTCCAGAGACGGCACCACCACCACGTCGGCCTTGCCCTCGTCGACGTCGGCGACGGCCTCCCGCCAGCCGCGAGCGCCGACGTGCTCGCCGACCACCTCGTAGCCCTGCTCCGCGCAGTACCGCCGCGCCTGCTTCGTCAGCTCCTCGATGGTGGCCCGGCCGCCGCGCACCGCCCGGGAGAACAGCACCGCCCGGCGCCGCACCCAGCGCCGCGCCGCCTGGTCCCACCGCGCGTTCTCGTACAGCCGCGACAGGTCCGGCCCGGAGCCCTCCACGTCGGGGGCGCAGCGCACGAACCTCCGCGCCTCCACGTCCCACCGCACGTGCCAGCCGAACTCGCGGGCCTCCGCGTGCGCCGGCCACCGGCCGGTCCAGTCCGCGCGCCCGCAGTCGTGGCCCGCGGTGCCGGGCTGCGCCCGGCACCACATGCGCTTACGCCCGGTGGCCAGGCACTCGGCCACGTCACAGTCGTCGCGGTGCGCGTCGCCGATCACCGCCTGGCAGGCCGGGCAGGTCCCGCGCAGCAGCTCCTCGTCCACGGGCGTCTCCACGCTGTCGGTCGGACCGGCGCCGGAGGCGCGCACCATCTCGGTACGCGCCTCCGGCCGACCCGCGGGGGTCGCGCTCACTCGTCGCCCTTCGCGTCGGGCTCGGCCGCGTCCAGGTCCGCCTCCGGGCACGGGTCCGGGTCGGCCTCGGCCTGCGGCTCGGCGTCGCCGTCGGCGTCGTCGTCCGGCTCGGCCGCCGGCTCCACGTCGCCCTCGGGCAGCTGCACGTCCTCGATCGGCCGCACGCCTTCGGCGTCCTCCACGTAGCCTTCGGCGTCGTCGTACTCCAGCGCCGCCTCGGCCTCTTCCTGCTCGATAGCACGCTGCCGCTCGGCCTCCTCCTCGACCAGCTCGGCGTGCCAGGCCTTCTCAGCCTCCGACAGCTCGTAGCCCTCGGCCACCAGGCGGTCCAGCCACGGCAGCACCAGGTGCTCCCGGTTGGAGTACCGCCCGGCCGCCACGGTCGCCGTGTTGCCCTCGTGCGCGGCGACGAACCGGGCGACCAGCAGCCGGTTCAGCCGATCGATGCCGGCCGTCTGCCCGTCGCGCGGGTCACCGCCCGCCAGGGCCGCGACCAGGTCCTCCTCGGCCCGGTCGTAGAAGCCTGGCATCACCACGGCGGCGCGCATCGCGTCGACCAGCAGGGCCTTCGCGCCCTTCGCGCTGCCCCACTTCTCGACGAGGAACCGCCGCCGCACCTCGCCGGCGTCGAGCAGCTTCTGCCGCCGCTCCTCGGCCTCCCGCTTCGCCAGCTCCTCGGCGACCTTCTGCGCGGGGCTCTTGTACTGCGTCCACTTCGTGCGCTTGTACCCGTGGGCGTCGGGGTCCTCGCACACGATGACGGCCCGCATGTTCCCGTACGAGCCCTCGACGATCGCGCCGAACCCCTCCAGCGTCTTGACCTTCTCGACGTCCAGCGGCTGGCCGTCGGCGTCCACCAGGTCCTCGACCTTCGCCGCCGCGCAGTTCCACGGCCAGTCCTTCGGCTTCTTCAACACCCGGACGCCGGCCGCCGTCAGCTCCTCGGTCAGCGTCTCGGTCGCGCTCTTGTCCTCGCGCTTGCGCTTCTCCTCCTGGACCCGGTGGCGCACACCCCAGCCGGACTCGACGCCCTTGAGGATCCGCTCCATCGCCTTCGGGTCGTCCTCGAACTCCTCCAGCGCGGCGACGTCCTCCAGCGTCAGCTTGCCCGCGTCGGCCGCCTCGGTCGCCACGTCGCCGAGCGTCTTCAACTTCAACGCGGACTTGACGTGCTTCTGGCTCCGGCCGGTGCGCCGGGCGATCTCGGCGACGTCCAGGCCGAACAGCTCCAGCTGCGCGTACCCGTTCGCCCGCTCGCTCTCGGTCAGGTCGGCGCGCTGGTCGTTCTCGACGAGCATCGCGACGATCTGCGCGGGGGCCAGGCCCTCCAGGTCGGGCCGCACCAGGCACGGCACGGTCTGCGGCTGGCCGTCGGGCCACTCGCCGGCCTCGATCGCCTCGGCCGCCGCCTTCGCGCGTCGGTGGCCGGCGACGATCCGGTGGCCGTCGCCGTCGGGCACGACGGTCAGCGCCTGCAGAACGCCGCTCGCGGCGATCGAGGCGCGCAGCTCGGTCAGGTCGCCGAGCGAGCTGCGCAGGTTGCTCTCGTGCGCGAGCAGCGCCCGCGGGTCGATCTGGGCGAGGTGCGGGGCCTTCTTGCCTCGGGGCCGCGCCTTCACTGCTGCTGTCACTTCCGGTCTCTCCTCTTCCACGTGAACACGGAGGTACGGCCAGGGCCGTACATATTCATTGTATCAATCAAGATCATCTGCCGTCCAATCAGGAGCCTCGCTGACCTGCCGATTTGCTCCCCTGCGGCGGGGCGGTCCACGATCGAACGCATGCCCACGCTGCGAAACCGCAGGCTCGAACAGCTCCTCGGCGGACCGATTGACGAAACCCTGACCTACAAGCAGGTCAAGGGGCTCATCCCGGACACCACGGAAGGCCCCGACCTGGATTTCAAGCGCGACACGTACGGCAGCCGCGACAAGGACCGGAAGGAGTTGTGTGCCGATGTCGGCGGGCTGGCCAATGCCAACGGCGGCCTGCTCATCCTCGGCATGGAGGAGGACAGCCAGGGCCGCGCCACGAAGGACGTCGGCGTGGACATCAGCGACGCCGAGCGCGTCCGGCTCCACCAGACCGTCGTCGCCAACGTCCAGCCGACGCCGACCTTCGACATCATCCCGGTAGAGGATCCCGACCGGCCCGGCACCGGATTCCTCGTCATCTGGGTCGCCCGGACGGCGACAGCGCCGCACGCCTACATCCAGAACAACTCGCTGCTCTACCCCAAGCGGATCGGCACGCAGAGGGCCTGGCTGTCCGAGGCACTGGTGGCCGAGGCGTACCGGGCACGATTCGCCGGCTTCGCAGACCGCATCGACGAAGCCGCCCGGATCGAAGCCGACTTCGTTGAACGCCTCGCGCCGGACGAGACGTTCGTAGTCGTAACCCTCGTCCCCGACATGCCGGGGGTCTTCACCATCGACACCCCCGCGCTGAGGGCATTCGGGCTGAGCAACGCCGACACCACGCACACCGCGTTCGGCATCGGGGTGCGCCACTTCATCCGGTCGACCGTGCGGCGCCGGTGCCTTGTAGGTGCAACGAGGTACCAACCGAACAAGCCGTACTCGCGCGGGGCGTGCGAGCTGCACGAGAGCGGCAGCGGCGTCTTCTCCAGCGCGGTTGACGTGCGGACGTCGGGCGTCGAGGACCTGACGTCCCGTCTCGTCGACGACCAGTGGCTCACCCTCGGCATCGCCGCGGGACTGCGATTCCTGGCCCGCCACGCGCGCGACAGGGCGGCGGCCGGTGGCCTCGCCACCGTCCGGGCCGCCATCGCGCCGTACGTCCCGGCCGCGCTGGTAGACACCCTCGGCTGGCCGGAGGACCGGCTCGGCTGGTTTGCGGCCCAGGCTCTGGCAACGGGGAAGGGCGGTGAGATCACGAACGGCGCGTGGGCTGACACGGTCGCCGACATCGACGATCTCTGCGCCGACGGTCCCGGGCTGGTCGCGGCAACGTACCGCCTCACCAGCGAGCTGTTCCAGGCGTTCGGCGCCCCCGAGGTCAGGCAGATCACCGCCGACGGCGGTATCCGCCTTCCCCACTGGCATCAGCAGATCCGTCCCACGATCAACCGCTGGGCGCAGGCGGCCGGCGTCGAGGTGCTCACGCAGCCGCTCGCGCAGCCGCTCATTTGATCCCTGGGTCACCGCGGCCCCGCAGACGGCCGTGCCTGCTGGCCCAGCGGCGACG
This sequence comes from Micromonospora citrea, assembly GCF_900090315.1. NCBI lineage: Bacteria > Bacillati > Actinomycetota > Actinomycetes > Micromonosporales > Micromonosporaceae > Micromonospora > Micromonospora citrea. The sequence continues at coordinate 5,821,872 of NZ_FMHZ01000002.1, read as the reverse complement.
CCACCACCGCCCGCCGGGACTCCTTCGACCGCAGGTACGTCACGCCGTGCACCAGGGCGTCCAGCCGGTCCGGGGAGTCGCCGGACTCCGGCGTCCAGGTCGTCAGCTGGTCCTCCAGCAACGGGAACGTCCCCACGTGATGCACGCGCGGCGGGTCGACCTCGTACCGGGCTGCCACCGGCTCGGCGCGCACCCGCTTCGACTGGCGGGCCTGCACCACGTCCAGCGGCGGGTCACCACCCGGCAGCAGGCCCTCCTTCTGCATGGCCACCCACGCGTCGACCAGGATGTCCCGCAGCCACGCCGACGAGCCCTCGTACACCACGACGTCCGCGTCGACGTCCAGGTAGCACTGCCAGATCCGGCGGGCCGCCGCCATGCCGGCGATCTTCATGCTCCGGTCCGCCAGCACGTAGTGCTCGCCGTCCTCGCCCCGGCCGACGGCGACGATGCCCGTCTCGTCGCTCGTCTCCGACACCGTGTCCGCCGGGTCGACGCTGACCACGGTCCGCACCAGCGGCGGCACGTCGTCCTTGTCGACCCGCCCGGCCTCGATCCACGCCGACTTCCACAGCGCGCCGTCGACGTCGGACAGCAGCTCGGCGTCCAGCTCCTGCCGGCCCAGCCGGGTGCCGCCGTACTGCTCCAGCAGCTCCTCCAGCGCCTCCGCCGATAGGTTCTCGGCGTTGTCCAGCGTCCGCCCGCGGGTGATGACCACCCGGGGCCGGCGGCTGCGCGCCCGCTGCTTCTTCGACCGCGCCAGCAGCTTCTTCACGTGCGGCAGCGGCTTCGGGGTCGTGCTGATGACCATGCGCGGGTCGGGCGCCTCGCGCATGCAGAACCACAGCATGTCGAACACGCCCTGCGCCGTCTGCAACGGCCAGGCCGCATACTCGTCGAGCCAGCAGCCGTCGAAGTCGTAGCCGCGCAGCGTGTCCGGGTCCTGCGCGCCGAAGCCCCGGATGATCGCCCCGTTGGTCAGCTCCAGGTACGGCTCGCTCTTGTTGAACGTCCGCACCTCCTTCGGCGGGATCACCGCCAGCAGGCCGGCACGCCGCGCCGTAAAGCAGACGTTGAACACCTCGCGGTGCGTCTTCGCGACGACCGCGTAGTGCCCGCCCGGCCTGGTCCCCGCCCAGCCGCGCACCGTCTCCGCCCCGGTGCGGGTCTTGCCGAAGCCACGACCGGCCAGCAGCATCCAGATCCGGTAGTACGCCGGCTCCATCTGCTCTGGGCGGGCGTGCCGCCGCCAGTCGTACCGGACGAGGCCCTGGACCTCCGACACCTCGCGCAGGTAGGCGGCCAGCTCGGCGTCGGTCATCAGCGCCGGGTCCGGGTAGGCCAGCAGCACGGCTCAGCCCTCGGCCCGCATCTCGGCCGCGCGCTGGCGCAGGTCGACGACCGCGCACCAGGCCAGCGCCAGCTCGGTCGCCAGCATCACCGCCGGGCAGCCCAGCGACGCCGGGCCGACCCACCGCAGGCCCGCCCACACCACGGCGGCCAGCAGCGCCGCCCAGCCGCCGAGCAGCGCCCGCCAGCCCCACGCCCGGCGGGCGAGAGCTCGCGCCTGCTCCCGGCTCAGCGGCGGGGGCGGCGGCACGCTCAGGCTCGGCGCCGGCGGCAGCGGGTCGACCGGGGCGAGGCCACGCACCGGGCCGCCCGGCCGGTACGCCGGGGCGGCGGCCGGCACCGGGTGCGCCGTCAGCCGCCGCGCCGACCGGGGGCCGCGGGTCACCATCGCAGCGCCACCAGCGCCACGCCGGCCATGCCCATCACCACCGAGCAGACCGCCACGCACCACACCGCCCAGCGCGGCGCCCGCACCTCCACGGCGATCCACGCCTCGCCGTCACCCTCGCTCCTCCGGCCCACCGGCCGCCTCCCCGTCCTCGTCGTCCTCGTCCCCGTCGCCGGCCAGGTCGTCCGGCTCCCTTCCCGTGGCCGTCTGCCCGGCGCGGGCGGCGGCCTCGGCCATCAGCGCCCGGAAGAAGTCGGCGCGCTGCTGCTCGTTCATCTGCTCGACCTCGGCGCGGATCGGGCCGCCGTCCGGGCCGGTGTGCGCCGTCGTGGAGTCGGGCAGGCCCAGGGCCAGCCGCTCGACGCGGGTCGACACCTCCAGCCAGCGGGCGATATCGCCTGGGGTCAGCTTCGACGCGTCGAGGTTCTGCAACCGGGTGACGAGCTTCCCCTGCAACGCCGACGCGATTCGCGCGTGCCGGCGGGCCATGTCGCGCCGCTGCTCGGCCAGGCCCTCGGCGTACAGCCGGTCCTCTTCCCGGTCCCACGCCGCAGCCCGCTGCACCCACTTCCACGTCGTCGCCAGCTTGTGGAGGTAGTCCCGGCTTTTGTTGACCTGCTCGGCGACCTTCGCGACGGTGCGGGCGCGGCCCAGGTCGCGGTACAGGGCGAAGTACCCGTACGCCCGCTCGGGCTCGCTGCGCTGCCGGTCCCAGGCCAGCACCTCCGGTTCGCTCATGGTCACCTCCTCGTGCTGCTAGGCGGGCGGCCCGGCGGGTGCAGCGCCGGGCCGCCCACGTCTCAGTGCCCGCCCTTGCGTCCCCCGCTCATGGGCGGCCGGGCGATCGCCGCGTTGCCGTACATCAGGGCGTCGTCCAAAGCGGACAGCACCATCGACGTCTCCCGCCCGGCGGGCAGGCTGCGCATGGCCTGCGCCATCGCGCCCTTGATCGTTCGCCGCCACGCCTGGTGGGCCTCGGCGGTCGCCAGGTCGACGGGCGGGTGGTAGTCGCACCGCCGGTCCAGCTCGTACCGCTGGCGCTCGTCGAGGCCGGCGTACAGGTCCTCGCCGCTCTGGGCGGGTCCGGTCATCTCTTCCTCCAGGGGTCGGGCCGCAGTGGGTAACTGCGGCCGGGGCACCGGCCGGCGGTCTGCCGGCCGGGAGTCGAGGGGCGGGGCTCAGAAGGGCCAGTGCCCGATGCAGCCGGCTATCAGCCCGCCGACGATCACCACCAGGTAGACGGCGGCGATCACCTTCGTCGACCGGGGCAGCCGGCCGCTCATCCGGCGAGGTAGTCCGCGGCCAGCAGCTCCAGCGCCCGCCACCGCTGGTCAGCGGGCACCTCGCCCGAGCGGACCAGCTTGTCGACGGCGCGGTGCAGCACCGCCGCCGCGTCGGCCGGCATGGAGCGCGTCTCCAGCACCGTCTCGATCGGCACCAGGCGGTGCGCGTGCCCGATCGGCTCGCCGCTCTCCTCGTCGAGCCACACGCCGTCGCGCAGCTCGCCGAGGTGCCGCTCGAACACGGCGAGGATGAGGCCGAGCGCGGTGGCCACGTTGCCGACGTTGTGGGCGCCGTGGGCCGTCGCGAGCGCGTCCAGGGTGGTCTCGTAGTCGCCGTACCCGGCGAGCCAGCGGGCGTCCGCCTGGGTGAGCTTCCGCGCCTCGTCGAAGCTGGCGCGGGCCGCCTCCAGCTCGTGCGGCAGGAACACCAGCTGCACCGTGGCGAAGTCCAGGTTCGCCTCGGACAGGCCCTCCAGGTCGACCTGCGCGAGCAGGTCGAGCTGCTTGTCGTCCAGGCCCGAGTAGGCCCGCCAGTCCACGTCGTCCAGCTCCTCGTACAGGTGCTTCAACGTGGCCGGGTCGTCCTCGCCGGCGATCGCGTTGTGCGACAGCTGCAAGGCGACCTGCCGGGCGCGGGTCAGCTTCTGCTGCACCACCATCACCGTGATCTCGGTGAGGCCGGCGTCGATCGAGGCGGTGACCCGGTGGTTGCCGGACAGCACCACCTTCCGGTCGCCGTCGACGTCGTGCCACACCAGCGGCACGCTCGTCAGGCAGCCGTCCCGCTTGATGTTCGCCACCAGGCGGTCGTACTGCTCCTTGCGCATGTACCGCGCGTTGACTTCCAGCAGCGTCAGGTCCTGCGGCCGGACGGTCATCAGCCGCGGGTCCAGGGGCAGCTCGTCGACGTCGCTCACCGCCCGCCTCCCGCCCGGTACTGGATGGCGAACCCGGGGATGCCGAGGCCGAAGTCCGGGTCGGCGCTCGCCGGCCGGATCGGCGCGTGCAGCACGAACTCGTCGGCCGAGCAGGCGGGCCGGTTCGGCATCATCCCGGCGGGCACGCCCGTCCACCGGAACCGCTCCTGGCAGCCGAGGCAGCAGATCGAGAGCTCCACGATGTACGCCACCACCGTGGGGTCGTCGTCGGAGGCGGTCAGCCGCTGCACGTCGGCGTCCAGGTGCATGTCGACGTGCTGGCACGGCTTGTCCGGGTCCGCCGACGGCGGCGGCATCCGGAACCGGCCGTGGGTGGGGCAGACGCCCGTCTCGGCGCCCTCGTCGCACTGGTAGGGCGTCATGCCGTCCCACAGCGTCTTCGGGCAGCCCGGCTGCTCGGCGGCCGGCGGGTCGCCGCGGTGCTCGTCGCTCATCGTCGCTCGTCCTTCCCGTGGCGGCGCTTCCACTCCGCCAGCGCCTCTTGCAGGGTCCAGTCACCCAGTGGGCCGCCGTACTGGAGCTGGTAGCGGTGGATGCCGTCGGCGGCCGGCTCGCTGCGCTTCTGCAACTTCACGCCGGGGATGCCCCGGCCGTACTTCGCGCTGTTCGGCCGGTCGGTGAACGCCGTGGTCGACCAGCCGGTCAGCCGCTTCGACAGGGACCGCTGCAACAGCAGCTGCGCCTCGCGGCTGGCGGCCGCCATCACGATCAGCTTCGCCAGCCGCCGGTACCGGGTCCACGACACCGGGAAGTCGCTCATCAGGTACGCGGTGCTCGGGTCGAACTTCGGCGGCAGGTACGCGAACGCCCCGATCAGCTTCCGGTCGACGCTCACCGCGCACGCCAGCAGCGGCGACCCGGGCAGGATCGTCTTGCTCATGAACTGCGACCGCACTGCCGAGAACTGGCCGCCGGTCAGCACGTGGATCGCCATGCGGTCGCCCAGGTCCTCGTCGGGCCCGATCTTCGGCAGCAGGATCGGCGCGACCTGCTGGGCGGGCGCGACCACCCGGCGGGCTCCGGAGCTGGCGTACACGTAGATCGGCATGCCGCGGTTGGACGTCTGGACGACGCCGCGCAGCCAGGGGCGCAGCTCGTCGCGGGCGATGTGCAGGCCGAGGATCCAGTGGGGGCGGTCGAGCACCGCCCCGATGATCTCCTCCTTGCCGTCCTCGTCCAGCAGGTCGTAGCTCGGCGCCGGCCAGTCGAAGAACTCGTCGATGCCGGCGAACTGCGCCTCGTAGTCCCCGGCGTAGAACGGCGGGAACATGGCCACCGGCGCGTCGGCCGGCACGACGTCGCGCAGGTAGTCCCGCACGTCCCCGCAGTAGTAGTCGGCCAGGCGCAGGGTCAGCGCGTTCAGCTTCGCCACCGTCTTGGCGTGCATCGACGGGAACTGGCCGACGGTCGCCCGGACCATCCGCTCGTAGTAGACGCCCTGCCGGCCGACGTACTGGAGGAACCGGGTGCCGAGCATCAGCGTGGCGAGGGTGTCCGTCGACGTGGCCAGGTACGGCTCCAGCCAGGCCAGCTCCTCGGCGTGCTCCTCCTTGAGCCGGTAGTCCAGCTCGCGGCCGGCGAGCCACCAGCCGAGCGCCGAGCTGTACGCCTGGACGTCGTTGCCGTGGATCGCCCGGCCCTCGCCGGGCCGGCTGTGCAGCGTCCGCTCAATCGTGAAGTTCCCCGAGCAGCCGACGTACAGGTCGGTGTCCGGCCAAGACTCCGCGTGCTCGTAGATGATCGAGCGCAGGTCAGCCGGGATGCTGCCGTGGAACACGCCGCTCACCACCTTCCCCTGTGGCCGGGCGTCGAGCGCCGGCCAGGACTCGAACCTGGGCCTCCACCGTGGAACGGCGGCGTGCCAGCCAACAGCACTTCCAGCGCACGGCGTGCAATGCACGCGCAGTACCGGATAGTAGCCGTACACCTGGCCGTCGGCGAGAGGGACTGTACGCCTCCGATCTCACCGTGGCGCGGCGTAGCCCACCGTAGATCTATCGGGCCGCAATGGTCTACAGTGACCGCACATCAGCGCCGGAGGGCAGGAGGAGGACGAGGTGGCCAGGGACTACACCTACGCCGAGGCCGCGGCGAAGCTGCGCATCGCGGAGACCACCCTCCGGCGCTGGGTGTCCAAGGGCCGCATCCCCTGCCACCGGCTCGGCCGCAAGGTCCGCTTCACCGACGAAGACCTGGCCGCCGCCTACAAGCCGGCACCCGCCACGGCGCGGCGCTGATGGTGATGGGCGTCCAGGATGGTCGCGCCACGCACTCATCGGTGACTGCTGGCCCGATGCCGGCAGCTGGAGGCCCCGCCCCGCGCCACACCCCCTAGACCGTCCTAGGAGGGTCGGTCCCACCGGACGGCACGGCACCCCAGCCCCATCTCTGGCTCGCCGTCCGCGCCGGGACCGCCGCTCGCCGAAGTGATAGGCGTCCTCTGGCGCGGTAACTACGGCCTGGACCGGGACCCCACGGCCGGCACGGTCTTGCCGTGGTGTGGTACTGGATGGAAACACATTCGCGACCTGGTGGTGATCGCGTGGACGATGAGGCAGTACCTCGATTCCGACCTGAGCCGCGAAGGTGGGCGGCCGCCCCGCCCGAATCGGTAGCGGTGCCGAGGAACATCGGCGGCGAAGAGGATGACGCCGATGACGCCGTGCCGTTCAGGGATGACGAACCCATCGGCACGCAGGACGACGCCGACGGGTCGGGCGTTAGCGAGCCGCTGCCCGCCGATGAGCCCGATGACCTGCGTGATCGAGCACCATGGTGGATCCTCCGCGGCGAGAGAATCGAAGGGATTGCACTGGCCAACCGGAGCAGGAAGCGCGAGAACGAGAGACAGAGCGGCTTTTTTGATATCTACGACCATTTCTGGGGTTACGTCGACGATGACCCCCCCGAGTCGGCCTTGCCCACGGTACGGGCCGCCAACCTCGCGCAGGACCGGCTCGACCTCGCGCAGGACCGGTTGAGCAGGCCGCAGCCACTAGCGCTTAAGATCAACGTGGCTGTGGCCGCCATTGCAACGCTCGTGATCGTCGATGGTTCTGCGACCCACAGGCTGGCGGCCTTCGCCGCCTGCCTGATCTTCGGCTGCTGGTTCGCGATCACGGTTTCGAGCTTCGCCATTTCGGCCCGCATGGCGGCCATCGGCGCCGCAGCCTCAGCCGTGGCGTGCGTCGTGGCGTCGGCCGTTCCCACGATCCACGCAACACGGTGGTACGAGGTCCTGGTGGGACTAGCGTTCGCGGCTGCTGCATTGTTTGTCGGCGCGATGTGGCCGCTCGTGCTTGCGTGGCGCGTCGAGCGGAACCACTGGGCGCGCCCTGACGTGGCAATGGTCGCCGCTCTCCTCCAGTTCAGCGACCGTGTCGAGTTTGCGCCAGAGCACCGGCGCCATGCTGTGGCGGAACTTGACCGCGCCGCTACCAGGTTCGAGCTCGCGTGGCATCGCGTGAATCGAACCGGTGTCGACGTCACCGATCGGCAGTTGCGCGGATGGGCCGGCCGGATCCGCGCGGAGGCGAGGGAGCTACAGCGCTCGTGGGCGTTCGGCACCCCGTCGACGTTCGCCCTGCTCATGCGGACCTACAAGCTGATCCTGGCGATCGTCAATCGCTACTCCCTCGACGAGCAGGAGGACGCCTGGGTACGACATGGCAGTTGGCGCAGGCCGCCCACGTCGACGCTTGCCCGGCTGTGGGTACGCAGCAAGCAATCCGGTCGGTACGTGCGCCAGTGCCTGCTCGCCGGCTTCATCGCGATCACCGCGATGCTTCTGCTCGCAGATACAGTATGGAGCGCGGTGCCGACCTTCATCGGCACGCATGTCTCCCGCGATCTCGGCTCAGCTCTGAACTTCGACCCGACGGTGCGCGTGTTCGTCGCGACGATCAGCCTGTCCTTGTTCGCCCTCGCCGGGCGCGCGTTCATCCGTCGGCATTGAACGGATGAACTGGTGCAAGATCGACAGGACCCTTGCAGCCGTGTTGGCGCAGCCCGCACAGGTCTGGCCTGCATGTCCATGGCGAACTCGACAGAGGGTGGCAGGATGCGACGGACTGGGCTAGGCGTGAGGTGAGGCGTGGTGGCTACTCCGGTCGAGAGAGCGCAGATGATCAGGGTCAGCTTGAGCCTCCTGGCGGGAGAGAACGCGCATCATTCGTTCGAGCACGTGTGTCGCCACGTGGCCAAGCGGCGGATCGCCAGCAACGTTCTGCCCGCCACCGGCCCGGTTTCCGCTGGTGGAGACCAGGGCAGAGACTTTGAGACGTTCCGCACCTACCTGGTAGAGGAGTTGCCGTTCGCCCTGGGCTTTCTGGCGTTGGCGTCTCGGGACGTCGTCGCCTTCGCCTGCACCATTCAACGGGACAAGCTGCGGGCGAAGTTTGAGAGCGACATCGCGGCCATCTGTACGCAGGGAACCCACGTCGACCGGATCTACATCTTCGCCGTGGCGGAAGTACCCGTGGGTCTGCGCAAGAAGGTAGAAGCCTGGGCGCTGGAGCAGTACAACGTCGGGTTGGAGATCATTGACGGGTTCGGGCTGGCGGAGTGGCTTGCCGAGCCAGACCTGTACTGGATCGCCCAGGAATACCTGCACCTGCCGGCCGAGCTGGCACCTCGCCAGGCTGATGAGCCCGAGCCGGACCTTCCCGACTGGTACGTCGAACTCCGCGAGTACTGGCAGGAGCCGCACCGGACCCCGTCCAACCTGGGCGACATGTTCGACTTGCGCCACGGGCTGAGACACGCCATACCACCGGGGCCGACACGAGTGGACCTCGATGGGTGGCTGACTCTCATGACCCGGCTCGCCGAGCACAGCGCAGACGCCGATGTGCGGCTGCACGCTGTCTACGAGATCGTCGCGGCGCGAAGCCGGGGGAAGGCGGATCTTCGACCTGCGGAGCCGTTGATCCGCCGGTTCATGGCGGAGATCGAACTGAGCGACGACCCGACCATCCTGTTCAACGCGAGCGTCCTCGTCCAGGTCTGCACCACAGCGGCCGCGCTCAACCACACCGACATCCCACTGCCCGAGATCTTGACCTGGATACCGCAGCAACGTCGCCACGTCGACCAGCTCCTCGAACGGGACTGGGGACCTAACACCCGAGCAGGTCTGCTGCAGGCCGCCGCCCACCTGGCGCTGCACGTCGACTACACCGGCGCCGAGGTCCGCGGCAGCGCGACCCTCGCCGAGCTCGACCAGCAGTACGAAGCATTGATGGAAGCGATCCACGAGGGTGCGCTCCAGCAACATCTCGACGCGGCACCCGTGGTGGACCTCGACGACGGCATGCGGCGGCTGCTCGAACTCGCCGAACTACTTCCCGACGCACGCGGCTACCCGATCGAATCATTCAGCGCCGTCATCGACATCCTCGCGCCCACCCTGCGCGACCATCCGCTATACCGGCGGGTGTGCGACGGGCTGGACGATGCCGTCAAGCGGCAGGAGGGTGACGCCGCGGTCGGCGACAAATGCCGCCAGCGAGCTACTGCCCTGCAAAAGGCCGGCCGTCTGCTTGACGCCCTGAGAGAGTTCCACCAGGCCAAGGTCAACTGGTTCCATGGTGACACCCTCTACGGCGCGCTACGGGCGATGGCCAACATCGTGGATATCTACTGCGCCCTGGGCATGTACCTCGCTGCCAAGAAGTACGCGTTGGCCATGGCCGCTATCGCACACAACAGCCTCGATCCGTCCGACCGTGAGTTCCTTCCGATGGCACTGTTCTCGGCGGCAAACCAGGACCACCTGGTCGGGGCTTGGATCGCCTCCGCGGACCTGGCGTCGATCGCCAGCCTCGCCCACCTCGCCTACGCACCCGATCCTGCAAATCTCGACCGCCACACCTACGTGTCAGAGGCCGTGCAGTACCAGGTGTACACCGGCCTCGTAGCGCGTCAGACCCGCCCGAACTTCGAAACAGCCTTTTGGGACATCCTCGACCGAGGCCACTTGACTCCCCTCGTCCGAACCGGCGTCGATGCGTGGTCGGCAAGGGTGTCATACAACGAGCAGGAGTGGCTGGACTGGCTGTCCGAGAAGGCCGGCGCACCGTTCAGCGACGTCGGCCCAGAGCGCACCATCGTCTTCCGCGCGCTGGGGGTGGTCTGGACCATCCACGGGCGCAACGAGCAGAACATCGTGCTGGCGATCGAGGACTTCACATCGACCCTGCAGATCCTGCTCGTGGAGTTCGCCTCCCTCGACCCAACGATCATTCCACAAGACGTCGACATCGAGATCCGCACCTACCCGGCCGATCGACGACCGACCGACACCTACATGACCCGCGTCGACGGAGGCCGGCGCCTGTGGCTGCTATTCCTGCCCGCCGAACCGCAAGACGAGGCAGACGACGAGCAACGAATACGCCAAGGCGTCCTACATCTGGCGTTCCAGGTCCTGCTCGGCAACTCGCTACTCGACCGGGAACCGTTCAGCCAACTCATGGACCAGGCAGCCCGCAACGGACTGTTCCAGAACCTGGAAGTCGGTCGCCCCTACCACGAACTGGCGCGATTCCGGACACAACCCATCCCACCTCTCGCCGACGCCCGCTATCGCCCTCTCGTCCATGGCGAACGCACGACTCCACGAGGCGGCTCACCGCACCTCGAACCGCGCTCGGACCCGGGTCCGGGTTATAGCGTCGAGAAGGCCCAGGCGATCCTGGCGGAGCGCTACGAGGTTTTGCCCATACCCATCCGCCACACTCTGCCGGCGCTACTGCAAGATGAGCGAGTGCGGGATCTGTTCAACAGCCTGCGCGATGAAGGCTGGAAGGACTGGCACCTGCTCACCGTCGTGATGAACCTGACTGTCAACCACCGCATAGAAGCCCGTTACGGGCCGCTCACTGCAGAACGGTTGGGACAGCTTCGGGAGGCTGTCTTCGACGAGGCGTTGAGGGAAGAGGGACCAGACGACCCGCGCGTTTCTCCGGCAGAGATCTCCCGCGACGTCATGATGCACAGAATCCACATGGCGGCCGTGAGCAGCCTACGACGCTGGGGACTGGTTCTCCATCATGGAGACACGTCCGCCGACCCCGTCATGCAGGTACTCGAACACCGCTATGGGTTCTGGACCGACGACATTCCGCACGACGATCCCTTTCAGGGTCTCCTCCCCGCAGGGACCTGATCTTTGCCTGCCTCAACGTCCGGGAGCGGGCGGTACTGCTATCGCTGCGCTGGCATGGCATCCGTCCGCCTCCCCGTCGGGGGAGGCGGACGGACTATCACGAAGCTCAGCTATCAACTGGAGCCTGCACCACCCGCGCTGCCATGCGGGTTGGCCTGCCGCCCGCGGTCGTCAGTTCGTCGACGCAGAGGAAGCTCCCGACGATCTGCCGCACCGGCTCGTGGTGCCGCCGGGTCGCGTGCACGTACACGTTCATCGTCGTCGTCACGCTGGCGTGCCCGGCCATCGTCCGCAGCGCCGCGAGGTCGACGCCCTCGGTGGCCAGCAGCGTCAGCAGCGAGTGCCGCAACCCGTGCATCGTCATCCGGCGCGGCAGGCCCTTCTCCCGCGCCAGGTCGCGGATCTTCACCCACCGGTCCGTGTAGAAGTCCTCGTACCGCCAGTGGTTGCCGCGCGGCGCCACGAACACGAACTGCCGGCCCGGGTCGCGGCTGGCGGCCGCGCACCGCTCGGCGACCATCCGCGCCACCGCGGCGGTCAGCGGCACCTCCCGGTAGCCCTGCTTCGTCTTCGGCTTGGGCTCGACCACCCACCGCCGGTTCACCTTCCGCAGGACCTGCACGATGGACACCGTGCCCCGCACGACGTTGACGGCCCGGGGCGGCAGCGCCGACACCTCACCCCAGCGCAGCCCCGTCGACAGCTTGCACAGCAGCAGGTCCGCCGCCTCCGGGTCGACCGCGTACGCCGCCTCGAGGAACAGCCGGGCCTCGTCCGGGCTCTCCAGGATGTCCCGCTCGGCGCGCGGGCCCTCCGGCAGCGGCAGCCCGTCCATCGGGTTGGCCGTCCGCACGGCGGGCTCGCCGTCCTCGCCCGGCCGGCACGCCGCCTTGAAGACCGGGACCACGGACTCGCCCCGGATGTTGGCGATCGTCTTCGCCGACAGGCCGGCGTCGCGCAGGCCCTGCTGCCACTCGCGCATCTCCCGCCGGGTGATCTCGGCGATCGGCCGGTCGCCGAGCCGCGGGAAGACGTGCTTCTCCAGGCGCTCCCGGTACTTGCGCACCGTCTCCGGGTGCGGCTTCACCAGCGTGCCCAGCCACTCCTCGGCGTACGCCCGGAACGTCAGCACCGCCGCGGCGGGCTCGGGCGCCGGGGCGGCGGCCACGCCGGCGGGAAGGAGCTCGACGAAGCCGTGCTCGGCCAGCTGCTGCGGCGTGGGCCGGTGGTTGCCGTTGGCGTCCACCAGCGCCTTGAACCGCTTCGCGTCCACCTGGAAGTCGAACGTCTCGACGTTCCACTGGCCGTCGCGTCCGCCGCCGGTACGCCACTTCACCCGCCAACGGGTGCCGCTCTTCGCGGTCCTCTTCTCGATCTGCGCCACTGTTCCTCCACGTGAACAGGCGGCCTCGACCCGTCGCGGGCTCTGCCGCCAGCCGCGCAGCTATATGCGCAACAGTGGGACCGTAACCGTCTCGACGGGTCAGGACAAGATCGCGCCTCCCGCTGACGCGAACGGCGCGACTCCGAGCCGGTGAGACCCAGGTGATCCCCAGGCGGGCAGTATCCCGAAAACACTCAAGGCCGCTGAGCTGAGTAATGCCAGCTCAACGGCCTTGTCACTGCCTGGTCTGATTGGTGTCCGAGGGGGGACTTGAACCCCCACGCCCTATACGGGCACTAGCACCTCAAGCTAGCGCGTCTGCCATTCCGCCACCCGGACTTACTCGTTCAGCCTACCGTGTCGGCCGAGGTGATCGACTCACCGGCTCGGCCGGCCCCGGCGGGCCGCACGGGGAGTTACTGTACACGCCCCGGGTGGATCATGCACATCGGCTTCCGGCAGGTAGGTCCGTGCAGGTCGGGACGGGTCCGCGGACCGTCCGTCCGCCGGTAGCCGGCGGGCCCGGGTAGCGTTCGGCCACCCCGACCCGGCAGCATGGCCACGTGTCCCAACCCTCTCCCCTGGCCGCCGTTCAGCATCGGGCCCTCGCCCTGCGCGCCGCGGGCGATCTCACCGCCGCCCGTCAGCTGCTCGCCGACGCCGTCGGGTCCGCCCGGCCGCCGTACGGCTTGGATCACCCGGACGTGCTGAGCACCGCACACCTGCTGGCCCGCCTGCACCGTGAGGCGGACGAACCGGGCACCGCCCGCCGGGTGCTGGAGGAGGCGTTCGCCGCCGGCGAGCGGAGCTGGCCACACGCCGACCCGCTGATGCTGGCGCTCTCCTTCGAGCTGGCAGCGGTGGCAGACGAACTGGGCAACCGGCACGAGGCCCGCCGCAACTACACCCGCGTCGCCGCACTCGGGCCTGCCGCGCTCGGCGCCGACCACCCGGCGGTACGTACGGCCCGGCAGTATCTCGGCGACGCCGCTCCCGCCCCCCAGCCGGGCAGCCAACCGAGCATGCCGGCACTATCCGAACCGACGATGTCACTGTCGGTTCTCTCCACGGCCTGGCGGCCCCACGAGCCGGCCACGGTCGCCAGCCCGCCGCAGCGACCGATCGCCCAGCCGCCGGGCGCGCAGCCGATCCCACCGCACGTCGTCAGCGGCCCGCCTGCCCCGCCGCACGCCCCTCCGGTCCCGCCTCCGCCGGTCGTTCCACCCCAGCGGGGCGTCCCGGCTCCGCCGCACACCGCGACGCCCCCGTACCCGCCGCAGCAGCCCGCCGCCCCGACGCCACCAGCGCCGCCGCCTTCCGCCTGGGCCCCGCCGGCACCGCCCGCGGTGCCGGACCTGCCGCATTCCGCCCACGCCCGGGTCCCGACGCCGCCCGCCCCGCCGCACACCACCGGGGCCGGACCGGCCGGCCCACCGGACCCTCCGGCACAACAGATCCCGCCGCCGCCCGTGGTGCCGCCACCGGTCGTACCCGCGCAGCGCCCCGGCGCCACGGCCCCGTCGTCTCCGTGGGCACCGGCGCCCGGCCAGCCCTTCGCGACCCCGACGCCGCCGCCGGCCCCGCAGGGCCCGTCGCGTCCCGCCACGCCGGCGACGCAGGGCACTGCCGCGCCCACCCCGACCGACAGGGCCGCTCCGCCACCACCAGCCCCGCCCGCGGCGGAGTCCCCCGTGTCGTCCTTCCCCGCCGTGCCGACGAGCGAGGCGCCGCCCGCCGGGTCGTCCCCGCCCCGACACGCGGCACCGCCGGCCGCCCCCGTGGTGTCGGGCCCGCCCGTGCCGCCGGATGCCTCCGTCCCGCGACACGTGGGGCCGCCCGCCAACCCCGACCCGGCGCAGCCGGCCGGCGGGGCGTCCGTGCCACCGACGCCCGACACCCGTCGCGCCGCGCCGTCGTCGCCCGCCGCCGCGCCGTCGTCGCCCGCCATCGCGGCCTCTCCGCCGCCGGCACCCGCCGAGGCGGCCACCTCGGCAGCGGCGACCGAGTCGCGCCGGTCCCCCGCGACGGACGCGGCCGCTTCCGACCAGCCGGAGACGCCGGAACGGCCGGCGCGGTCCGGTCCTGGGTGGGACGAGCCGACGATCCAGGTACGGCAGATCGAGCCCCTGCTCGCCGAGGAGATCGCCCGCGCGGGCGGCACGCCGCAGCCCGGCGCGGACAGCGGCGCCCCGGTGAGTCCTCCGCCGCCTGGGACGCTCTCGCCGGCCACCGCCGCATCGCCGGCGCACGCCGCCCCGGCGTCGCACACGCCCGCGCCGACCAGATCGGCCGGCACGCCCGAGCCCTCGGTCAGCGCACCACCGGTCAGCACGCCGCCCACGCCACCGGTCAGCGCCCCACCGGCCAGCGCAGCCGTCGGGTCGGCCCGGCCGGTCAGCGCGCCGCCGCAGCCCGTCAGCGGGGCGGCCGCGCCGCCGTGGAGCATGACCGCGCCACCGTGGAGCAGCACGGCGCCCCCGCAGGCGCTGACCGAGCCGACCACCACCGGCGGCGAGCACAACCACGACGGCGCCTACCACCAGAATGTCGTGGGCGGGCCGGAGCCGGCGCAGGAGCAGGAGCGGCAGGAGGGCCACGACCAGGCGCCGGCGCATCCCGACATCGAGACGTTCCCGATGACGGCGTTGCCCCGACACGACGCGCCCGAAGCATTCCGCCAATGGCCGGTCGTCCCGCCGCCGCCGGCGTACCCGATGCTCGGAGAGCCCGAGGAGCCCGGCCGCAGCCGGACGGTGATGATCGTCGCCGTGGTGGTCGTGCTCCTGGCGCTCGTGGCGCTCGTCGGGGTGGGCGTGCTGCTGCTGAGCCGGGAAGCCGCGCCGCCGTCGGGGCCCGCCTCGCCGGCGGCCGCGTCGGCCACGGCGGGCGCGCCGAGCGCGGACCGGCCGCCGCCGACCGACCTGACGTTGCGGGACGACTCGGCGACGATCACCCTGCGTTGGACGGATCCGGCCGGCGGCGGCGTGCCGTTCATGGTCGCCGGTGGGCGGGCCGGACAGAAGCTGGGCGTGATGGCCACGGTGGACCCTGGCCAGACCAGCTACACCGTCAACGGGCTGAACTCGCGGGTGGACTACTGCTTCACGGTGCTCGCGGTCTATTCGACGGACACGTTCGCCACGTCCGGGCAGGTCTGCACCGAGCGGGAGAACGGCACGCCGGCGACCTGAGGCAGCACCGCGCGTGGCGCACACGCTGGGTATCCACGGCGGGACACTGCGGGTTCCCCCGCCACCGGCCGGGCCATATGATGGCACCCGGCTCAGGGGAGGGTCGCCGCCGGACGGGGCGCCACCTGCCAGGACGACACGGGAGGCAGCCGGTAGTGGCCACCATCGACGACGCCGTGACCGCCGGCGCCCCGCGCCCCCGCAACCGCCGGATCCGGGGCGGGCTGGTCACCATCGGCACGGTGGCCGCGCTGCTGGCCGCCATGGGGCTGACCGTCCTCGGCCTCGGCGCGGCGGACAACGCGGTGGCGAGCCACGACGCCAGTTCCTGGCTGTGGAGCGCCGCGCGCAGCGAGATGGCCCGGGTCAACGGGGTCACCGCACGCGTCGACACCCGCGTCGGCGTCCCGGGCGCCCGCCGGCACCCGATGCAGGTCACCCAGACCGACCGGCTGCTGATCCTGCGGGACCTGAACACCGGTCAGGTCAGCTCGCTGGACCTGGCCACCCTCCAGATCACCGCGACCACCCGCACCACCCCGGGCTTCGGGGTCAACGTCGCCCTGCACGAGGACGCGGCGTTCGTCGTCGACGCCGTGCAGGGCATCGTCCGGCAGCTCGACCCGCGGTCCCTGACGCCGGTCGGCGAGCCGGTGCGCTACCCGCCGGGCATCACCGGCGGATCGTTCGACGGCGAGGGCCGGCTCTGGATCGCGGTGCCCAGCGAGGGCACCGTCTCGGCGATCACCGCCGCCGCGCTGCCCTCCGCGCCCGCCTCGGCCCCCGCCGAGGCCGGCCTGAGCCCGAAGCAGGTCGAGACGTACGACGTCGCCGACGCCAGCCACGAGTTGGTCGTCTCCACCCTGGACGACGGTGTCGCGGTGCTCGACCGCACGGCTGGCGCGCTGGTCACCGTGCGGCGAGGCGAGGTCAAACCGACGCCGTTGAAGATGAGCGCCCCCGGCGCGCTGCCGGCGCGCACCAGCGGGCCGACCGTGCCCGTGACGGTGCCCGGCGAACGGCGGGTGCACGTGGTCGGCGAAGGCGGCGAGGTGAGCGCGTTCACCGTGCCGGGCGCCGGCGACCGGCTCAGCCCGGCCGTGGCGTGGGCCGGCCGGTTCTACTGCGCCGACGAGGCGTCGGGCACCGTCTACGCGTTCGACACAGGCGGCCGGCTGGTCGACACCATCCGCAGCCGGGGTGCCGGGCCGCTGGAGCTGGAGGTGCGGGAGAACCACCTGTTCATCAACGCCCCCGACTCGGCGACCGCCCGGGTGGTGGACGACAGGCACCAGGTGCGCGAGGTCGACAAGTACGCCAACGACGTGCTCGGCGGCGACCCGCCGCCCACTCCCCCGCCGCCGCCCCCGCCGAAGAAGCCGAAGGTGGGCAAGCCGGGCGCGCCGCGCAGCGTCACCGCCGCCGCCGGCAACGCGCAGGCGCGGGTGAGCTGGCGGCCGGCCCCGGCCAACGGCGCGGAGATCACCAGGTACGTGGTGGAGGGCGCCGGCCAGCGGGTGCAGGTGGGCGCCAACCAGCGGGCCGTGGAGATCAAGGGCCTGACCAACGGCGAGACGTACCGGTTCTCGGTGCACGCGGTCAACGCCAAGGGCGACGGGCCGGCGCGCACCAGCAACCCGGTGACGCCGACGGCCGCGGTACCCGACCCGCCGGCCAGCGTCACCGCCCAGGAGCGGCCCGACGGCACGGTGCTGGTGCGCTGGCCGGCGGCGAACGGGCAGGGCAACACCATCGCCAAGTACGTGGTCACGGCCACCTCGGCGGGCACCAACGCCCCGGCCGGAGAGTCCCGCAAGACGGAACTGGTGGTGCCGGCCGGCGAGCTGGAGTACGGCACGCAGTACGCGTTCACGGTCGTCGCCGTCAACGACCGGGGCGCCGGATCGGCGGCCTCCCCGGTCAGCAACACCGTCGTGCCGTACGCGGCTCCCGGCCGGCCGGCCGGGCTGCGGGCGACCACGGTGGCCGACCGGCCGGGCTCCGTGGCGGTGCAGTGGTCGCCGGCGGAGGCCAACGGCCGTCCGGTGACGAAGTATCTGGTGGACGTGGGCGGGCGCAGCAGCGAGGTGACCGACACCCGGGCCACCGTGGACGGGCTGGGCAACGGCCAGAACGTCACCGTGAAGGTGAAGGCGGTCAACGAGGCCGGTGCCGGCCCGGAGGCCACCGCCACCGCCCGCACCGTCGCCGAGCCCCGCGTCACCGTGACCGGCTCGTCGGCGACCGCGACCTCGGCGACCGTGACGTTCACCGTGGACGCCGGCGGCGGCAGGGCGACCTGCTCGCTGAGCGCGCCCGGCGAGCCGGCGAAGACCGGAAACTGCTCCGGAATCACGATGACGGGCCTGACGCCCGGCACGAAGTACACCTTCACCGTCACCGCCAGCAACGCCGCCGGCAAGGGCACCGCCACCCGCGCCCAGGCCACCGACGCCCTCTACGGCATCGCGACCTGCAACAACGGCCCCGACGGCGACCAGCGCACCTACTGCAACAAGGACGTCGACGGCCGCAACGGCAACGAGATCTTCTCCGTGCCCCGACAGGACAACGACCGGCAGGTCGGCTGGGCCAAGCCCGGCACCCGGCTCAAGGCGTACTGCAAGAAGTCGGGCGAGAACGTCGACTCCTGGATCTACAACAACCAGAAGCAGAGCAGCTGGTGGGTGCAGGTCGAATACTCCGGCCGCAACTACATCCCGTGGGCGTGGCTCAACCTGGAGGGCGGCGACAACATCAACGTCCTGCCCACCTGCTGACCCACCCAGGCGAGGAGCACCACCCGTGAACACCCCAGAACCGCTCACCCAGCCGGAGGTGCAGGGCTTCGCCGCCCTCGCCGCCCGGCTGGCCGAGAACGTCAACGCGGTGGTGCTGGGCAAGCCACAGGTGGTCCGGTTGGCGCTCACCGCCCTCTTCGCGCAGGGGCACGTGCTGCTGGAGGACGTGCCCGGGGTCGGCAAGACCACCCTGGCCCGCGCCATCGCCGCCACCGTCAAGGGGCAGTGGCGGCGCATCCAGTTCACCCCGGACCTGCTCCCGTCGGACGTGTCCGGGGTGACCATCTTCAACCAGGCCACCCGGGGCTTCGAGTTCCACCCGGGGCCGGTGTTCGCCAACATCGTCATCGCCGACGAGATCAACCGGGCGTCGCCGAAGACCCAGTCGGCGCTGCTGGAGGTGATGGAGGAGCGCACCGTCACCGTCGACGGCGTCCGCCACCCGGTGCCGCAGCCGTTCCTGGTCGTCGCCACCCAGAACCCGGTGGAGATGGACGGCACCTACCGGCTGCCCGAGGCACAGCTCGACCGGTTCCTGGTGAAGCTCTCCGTCGGCTACCCCGACGAGGCCGTCGAGGTGGAGGTGCTGCGCGGGGCCACGGTCCGCTCACCCGAGGCGCTCACCGCGGTCACCGACACGGCCACCGTCGGGGAGATGGTCCGCATGGCCCGCCGGGTCCACATCGCCGAGCCCCTCTACACGTACGCGGTGCGGCTGGCCGCGGCCACCCGCAACCATCCCCAGGTGCGGGTCGGGGTCAGCCCCCGGGGCGTGATCGCGCTGACCCGGGCGGCCTGCGCGTACGCGCTCATCGACGGGCGGGGCTGGATCATGCCGGAGGACCTCAAGGCGCTGGCCGAGCCCGTCTTCGCCCACCGGCTGCTGCTCACCCCCGACGCGCAGGTGCGCGGGGTGACCGCCGCCGAGGTGCTGCGCCAGGCGGTCGCCTCGGTGCCGGTGCCGCTCCCCTCGGGCCAGCCGGCCCCGGTCCAGGGCTGACCGGCGACGCCGGTGTCCGCGCTCACCGCCCGAGGCGTCGGGCTGCTCGTCGCCGCCGTCGTGCTGCTCGGCGTCGGCTTCCGCTTCGCGTACCCGGAGCTGACGCTGCTCGGCGCGGCGGCCGGCATCGCCGTCGGCTACGCCCTGGCGACGGCGGCCTGGCGGCCCCGGCTGGAGGTGACCCGCAGCGCCGACCCGGACCGGGTGGCGCGCGGCGAGCCGGCCGCGATGACGCTGACCGTGCGCAACACCGGCCGGCTGCGCGCCGCCAGCCTGGTGGCCGAGGACCGCTGCGGGGACCGGCCGGTCCCGGTGCCGCTGCTGCGACTGCGGCCGGGCCGCGACACCACGGTCCGCTACGACGTGCCGACCCACCGCCGCGGGGTGGTGCCGGTCGGGCCGCTGCGGGTGACCCGCCGCGACCCGCTGGGCCTGGTGACGCTGGCCCGCCCCTACGGCGGCACGGTGCCGGTCTGGGTGCATCCGCGCGTGCACCCGCTGCACGCGGTGCCCACGGGCGCGGGGCGCAGCCTCGACGGCCGGGTCGACAGGGTGCCGCACGGCTCGATCACCTTCGACTCGCTGCGCGAGTACGTCGTCGGCGACGAGTTGCGGCGGGTGCACTGGCGCACCAGCGCCCGCGTCGGCGAGCTGATGGTGCGGGAGAACGTGGACACCAGCCTGCCCCGCATCGTGGTGCTGCTGGACAACCGGGCCGTCGCCCATCCGGAGCGCCGCGACGGGGTGGCCGAGTCGTTCGAGTCGGCGTGCGAGGCCGCCGCCTCGGTGGTGACCGCCGCCTACCGGGAGGACCTGCCGGTGGTGCTGCTGATGGCCGACCCGGAGCCGTCCGCGCCGGACGCGACCGGCGACGCCACCGGGCACGGCGGTGGGCCGCTGGACCGGCTGGCCGCGGCGCGGCTCGCCGACGACGACGTCATCGACGCCACGACCGCCCGGCTGCGGCGCGAGCGGCTCGGCGACACGCTGGTCTTCCTCACCGGCCCCGGTGGCCGCGACGACCTGGGTGCGGTGGGCGCGCTGCGCGCCGCGTACCCGTCGGTGGTGGTCGGGATCTTCGGGGCGACGGAGCCGGCGCCGGCGGGCACGGCCGGCCTGGTCGTGATCGACGCCCCCGACGGCGCCGCGTTCGCCGCCGAGTGGGACGGGGTGCGCCGGTGGTGACGGCGCCCGGGGCCCCGGCGGGGCCGGAAGCCGGTGTCGGCGGCGGAACCGGCTCCCGCGGCGGGGCGGGGCAGGCGCTGGGGCGGGCGCTGCGGGCGGTCCCGGTGCCGCTGGCGCTGATCGCGATGATCGGCCTGGCCGGCGCGGTCCTCGGCCGGGTCTACGCCGGCCCTCTGCTGACCCGGCTGGTGCTCGGCGCGGCGGTGGGCTCGGTGCTGGTCAGCGTGGCCAGCCGCCGGCTGCCGTCGTGGCTGGTCGCGCCGATCTCGGTGACCGCGATGGCCGGCTGGACGGCCTTGTCGCTGCGGCTCGCCGCGACCCGGGCCGAGCTGCCCGGCGGCCTCGCCGACATCACCGCCGACGCCGCCGCCAACGGCATCCCCCGGCTGCTGACCGCGATGATCCCGGTCGAGCCGACCCCGGACACGGTGCTGGTGCCGCTCGTCGCCGCCTGGCTGGCCGGGCTCGCCGGCGCGGAGGTGGCCCTGCGGGCGGGCCGGGTGCTGCTCGGCTATCTGCCGGCGGCGCTGCTCTACGCCGCCGCGCTCTACGTCGTCGGCCCGAACGCCGACCCGGCGATCGGGACCACGCTGGCCTTCGTGGCCGTGGCGGCGGTCGGCCTGGCGGTGCCGGCGGCCGGCCCGGTCACGGCCGCCGGTGACCCGAGCGCCGGGCTGGCGCCGGCGGTCCGCGCCGCCGTCCGGGCCCGGCTCGCCGCCGCCTCCGCCGCCGGGCTGGCCGTGGTCGTCGCGCTGGCCGCCCTGCTCGGCCCGGCCCTCGCCGGCCGGGTCGACGGCCGGCCGGTGGACCCCCGCCGCTACGTCGAGCCGCCGCAGGTGGAGGCGCTGGACGAGAGCCCGCTCATCCGCATCTCCGGCTGGGCGCTCAACCCCGGGCAGAAGCTGCTCGACGTGCGCGCCGACGGGCCGGCCGAACCGGCGCCGACCGGGACGCCCGAGCCCGCCCCGGATGCCGACGCCGGGCCGGATGCCGACGGCCGTCCCACGCCGATCCGGCTGGCTGTGCTCAGCGACTACGACGGGGTGACCTGGCGGGTCGGCGCGACGTACCGCAACGCGGGGCGGATCCTGCCGGCGACCGCGCCCGCCCCGGACAGCAGCGTGCGAACCGTACGCCAGGAGATCACGATCGCCGACCTGACCGGGCGGCTGCTGCCCGCCGTCGCCACCCCACGCGAGGTGACCGGGGCGCGGGTGGCGTACGACCCGACCACCGGGACGCTGATCCGGCCCGAAGGTCTCACGCCCGGCCTGCGGTACACCGTGACCTCGGCCGCCGAGACGCCCGACACGACCCTGCTGAGCACCGCCGACGTGCCCGCCGGCGACGAGGTGGCCCGGGTGCTGCGCGTCGCCGACGGGGTGCCCGATCCGCTGCGCCGCCTCGCCACCCAGCTCGCCGAGTCCAACGGCGCCTCGTACGCGCGGGCCGCCGCCGTGGAGCAGTTCCTCGCCGAGCACTACCGCCTCGTCGCGGACGCCCCGAGCGGGCACGCGTACCCGAACCTGAACTTCTTCCTCTTCGGCCCCCGCAACGCCGGCGGCCAGCGCGGCACCTCCGAACAGTTCGCCGCGGCGTTCGCCGTGCTGGGCCGGCTGGCCGGGCTGCCCACCCGGGTGGTGGTCGGCTTCCGCTCCACCGGCGACGGGCCCGTGCGGGCCGGCGACGCGTACGCCTGGCCGGAGGTCCTCTTCGACGGGCTCGGCTGGGTGCCGTTCGACCCGCTGCCCCGCCCCGACGAGGAGCCGCGCCCGGTGGAGGAGGACTTCCGCCCGACGCCTGAGGAGCCGCCCCCGTCCGAGGTGCCACAGCCCACCGTCGAGCCCACGCAACCGCCGGAGCCCGAGGCCGCGCCGGGCGGACCGGCCGACCCCGGCGGGCCGTCGACGGCGCTGCTCGTCGGCGGCGGCACGGGCGGCACACTGCTGCTGGTGGTGGCGGCGCTGCTCGTCCTGCTGCTGATGCGCCGGTCCCAGACCCGGGCACGGCTGGAACGGGGCGACCCCGGCCAGCGCATCGCCGGCGCCTGGCGGGAGGTCACCGACGCGCTGCGCCTGGCCGGCCGGCCGGTCGGGGGTGACCTGGCGGCCACCGAGATCGCCGCCCAGGCCCACCGCGCCCTCGCCGACGCGACGGCGGCCCACCCTTCCGCCGGCCGGGACGCCCGCATCGACGAGCTGGCCGGCCTGATCAACCAGGTCGCCTTCGCGCCCGGCACCGCGACTGAGGAACAGGCCGACCGGGCCGCCGCCACCGCGACCGCCTACGTGACCGGGTTGCGGGCGGCCCGTCCCCGCTGGCGCCGGCTGCTCTGGTCCGTACGCCCCGGCCCGCTGCGCTGGCACCGCTGAGCGGCGGACGGCAGCCGAGCCGCAGGTGACCCGGCCGCCGGTCGGGTTGGTTCCCGTCCCGTGGCGGCACCACAGGCGCCTCGGAGTCAACCGAGCTGGCCGAGCACGATGGAGCCGGCGATGAAGAGCAGCAGCAGGGGCGACACCCGCCGGAGCGTCCGTGACGACGGGCGGTCGGCGGCACGCAGGAGACTGACACCCAGTGGAACGAATGCCACGACCAGGCCGGTCACCTCCACGACCGAGGCCCAGGTGCTGCCCTTGAGAACTCCGACCATCAGGCCGGACATCAGCGCCAACGCGATGGCCGGCAGCAGGCGGAGGGTGCGGGACAGGAAGCATCCGACCGCCAGGACCACCCAGCCGGAGACCAGCGACAGGCTGAGGCTGGTGACGACCCATTCGCGGTAGCCGTAGTAGGCCTCGACGGCCCGCGTGGCGTTGTCGAGGCCCGCGCTGTTGACGAGGGAGAACGCGAAGGTGTTGACGCCGTAGTGGAAGGTGCGTGCGAACAGGCCGAACATCACCAGGCTGCCGCCCCACAGCGCCCAGCCGGGCCGGGTTTCGCCGATTCGGGTCGCGACCGCGACGACGCCCGGCCACAGCGCGATGACGCCGGCGAGAAATATCGCGTACGCGGCACCGATGAGCGCGGGTTGCCGCTGGTACGCGGCGAGCTGATGCGGGAAGAAGAACGGGACGCCGAGCCGCACGAGGGTGCCGGTCAGGAGCAGGATCGGCCCGACGATGAGGGATGTTCCGCCCAGCCACGGGCCCGGGAAGGTGAAGGTCTGCGCGGTGGTGTGCCGCCGGCCGTGGGTCGCTGTGATCATGCCGATGACACTGCCGCGACACCCACATGTGGCACATCGGACCACGACACCAACCGGCGACATCGGCGTTGGGCTGGGCCGCGGGCCTCGCGTAGTACCAGAGGATGACCGCCTCGGGTCCGACGGCAAATCCGTTGGCTCCCGATAGCCTTGCGGCGTGATCAGGTTGCGGTGGCAGGTCGTCGACGCTATGGCGGCGCTCGCCGTGCTCGCGGCGTGCGGTGTCGCGGTGACCGAGGCTGGCCGGCCGCCGTGGTGGCACTGGACGGTCATCGGCGCCGTCGCCCTGCCGATCGCCGTCCGCGACCGGTGGTCGCTGATCGCCGCCCTGGTGACGCTCACCGCGTCCGTCGCCGCGCTCGGCTACGACGTGATACCGCCGTACGCTGCGGTGAGCCTGGTCGCGGCGGTGGCGCTGACCCAGTACTCGGTGGCGGCGAAACTGCCGGCGACGCGGTCCGGGTCCGTGCTCGCCGCCGGGCTGGCCGGCGCCGGCGTGCTGGCGTTTCTGGCGCCGTCGGCGCCGCTGGTGGCGATGCCGGCGGTCACGCTCCCCTGGCTGGTGGGCCGGTTGGTCCGGCACCGGCGGCACCTCACAGAGCGGTTGGCCGACGAGCGGGCGGCGCGTGCGGTCGCGGAGGAGCGGCTGCGCATCGCTCGCGACCTGCATGACACGGTCGCCCACAACCTGAGTGTGATCGCGATGAAGGCCAGCATCGCCCGTCACGTCGCCGCGGCACGCCCCGAGGAGAGTGTGACGGCCCTGGAGGTCATCGAGGCCGTCGGCCGGGAGGCGCTGGTGGAGATGCGCGGCGCGCTGGGCCTGCTCCGCGCCAACGACGATCCTGACCTGCCGGTGGGTTCCGCCGACGACGTGCGTGCGTTGGTCGATCGCGCCGAGCAGGCCGGCATCCGGGTGGAGCTGACGCTCGTCGGCGAAGCTGCGCTGCCGGCCGGGATCCGGCTCGTCGTGTACCGCGTCGTCCAGGAGGCGTTGACCAACGTGATCCGGCACGCGAAGGCCACGCGGTGCACGGTCAGCGTCGCAGTCGACGCAGACGCGGTCACCGTCGACGTGGCCGACGACGGCACCGCGTCCGGTGCCACCGACGCGACCGGATACGGCCTGCGTGGCATGCGTGAACGCGTCTCCGCCTACGGTGGTAGCCTGCACGCCGCGCCACGCCCGTCCGGCGGGTTCGCGGTGGCCGTGCGCCTACCCACCGCCCAGCCCGTCGAAGGTGGCCAGCGGTGACCGACCCGATCCGCGTCCTCATCGCCGACGACCAGGTGCTGTTGCGCGACAGCCTCCGCCTCCTGCTCGACACAACCCCGGACTTCACCGTGGTCGGCGAGGCCGGGACCGGTCGCGAAGCCGTCGAACTCGCATCGACCCAGCGCCCCGACGTGGCCCTGATGGACATTCGCATGCCGGATATGACAGGTATCGAGGCCACCAAGGAAATTTGCGCCACGAACGGTGACGTTCGCGTGCTCATCCTCACGACTTTCGACGTTGACGAATACGTCTACGGTGCGCTCCGCGCCGGCGCCAGCGGATTCCTGCTCAAGGACGCCAACGCCGCCGACCTGCTCACCGCCCTCCGCGTCGTCGCCGCAGGCGACGCGCTGCTCGCACCCAGCGTCACCCGGCGGCTCATCGCCGCGTTCGGTGCCCAGCCCCGGCCGTCCCGCTCGTTCCATCGCACGCTGACCGGGGTCACCGATCGCGAGCGCGAGATCCTGGCGCTGATTGCGCGCGGCCTGTCCAATGCCGACATCGCCACTCACCTGACCCTCAGCATGGCCACCGTGAAATCGCACATCGGCCGGCTGCTCACCAAGCTGAACGCCCGTGACCGGGCGCAACTCGTCATCGTCGCCTACGAGACCGGCCTGGTGACCGCGGCGCCCGCCGGCTCTGCTTGACACCCGCCTGACGATCTCGCCGGGCCCCGATCGATGTCCGCACTCCGCAACTGGACGAACGTCGGCCCGGAACGTCCGTGCCATCCCCCATTGTGGACCCAGAGGCACCATCGTCCATCTTCAACCTCGGCAGGGATGGAACACGGCCCATCACCAAGCGAGGACAGTCCTTCGCCGACAGCGATTGAACAACGAGGAGGCCGCGTGGTGTGGACCCGTGACCTTGATTCCTATCCGATGGGGCGAGGCCCACATGCCAAATCGGGACCGCCAAGAAATCTGAGCCAGATCCCGATTCCGGGTTCCGGTCCACGAAGTGTGACCGAACGCCTTTCATCGTGGGTTTCGGCTGGTCGAGACGTCAGGTAGGACGAGGATGGCTCGGACGACCGCGATGGCGCGGTCGGGGGCTGCAGCGGAGTTTGGCCAGGATCATCTTCTAGCCCTTGAGGGTGGCGACGGCGCTCGTCGACACGTGCCGCGAGCGCCCACGGGTCGACCGCTGCCCCGGCGCGCGCGACGAGCCGCGCACGGCCCCGCGCCCCCGCCGCCGGACGTGTCGCGGCGCGGCCCCGGGCGCGCGAGGGCGAGCGCGCTGAGTACGGCCACTCAGGCGGCCCGCGCCGTACCGGACCATGATCGGGGAATGACCAGCGCAGAGGAGGGCGGGCGGCACGACGGCGCCGTCGCACAGCCTTCCGCTCCCCGCGAACGAAGCCACTGGGCGCAGCCCTGGATCCTGCTGGTCCTGGCGCTGCCCGGCGCCGTGTGGTCCTGGTACGCGGCGATCGTCGCCTCCGCGCCGTTCTTCGGCGAGGAACCGTCTCCGGTCGACCGCGCCACCACCGCCGCCGCCTTCCTGTCCGGGGCGTCCCTGTGGCTGACGACGGCCCTGCTCGCCGCGGTCATGTTCCGCCGTGCCGTCGTACCGGTGCTGTGCGGCCTCGTCGCCGCCGGCTTCGCCGCGCTGGCGCTGTCGGGGACGCAGCCGCGCGCCCCGCTGAGCGAGGCGGACATCGCGGGATCACTGTCGGCCTGGACTCCACCGACGAGCTGGGCCCTCGTCCTCTGGGGCCTCATCGCGCTGACGGCGTGGGCGTACGGCCGCCTGCGCGGCGTCCGCCACGCGGACCGCTGACGGATCGTCCGCGACCCACGCGACGAGTTCCATCGGCCGATGCTCCGCCTCCTCGAACGCTCGCACACCCTCGGATCATGACGACGCCGACCGTCACCCGCCCCGCCACGCGGGCGCCCTGCTGGGCAGCTTCGACCGGGACGGCTGACTTTCCCGACACCGGCCACCACCGCTGGCCGGTGTCGGCTGGCGAGCCACGAGCGGCGGCCGAGCGCTCGTCCGGCTCTCCGGAGAGACTGCTGCTGGCGCGCGGCCCGGTCCCTTGGATCGTCGACGACGGCCAGGGTCTCGGCGAGGGTCACCGCGGTGACGCCGAACCGGTAGCGGTCCTCGACGACCTTCCCAGCGAGCCGGTACTGGCCCCGGGACGAGCTCTCCCACATCGACCAGAACCACGAGCGCGCCGAGGCCGCGCACTCCCGCCCGCCTCGCTGGGCCGGCTGAGGCGAGGCCTATCGGTTGGCGCCCTCGTACACCACCGTCGATAGATTGAGCCACCATGTGGCGGCGGCTCGCACCTGCTCGGGCATTCGGTCGTCGGCCCGTAGCCGGTGCAGCACGCCCCGGTTGCGGGCCATGCCCAGGCCGTAGGTCAGGCCGTTGAGCGCCGCCGCGCTGGCCGGCCGCCGCGTACGCCGCCACAGCCCCGCGTGGTACGTGATCGCCTGCCTCCAGAACCGGTCCTCGCTGCGCCCGCCGACGTGCCCGATCGCCTGCGCCGCGGCGACCGTGACCCGCGCCGGCACGCCGCTCACGGTGATGAGCCGCTCGATCGCCGCGCGCTGCTCGGTCCCGCCGAGCACTCGCAGCGCCTCGATGATGGCGGGCGCAACCGATGCGCCCAGCACCGCCGGGACGGCCAACTCCGCGGCGAGCGTGGCGGCGAGCGGCCGGCGGTACGGGGTTCCGCTGACCGTGATCGCCGCCAGTAGCCGGACGTCGAAGACTGGGCTGAACAACATCTCGTCCAACAGGGTCGGCAGCACGTCGTCGCGGAATTGCGGGACGTCGCGCGGCATCAGCGCTACCACCGTGCCGGCGAGCCGGGCCACCAACCGTCGGCTCGCTTCCCGATCGGCCAACCGACCGGCACGGAGCACCTGGTCCAGGATCGGATCGGCGGCCAGCGCCAGCAGCCTGGTGCGGCTCGCCGACGAGATCGTGTCCGGCAGGCGGCGTAGCAGCTCGGCCGCCAAGGGCTGGAGGTCGTCGCGCCGGGTCGTGTCGAAGGTCAGCTCCTGGATGATCGCCACCAGGCGCGGCATCTCGACTGCGGTGAAATGCCCGAAACGCAGCTTGCGGACGCTGGCCCGCAGGGCGCCGTACTGGGCGCGTTCGTTGGTGGGGTGAACGAGCTGCTGGAGCACGTGCCGGTTCGCGTCGGGATGGTCGCTGGCATCCAGCACGCTCACCGTCTCGACGAACACCTGGTTCGTGCGGTCCGCCGCGAGACTCGCGCACGCGGCGACCGCCGCCTGCTGACCGACAGGGTGCGCCAGGAGCCGGCTCAGCGCCTCGTACCGCTGCATCCAGGCGATCCCGTCGGCGACGATGGTCTCGCTGAGCAGCCGCTCGGCGATGTCCGCCCAGGCCCGGTGCGGGCTGATCACCACCCCCGGCGCGGCCGACAGCCGTCGCGTCAGCTCGTCCCACTCGACGCCGGTCAGCAGCGCCGTCGAGGAAGCTGCCCGGTCCACGAGCTCGTCGAGGCGGCCCGAGGCGGCGGACCGGTCGGGCGCCCGCGCCAGCGCCGGCAACACGTTCTCGGTGGACGCCGTGTAACGGTGGATGGTGTCCACGAGCGCGACGAGGTGATGCGACGGCAGGTCCAGTAGCTCCTCGTATCGGCGGACGGCCAGGTAGGGGGCGCGCACCGCCGCCGTCTCCCAGCGGGATACCTGATAGAGGCTGGCGTGCTCGGGCCAGCAGCCGCCCTGGAACGCCTCGGCGAATGCCGCCGACCGCAGCCACCGTTCGCTCCGCCCGTACAGCCGGTTGACCCGCAGCAGCCAGCCCACTCGGTGCTGGTGCGCCGGCAGGCGCGGCCGGTCGGCCGGTCCGGCAACCGCCCGGTACGGGCGGCCACGGCGGCCCGTGGTGCTCCTCCCAGCTCCCACGCGGCCATTTATTGCACGGCGGACTACCGTGCGCAACGCCTCGGCCACTACCGGACAGCAGCGCGGATCCTGTCTGCACGGCCCCCGAACCCGAGGGCCGACCGTCATCCACCACATTCGAGGTCGGGAGATTCACATGAAGGCAATGCTCGTCGAGCGGGCACATCCGATCACAGACGCCGCACTTCGGGGCGCGGGGTCGAGGCCGAGAAGCCGTTCGATCCTCGTTGTGCTCACACTGCTGATCGCAGGCGTCTTCGGGCTCGCCCAGCCGGCAGCTGCCAGCGCGAGCGGCTGCACCTACACGGGCTACCCGGTCGACCGCTGCGTGTACGTCAACGGCAGCGGCACCTACGTCAACTACATCGTCGGGACCATCCGATACCGGACCGGCCTCTACCTGGAGATCGAGGTGTGGGGCGACGGTATCTACTACCGTGGTCACGGCGACCCCGGGACCCCCTCCGACACGACGCAGGTCCGCCTCAACATCAACCGGCACCTCGCCAACAACAGCTACGTGTGCGTTGCGGCGCGATGGACCGACGGCACCCAGATCTCACCCGCATGTGTCCGGATCCACTCCTAGGATCCCGCGGAGTCCTCGGCCGCTCCTTGCGAGTAGCTGAGCAGGGTCGGATTCCGGCGCGGAGACGATGCGCGGCAGCCCGCCACCGGTCGCCCATGCCGAATCGACGCGGATGAAATCCGGGGCCACGCTGCCCTGGGCCACTGGCGCCCAGGGCAGCGTTTCCGCAGCTCACGGGACAGTTCGTGCAGGGGCCAGAGGCGCCGGGCCCTGATCGACCAGGGATTAGGCAGCGGAAGCGACGGAAGAAGCCCGCACGTCGGGCCCAAGCCCATCCGGCCCGTAACCGCTCGGTGCGACAAGTTGACGGTTCGCTACCAGCCCGTGTTTCGTAGGCCCCGGGGGTACCGGTTGATGGCGGCGGTGGTCAGGGTGGTTTCGTAGCGCACGGCCAGTTTTCGGAGACGGGAGGCCGGTGGGCGCGGCGAGGCGGACATCGCACCGGCGGTGGGCCGGCGTGCCCGGGTGGGTAGGGGTCGTCGTGATCGCCGCCGGCTGCCTCCTCACATACGGCGGGATCGTCCACCTGGGCGACCTGCTCGGCGTCCGGCCAGGCGGCCCGGGCCCGTCCACCCCCACCTGGCTGATGCTGTACTTCACCTCGCTGACGGTCTTCGACCCGCTCGCGGCGCTGCTGCTGGCACTGCGCCGGACCGAAGGGCTGCTGCTCGCCTGTGCCGTGCTCGGCAGCGACGCGGCGGCGAACGGTTACGCCAACTACGTGCTGGACACCGCGCCGGGGGTCACGCCGGGCCGGATCGGGCAGGCGGTGATCGCCGCACTCACGGTCGCCCTGATCGTCGCGGCGCCCAAGGTTGCGCCCTGGCTGCACGGGTCACGATCGGGCCGGCTGGGGCGCTTCCATGAACGCCATCGAGCCTGATCGGTAGGGCGGCTGTGGCGCGAACCAGGCGTCGATGTCCAGGGCGATCACCCGAAGGCTCAATCGCCCTCGGCGGCCACCTCCGCCGCGACGATCGGCGCGACGCGCTCAGCCGGGTACGGGCTCCGGACGCTGACCGCCGTTCCCGCCACGGGAAGCAGTAGACGCGTCCGACGACGAGCCGCCACCCGGCCGACCGCCCCACCGGGCCGTGGAGGGTCTGACCGGCCGTCGGCTGCTGCGGTCAGTCCGCCGCGAGCGAACGCCAGACCCGGTCGGGCAGCACGCGGGCCGCCTGCTCGAGGTCGATGCCCGGTACGCCGGCGAGCCACCGGCGCGCGGTCTCCGCCACCGGGCCGATCAGCAGCATTTCGACCAGCGGCTCCGGCAGGGTGGCGATCTCGCCGGCCGCCATGCGGGGACGCAGCCAGTCGGCGACGGCCGCCATGAACGGCGCCTTGGCGGCCGTCACCTGTTCGGCGTGTGCGGCGAGGTAGCCGGCGTAGGCCGAGGCGTGGATGAACCGCGCGGCGGCCGGGTTGACCTCCGTGAAGCGCAGGTAGGCCAGCACGATGGCGCGGACGCCGGTGCGGGCGGTCCGGGCCCGGCTCAGTCCGGCGATCAGCTCGTCGAACAGCGCCGACATGCACCGGCTGTACAGCGCCGCGGCCAGCCCGTCGAAGCTGCCGAAATGGTGGTAGAGACTGCCGAGGCTGACCCCGCTGGCGGCGGTCACCGCGTTGACCGTGAAGCCGGGCTGGCCGGCCGAGTCGAACACGTCCAGCGCCGAGGCCAGCAGTCGTTCGGCGGTCGCCTCGCCCCGCTGCTGCTTAGGCGACATGCGCCAGCCCTTGATCCCACAGCCGGCGCGCCAGGACCGGATCGTCCGCCACGGGCGCGAGCGGCACCTGACGGTCACCGTCGAAGTAGCGGCCGGACCCCTCGCCGGGCGCGAACGCCAGGCGCACGACCCGCGCCGCGCCGACCGCCGGGGCTTCCCACCGGCGCTTGACCGCCTTGAGCAGCAGGCCGGGCACGCCGCCGGGATCTCCCAGGTCGGTCCTGATGACGCCGGGGTGCACCGCGTCGATGGTCACCCCGGCATTCTTCCAGTGCTCGGCGAACAGCGGCACGGTGAGCAGGTTCGCGAGCTTGGTGTCGCAGTAGGTGCGCATCCGGTGGAAGTTCTCGCCGTGGGGCGTACGGTCCAGGTCCACCCTGCCCCTGACGCAGAGGCCGGCGCTGACCTGGACCACCCTCCCCAGCCGCTCCTCCAGCAGGTGGTTGAGCAGGAACGGCGCGAGGTGGTTGACCGCGAACGACTGTTCGTACCCGTCCTCGGTGCGCACCAGCCGGGTGGGCCAGACGCCGGCGTTGTGCACCAGCACGTCGATTCGTTCGCAGCGGTCGTGCAGCTCGGCCGCGACGGCCCGGACGGACGACAGCACCGACAGGTCGCCCACGACCAGCTCCGCCGAGCCGCCCGCGCCGTCAGGGGACGCCGCCAGCGCCGCCACCGCCTGTTCGCCCCGCACCCGGTTCCTGGTCACCAGCACCACCCGGCAGCCCTGTCGCACCAGTTGGGTGGCCACCGCGAACCCGATGCCGCGATTGGCTCCGGTCACGACCGCCGTCTTCGCCATGACCGTCAGCCTAACCGGAATCTAGAGCGTATTTCTAGAACGTATTTCAGTTGGCGATGAGCCCTCAGCCGTCCGAGCCCCGGCGAGTCACCACACCGCGAGGTGCGGGTGAGCCCTCCGCCAGATGACCGACGGCTCGCACCGCTGCGCCGTCCCCGTGGTCGACGTCAGGCGACCGCGCCGCTGGTACCGCTTCCTGACCACCACATGGTCGGGCCACGCCACGACAGGCGGGCGTTGCGGCAGGCGGTGAGACCTCCGGCGAGGTGGGCGTCAGCGCCGCACACCTCGCCGGAGGTCTCACCTCGGGTCAGGTCGCCACGTCGACAACGACCGTCGGGGTCGCTACGACCGGTCCTTCGGCGCGGGTGGCAGGTCAGCGTGGGTGACCGTGTAACCGCCGGCCTCGACGGGTGCGAACGGGGCGGGCGCCATGCTGGTGCCGACCTCGGACTCGGCCCACTCGCCCTTCGCGTTCCTGGTCATGTTCATGAACTCCCAGGAGAATCCGACCCGGTCGCGAAAGCGGCGGGGGCGGTCCTTGCCGGCGTCGTAGACGCTGAATCCGAAGCGCTTGCCGATCCAGTAGTCCGGCCCGCCGGGGCTGACGGTGGTGATGACCGCGGTCAGGGTCGCGTAACCGGGCGCGGTCACCATGGAGTCGACGCGGCCCTCGGCCGTGAAGGTGATATCCCACTGCGCCGCATGGTGTGTGATCTTGACCGTGCCGGTCGCGTCGTTGGGCGCGCCGGGCAACGTCCGACCATCGGCGGTGGGAATCGGACCGTTGGTGTAGGGGGCGGCGTGCGCGTCGAACGCGAACGACCGGATGTCGTCGTCGCGCTGGTAGGTGAGGCGTACGTCTGCGGCCCCGGTGACGCTGGCGATGTCTGGCCCGGCCGGCGCCTCGCCGGTTTCGGTGCCGGCGGTGGCCGCCGTGGTGGTGCCGATGGCGCCCGCGACGGTGAGCGTCGTGAGTGCGGCTAGCGTGGCGGTGATTCTGGTGCGCAAGGTTCGCCCCTTTCGGAGATTGGTCGACAGTGACTGGTCGGTCGGGATACTCGGTGGCGGCTATCGGGTTTCGTGGCGGCGGCGCCGGTAATAGGCGAAGGTCACCACCGCGAGCAGCGGACCCCACAGCAACAGCGGGGCATAGCAGAGAGTCATCACCCAGTACGACGTGTCGACGGTGTCGGCCGTGGCCCGGTCGCCGGTGCGGGTGTCCTTTCTCGTGGTCAGGCGCGAGGAGTGGTTGTCGAGCACGATCGCGCTGCGCCTCTGCGGTGGTGCAGACTGCTTCCTTGGCTTGATGTGGTCGTAGTGCTGGTCCGCGCCCAGGTCGTAGGCGGTGTCGGAGATGGCCGCCCATCTGGACGCCGCGAGCAGCTGCCTGACGCGGGTCGCCCGTTCGGCGGGGCCGCGGCTGCCGCTCGGGTTCTTGTGTCATCCGCTGCGTCGGAGCCTGCGGCGCGGTGCGCCCGGAGATTACGCGCGATCAGGGGCACGGGTTTG